>NZ_QKSM01000016.1 GCF_003234185.1 Curtobacterium sp. MCSS17_008
GACGCTGATGCGGTTGATGCCGCTGCCGACCTCGACGACGACGCCCATGTTCTCGTGGCCGAGGACCATGCCCGACTCGAAGTCGACCCGCCCCTCGTAGGGGTGCAGGTCCGACCCGCAGATGTTCGCGGTGGTGATCTTGACGATGACGTCGAGCGGTGACTCGACCTTCGGGTCGTCGACGTCCTCGACCTGGACGTCGAACGGGCCCTTGTACACGACAGCCTTCACGGTGTTCCTCCTCGTGGTCGACCCGTCTGCCTCGGGACGGCTTCGGCGGGTTCGTCGTCCGCCACACAACGCGCGTCGCGGGTCCGAGCGCTCCCAGGCTGAGCGGCACCGGCGGATCGACGGGCGCCGTCGGCGCACCGGGCCTCGCAGGACGGACAGGGCACGCCGGACGGGAGGCGCCCGGTGCTCGCCCGGCGCCCGCCCGGCCCGACGACGAGGACGGTCCCCGGTCGGGCTACGGTGGTCCGGTGCGCGTCGTCATCGCTCCGGACTCCATGAAGGGCACCGCCACCGCGGCCGACACCGCCGCGGCGATCCGCGCCGGCTGGCTCGGCGAACGGCCGGACGACGACGTCGTCGTCGTGCCGATGGCCGACGGCGGCGAGGGCACGATCGACGCCTTCGCAGCGGCGGTACCGGACAGCGAACGCGTGCCCGTGACGGTGACCGGGCCCGCCGGCACACCCGTCGACACCCACTGGCTCCGACTGCCGGACGGCCGCGCCGTCGTGGAGCTCGCGGCGACGAGCGGCCTCCCGCTCCTCGGCGGCGTGCTGGCGCCGGACACAGCGACGAGCCGAGGGTTCGGCGAGGCGATCGCGGCGGCGCTCGACGGCGGCGCGACCGGACTCGTGCTCGGCATCGGTGCCAGTGCGTCGACGGACGGCGGACGGTCCGTGCTCGAGGCCCTCGGGCTGGTCGTGCGCGACGACGGGATCGCCCGTGGTCCGCTCCGAGCCGTCCCCGCGGGTGGCGTCGTCGTGCTGACCGACGTGACCTCACCGCTGCTCGGGCCCGAGGGCGCGGTCGCCGTGTTCGGACCGCAGAAGGGCATCACCGCGGAGCACGCCCCGTCGTTCGAGTCCCGGCTCGCCGACTGGACCCGGCACTTCCCCGAGGTCGACTCGGCGACGCCCGGTGCCGGCGCCGCGGGCGGCGTCGGGTTCGGGCTGCTGGCGTGGGGTGCGACGCTCGCTCCGGGAGCGCGTGCGGTCGCGGACGTGCTCGGGCTCCCCCGGCTGCTCGACGGTGCGGACGTCGTGGTGACCGGCGAGGGCCGCTACGACGAGCAGAGCGCCGCGGGCAAGGTGCCGTCGGTCGTGCGGGCACTCGCGGCGGAACACGCCCCGGGTGCTCGGGCGCTCCTCGTCGCCGGCGAGATCGAGGCGCCGCTCGACGACTTCGACGCAGCGGCCTCGCTCGTGGTGCTCGCCACGCAGACCACCGGGGAGCCGGACGACGCCCTCCGTGACCCACTGCGCTTCGCCACGATCGCGGGCCAGCGGCTGGCGAGGCTCGTCGGCTGAGGGGCACGGGCCCGACCACGGCGGACCGGCTCCTGCTCGATGCGCGCGGACCCCGAGCGTCCCCCGAGCGCTGCTGCGGTAGTCCGAGAGCATGCGATCGACGCCCGCCCCGACACCGACCGCCACCGCGACGGTCCTCGCGATCGTCGTGTCCGTGCTCGCCCTGACGGGGTGCAGCGCCGGCGGCAGCACCCGCGTGGACGCGATGGCCACCGCCGACCGCTTCCTCCGCGACGTCGCGCACGGGGACGGTCGCGCCGCGTGCGCACTGCTCGTGCCGGACGCCCGGGAGGACGTCGAGGACCGCACCGGCAGGTCCTGCGCCGACGGTGTGACCGCCCTGGACCTGCCGACCCCCGAGGACGGCCGGACGCAGGTGTACGGGCGGGCGGCGATCGTCGAGTCCGACCGGCACGCCGTGTTCCTCGCCCGCTCCGGTGACTCGTGGCTGGTGCGGGCAGCGGGGTGCCGGCCGGTGCCCGACGCTCCCTACGAGTGCACCGTCGACGGGAGCTGAGATGCGGAAGATGTACATCGCCTACCTGGTCGTGATCGCGGTCGGCCTGGCGTCCTTCCTGACCATCGGGCTGCTGGGGCGGTGACGGCGTGCGACACTTCGTCCGCCAGAACTCGCTGAGCCTGTTCTTCGGTGCGCTCTTCCTGCTCGCCCTCGTGGGGCAGTCGTTCGCCGGCTGGTACGCCTTCAACGACACCCAGACCGCCGAGGGCCTGGCGACGATCGGCTACGGCGAGTACGTGACGTCGTCCTCCTTCGCCACCGACGTGGCCGAGAACTGGCAGTCGGAGTACCTGCAGTTCCTGCTCTACATCTGGGCGACCGTGTGGTTCGTGCAGCGCGGGTCACCGGAGTCCAAGGAGCCGTCGGGGGTCGGACGCGAGTCCGACCACGACCAGGAGGTGGGCGCAGCGGCGCGACCCGGCTCACCGCGGTCGGCCGCCGCGGTCGGGCTGCGCCAGACGCTGTTCTCGCACTCGCTCCTCATCGTGATGGGGACGGTGTTCGTGCTGTCCTGGCTCGCGCAGTCGGTCGCGGGCACGGTCGCGTTCAACGAGGAGCAGCTGGCGTCGCTCGAGCCGCCGGTCACCTGGATCGGTTACGTGACGAGCGCGGACTTCTGGAACCGGACGCTGCAGAACTGGCAGTCCGAGTTCCTGGCCGTCGGCAGCATGGTGGTGCTCTCCGTGTTCCTGCGCGAACGCGGGTCGCCGGAGTCGAAGCCGGTCGGCGCGCGCGACGACGACACCGGCGCCGAGGGCTAGCCGAGCCGAGCCGAGCCGAGCCGAGCCGAGCCGAGCCGCCGCCAGCCGAGCCACCGCGAGCCGAGCCGCCGCGACGCGCCGTCCCCCGCCACGAGGGGGACCCCATCGCAACCTCCCTGCCCGCGGGACGTGCGGTCACACTGGTCTGCGGGCCGCACCCGGCCCGCACAGCACCACCCACGAGGAGACCAATGCGCACCGTCAACGCGTACGCGGCACCGTCGGCCACCGAGCCGCTCGTCAAGACCACCATCACCCGCCGTGACCTCGGTCCGAAGGACGTCGAGATCGACATCGCCTACGCCGGCATCTGCCACTCGGACATCCACACCGTCCGCGGCGAGTGGGGCGAGATCCAGTACCCGCAGGTCGTCGGGCACGAGATCGTCGGCCACGTCTCCGCCGTCGGCAGCGACGTCACGAAGCACCGCGTCGGCGACCGTGTCGGCGTCGGCTGCATGGTGAACTCCTGCGGCGAGTGCGAGCAGTGCGTCGCCGGCCAGGAGCAGTACTGCCTCAAGGGCAACATCCAGACCTACGCGGGCGTCGACCCCGCCGACGGCTCGATCACCCAGGGCGGCTACTCCGAGGCCGTCGTCGTTAACGAGGACTTCGTCCTGCGCGTGCCGGAGTCGCTCGACATCGAGAAGGTCGCGCCGCTGCTGTGCGCCGGCATCACCCTGTACTCACCGTTGCACCACTGGGGCGCCGGCCCGGGCAAGAAGGTCGCCGTCGTCGGCCTCGGCGGCCTCGGTCACATGGGCGTCAAGATCGCCGCGGCGCTCGGCGCCGAGGTGACGGTCCTGTCGCAGACCACCGCGAAGGAGCAGGACTCGCTCCGCTTCGGCGCGGTCGCCCACCACGCGACGAAGGACCCGGAGACGTTCGAGCGCCTGCGGGGCTCGTTCGACCTGATCATCAACACGGTGTCCGCGAAGATCCCGCTGGCGTCGTACCTCGGCCTGCTCAAGGTCGACGGCGCGCTCGTCAACGTCGGCGCCCCGTCGGAACCCCTCGAGGTCCCGGTGTTCTCGCTCATCGGGGCCCGCCGCACCTTCGCCGGCTCGAACATCGGCGGCATCGCGGAGACCCAGGAGATGCTCGACTTCTGCGCCGAGCACGGCATCCTGCCCGAGACCGAGCTCATCAGCGCCGACCGCATCAACGAGGCGTACGAGCGTGTGCTGTCGTCGGACGTCCGGTACCGCTTCGTGATCGACACGGCCACCCTGGCCTGACGCGACCACCCGTCGGCCGCCGGCCGACGGTCCCGGTCCCGGTCCCCCTGCGATCCGCAGGCGGCCACGACGGACGGGAGGCGCGGTGCCAGCACGTGCCGCGCCTCCCGTCCGCCCCCTTCCGGTCACACGGGCGTATCCGTGCAACGCGGGCGGACGGTCCGTCTCACGCGGCACGCCGGCCCTTGTCCCAGGAACGCGAGAGGCTCGACCGATGGACAACACGACGAACGAGGGACTCCGCTCCCTGGTGTCGGTGTCCGGCAACGACACCGACAAGGCGATCGCCGACCTGGCCGGTATGTACGCCGGCAAGGCCTGGCACTCCGCCCACGTCGACGACGACTACTGGTACCGCTACGTCGCGGTCGGCGACGAGCGCATGAGCATCCGCCGCTCGCAGATGCACGGCAACCTCCGCGGCGACGTGGCCGTGGAGGGCGAGGTCGTCGTGCAGTGGATCGACTCCGGCGCGGCGACCGTCGACACCGGACGGAACGCCGTGCGCATGGAGCACGGCGTGCCGGTGCTCTTCCCGATCGAGCAGCGCTTCGAGATGGACTACCGCGACTGGGACCAGCGGCTCGTGCACCTCGACCGCGACTTCGTGCTCGACGTCGCCGCCGAGCGGTTCCTGGTCGACGGCTCCCTGCAGTTCGACCGGTTCACGCCGCCCTCGGCAGCAGCCGTCGAGCGGTGGCGCGGCTCGGTCGCGTCGTCGGTGCGGGCACTCCGCGACGAGGGCGCCGACTCGCTGGCGTGGCACGAGTCGCAGCGCGAGGTCGTGCGCTCCCTGCTCGACATGTACCGCTTCCACGGCGAGCCCGCGCCGACCGCCTGGGGTGAGCACCGCAGCGCCCGGATGCGTGCCGCGGTCGAGACCATCCACTCCCGAGCGCACGAGCCGTTGACGGTGTCCGACATCGCCCAGGCGGCGGACCTCAGCGTGCGCGGCCTGCAGGAGTCGTTCCAGCGGACGCTCGACCGGACGCCGATGCAGTACCTGCGCGAGGTCCGGCTGCGCCGTGCGCACGACGACCTGGTCCGCGCCGAGCCGGGCTCGACGTCCGTCGCCGAGGTCGCCGCCCGGTGGGGCTTCACGCACATGGGCCGGTTCTCCGGCGAGTACCTGCGCCGGTTCGGCGAGTACCCGAAGCAGACGCTGCGTCACTGACGCCCCGCCGGCGGCACGGTGGGGTCAGCCGACCTCGTCGCCGGAGGGCAGCGCGCCGCACCAGTCCACCGAGGACGCCTGCACGCTCGCCTCGAGCGCACCGGAGGTGGCGTCCACGATGCTGACCAGGTCGCTCGACGCGGACGCGGTCGTGACGGCGAGGAACTGGCTGTTCGGGGACGGGCAGACCGCCGTGACGCTCGCGTCCTCGGGCACGCTGACGGGCAGCCGGGAGGCGCGGCTCCCCTCCACCCGCACGATCCGTTGGGCGAGGGTGCCGTCCGGCCGCACGTCGCCGACGACCCGCACGTAGGTGTCGTCGCCGAGCTGGGCGATCCGGCCGAGGTACGGCGCGTCGGTGCTGCCCTCGGGCGCGGCGATCGGCGTCCGCTCCCCGTCGGTCAGGTCGAGGCGGACGATCCCGGTGCCGGTCTCGACGACGGCCGTGGTGCCGGTGCCGACGAAGCCGTGCAGGTAGGTGGCGCTGCCGAGCCGGACCGGGTCGTTCCGCCCGCTCATGTCGACGAGCACCAGGTCGTCCGAGCCGGTCCGCACCAGGGCACTCTCGGTCCGGGGCACGTACGCCCACTGTGCGACGGTCAGCGGGACGGCGCCCGTGGTCGGCTTCCCGTCCGCCGCGATCGCGGTCGGCAGGTGCGTGCCGGTCATGTCGACCACGTACAGCCCGACGTCGCGGGACTGCCCCGTCGACGTGTCCGCGTACTCGAACCCGAACGATGCCCCGTCGTCCGCGACGTGCAGCGCGGTCACCCGGCCGTCGCTCGTGGGCAGGGTCAGCCGCTCGACCGGGGTGCTGTCGTCCTGCACCCCTCCCGCGAGCGGGACGATCTCGACGGTCGAGCTCCCGTCGCCGCCGCGCACCACGACGAGCGAGCGTCCGAGCCGGGCGTACTCGGTGATGCCGGTCGCCGCGTAGACGGTGGTGGCGCCGCCGGCGTCGAGGGACCGCCGCACGATCCGGTCCTCGCCGCCCGACGCTCCCGGCACCAGGGCGAGGACGTCGGTGCTCCCCGTCGTGATCGTCGTGCGGAGCTCCGACGTCGCGGGCTGCCCGGGAGCGCGGACCCCGGCCACCGCGATCTCGTACGAGCGGTCGTAGGCGAGCGGGCCGGCGAACTCGACCGCGATCGTGTTGCCGCTCGACGTGACGGTGTGCGGTGCCGACGGCGTCACGGTGACCGCGTCGGCCGGCACGCGCTGCAGGGCCTGGTTCGCGGTGAGGATGACGCGCTGCGCCGGACGCGTGACGAGTCCGGTGGGGTCGTACGTCACGTCCCGCAGCCGGGGTCCCTGCTGGAAGCCGACGACGGCGGCGACGGCTCCGACGAGGACGAACACGGTGAGCGAGGCGACGAGCCGGAGGCGGTACCGGTCGCGCGGCCGGCGGCGGAGCGGGCCGGTGCCCTGCGGATCAGTACTCATACGGGTCCGTCGGCTGGTCGATGTCGCGGACCGTCGCGGCGCGGATGACGATGCGGGCGTCGGCGGACTGGTCCGGGTTCGCCGCGAGCTTGCCCGTCACGCGCACCCACTGGTCGGCGTCCGGCACGGGTCCGTCGACGACGACGCCGAGCCCGACGGGCTGGGCGTCGACGGCGCAGCAGCTGATCACGAAGCGGGTCAGGGTGAAGGAACCGTCGGCCCCGGGCACCACGAAGCCGGACAGCTCCACCTGCTTGCCCACGAGCGCCGTGGTGTCCGTGGTCTGGCGGATGAGCGACGCCCAGTCCTTCACGCCGTACTCCGAGGTGTCGACGCCCTCGCTGCCGAGCAGGGCGACGTCCTGGGTGCCCGTGGCGTTCGACAGCGTGGCGGTGTCCACGCTGCGCTGCTGGGCGGTGCGGGCGGACAGGGTCGTCGGCGGGAGCACGAGCATGGCGACGGTGACGCCCACGGTGGCCAGGGCCGCGATGCCGCCGAGCACGCCACGGGTGACCCGCGCTGCCCCGGGTGCGCGGCGGCTGACGGTCCGTGCGGCGTCGGATCCCTGCTCGTAGGCGGTCTCGTCGTCGTGCGCGTGGCCGTCGTGCGCCTGGCCGTCGTGCGCTGTTCCGTCGCCGTGCTCGTGGCCGTGCCCTCGCGCCACGGCCACGAGCCCGGCCACCGACGCCGGCACCGCGACCGCGGCCAGGACGATCGTGAACAGGTCGTACCGCGGGTTGATGTACAGGTCGAGGTGCCCGACGAGCGCGAGCCACAGCGTGCAGAGCGCCACCGCGAGCACCGACCCGAGCCCGAGGTACGCGGGAGCCTTCTCAGACGAGGACATTCATCACCAACCCGACCGCTGCCGTGAACAGGACGCAGACGACGGCGAGCAGCACCAGGAAGCGTGCGCGGAACGTCGTCCGGAGCAGGGCGATCATCTTCACGTCGATGATCGGCCCGATGAGCAGGAACGCCGTGATCGACCCCGGCAGGAACGTCGAGGCGAAGGAGAGCGCGAAGAAGGCGTCGACGTTCGAGCACAGCGACACCGTCATCGCCAGGAGCATCATCGCGGCGACGGACAGCACCGGGTTCGCGCCGACCGCGACGAGCGTGGACCGGGGCACGGCGACCTGGATCGCCGCCGCGAGCCCCGCACCGACGAACAGCGCGGGCATCATCGTCGCGGTCTCCCCGCCGAACTGGGACGCGCTCTCGCGCCAGCGGTTCCGCGACGGCGGGGCCCCGACGGCGGCACGGCAGCGGGCCTCGAACGCGGGGAGCAGGAGCTCGGCCGGACGACGGTGCGCGGCGACGATCCACCCGACCAGGTTGGCGAGCACGAAGCCGCCGACGATCCGGACGACCAGGATCCATCCCGACCATCCGAAGGCCTGCGCGGTGGAGACGATGACGAGCGGGTTGAGGATCGGCGCGGCGACCAGGAACGTGACCGCCTCGGCCGGGGTGAACCCGCGCATCATGAGGCCCCGCGCGAGCGGGACGTTGCCGCACTCGCACACCGGGAAGAGCATGCCGATCAACGAGATCACGGCCCGCCGCGGCATCGGACGCTCCGGCAGGATCCGCTCGAGCACGCCGGCGGGCACCCACACCTCGACGACGATCGAGAGCACGATGCCGAGCACGACGAACGGCAGCGACTCGACCACGACGCTGATCGCCAGCGTCAGGAAGTCCTGCACGACGTCGGGGAGCCCGGCGGCCCCGACGTTCGGCGAGACCACGCGCACGCCGAGCAGCACCACGACGGCACCGAGCACCAGGCCTGGGCCGGTGAGCGTGCGGGTGGGGGCGGGGCGAGGGGGAGCGCTCGTCACCGGGACAGGATAGGCGAGGACCGCCGTGGTCAGCCCGTGAGCCGCGCGGCGCCGGGTGTCAGTCGGTGGGCAGGCCGGCCAGGTGTCGGTCGAGCAGCGCGATCGCCCACTCGCCGGACTCCCCCGCGTCGAGCCGCGCCACGTGCATCGCGAGGCCGTCGACGAGCGCGTGCAGCCGGCAGGCCTCGTCCGCTCGCTGGTCTTCGGGAACGCCGACCAGCGCGACGATCCGGTCGCACCACGCCCGCATCTCGGCGACCACCCGGTCGAGCGCCGGCCGCAGGTCCGCATCCGTGAGCGCGGCGTTGCCGAGCGCCAGGTACACGTCGAGCTCCACGATGCGCTCGTCGTCGAGGGGCAACAGCTCGAGGAGGACCCGGCGCGCGGTCTCCGTGTCGGGCAGCCCCGTGGGGATCGCGTCGATGCGTTCGCGCGTCCGGTCGAAGACGAGCGTGATGGTGTGCTCGCGCATCGCCGCCTGGGTCGGGAAGACGTACCGCACGGTGCTCGGCGGCAGCCCGGCCTCGGCCGCGACGCCGCGGACGCTCAGCGCGCCGAGGCCGTCGCGGGCGAGCACGCGGCAGGCGGCAGCGGACACGTCGAGTCGGCGCTGCTCGAGGTCCTCACGGGTGGTCACGGGCCCATACTCGCACGGTCGTACGACTCGTGCTACCGTCGTCTCCACGGAAGTCGCACACTCGTACGACTCCGGGGCGACGAACGGAGGGACCGACATGGCATGGGTGGTGCTCGTCCTGTCCGGCGTGCTCGAGGCGGTGTGGGCCACCGCACTGAGCGCGTCGAACGGGTTCAGGAAGCTGGTGCCGACGATCGTGTTCGTCGCCGGCATGGTGGCCAGCATGGTGGGACTCGCGTTCGCCATGAAGGCGATCCCGGTCGGGACCGCGTACGCCGTCTGGGTCGGCATCGGGGCCTCGCTGACGGTCGTCGTCGCGATCCTCCGCCGCCAGGAGGCCGCGTCGCTCACCCGCGTCGCGCTCGTGCTCGGGCTGGTCGCCTGCGTGGTCGGCCTCAAGGTGGTGAGCTGAGGTGGCGTGGTTCGTCCTGTTCGTCAGCGCCGCACTCGAGACCGTGTGGGCCACGGCCCTCGGCGCGAGCGACGGCTTCACCGTCCCCGGTCCGACCGCGCTCTTCGCGGTCACCATCGTCGTGAGCCTGGTGGCGTTCGGCTACGTGCTCAAGCACATCCCGATCAGCACGGCGTACGCGGTGTGGACCGGCACGGGCGCAGCCCTCACCGTCCTCTGGGGCATGGCGACGGGCGCGGAGCCCGTCACCTTCCTCCGCCTGCTGTTCATCGCCGGCATCGTCGGCTGCGTGGTCGGGCTCAAGCTGGTGCCCGCGCGGCCCGTGGCGCCGGAAGCGCCCCGAGACTCGGTGTGAGCGACGGATCGTGGAGCGAGACGCGCGAGATCGGTCGCTGTGACCGAGACTCGGCCGGTGCCGGTGCCGGTGCCGTGGTCGCGGGCCGCGACGGACGGGAGGCGCGGTGCCGGCCGGCACCGCGCCTCCAGGCCGTCAGGGGGTCACGTGATCAGACGGACGCGCCCGTCCACTCGTCCTCGGCCGCGACGTGGTCGCTGCCCACGGTCCCCGCGGCGAGCGCCGCGGCCACGCGGTCGGCGTGCGACGGCGGGTCCGACGGCACGTGGGCCGGGCGACCCTCGTCGTTGATCTTGCGGAGTTCGGGGACGATCTCCTCGGCGAGGATGTCGATCTGCTCGAGCACCGTCTTGAGCGGCAGGCCCGCGTGGTCGATGAGGAACATCTGGCGCTGGTAGTGCCCGACGTGGTCCTTCATCGTGGCGTACCGGTCGATGACCTGCTGCGGCGACCCCACCGTGAGCGGGGTCTGGGCGGTGAAGTCCTCCATCGAGGGGCCGTGACCGTACACCGGGGCGTTGTCGAAGTAGGGGCGGAACTCGTCCCACGCGTCCTGCGAGTTCTTCCGCGCGAAGAACTGCCCGCCCAGGCCGACGATCGCCTGGTCGGCGGTGCCGTGCCCGTAGTGCTCGAAGCGCTGGCGGTACAGCCCGACCATCTGCTCGGTGTGCTGGATCGGCCAGAAGATGTTGTTGTGCAGGAAGCCGTCGCCGTAGTAGGCGGCCTGCTCGGCGATCTCGGGTGTGCGGATCGAACCGTGCCAGACGAAGGGCGGCACGCCGTCGAGCGGACGCGGGGTCGAGGTGAAGCCCTGCAGCGGCGTGCGGAACTTGCCCTGCCAGTTGACGACGTCGTTCTCCCACAGCTGGCGGATGAGCGCGTAGTTCTCGATCGCCAGGTTGACGCCCTGGCGGATGTCCTGCCCGAACCAGGGGTAGACCGGGCCGGTGTTGCCGCGCCCCATCATGAGGTCCATGCGGCCGTCGCTGATCACCTGGAGCATCGCGTACTCCTCGGCGATGCGCACCGGGTCGTTCGTGGTGACGAGGGTGGTGCTCGTCGACAGGGTGATGTGCTCCGTGCGACCGGCGAGGTAGCCGAGCATCGTCGTCGGGCTCGACGCGACGAACGGCGGGTTGTGGTGCTCGCCGGTGGCGAAGACGTCGAGGCCGGCCTGGTCCGCGTGCTCGGCGATCGTGAGGATGTCCCGGACGCGCTGGGTGTCGTCCGGCGTGGTCCCGGTCGTGGGGTCCGTCGTGACGTCGCTGACGGTGAAGATCCCGAACTGCATGGTGCCCGCCTCCTGGTGCTGGCTGCTCAGTTCGATGCGTTTGCATCGACTTGGTGGGTACAACGTACCGCAGCCCCGGACATTCCCGCCAGCGCCGGGAGGTGCAGGGGGCGCTCAGCGTCGCGGCGGCAGTGTCCGGGTGTCGGTCCGCGCCGCGTGGTGCAGGCCGTCGGCGAGCCACACGACCGCGACGACCGCCAGTACGCTCGCGCTCGAGGCCATGCGTCCGGCCACGAGCACGGCGCCGTGGACGTCCGCTCCGCCGGTGAGCGCGACGACGAGCGCCACGAGCGCGACCAGGAAGGTGACCCCGGTCGCGAGCAGGAGCACCACCGTCAGCACCCGGCGCGGGCCACGTCGGCCGTCGCGGTCACCGCGCTCGCCACGGTCGACGCGGGGGCCGACCGCACGCACGAGCCCGAGCCAGAACAGGGCGATCGCGCACGCGCCGACGATGTCGCTCACCCGGTGCCACCCGTACACCACGGTCTGGTTCGCCACGAACACCGCGTACCCCGTCCCGACGACCGTCACGACGGACCGCCACCGCCGTGGCGTGACGAGCAGCACGGCGAACAGTGCCGCCAGGGCGATCGTCGCGTGCCCCGACGGGAAGGAGTTCGGCGTCTCTGACTGGGCGATCTCCGGGCGCTCGGCGATACGCTTGACGAGCGTCGAGGTGGCTGCCGACGCGAGCACCACGACGCCCGCTCCGAGCCCCACCGCGAGCCGGCGCCGGGCGAACGCGACGGCGGCGATCACGATCACCAGCAACAGGATGACCGGCACCGAGATGACGTTCAGTGCAGTGTCCGACCCGAACAGGTCGGACTCCCGGACCCCGCCGAGCGCGGCGTCCTCGACCCGCTGCCCGATCGGCGTCAGCACGGCGGCGGCGTAGACGAGAGGCACGATCACGAACCCCAGAGCTGCCAGCAGCGCCCACCGCAACCGTCGTGAGACCAACGGGACCCGCGACTCGGGCGCGATGCGTTCGGGCGTGCGGGTCACCGGCGTGGTCCTCCTCGGCGTGGCGGTCATCGGTCTCCTCGTCCGGCTCGTGCCGCGGGTGCGATTCGGACGGTCGGGGCCCGACACGATACCGTTGGTCCGCCGGTCCGCGCCTGTGAACCAGGGGTCAGCCACCTCCGGATCCGACGGCCGCTCCGCCCGCGCACGGCGCACGGCGGCACCGGCTCCCCTCACCGGCTCGTCCGGTGCGACCACCCTGTACCAGGAGGAGACCGAAGTGGCCATCAAGGAACCGAGCATCACGGCGTCGCCGAACCGGGCCCTCGCCCTGACGGCTGGATCGCTCCTGGCCCTCTGGGGCTTCCTCGGCTTCTTCTTCGCCGCCGACGGTGACCCCGGCTTCTTCAGCCGCGAGGGCGGGATGCTCTGGAACGCGTTCGGCGTGAACCCCGCGCTCTGCCTGCTCTGGGTGCTGCTCGCCGTCGTGCTGCTCATCACGGGTCCCGGCACCACCATCGGCTCGCGGAACGGCAACCGTCTCGTCGGTGTCGTGCTCGTCGTGATGGCGGTCTACGGCTTCGCGCTCGGCGGGACGTCCGCGAACGTCTTCGCCCTGACCTTCGCGGACAACCTGTTCCACGCGATCGTCGGTGTCGTGCTGCTGCTCACCGCGTTCGGCGCCGACCGCGAGAACGTCCGCGCGCTGCGGGCGGCCGCTCGCGCCTGACGCCTCCCCCGGTTCGTCCGCGACGCCCCGTCCACCTGCTGGTGGGCGGGGCGTCGTCGTACCGGGCTCCTGCTGGACGCAGGACCGCCGTCGTGTCAGGCGTCGTCGGGGCGGCGGGCCGCCTCGAGCTCCGTCGCGACGACCCGGGGTGCCTCGGACATGAACCGACGGACGTCCAGGTCCACGATGATGTCCTGCGGTCGCAGCGGCCGGGTCAGGTAGAGCCCCTCGAGCGAGGTCAACCGCGAGAGCGCGACGTACGTCTGGCCGGCGCTGAACACCCGGTTGCCGAGGTCGACCACCGCCCGGTCGTAGGTCGACCCCTGGGACTTGTGGATCGTCACCGCCCACGCGAGCCGCAGCGGGAACTGCTGGAACTCCCCCACGGTGTCCTTCTTGAGTTCCTTCTTGTCCGGGTCGTACGAGTACTTGAACTTCTCCCAGACGGACGGCTGCACCTCGAAGGACTCGCCGTCGACGTCCACCCAGACGGTGTCGCGGATCGTCGTCACCACGCCGAGGGTGCCGTTCACCCAGCGTTGGTCCGGGTCGTTGCGCAGGAACATCACGTGTGCGCCGGGCTTCAGCTCGAGCGCCTCGTCCGCCGGGAAGTTCCGCCCGCCGAAGTCGCCGTTCACGTCGGCCCGCGCGGTCTTCACCTTGCCGGGCAGCCGGTCGAGCGCGGCCTTGTTGATCCGGGCGACGGTGTCGTTCCGGGTCGCCAGGGTGATCGCGTCGTCGGGTGCCGTCCGTGCGCCCGCGGTGTTGAGCTGCCCGGCGATGTCGGCGGTCACACGGCCGTGACGGACCGCGGTGAGCATCGCGGCGAAGGCGTCGTCGCGCTGCCGGTGCACGGTGGCGAGTTCGACGATGTGCAGCTCGGCCTCGAGCCAGACCTTCGCGTCGAAGAACCACATCGAGCGGTAGTGGTCGGTGAAGTAGGCGCGTTCGTCGCCGTCGCCGGGAACGGGCGGCAGCTGGTACGGATCGCCGAACATGACGACCTGGACGCCGCCGAACGCCTCGAAGTGCCGCCCGCGGGCCTTGCGGAGCGAGCGGTCCATGGCGTCGAGCAGGTCGGCGTTCACCATCGAGACCTCGTCGATGACCAGGGTGTCGATCGTGTTGAGGAGCTTGCGGGTCTCCGGGCCCTGCCGGAGCTCGGCGTCGGCGATGAGGCCGATCGGCAGCCGGAAGAGCGAGTGGATCGTCTGGCCGCCGACGTTGAGCGCGGCGACACCGGTCGGGGCACAGATCACGACCTGCTTCTCGGTGTTCCACGACAGGTGGTTCAGCAGCGTCGACTTGCCGGTGCCGGCCCGCCCGGTGATGAAGACGTGGTCACGGGTGTGCTCGATGTACTCGAACACCGCACGCTGCTCGGCGCTGAGTTCGACGCTCACCGCGCGGCCGTCCCCGACGCCGATCCCGGGTGCGCCGTCTCCGGGTGCGCCGCCTCCGTGTCCGCCGTCTCCGGGTCCGCCGCCTCCGGGTGCACCGTCGCGACAGCGGGGGCCCGGCCGGCCACGGCGAGGCCGGCCCGGTCGCTCACGGCACGGTCAGCCCGGTCGCTCCGGAGGCGCACCAGGGCCACCAGCACGACGGTCACGACGAGCAGCACGCCCGCGACGACGAGGACGACCCCGGCACGAGCCTGGTCGTCCAGCGGCGTCGGGCCCCACGCACGCCCCATCGCACCGAACCAGGACGCCTGCAGCAGGCCGAGCGGCCCCTGCATCGCGATGCCGAGCGACACCGTGCCGGCTGCGACGACCAGGGCGCCGACGACCCGCACGAGGGCTGCGCCCGCGCTCGCCGCCCGGGCCCCTGCCGCCACCGGGGTCAGGAGCGTGGGCACGGCGAGCAGCCCGACGAGCAGCAGCGCGACGTCGACCAGGGTGCGCCCGGACGGGTCGCTCACGGACCAGCGGAGGACCTGCGTGGCGTAGAGCCCCCACCACACCGCAGCGAGCACGACGAAGGACGGGAACGGCTGGGCCAGGTACCGGGTGACGCCGTTGGCCACGAGCAGGCCGGTCCACTCGCGCACTCCCGTGGAGTCGTCGGTCCGGCGGTGCACGGCGGCCCGGACGAGCTGGACCGGCGCCGCTGCCCACACGAGCGCGGGCACGACGAGACCGAGCAGGACGTGTGCGCCGACGTGGGCGGAGACGAGGAAGCGGTCGTAGGTGTGCAACGACCCCGAGGTCGCCACGACCAACGAGACGAGGGCGATCGCGGCGGCGATGGTGCGACGGACCGGCCAGTGCTCACCACGACGACGGAGCCGGACGACACCGGCGGCGTAGGCGGCCGCGGCGAGCACGGCGGCCAGCAGCCAGAACAGGTCGATGTTCCACGCCGTCAGCCAGCCCCAGGTGCCGGGGTCGCCGGGGAGGGGGTCGTCGGTCAGGAGCTCGGCGGGGGTCGGGTTCGTCGTCCGGCTCAGCGCGACCTGGCCGACCGGGGTCGCGGTGCGCCCGAGCGCCGCGGCGAACCCGCTCGCGACGCCCATGACCGCGAGCTCCACGAGCACGAGGGTCCAGAACGGTCCCCGTCGCTCCGGCTCCTCGGTCAGGGACCGGATCGCGCGCCGACGCTGCACGGCGCCGAGCACCCCGATGCCGATGAGCGCCGCGGACTTGACGAGCACGAGGACGCCGTACGGGCTGGTCAGGTCCGCCAGTGCGCCGACGCGGATCTGCGCCGACGCCACGCCCGACACCGCGAGGAGCACGAAGCACCCGAGCGCGATGCTCGAGTACCGCGCGACGACGAGCGGCAACCGGTCCCCCGTCAGGACGTTCCGGAGCAGGACGACGAGCAGCAGCCCGCCGACCCACAGCGCCGCGCCGACCAGGTGGAGGCCGAGTGCGGTGACGGCGGAGTCGTGGCTGGCCGTCCCCGACGCGTGTCCCTGCTGCGCGAGCGGGACCAGTCCGATCAGCGAGACACCGGCCGTCAACGCCACCATGCCGCGCCCGCGGACGGCGAAGCAGAGCACCGTCACCGCGGCGGCGACCAGCACGGTGACGAGCCACGCGGTGCCGAGGTCGGTGCCGGTGAGGAACACGCCCATCGACTGGCCGAACTGCTCGTCGAGGCTGACGGTCGACCCGGCGACGGACAGGAAGGTGAAGAACGTCGTGACGGCGGCGGCGACCGTCCAGACACCGGCGGCACCGGCGGCGACGTCGATCGCGCGGTCCCACTCGGGGCGGGTGCGGGACAGTCCGACGACGGTGAGCGCCAGCCCGCCGATGGTCGCCGCCGCGGACAGGTCGACGACCAGCCGTGCGATCGGGAGCCCGAAGCGCACGACCGCGCCCGGGTCCGCGATGAGCGCTCGATCCGCCCCGCCGCCGATCACGAGGGCGACGAGGAGCGAGACGAACCCGACGAGCAGCAGCACGGCGGGGCCGGCGATGCGTGCGATCCGGTCCACCCGACAAGCCTAGGCGGTGCCCGGCCGACCACGGCACGTCGGGTGGGACGACCTGTGGGCGGTGGGCCGTGCCTCCAGACCGTGCAGGACAGGCCGGGGCAGCGCGGACGCGCGAGCCGCCCGGGAACGACGGAAGGGACGGCCGAGGCCGTCCCTTCCGGTGGTGCTGAGCGGTCTTACTTGACGGCAGCCTTGAGCTTCGAGCCGGCGCTGACCTTGACCGAGTCGCTCGCGGCGATCTCGATGGCGTCACCCGTCTGCGGGTTGCGGCCGGTGCGCGCGGCGCGGTGGGTCTTCTCGAAGGCGATCCAGCCCGGGATCGTGACCTTGGTGCCCTCGGCGACCGACGACGAGACGACGCTGAACAGCGCGTCGACGACGCCGTTGACGGTGGCCTGGCTCTGGCCGGACTCCTGCGCGACGGCAGCGACGAGCTCGGTGCGGTTCAGTGACTTGTCAGCCATGGATGTCCTCCTCGGACTTCTTGCAGTGTCGGTGGGACGTCCGGGACGCCCGCCCGCCCGGAGCGGGGTGCCCTGGACGTGGTGGCCCCGCGGACGAGCACGCCCGGCGGAACCGTCAGCGAACCTACCAGCCGAGCGGGGCCCGGACGACCGACTCGCCCGGATTTCCGGGGTTGTGGAGGGTCGGGAGGGGTCCGAGTGACGGATGTGGCGACGATGTACCCCGCGTGGACCGGGAACGACGAACGCCCCGTCCCTCGGGAGGGACGGGGCGTTCGGTGGTGCTGGTGCCTACCAGGAGCTCTTCGTGATGCCCGGCAGCTCGCCACGGTGGGCCATGTCGCGGAAGCGGACACGGCTGATGCCGTACTCACCGAGGTGGCCACGGGGGCGACCGTCGATGGCGTCGCGGTTGCGGTAGCGGACCGGCGACGCGTCGCGCGGGAGCTTCTGCAGGCCGACGCGGGCGGCCTCACGCGACTCGTCGGTGCCGTTCGGGTCCACGAGGGCCTTCTTCAGCTCGAGGCGACGCTCGGCGTAGCGCGCGATGACCTCGGCGCGCTGGTTGTTCTTCGCGATCTTGCTCTTCTTCGCCATGCTTAGCGCTCCTCACGGAAGTCGACGTGCTTGCGGATCACCGGGTCGTACTTCTTGAGCACGAGGCGGTCCGGGTTGTTGCGACGGTTCTTCTTGGTCACGTAGGTGAACCCGGTCCCCGCGGTGGAGCGGAGCTTGATGATCGGACGGACGTCCTGACCCTTCTTGGCCATCAGATCTTCTCCCCACGGGCGAGGAGATCCTTGACGACGGACTCGATGCCGCGTGCGTCGATCACCTTGATGCCCTTCGCGCTGAGCGTGAGCGTGACGTTACGACGAAGCGAGGGCACGTAGTACGTCTTCTTCTGCACGTTCGGGTCGAAGCGACGCTTCGTCCGGCGGTGCGAGTGCGAGATGTTGTGTCCGAAGCCGGGGGTGGCTCCGGTCACCTGGCACACTGCTGCCATGGTTTCCTCCTGAGGTACCGTGCGACCGGACGGCCGCACCCAAGTTCACTTGCCTGGTGCGCACGCGCAGGACCACCGGGTGGACTGCGAGGGGGTTGTGCGCACCGCCCAGGTCCGCGGACCCTGTCGAAGGGCCTGTGGACGCCGCGCGACCGCGGCGTTCGCGACGGTCGGAGGGCTTGGAACAACTGGGTCTGCCACGCGGACGCGGCGGACCAGGGGTTCACGTTACGGGACGGCCGCGCGTGTCGCAAGCCGGGCCTCCCGTCCGGCCCCGCCGTCCGGCCCTGCCGTCCGGCCCCGCCGTCCGTCCAGCCGGGAGGCGCGGTGTGCGCCCGCCGTCCGTGTCCCGTCCCGCTCAGGGTCGCGACCGCGACCGGCC
Source organism: Curtobacterium sp. MCSS17_008 (assembly GCF_003234185.1). GTDB lineage: Bacteria > Actinomycetota > Actinomycetes > Actinomycetales > Microbacteriaceae > Curtobacterium. Next base: position 18,213 of record NZ_QKSM01000016.1, read on the forward strand.
CTCGCCGAGGCCGGTGGGCGGCACGAGCGTGAAGCGCTCCTGCCGGACCCAGTAGAGCCCGGTCGCACGCCGCTCGGCCCGCGTCGCGAAACGGTACCGGTAGACGCGCGCCCGGACCCACCGCGGCGGCTGCCCGTCGAACGGGTCGCGTCGGAGCAGGCGCAGTGTCGGCCGGTCCGCCTCGAGCAGCCGGACCACGAACACCCGGAACCAGCCGTCGTCCGCCCCGAGCGCCAGGAACCACATCAGCCAGTCCAACCGCAGGTGGTAGGGCGCGAACTGCCGGGGCCGCCGGTACGGGTCCCCCGGCTTGCCCCGGAACTCGTACGCCACCCAGTCGTCCTCGGCCGGCACCGCGGCGAGCGTCCCCTCCACGACGACCTCGTCCCGCTGCTGCGTCACGCTGCCGAAGGCCCCGTACGCGTTCGCCAGGTGCCAGCGGTTGAACGAGGCGTTCATGAGCTGCCGGCGCGACACCAGGTTCCTCGCGGCGGGCCAGGAGAGCCAGGCGAGCAGTGCGCCGACCACCACCGTCACGGCGACGAACGACACCGGCGTGGCCGACGGACCCTGCGACAGCAGGGGTTCGAGCCCGGGCAGCACCACGGCGACGGACCGGTCGTCGACCGCCGCGAAGGCGAGCACGAGGGTGATCCAGTTGAGCCACGCGAAGTTGCCGGACACCACGAGCCAGAGCTGGGTGAGGAGCACGAGCGCCGCAGCCACCGAGGCGACCGGCTGCGGGGCGAACAGGAAGAACGGCACGACGAGCTGCACGAAGTGGCTGCCGAGGGTCTCGAACCGGTGCACGGGGCGTGGGAGCAGGTGGGCCGTCCGCGACAGGGGGTTCGGCATCGGCTGCGTCTCGTGGTGGTAGTACAGCGCCGTCAGGTCCCGCCACGACCGGTCGCCGCGCATCTTGATCATCCCGGCGCCGAACTCGAGCCGGAACACGAGCCACCGCAGGGCGACGAGCACGACGATCGGCGGTGCGACGTCGTCGGCGCCGAGGAACGCCACCGTGAACAGCGCCTCGACCAGCAGGGACTCCCACCCGAAGGCCCAGAAGGTCTGCCCGACGTCGGAGACGGACAGGTACGCCAGCCAGAGCAGCAGGAAGCACACCGTCGGCACCCACCAGGGCCCGCGTTGCGGTAGCCCGAGCACCAGCGCGAGGGACACCACCGCTCCCCCGCCGGCGAGCACGCGCAGACGTCGGTCCGTGTACCGCCACCACCGCCAGACCACGGGCAGTGTCCGGGCGTACGGCCGCTGCAGGAACCGCGGCACGGGCAGCAGCCCGCGCTCCCCCACCAGGGCGGGGAACTGCAGGAGCGCGGAGACGAACGCCAGGCAGGCGATCGCGGCGACACCGCGCTGCAGCACGAACCTGGCGACGTCGTAGTCACCCGCCGCCGACCACTGGGTCCACGCTGTCACGTCCACGGGTCGTGACGCTACGCGGCGTCGACCAGGACGGGACCACGGCTCCGCGCGCTACGGACCGTCCGTCGGCTTCGGCGCGAGCGCCTGCACCATCAGCTCGCCGAGCTGCTGCGGCACGGTGACCATCGGCCAGTGCCCGGTCTCGAGCCCGACGATCGACAGGTCCTCGGTCGCGACGAGTTCGGTGGTCCACGCGTGGTGCTCCGCGACCATGGCGGCGAGGTCGGTCGCCGGGATCTCGCACGTGATCACCGTCGCCGGGATGCCGTGCCGCGCCGGGTCCGCGTAGTGGAACCGGTCCGTCGCCACCGCGGCGGGCTCCGGGACCGCCCGCCGCTCGAACGCCTCGCGCAACGCGGGCGTCATGCCCCGCACGGTCGCCGGCTCCCACACGTCCCACGCGGGCAGGGGCACGACCCCGTCCACGACGGGCAGTTCGTCGTTGACGCACCCGCCCTCGGGCCCCGGGAACGTGTCGACGTAGAGCAGGTGGGCGACCGACGACGGCCGCTGGTCGGCGGCCATGAGCACCATCGGTCCCGCACCGGAGTGCCCGGCGAGGACGACGGGTTCCGCGGGCGTCGCCACCGTGTCCAGGACGGCGACGATGCCGGCGACCTGTTCGTCGAGCGTGTCGCCCGTGCGGGTGATCGCCTGGACGGAGTGCCCCGCCTCCTGCAGCACGGGCGTCACCTCGTCCCACGCGCTCGCGTCGAGCCAGAAGCCGGGCACCAGGATGACGTGCATGCGCGGGAGGCTACTCGCCCGTGCGTGCCGCGTTGCATGCCGCGCACTCGCCGAAGATGTCGACCACGTGGCTGGCGTTGGTGAACCCGTTCGCGGCGGCGACGTCCTGCGCCCAGCGCTCGACCGGGTCGGCCTCGATCTCGACCGTCCGGCCGCAGTTCCGGCAGATCAGGTGGTGGTGGTGCCGGTCGGTGGTGCAGGCCCGGTACAGCGATTCGCCGTCCTGCTGCAGGGAGTCCGCGTCGCCCTCGGTCGCCAGGTCGGCGAGCGCCCGGTAGACGGTGGCGAGTCCGATCGTCGATCCTCCGTCGCGCAGGTGCTGGTGCAACGACTGCGCGCTGACGAACCCCTCGGTGCCGGACAGCGCGGTGCGCACCGCCTCGCGCTGCCAGGTGTTCCGCTTCGGCTTCTGCACGGCGTTCACGCGGTGACTCCCTCCTCGCGGCCCACGGCCGCCTGGTCTGCCCGGTCGGACCGGAGGCGCGGCGCACCCCCGTCGTGCTGCTCGCGGTCCGCGATCCGGTCGCGTCCGCGCCTGTCCTTACGACTGCCGACGATCCGGCAGACGACCCAGATCACGAACGAGATCGTCGTGACGTAGGGGCTGATCGGCAGCCCGCCACCGATGGCGAGCAGGATGCCACCGACGACCGACACCACCGCGAAGGCCGTCGACAGCACCGGGACGACCACGGGGTGCGACGTCAGCCGGAGGGCGGCGGCAGCGGGCGTCACGAGCAGCGAGAGCACGAGCAGGGCGCCGACGATCTGCACCGACACGGCGGTGGCGAGCCCGAGCGCGAGCATGAACACGATCGCCAGGGTCCGCACCGGCACCCCTGCGGCTGCGGCCACGTCGGGGTCGACCGACGAGAACATCAGCGGCCGCCAGATGACCAGGAGCGTCACGACGACGATCGCCGAGACCACGATCAGCGAGGCCAGCTGCGGGTTGTCGACCGAGACGATCTGTCCGGTGAGCAGCCCGAACTTGTTCGCCGCCCGTCCCTTGTAGAGCGCCAGGCAGAGGATCCCGAGGCCGAGACCGAACGGCATGAGCACGGCGATGATCGAGTTGCGGTCGCGGGCACGGGAGCCGAGCAGCCCGATGAGCAGCGCCGCGACCACCGACCCGACGAGCGACCCGGTGACGACGTTCACGCCGAACAGCAGCGCTGCGCTGGCCCCGGCGAACGACAGCTCCGAGATCCCGTGCACGGCGAACGGCATGTTCCGGGCGACGACGAACGGGCCGATGAGCCCACCGACGATGCCGAGCACCGCGCCGGCCCAGATCGAGTTCTGCACGAGGACGAGGAGCTCGCCGTAGTCCTGGAACGAGAAGACGGTCGACCAGATGTCCATCAGATCCGCCCTTCGTCCGGCACGGTCGCGTGCGGGTCCGGGTCGCAGTGGTGGTGCGCCCCGGTCTGGTCGTGGGCCTCGTTCGCGCCGACGATGACGATCCGTCCCATCGTGCGGACGACGTCGACGGGCGTGCCGTACAGGTCGGTGAGCACGTCGGCGCGCAGGACCTCGTCCGGGGCGCCGATCCGGAACCGGCCGCCGGCGATGTAGAGGACCCGGTCGACGACGTCGAGGATCGGGTTCACGTCGTGCGTGACGAAGAGCACGGCGGCGTCCTGCTGCCGACGCTGCCGGTCGATGAGCTCGGTCACCCCGCGCTGGTGCCGGAGGTCGAGCGAGATGAGGGGCTCGTCGCAGAGGAGCAGCGCGGGGTCGGCGGCGACGGCCTGCCCCACGCGGGTGCGCTGCTGCTCGCCGCCGGAGAGCTCGGCGACGGGGGCGTCGGCGAAGTCGGTCGCGCCGACCTCGTCGAGGATGCGGTCGATGCGGGCGCGCTCGGACCTGCTGGCGGGCAGGACGCCCCACCGCGAGCCGGTCACGCCCTGCGCGATCATGTCCCGCGCACGCAGGGGGGTGCCGGCCTCGACGAGGCGCTGCTGCGGGATGTAGCCGATCTTCCGGTGGCCGCGGCGGACGGGCTGCCCGAGGAACGACATGGTGCCGCTGGTCAGGCGTTGCTGACCGAGCACGGTGCGCAGGAGCGAGGTCTTGCCTGCACCGTTCGGTCCGAGCACGGCGACGAACTCACCCGGTGCCAGGTCCAGGTCGAGGTGCGACCAGAGCGCCCGGGAGCCGTACGACAGCCCGGCGTCGCGGAGCGCGAGCACGGCGGAACCGCCACGGCCGGTGGCCGCGGCGGTTCGCGATGGGGTGTCGACCGAGGTCACTTCGTGAGCGCCGCCTGGATCGCGTCGATGTTCGCCTGCTGCCACGAGACGTAATCCTCCCCCTCCGGGAGCGTCTCCGTGACACCGACCACCGGGATCCCGGCCTGGTCGGCTGCCTCCTCGACCTGCTCGGTCTCCGGGCTCGAGGTCTGCTCGTTGACCGCGAGGAGCTCCACGGTCTTGTCACTGAACAGCTTGAGGGTGTCGTTGAGCGCCGCCGGCGGCACGTCGTCGCCCTCCTCGATCGCCTCCGCGAAGGCCTCGGGCGTGACGTTGACGAGCCCCATGGCGTCGAAGAGGTACCCCGGCACCGGCTCGGTGTACGAGACCTCGTCGCCGTCGACCTCTTCCTTCGCCGCGGCGGTCTGCGACTCGAGGTCCTCGAGCTTCGTGGTGAGCGCCTCCGCGTTCCGTTCGAAGGTGTCGGCCTGCGCCGAGTCGAGCTCCGTCAGGCGCTGCTCGACGTCGGCCACGAGCTTGACCATCGTCGGGTAGTCGTAGAAGACGTGCTCGTTGAACTCCGAGTCGCCGCCCTCGTCGAGTCCGGAGAGCTCCACGACGTTGATGGTGTCGGCCTCGGTGTCCGACGCGTCCGCGAGGGTGGTCATGAAGTCGTCGTAGCCGCCGCCGTTCTCGATGAGCAGGTCGGCCTTGGAGACGGCGAGCTGGGTCTGCGCGCTCGACTCGAACGAGTGCGGGTCCTGCGACGGGTCCTCGAGGATGCTCGTGACCTCGACCGCGTCGCCGCCGATCTCCTCGGCGATGGAGCCGTAGACGTTCGTCGACGCGACGATCCGCACGGTCGCGTCGTCGCTCCCGCCGCTCCCGCCGCTCCCGGACGACGAGGACGTGGCGCACCCGGTCAGCGCGAGGGCGGCGGCGCCGGCGACGAGCGGCAGGGCGAGGAGACGACGGTTCTGCATGGGACGACGGTAGGCCTTCCTGATAACGATTGTCAAAACCGATCTCGTGCGCGTCCGGCCGGACGGAAGGGGCGCGGTGCCGGTCGGCACCGCGCCCCTTCGCTCCGAGGCCGCGTGCGCGGTCGGGGCTCGGCGGTCAGGACTCGGCGATCAGGGCTCGGCGATCAGGGCTTGGTGGCCGCGTCGATGGTGTTGTCGGCGATCGTGTCGTCCTCGCGCCCCGGTGTCCGGAGGTTCCACTTCTTGATCACGAACGAGAACAGGAAGTAGTAGACGACCGCGTAGCCCAGGCCGATCGGGATGAGCCAGAGCCCTCCCTCCGACTTGCCGAGGTTGAGCACGAAGTCGATCGCCCCCGCCGAGAACGAGAAGCCGTCGCGGATCCCGAGCGCGTTCACGAGGGCCAACGACGTGCCGGTGAGCACCGCGTGGATGACGTACAGCGGGAACGCCACGAACATGAACGAGTACTCGAGCGGCTCGGTGATGCCCGTGACGAACGAGGTGAGCGCGGCGGAGAGCATGATGCCGCCGACGAGCTTGCGGTTCTGCGGCTTGGCGTTCCGCCAGATGGCCAGGGCGCCGGCCGGCAGCGCGAACATCATGATCGGGAAGAAGCCGGTCTGGAAGATGCCCGCGGTCGGGTCACCGGCGAGGAACCGCGGGATGTCGCCGTGGACCAGGTCGCCGGTGACGCCCGGGAAGCTCCCGAGCTGGAACCACGGGAAGAAGTTGAGCAGCTGGTGCAGTCCGAGCGGGATGAGCATGCGGTTCGCGAACCCGAAGATGCCGCCGCCGAGGACCGCGTTGTCCGCGACGGCCTGCCCGGCCGCCGTCAGCGCGATGTCGAAGTACCGGTACACGAACGACATGAGCACGGCGATGACGAGCCCCGCGGCCGCCGTGATGATCGGGACGAGACGACGACCGGAGAAGAACCCGAGGAAGTCCGGCATCTTCGTGCGGTGGAACCGCTGCCAGAGGTTCGCCGCGACGAGACCCATCACGATGCCGCCGAGCACGCCGTAGTTGATCATCTTCTGGTCGCCGTTCGCGTCCTCGACCCCGGCCAGGACGATCGGCGACATGACCTTCCAGACCTCGTACATGACCATGTAGCCGACGACCGCCGCGAGCGCCGTCGTACCGTCCGACTTCTTCGCCCAGCCGATCGCGATGCCGACCGCGAAGAGCAGCGGCAGCCACGCGAAGATCGCGTTGCCGGCGGCACCGATGACCGCGGCGCCCTGCTCGAACCCCGGGATCGCGCCGAGCATGTCGGCCTGGCCGAGGCGGTTCAGGATGCCCGCGGCCGGCATGACGGCGATGGGCAGCAGCAGGCTGCGACCGAGCCGCTGTGCGTTCGCGAAGAGCCTGGACTGCTTCTTCGGGGTCTTCTTCTCCGGCACGTCCGTTGCAGCAGCGGTGCTCATCGGCGTTCCTCTCGTCGTCGGGTGGAGCTCGGGGTGAGTTGAGTCGTGCGTGCGGCGCAGGTAACCTCGGCGGTACCGCCGGTCCGGTCCTGTCCGGTCATGACCAGTTCCGTAGTCTGAACCTGCGACCTGATGCGTGTCAACCCGGTGCGAGAAGCCGTAACGAGGAGGAAACGATGGCCGACATCAAGGCAGCCGACATCATCGCCGCGCTGGGTGGCGCCGACAACATCGACGAGGTCGAGGGCTGCATCACGCGCCTCCGCGTCGAGGTCGAGGACGGCGACCTCGTGGACAAGGCCGCACTGCAGGCCGCCGGCGCGCAGGCCGTCGTCGGCGGTGGCACCGGGTGGCAGGTCATCGTCGGCCCGATCGCCGACAACCTCGCGCAGGACATCCAGGACGAACTGTGACCGTGGTCCGGACCCCGTTCGCGGGCCCGGTCGTCGGACTCGCCGACGTGCCCGACCCGGTGTTCGCCGAGCAGCTCGTCGGCGCCGGGGTCGCGGTCGACCCGACGGACGTCGAGGGGCCGGTCACCGCCGTGGCACCGGTCGACGGCACCATCGTGAAGCTGCACCCGCACGCGTTCGCGTTGCAGGGCGCCGCCGGCACCGACGTCCTGGTGCACGTCGGCATCGACACCGTGAAGCTGTCGGGCGAGGGTTTCGAGTTGCTCGCCGCCGAGGGTGCCACCGTCCAGGCGGGTGACCCGGTCGTCCGGTTCACCCCGTCGGTGATCCAGGCCGCCGGCTACTCGCCCGTGTGCCCGGTGGTCGTGCTCGGCTCCGCGCCGGACTCGGTCGACCAGGGCACGGTCGGCTCCACCGTCGTCGAGGGCGACACGCTCTTCACCGTCTGACGCCCGCCTCCGGCGAGCACGACGAGAGCGACCACGCAGGGGAAGCGACAGCGCTCGGCCGGGACGTGGCCGAGCGCTGTCGCTCCCGCGCCCCGGTCCGGCCGGCCGGCCGGCGGTCCGGCCGCCGGGTCACCGGCTCGCCGCGACGGCCCCGGCTACGCCACCGCACGCTTCGCGGTGACCTCCATCTGCACCCGGTAGCGGTCCGACCGGTACCAGGAGCGCGCGTGCTCGACCGGCCGGTCGCCCGAGTACGACACCCGGTCGAACTCGAGCAGCGGCGCGCCGGTCCTCGTCCCGAGCAGGGTCGCGACGTCGTCGGCGGCGGGCGTCGCCGCCACCGTCTGCTGCGCCCGGTCGATGGGTGTGCCGTACTCGTTCGCCGCCAGGGAGTACACCGACCCCGACAGGTCCCGTTCCAGCAGCCCGGGGAACGCCGACGCCGACAGCCACGCGTCGTCGATCGAGACCGGCGCCCCGTCCGCCATCCGGAGCCGCTTGAGGTGGTACGCCGTGTCGCCCTCGCCGATCCGCAGCGCCGCGACGGTGTCGGTCGGCGGGACGCGCTCCTCGCGGACGAGGACGACCGTCGTCGGCACGTGCCCGAGCGCCCGCATCTCCTCGGTGAACGACGCCAGGTGCAGCGTGGACCGCACGGGACGGTGTGCCACGAAGGTGCCCTTGCCGCGCACGCGCTCCAGGTAGCCCTCGTTCACGAGCTGCCCCAGGGCCTCGCGCACCGTGATCCGCGAGACGCCGTACTCGGCGATGAGCTGCCGCTCCGAGGGGATGGCCGCTCCGGGCGCGAGCCGTGTCGTCGCCAGGTCGAGCAGGATCCGCCGCAACTGCTGGTGCTTCGGTTCGGCACCCTCGGTGATGCGGCTCGTCATGCGTCCTCGTGCTCCGTCGCTGGGTGTCGGGGTGGTCCCGCCGCTGGTACTGGGCGGACATGACCAGTCCTCCTCACAGTAGCGATTCCCTCGACGATCGCCAACGCCGTGGCAGGATGACGCCCGTGACCTCGGTGGTGATCGTGGACGACGAGACCCTCGTCCGGTACGGCTTCGAACTCATCCTGGGCGCGGCGCCGGACATCGACGTCGTCGCCACGAGCGGTGACGTCGACGCCGTCGAGACGGTCCGCCGACACGCCCCCGACGTGGTCCTGCTCGACGTGCGCATGCCGCGGGTCAACGGGCTCGAGGTGCTCGCCGCGCTCCGCGAGCTGCCGGAGCCGCCGGCCGTGGCGATGCTCACCACGTTCGACACCGACACCCAGGTGGTCGCACGGGCGATGGAGTCGGGCGCCGCCGGGTTCCTGCTCAAGGACACCGACCCGGAGTCGCTCGCCGAGTACGTCCGCGCCCTCGCCCGCGGTGGGATCGTCCTGGCGCCCGGCCTGGACCGCACCAGCCTGTTCACCTGCCGCCCCGTGACGCCCGCCCCGGAGCTGTCCGACCGGGAGCACGCCGTCGTGCGACTCGTCGCCGAGGGCGCGAGCAACCCCGAGATCGGCCAGCGCATCGGCGTCAGCACCGGCACCGTCAAGGAGGACGTCCGCGCCCTGCTCTCCGCCTTCGGCGTCACCACCCGTGTCCAGCTGGCGCTGCGCGCGGCGGACGCCGGGCTGCTCGATGGCTGACCCGACGACGGCCGGACGCGTCCGCTCGCTGCTCGCGCGGACGGACGGGAGGCTCGACTCCCTCGTCCTCGCCGGCCTGCGCTGGGCACGTGCGCACCCCGCCCCCTGGTGGCTGGTCGACGCGCTGTTCCTCGCGGCCGCCGTCGTCGACGCCGTGCTGGACATCGCCGGAGCGACGACCACCGAGGTCACCGTCTCGGTCGTCGCCGCGGTGGCGCTCGTGCTCCGGCGCCGGCTGCCCGTGCTCACCTTCGCGCTGACGATGCCCGGGCTGTTCATCGGTTCCGGCGTGGTCGCCGCCAGCATCGCCCTCTTCACCCTCGGCGAGCGCACCGACCGGCGCTGGCTCATGCTCCTCGCCGCCGCCGTGCAGTTCGTGGGCTTCAGCGGATTCGTCGTCGGGCCGCCGCAGCAGCTCGACGAGATCGTCGTCTCGATCGTCTACGCGGCGATCTTCGCGCTCGGGCCGCTCGCGATGGGGCTGCTCGTCCGTACCCGGGCCGACCTGGTCGACCGGATCGCCGAGCTCGGGGCGTCCCGGGCCGAGGAGCGCCGCCGCGCGGCCGAGGTCGCGCTCTCCCGCGAACGCGCCCTGCTCGCCCGCGAGATGCACGACGTCGTCTCGCACCAGGTGACGCTCATCGCGGTGCAGGCCGGCGGCGTCCAGGTGGCCGGGCGGGACGAACGCGAGCGGGCGTTCGCGCGGACGATCCGGCAGCTGTGCGTCGTGACCCTGCAGGAGCTGCGCGAGATGGTGCAGGTGCTGCGGGCGTCCGGCGGCACCGACCGCGAGATGGCCCCGCAGCCCGTGCTCGCCGACCTGCCCCGGCTCGTCGCAGCGAGCGGCCTGGAGACCACGGTCGCCGTCGACCTGCCCGACACGCTGCCCCTCCCCGTGCAGCGCGCGGTCTACCGGTTCGTGCAGGAGGGCCTGACGAACGTCCGGAAGCACGCGCCGGGCGCGGTGGTCCGGGTGAGCGGTCGTCTGCGCGGCGACCAGGTGCTGGTCGACCTGGTGAACGGACCGGCGCGGGCCGACCGCCTCGAGCTGCCGGGTTCGGGGCTCGGCCTCATCGGCCTGGGCGAGCGGGCGTCGCTCCTCGGCGGACGGCTGGAGCACGGTCCGCAGCCCGGCGACGGGTTCGCACTCCACCTCCGGCTGCCGGTCGAGCACGTGCCCACTCCGACCGCAGGCTGACGGCCGGAGGACGCCGGGTGGCCGATCGGCCACCGGGCTTCAGGCCGCGGTCCGATGTGCGATCAGGTGCGGCTGCGCTGTGATGACACCGTGGCACCCGCATCCCTCCTCGCACACCTCCGACGCGCACCGGTCTCGGTGACCACGGCCGTCGCCGCGGTCGTGCTCGTCGTCACCGCCCGCGTCGCCCACGCGGAGCCGGACTTCCCGCACCACCCACCGATCGCCCTGCTCGCGACGGGTGCCGTCGTGGTGGCGGTCGTGCTCGCCGAGCGGTCCCTCGGCCCGCTCCGCACCGTCGTCATCGGCACCGGCGCACCGGCGCTCGCGGTGCTCGTCACCCTGCTGGCGGTGACGGTCGGACAGGCGGCGGGCGAGGCGCACGCCGAGGCCGCCGCAGGCGAACCGCTCTTCGCGCCGTCGATCGTCGCGACGGCGTTGTTCGGTGCGGTGTCCGCCGCCCTGCCCGTGCAGCGGCGGCGCCGGGTCCGCGCCGTCCTCTGGACCGTGGTGCTCACGCTCGTGCTGTTCGCGGGCCACGGTTCGGACCTGGCCCGTGCCCTGGCGACCCTGTTCGGGACCGTGGCCGGTGCGGTCGTCGTGCACCGCGCCTCCAGTCCGGCCACCACGACCACGGGGGCGACGCCGGCCGCGCCGCGGAATCCGCGCACCCTCGTCGTCGGCGCGCTCGTCGCGCTCGGGGCCGGCACCCTGGTCACGCTCGTGGTCCCGGCCCCGGACGGCGTGCTGTCCCCGTTCGCCGACGCCATGAGCGACCGCGCCACGTTCGTCGTCGGTCTGCTGCTGCTCGGGTCCGCCTGGCTCGTGCAGCGCGGTCGGCGCGCGGGGATCCTGCTCGCGGCGGGCGTGCTCGTGACGCTGACCGCCGTGGTGTCCGACGTGTTCCTCATCGAACCGCTGTCCGACGGGGCCGTGCAGTGGCACGGTCTCAGCCTGGACGCCGTCGAGTGGCAGGTCACGCTGCTCGGTGCGTGGCTCGTGCCCGCCGTCCTGCTGCTCGCGGTCGTGCTCCTGCGGGACCGCCTGGTGCGCGGCCGCTTCCGGGCCGCGGCGGCGTGCGGCGACGACTACCTCGGCATGGTCCGCCGCGGCGACGCCGGGTCACTCGGGCACATGGGCACCTGGCAGGGCAACGCGACCTGGACAGACCCGGAGGGGCGGGGCGCGGTGGCGTACCGGGTCCGCGCGGACGTGGCCCTGACCGTCTCCGATCCCGCCTGCGCCACCGGGGACCGGGTCGCCGTGCTCGCCGCGTTCACGGCGTTCTGCGAGCGCAACGGCTGGGTGCCCGCGTTCACGAGCGTGCACGAGCCGGTGCGGGCGTTGCTGGTGGCCGAGGGCTGGACGGCGCTGCCCGTCGGGGTGGAGTGCCTGCTCGACCTCGACACGTTCGACCTGCGCGGGAAGAAGCGCCAGGACCTGCGGACGGCGACGAACCGCGCCGACCGCGAGGGCGTCCGCGACGAGTGGACCACCCTCGACGCGCTCGACCCCGACCGACGTGCCCAGGTCGAGGCCGTCTGCTCCCGGTGGGCCGCCGACCGACGCCTGCCCGAGATGGGCTTCACGCTCGGCGGACTGCGTGAGCTCGACGACCCCGAGGTGCGGTTGATGCTCGCGGTCACGGCGGACGGTCGGGTCGACGCGGTGACGAGCTGGCTGCCGGTGCACGAGCACGGCGCCCTGGTCGGCTACACCCTCGACGTCATGCGGCGCGCCGACGACGGGATGCCCGGCGTGATGGAGTTCCTGATCGCCCGGACCGCTCTGCGCGCTCGCGAGGCCGGCCTCCGCACGATCAGCCTGTCCGGCACCCCGCTCGCGGTGCACGACGACGCCGGGCCCCTGGTCGCCCGCGGGTCCCGGCTGCTCGCCCGGGTGCTCGAGCCCGTGTACGGCTTCCGGTCGCTGCAGCGCTTCAAGGAGAAGTTCGGTGCCCGGCACGAGCCGCTCTGGCTCCTCGTGCCGAGCGCCCTGCAGGTCCCGCGCGTCGGCCGTGCCCTCGCCGGGGCGTACGTGCCCGGGCTCCGTCCGAAGCACCTCTGGGCGCTCCGGCAGGCGCACGTGTCGGCAGCGGCCGAGCGCGCCGGCACCGACGCCCGCTCGTGAGTGCGACCGAGTGGCTGCTCGCCACCCAGCTCCAGGCGCCGTCGAAGCTCGTCCCCGCCGACACGGCGTTCGTCGTGCTCGCCCTGGTCGTGCTGCTGCCGGCGGTCCGGTCGTGGCGCTCCCCCGCGGCCTGGCGGCGGGTCGGGGTCCGGGGCGCCGTCGCCGCCGCCGCCGTGCTCGTCGTCCTGGCCGTGTGCTGGTTCCTGACCGACGTCGTCGACCTGTTCGGTGTCGCCCTGAGCCCGGTCACGCAGATGTGGATCGCGTTCGCGGCTGCCGGACTCGCCCTCGCGGTCACCGGCATCGTGCAGGGCGGGCGCTGGCGGCGTGTGGTCGCCGCCGTGCTCGTCCCCGCGACGCTCGTCGTCCCCGCGCTCGGCGTCAACGTCGAGTTCGCCAAGTACCCGACCCTCGCCACCGTCGTGCAGAGCAACCCGTGGCCCGCCTACGACCCGGATGCCGCGCCCCTCGACGCGATGCCCGCTGCCGGCGAGGTCCGCACCGTCGACATCCCCGGCACCCGCTCGCACTTCGACGCCCGTCCGGCCGTCGTCTGGCTGCCGCCGGCGGCGCTGGTGCGGCACCCCCGACCGCTGCCGGTCGTCATCGCCTTCTCGGGGCAGCCCGGCGCTCCGGGCGACCTCTTCACCGCCGGACACCTGGCCGAGCCGCTCGACGCCTACGCCCGTGCCCACGACGGGCGCGCACCGATCGTCGTCAGCGTCGACCAGCTCTCCGCGCCGGGCAGGAACACCATGTGCGTCGACTCCCGGCTCGGGCACGTCGCGACCTACGTCACGCGGGACGTGCCGGCGTGGATCGCCGCGAACCTGCCCGCGACGAGCGACCGGCGGGCCTGGGGGCTGACCGGGTTCTCGCAGGGCGCGACCTGCGCGATGCAGTTCACCACCGGGCACCCGTCGGAGTTCGGCGCGGCCCTGGCGGTGTCGAGCGAACTGCAACCCAACGACCAGGGGCCGCAGCACAGCGCCGACCAGGCGTTCGGCGGCTCGGTCGCCCGGTGGGAGGCCGCTGCGCCGATCGCCCAGATGCACGCCAACGGGCTCGACGGACACGCGCTCTGGCTGACGGCGGGATCGGCCGACCGGGAGTTCAGCGCGAACGCGCGGAAGCTCGGTACGGCCGCGCGGCAGGCCGGGGCCACCGTGTCGATCGAGACCGCGCCGGGGAGCGGTCACGACTGGAACACGGTGCGGTGGTCGTTCCGGCAGGACGTCGGGCCGCTGGCTGACGCGCTGTTCACGGCTGATCGCTGACGGCCGCCGGGTCCGGCGTTGCGGACGAGCCAGGCGAACTGGTCGTCCGTGAGCTCGCGGTCCGTCCAGACCTGCCCGAGCACGCCCTCCGGCGCAGCGGCCGAGGCCGGTCCCTGCCAAACGAGCGAGAGCCCGGCCTTCCGCAGCACCGCCGCCGAGGCCGGGTTGTTCGTCAGCACCCGACCGGTCACCGGTGCGCAGGGGGCCGCGCGGTGTGCCTCGGCCACGGCCACGACGGCGAGCTCGCTCGCGTACCCCTGACCCCACGCCGCCGGATCGAGCCGGTACCCGAGGTTCCAGACGCCCGCCACGGTCATGTCGACACCGCCGACGCCGACGAACGAGCCGTGGATCGTGCGGACGGTCCACGATCCGAGGCCGTGCCGGGCACGACCGCCGATCTTGCGCTGCACCAGGTCCACCGTCGTCGCGCGGTCGGCGTGCCGACCGGCGGGGAGGTGCCCCCAGGTCCGCGCATCGGAGAACACCGCGTGCACGTCGTCGATGTCGGCGGGCGTGAGCGGAGTCAGCACCAGGCGATCCGTCCGGATCTCCTGCTGTGGGGTCAGGAGCTGGTGGGCCATGGTCCGATCATCACCCGGACCCCCGACAAGTGGGTGAACACCACGCGACGCCCGCGTGATCCGGCCCCGGACTGCGGCTTCCCGCAGCCCGGGGCCGGACCAGCACGGACGTGGTGGCGTCAGTCGAGCAGGAGCGCCGGCTCCTCGAGCACCGAGGCGATGTCGTGGACGAAGCGTGACGCCACGTCGCCGTCGACGACCCGGTGGTCGAAGGACGCGCCGATCGTGGTCACCATGCGCGACCGGACCTCGCCGTCGACGACCCACGGCTTCGGCTTGATCGTGCCCATCGCGATGATCGCGACCTCGCCCGGGTTGAGGATCGGGGTCCCGGTGTCCATGCCGAACACACCGATGTTCGTGATCGTCACGGTGCCGTCCGCCATCTGCTGCGGCGTCGTCTTGCCGTCGCGCGCGGTGAGCGTCAGGTCCTCGAGCGCCTTGGCGAGCTCGAACAGGGACATGTCCTGCGCGTCCTTGATGTTCGGCACGATGAGCCCCCGCGGGGTCGCCGCGGCGATGCCGAGGTTCACGAAGTGGTGGACGATGATCTCCTGGTCGGTCCAGGTCGAGTTCACCGACCGGTTCCGACGGACGGCCCAGATGACCGCCTTGGCGAAGACGAGCAGCGGCGAGACCTTGACGCCGGCGAACGTCGGCGACGACTTCAGGCGCTTGACGAACTCCATGGTGCGGGTCGCGTCGACGTCGACGAACAGCGACACGTGCGGCGCGGTGAACTTCGACGTGGTCATCGCCTTCGCGATGGCCTTGCGGACGCCCTTGACCGGGATGGTCTCGCGGCGGACGTCGCCCCACTCGGGCGTCTCGATGTTGCGGAAGACGCTGGCCTGCTTGGCGTGCCGGATGACGTCGTCGCGCGTGACCTCGCCCGCGAGGCCCGTCGGCACGACCTCGGTGAGGTCGACGTCGAGGTCCTTCGCGAGCTTGCGGATCGGCGGCTTCGCGAGGACCGTGCCGGTGGACACCTTCTTGCGCGGGCGGCTGCCCTGTGCCTCGACGGCCTGCGAGATGCTGTCCTCGCCCGGGTCCGAAGCGGCTTCGGCGGCGGCGACGGCGTCCGCACTGGAGGCACGGCTCGCCTCGGCCGCGAGCGCTGCGGCCCGGCGGGCGCCCGGCTTGCGACGGGACGGCGACGTGGTGGCCGACCCGTAGCCGACCAGGACGGCACCGGACGACTCGTCGGTCCCCACGACGGTAGCGTTGTCGGCGACCGGCTGCGCCGGCGCCGGAGCAGCGTGCTTCGGCTGCGCGGCGGGCGCGGCCTGCGTGGGTGCGGCAGCCGGGTCCGTCGACGCCACGGCGGGGGCCGGGACGGCGGCCGCCTGCGGCGGCGGGGTCTGCGCGGCGGGAGCCGCGGGTGCGACCGCGGCAGGCGGGGCGACGGCGACACCGGGCGAGGCCGGGGCGCCGTCGACGGCCGGAGC
The DNA here is from genome assembly GCF_003234185.1 of Curtobacterium sp. MCSS17_008. Lineage (GTDB taxonomy): Bacteria > Actinomycetota > Actinomycetes > Actinomycetales > Microbacteriaceae > Curtobacterium. The sequence goes on from NZ_QKSM01000016.1 coordinate 34,158, forward strand.
CGGGCCTCCAGGCTGACCACCCGCGGCGGCACCGGCCGCGACCTGCACGTCGGAGTCGACACGGATGATCGGCTTGCCGACCTCGACGGTGTCACCCTCGGAGACGAGCAGGCCCGTGACGGTGCCGGCGAACGGCGACGGCAGCTCGACGAGCGACTTCGCGGTCTCGATCTCGACCAGGACCTGGTCGACGGTGACCTCGTCCCCGATCGCGACGCGCCACTGCACGATCTCGGCCTCGGTCAGGCCTTCGCCCACGTCGGGCAGGGGGAATTCGGCGGCGGGCACTGCGGCTCCTTCGGCGTTCTGGTCGGCTCGGTCAGTATGCGAGGGCGCGGTCGACGGCCTCGAGGACACGGTCCGCGTCCGGCAGGTGGAGGTGTTCGAGCTTCGACACCGGGAAGGGGACGTCGAACCCGGAGACCCGGATCGGGGGTGCCTGCATCGTGTAGAAGCACTGCTCGGCGACGGTCGCGGCGATCTCGCTGCCGACGCTGACGAAGCCGGAGGCCTCCTGCGCGATGACGAGGCGACCGGTCTTGCGCACCGAGGCCAGGAGCGGCTCCCAGTCGATGGGCGAGATCGAGCGGAGGTCGATGACCTCGCAGCTCGTGCCCTCGGACTCGGCGATGTCGGCCGCCTGCATGAGCGTCGCGACCATGGCACCGTGACCGACGAGGGTGACCTCGGTGCCGGTGCGGGCGACGCGCGTCGTGTGCATCGGGACGTGGCCGCCGACGAGGTCGACCTCGCCCTTCGGCCAGTAGCGCGACTTCGGCTCGAGGAACACGACCGGGTCCTTCGACGCGATCGCCTCCTGGATCATCCAGTACGCGTCGTTCGGCGTGCTCGGGCTCACCACGCGGAGGCCCGGCGTGTGGGCGAAGTACGCCTCCGGGGACTCCTGGTGGTGCTCGACGGCGCCGATGTGCCCGCCGTAGGGGATGCGGATGACGACCGGCAGCGACATGTGCGCCGGCAGCCGGTTCTGCATCTTGGCGAGCTGCGAGGTGATCTGGTCGAAGCCCGGCCAGACGAACCCGTCGAACTGGATCTCGACCACCGGGCGGTAGCCGCGCAGCGCGAGGCCGATCGCGGTGCCGATGATCCCCGACTCGGCGAGCGGGGTGTCCCGGACGCGCTCGGCGCCGAAGCGCTCCTGCAGGCCCTCCGTGATGCGGAAGACGCCGCCGAGCTGTCCGATGTCCTCGCCCATGAGCAGGACCTTGTCGTCGGCGGTCATGGCGGCGGCCAGACCGGCGTTGAGCGCCTTGGCCATCGGGAGGTTCTGCACGGGCTCGCTGGGGACCTCGCCCGCACCGGGGTGGGCGCGGAGCGTGTAGTCGAAGAGCTGCTCGGTGGTGCTCATCAGTGGGAGCCCCCTTCGTAACCGGCCTCGTACTGCTCGAGCCAGGCCTTCTGCGCGGTCGTGACCGGGTGCGGCTCGCGGTACACGTTGTCGAACATGACGTCCAGCGACGGCGGGGTCATCTCGACCGTGCGGCGACGGACGTCGGCCGCGATGTCCTCGCCCTCCTCGTCGAAGCGGGCGAGCTGCTCGTCGGTCACGCCCCGGCTGCGCAGGTAGGCGGCCGACCGGGCGATCGGGTCGCGCTCGACCCACGAGCTGAGCTCGTCGTCGAGCCGGTACCGGGTGGGGTCGTCCGAGCTCGTGTGTGCGCCGATGCGGTAGGTCTCGGCCTCGACGAAGGCGGGACCCTGGCCGCTGCGGGCGTGGTCGGTCGCCACGAGGGACGCCGTGTAGGACGCGAGGACGTCGTTGCCGTCGACACGGACGCTCGGGATGCCGAAGCCGCGCGGGCGGTCGACGAGCGGCGTCGGCGACTGGGTCGACACGGGGACCGAGATCGCCCAGTGGTTGTTCTGCAGGAAGAAGACGACCGGGGCCTTCGTCGACGCGGCGAACACGTAGGCCTCGTTCACGTCGCCCTGGCTCGTCGCGCCGTCGCCGAAGTACACGATCGTGCACGCATCGCGGTCGGGGTCGCCCGTCCCGACGTCGCCGTCGAGCTGCTGACCGAGCGCGTAGCCCGTGGCGTGCAGCGTCTGCGAGCCGATCACGAGCGTCGAGATGTGCGTGTTGCCGCGCTCGTCCGGGTCCCAGCCGCCGTGCGTCTGGCCGCGGTACATCGCGATGATCTCCATCGGCTCCACGCCGCGGTGCATCGTCACCGCGTGCTCGCGGTACGACGGGAAGACGTGGTCCTGCGCGCGGAGCGCGAAGACGGAGCCGACCTGGGCCGCCTCCTGCCCGTGGCTCGGGACCCAGAGGCCGAGCTGACCGGTGCGCTGGAGGTTGTGGCCCGCGTGGTCGAACCGACGCGTGAGCACCATGCGGCGGTGCATCGCCAGCAGGGTCTCGTCCGGGATCGCCCGCGCGGCGGCGGCGTACTCGGCGTTCTCGTCGGTCTCCACGAACCGGCCCTCGGGGTCGAGGAGCCGGACGGTGGCCGTCGCGGGGGCCGCGGCGTGGAATGACATGTCGGTCAGCGTAACGCCAGGGGCTACCGGGCCGCCTGGAGGTCCCCCACAAGCGAGCCCGCCGTTTCGAGGAGCGTTTCCACAGCCTCGTGCTCCCCGATCGACACCCGGATCCCCTCGTTGCCGAAGGCCCGGACGATGATGCCGGCGGCCTCGAACCGCTCGGCCGCGTGGGCCGTCAGGTCGCCCGTCGGGAGCCAGACGAAGTTGCCCTGGGCATCCGGCACGTCCCAGCCCTGGCCGCGCAGCGCGGCGACGACGCGGTCACGGCTCGCTGCGAGTTCGGCGACGCGTGCGAGCAGCTCGTCCTCGCGCTCGAGGCTCGCGAGCGCCGCGGCCTGCCCCTGCGCCGTCACCGACAGCGGGATCGCACAGGCACGGACGGCGTCGAGCACGTACGCCGGACCGAACGCGTACCCGACGCGCAGGCCCGCCAGCCCGTACGCCTTCGAGAACGTGCGGAGGACGACGAGGTTCGGGTACCGCTCGAGCAGCGGGGTGCCGCGGACCGCGGTCGGCTCGGTGACGAACTCGGCGTAGGCCTCGTCGAGCACCACGAGCACGGTGGCGGGCACCCGGGCCATGAAGGCGTCGAACTCGGCGGCGGTGACGACCGGCCCGGTGGGGTTGTTCGGCGAGCACACGATCACCATGCGCGTGCGCTCGGTCACGGCGTCGGCCATGGCGTCGAGGTCGTGCCCACCGTCGGGCCGGTTCGGCACCTGCACACTCGTGGCACCGGCGACCGTCACGACGCCCGGGTACGCCTCGAAGGACCGCCAGGCGTAGACGATCTCGTCGCCGGGGCCGCTCGTCGCCTTCGCGAGCTCGTGCAGGATCGCGACACTGCCCGGCGCGACGTGGACCTCGTCGACGGTGAGCCCGGCGCGGTTCGCAAGCACCGCACGCACGGCCAGGGCGGTGGCGTCGGGGTAGCGGTTGTAGGCGGTCTGCGCCTGCACGGCCTCGACCACGCCCGGCAGCGGCGGGAACGGGTTCTCGTTGCTCGACAGCTTGAAGGCGTCGGGCGCCGCCTGCCGACCCTGCTTGTACGCGGGGAGGACCGCCACCTCGGGCCGGATGTGCACGCGCTCGTCAGTCACGCGCACAGGCTACCGGCACCCGTCCGGGGCGCGACGGGCATCATTGGGGCATGCCATTCCTCGTCCGCCTCGTCGTCAACGCCGTCGCGCTCTGGCTCACCACGCTCATCGTGAGCGGTGTCACCGTCACCCCGTTCGGCGACGGCGACACCACCGCCGTCGTGCTCACGTTCCTGCTCGTGGCGTTCGTGTTCGGCCTGGTGAACGCGGTCATCGGCACGATCATCCGGATCGTCGCCTTCCCCCTCTACGTCCTGACGCTCGGCCTCATCTCGCTGATCGTCAACGCGGTGCTGCTCCTCATCGTCGCCGGCATCTCGGACACGATCGGTTTCGGGCTGCAGGTCGAGTCGTTCGGCTGGGGCATCGTGGGCGCGTTCGTGCTCGCCGTGTTCTCCTGGCTGATCGGGCTCTTCGTGCGCCCGGTGCTGCGCCGACAGCGTCCGTGACGCAGGCCGACGGCGACGGTCCCGCCGTGCCGCTCCCCACCGGCACCGCCTGCCCGCCGCTGGCGCCTCGGGCAGGAACCGGCGGCGTGGGCCCGGGCCGCACCGCCGTCGCGGACGTCAGCCGGCTGCGCCATGATGTGCACATGACCGAGGACGGCCCCGCACCCTTCCGCGTGTCGTTCGTCTGCAGCGGGAACATCTGCCGGTCGCCGATGGCCGGCATCGTGTTCGCCCAGATCGCCGCGGACGCCGGGCTGTCCGACCGCTTCCAGGTCGAGTCCGCCGGCACGGGCGACTGGCACGTCGGGGAACCCGCCGACGAGCGGACGATCGCAGCGCTGGCGGCACGCGGATACGATGGCAGCAGGCATCGCGCCCGCCAGTTCGACCCGGACCGGTTCCCGGACCTCGACCTGGTGGTCGCACTCGACCGCTCCCACGAACGCGTCCTGCGCTCGTGGGCACCGACGATGGACGACGCCGCGAAGGTGACGCTCCTGCTGCGGTACGACGACGCCTGGCCCCAGCAGACCGACGTGCCGGACCCGTACTACGCGGACCGGCACGAGTTCGACCGAGTGCTCTCGACCGTCGAGCGGGCCTGCCGGGCGCTCTTCCGCCAACTCGAACCGGCAGTCCGTCAGGGAGCCCCATGACCCCCCTTCCCCCGCAGCCGATCAGCCCGCTCGACGGGCGGTACTACCCGATCGTGCACACGGTGGGCGAGCACCTCTCCGAGGCCGGCCTCAACCGCGCGCGCATCGTGGTCGAGGTCGAGTGGCTCATCTTCCTGACCGACCACGCCATGTTCACCACGTCGCCGCTCAGCGTCGACGACAAGGCCGCGCTCCGCCGGGTCGTCGAGACCTTCGGCCAGGAGCAGATCGCCGAGCTCGCGGAGATCGAGGCGACGACGCGACACGACGTCAAGGCCGTCGAGTACTTCGTCCGCCGTCGGCTGTCCGAGCTCGGGCTCGACGCGATCGCCGAGCTCACGCACTTCGCGTGCACGAGCGAGGACGTCAACAACCTGTCCTACGCGCTCACCGTGCGCGACACCGTCGACCGGGTCTGGCTGCCGGCCTACCGCGCCGTCCTCGCGACGCTGCGCACGATGGCCGAGGAGCTCCGGGCCGTCCCGATGCTCTCCCACACGCACGGCCAGCCCGCGACGCCGACGACGCTCGGCAAGGAGCTCGCGGTCGTCGTCTACCGCCTCGAGCGCGTCCTGGCGCAGATCGAGCACGGGGAGTACCTCGGCAAGTTCTCGGGCGCGACGGGCACCTTCTCGGCCCACCTCGCCGCCGACCCGGAGGCCGACTGGCCCGCGCTGTCGAAGGAGTTCGTGGAGGGCCTCGGCCTGACGTGGAACCCCCTCACGACGCAGATCGAGTCGCACGACTGGCAGGCCGAGCTGTACGACCGGGTGCGCCACGCGAACCGGATCCTGCACAACCTGGCGACGGACGTGTGGACCTACATCTCGATGGGGTACTTCACGCAGATCCCGGTGGCGGGTGCCACGGGCTCGTCGACCATGCCGCACAAGATCAACCCGATCCGGTTCGAGAACGCCGAGGCGAACCTCGAGATCTCGTCGGCGCTGTTCTCCACGCTGTCCGAGACGCTCGTCACGAGCCGCCTGCAGCGCGACCTGACCGACTCCACGACGCAGCGGAACATCGGCGTCGCGTTCGGGCACTCGCTGCTCGCGCTCGACAACCTGCGTCGCGGGCTCGGCGAGATCGCGGTGAACGAGACCCGTCTGGCCGAGGACCTCGACCACAACTGGGAGGTGCTCGGCGAGGCCGTCCAGACCGTGATCCGCGCCGAGGTCACGGCCGGGCAGTCGAACATCGAGGACCCGTACGCGATGCTCAAGGAGCTCACCCGCGGCAAGCGCATCGGCCAGGCGGAACTGGTCGAGTTCGTGAACGGTCTCGACATCTCCTCGGGTGCCAAGGCGCGCCTGACGAACCTGACCCCGGCGACGTACACGGGCCTGGCCGACGAGCTCGTCGACCACCTGGACGTGTGACCCGTCCCCTTCCGCAACACGCAACGTGGGCGGTTCCGCGCAGCGACATTCCGCTGCGCGGAACCGCCCACGTTGCGTTTCGCGATCGAGACGGGACGGCGTCGGACGGGAGGCGCGGGGCGGCCCCGCCGCTCGCCGCACCGCGTCAGGTGGTGACGGCCGTCGCCTCGGCGACCAGGGCCTCCAGGACGGTCCGTACGGCGGGACGGACCGCACGGTCCGGCCGGACCAGCGCCTCGATCCGGCGTCCGGCCCGGACGTCCGCGAGCGTCGCCAGCCGGAACCGACCGGGCGCGCGGGTGCCCGAGGTGTACCGGGGCACGAGGGCGATCCCGTGTCCCGCTGCCACCAGGTTCTCGATGACCGGCAGGTGGATCGTGCGGAACGCGACCGACGGCGGGGTGTCCGACGCGGCCGCCATCGCGGTGAGCACCCGGTCGATCGGGTAGTCCTCCGGCACGCCGATCCAGGTCTCGTCGACGACGTCCTCGATGTGGACGCGCTCACGGCCGGCAAGGGGGTGGTCGAGCGGCAGGGCGACGTCGAGCGGTTCGCGGAGCAGGGGGAGGGTCTCGACCTCGGTGCCGTCCGCGCGCCGAGCGCCGTCCGGGCGGTGGCCGATCACGACGTCGTGGTCGGCGGTCAGTGGGGCGAACTCCCCCTCGCTCACGTCGACGTCGGAGAGCTCGAGGACGATGCCCGGGTGCTCCCGCATGCGGGTCAGGAGGCCCGGCAACAGCAGCTCCGCCGCCGAGGGGAACACCGCGAGGTCGACGGTCCCGCTGACGCCCGCCAGGTGCTCGGCCCACGCCGACTCCACGGTGGCGAGCGCCGTCGCGACCCCGGTGGCCATGCCCGCCAGCGCGCGGCCGTGCGCCGTGAGCCGGACACCGCGTCCGGCCCGTTCGACCAGGGGGACGCCGGCCTGGCGCTGCAGGGTGCGGAGCTGCTGCGAGACCGCGCTCGGCGTCCGGTGGGTGGCGGCGGCGACCGCGGTGACGCTCCCCCGTTCGGCGAGTTCGCGGAGGACCGGCAGCAGGGCGATGTCGAAGCCGACCATGCAGAGACCCTACAACGTCGCTGTCGGATCGTTCGCTGGTGCTACCGCTTCTCGTACGGGACGATCGACACGTGCTCTTCCGCGACCGCATCCTCGCCCTCGTCGTCGCCGTGGCATGGGGGCTGAACTTCCCCGCCACCGCGATCGCGCTCGACCACTGGCCGCCGTTCCTGCTGGCGGCCGTGCGGTTCACGCTCCTCGCGGTCCCGACGATCCTGTTCGTGCCGCGGCCGAAGGTCCGCTTCGGCTGGATCCTGCTGGTCGGCGCGACCCTCGGCGTGCTGCAGTTCGCGTTCCTCTACCTCGGCATGGCTGCCGGGATGCCCACGGGGCTCGCGTCGCTGGTGATCCAGGCGTCGGCACCGTTCACGGTCGTGCTCGCCGGGATCCTGCTCCGTGAACGACTCACCGCCCGGCAGGTCGTCGGGGTCTCCGTCGCCGTCGCGGCCCTCGGCGTCATCGCGGTGCACCGGGCGCAGACCGCGGCGCTCCTGCCGGTCGTGCTCGTGCTGTGCGGCGCCCTGGGCTGGGCGCTCGGCAACGTGGCGACGCGGCGGACCGGACCGGTCAACCCGCTGCACCTGACGCTGTGGTGGGCGGTCGTGCCGCCCGTCCCGATGTTCGCGCTGTCGCTGCTCGTCGAGGGGCCGGCACGGGTCGGGCAGGCGTTCGGCACGGCGTTCACGGCGTCGGCGCTGCCCGCCGACCTCGGACTGCTCTACATCGTGGTCGCGGGCAGCCTGGTCGGCTACGGCATCTGGTCGCGGCTGATGGGGAAGTACCCGTCGAGCACGGTGGCGCCGTTCTCCATGCTCGTGCCCGTGGTCGGCGTGCTCGCGTCGTGGGCGGCCTTCGGCGAGGTGCCGGACCTGGTCGAGGTGGTGGCCGGAGCCGTGGTCGTGGCCGCCGTCCTGTGGTCGTCGCGGACGGGCAGGACCGCGCCCCCGCTCCCGGTGGCGCCGGTGGCGCTCGCTCCCGAGGACACCGAGGCACCGCCGGTGCGTCGAGACGCCGCCGATTCCGGGACCGTCTCGGTGTGACCGGGCCGTCTCGTGTGGACGCCGGCGCCTCCGGCCGCACCCCACGAGCCGGAGCCGGTCAGCCCCGGTGCTGCCGGCGCTCCGCGATGATGTCGGCGAGCGCTCCGCGCAGGTGGCGGTACCGGAACTCGTAGCCCGCCTCGACCAACCGCGTGGGCACGACCCAGCGGCTCTTCAGGACGAGCTCCGTCTCGGTGCGGATCACGAACGAGCCGATCTCGAGCATCCACCGCCACGTCGGCAGCCCGAAGCGCCGGCCGACGGCGTCGCGGATGGTCGCCATCACCGTGCGGTTGTCCGACGGCTCCGGGCTGGAGACGTTCACCGGCCCGTCGAGGTCCTCGTGGTCGCGCACGAAGCGGATCGCCCCGAGGACGTCGGCGATGTGCACCCAGCTGAACCGCTGCCGCCCCCGGGTGTGCCGGTCGTGGTGGTAGGTGCCGGCACGCAGCCGGGAGCGCGTCGGGAACCACGGCCCGTCGAACTGCGGCCCGCCGAGTCCCGCCTGCGCGAGGCGGAGCAGCGGGACGAGGGCGCTGCCGTCGCCGAGGACGATCGCCATCCTGAGCGCGACACGACGGGTGTGCGGCAGGTCGGCCGCGAACAGGGCGTGCTCCCACGCCTTCGCCACGGAGACGGAGAACCCCGCACCGAGCTCACCCGTCGCCTCGTCCTGCGGCCGGTCGTCGGCGTGCCGGTAGATCGTGGCCGTCGACGCGTTCACCCAGAGCGGCGGCGGGTGCTCGGCGGTGCGGATCGCCTCGGCCAGTTCGAGCGTCGTGTCGACCCGGGACCGGATGATCTCCGCCCGGTTCCGCCGCCCGTACCGGCAGTTCACGCTCTTGCCCGCCATGTTCACGACGAGTGCGGCACCGTCGACGAGTTCGCGGATGCGCAGGGTGTTCCCCCACACGGCGTCGCCGACGCGACCGACCGTGACGACCTCGTACCCCTCGTCGCGGAACGCGTCCTGCAGGTACCGCCCCACGAAGCCGCTCGCCCCCGCGAGCACGACACGGCCCAGCGGCGCGTCGGTGGTCTCGTCACTCATCGTCTCCCCCGTCCGGTGTCCGGCACGATCCGGTAGCGGAACGCGCCCTCGTACCGGTACAGCGTGCCGAGGACCGGGGTCGCGAGCACCAGGGACACGCGCTGCACGTCGGCATCGTCATCGAATCGTTCCACGAGCGTCACGCGCGGTGCGAGGACCGTCGGGAGGCTCCACCCCCGTCCCAGCGCACGGAACGTCACGCGTGTGGACACCAGGCGCAGGGCGCCCGCCTCCGGCCCGTGCGCGTCGACCTCCGCGCGGAGCAGCGCACCCACCCGCCCACGGCGACCGAGGTGGTCGACGAGCCCGTCCGGCTCCGCTGCGATGGCGTCCACCATCGTGCGCGTGCCGGAGCGGAACCGGAAGGTGCGGTGCGCGCGGACGGCGACCTGTGCCTCGCGTCCGGTGGTCGCCCCGCGGCCGACGCGAGCCGGACGGTTCTCGACCGTGAAGGGGACGTCCCGCTCCCACACCGGGAACATCACCGCGTCCCGCGCGAAGCACGCCAGGAGCGGCCAGAGCCAGCGCCGGGGCGTCCCCACGACGTCGAAGACGCCCTCACCGAGACCGACGTGACCCGGGGGGACCGCTCCGAAGTAGGTGCGGAGGCGCGGGTGCAGCCGGGCGAGGACGTCGGACGGCGTGCTCAGTTCGTAGGGCGACCGGGTCACGACGTGATCCTGGCACGGCGTCGGTCCCGCTCCCTACGATTGGGGCATGGGACACGACCACGCGCACGGGCACGCCGGCGCCTCCGAGCGCGCGCTGCTCGTCGCGTTCTGCATCTCGGCGGGCATCCTGCTCGCCGAGGTCGTCGGGGCGGTCGCCACCGGATCGCTCGCCCTGCTCGTCGACGCCGGGCACATGGTCGTCGACACCGGAGGCCTCGGCATCGGTCTCGTCGCGACCCGTCTCGCGCGGCGGACGCCGACGGCGCAGCGGACGTGGGGGTTCCAACGGGCCGAGGTGCTCGGCGCGACGGCGCAGGCGGCGATCCTGCTCGCCGTGGGCGTCTACGTCGTCATCTCGGCGGTGCAGCGGCTGTTCGTGCCGGCGGAGGTCCACTCCGGACCGCTGCTCGTCTTCGGCGTCGTCGGGCTCGTCGGCAACCTCGTCGCGTACGGCGTGCTTGCCCGGGCCTCCGGGGAGGGCTTCACCTCGCGGGCGGCGCGGCTCGAGGTGCTCAACGACACCCTCGGCTCCGTCGCGGTCATCGCCGCGGCCGTCGTGCTCATGCTGACCGGGTGGGAGCGGGCCGACTCGATCGCCGCGATCCTGATCGGGCTGCTCATCCTGCCGCGCGCGGTCCGGCTGCTGCGCGAGACCGCGAACGTGCTGCTCGAGTCGACCCCGCCGGGGCTCGACCTCGACGACGTGCGCGGGCACATCCTCGAGCTCGACCACGTGATCGAGGTGCACGACCTGCACGCCACGCTCGTCGCGACCGGCGTACCGAACCTCACGGCGCACGTGGTGGTCGACGACCACTGCTTCTCGACCGCTCATGCGCCGCGGATCCTCGACGAGCTCCAACAGTGTGTCGCGGAGCACTTCGACGTCCCCGTCGAGCACTCGACCTTCCAGCTCGAACCGGTCTCGCACCGGCGGCACGAGCACGAGGTGCACGCCTAGGGGCAGGACGGCGCGACGGCGGGGTGCCAGGTCGTTGCGCGTCGGGTGCGGAGGTCAGCAGCCGCCGTCGTCGGTCGGGAAGGCCGTGATGACGCGGCCGGTGGTCGCGGAGACGATGACGCGCACGAACGGCTCCCCCTCCGGGCGGGAGCCGTCGTCGAAGCGCACCGGCGCCGCGAAGCACACCTTGCCGTCGCCGACGTCCTCGGGGTACCCGTCGGCCGGGCGTTCGAGCACCGTCCGCACGGCGGTCAGCACGGCGTCGTCCCAGTCCCTGGAGCCGTGCCCCGTCACGACGTCGCGCCAGTCCGCGGTGTGCCGGACACGGATGTGCTCGTAGCCCTGACCCGAGGTGCCGCACTGCAGCACGACCCGCCCGAGCGCCGTCGTGTCGTAGCGGGCGACCACGGCACGGCTGTCGCGGTCGCAGCGGTCGAGCACGTCGGGTCCGGGCAGGTCCGGACCCGTCCGGGTGATCGTGACCGTGCCGTCGCGGGCGGCACCGTCGGCGGCGGTGGCACTCGGTGCGACGGTGTCGGCGCCGCCTCCGATCACCGGGTCCTCGCCGCTGCGCTGGGCCGTCAGGGCGAAGCCGCCGGCGACGAGGCCGGCGGCGATCACGGCGGCGACGGCGGTGACGACCGGACGTCGACGCTGCTGGGGCATGCGTCCCAGTATGCCGGGCGGCTCGGGCCAGGGCGGTGTGAGCCGGGGCGGGCGGTGCGGGCCGGGCGGTGCGGGCCGGGCGGTGCGGCGCAGGCGACGTCGGACCAGCGCTGCGACGTCGGACCAGCACCGCCTGGTCCGACGCCGCGGCCGTGGTCCCGTCCGGTGCTACTCCGCGCGGGCCGCCAACCGCGTGCCCGCGACGAGCGCCAGCACGACCACGAACACCACGTAGCCGAGCAGCACCGGGAGCGTCGGCACGACCAGGAGCGCTGCGCCGACCGCCACCACCGGCACGGTCAGCCCCGCGTACGCGATGAGGAACGTCGCCGCGAGGACCCCGCCGCGGCGCTCCGGCCCGACGAGCGACCCCGCTCGGGCGATCGACGCCCGGAACAGCAGCCCGACGCCGGCTCCCGCGACCACCCCGCCGCCGATGAACCCCGCGACCTGCAGGAGCACCGCGGCGACGGCGAGCACCACCAGGCCGCCCACGAGCAGGACCAGCCCGAGACGGATCTGCCGCTGCTGGGAAAGCTTCGCGAACACGATCTGCGAGACGGCGCTCGCGGCGAACACCCCGAAGGTGGTCGCCCCCGCGGCGAGCCGGTCCGTGACGTGGAAGGTCGTGCCGAGGAAGGTCGGGGCCACCGAGGTGAAGAGTCCCTGCACCGCCAGGGCGGCGAACGCCGCGGTACCGGCCGCCCAGAACACGCCCGCCTGCCCCTCGGGAGCCACCATCCGCTGCGGTCGGTAGGGAACCGGTTCCTCCGGACGGTCGACGGTCTCGGGCGCGGCGAGGACGACGACGAACGCGACGGCGAGGGTGACCACGAACACGACGTAGGGCACGACGAGCGGTTGCCCGACGTACTCGGCGAGCGCGCCGCCGACGAGCGCACCGAGCGAGAGACCACCGAGGTTGACGGCCCCTGCTGCGACGCTCGCGCCCTGCGCCGAGGCCGACGACCCGGTCGCCCGGACGCGGAGCTCGCCGAGGTGCGCCGTCGCCGTCGCGGTGAGGAGCCCGACCCCGAGCCCCGTCACCAGGCGCGCCACGACGAGGCCGGCGACGTCGTCCCAGAGCAGGAAGAGCACGGCCGCGACCAGTTCGAGCGCGATCGACACGAGGACCAGCGGGCGTCGACCGTGCACGTCGCTGAGGTGTCCGGCCAGGAAGAGCGAGGCCACGACGCCCACGCCGTAGGCGGCGAAGACCACCGTGGTCGTGAACGTCGGGAAGCCGTCCCGTGCCTGGTAGATGACGTAGAGGGGCGCCGGGACGGTCGCGAAGGCCATCACCGACAGGAACGCGAACGCCACGGCCCAGAAGCCGAAGCCGTGCCGTCGGCGGGAGTGGGCACGGCGGCCGCGCGGGGCAGGGACCCGTCCGGGAGCCGTGCGTTCGGAGGCTGCGCCCACGGTGGGGGCGGAGGCGGTGATCGAGGACATGCCTCGATGGTGCTCCGCGGAGCGTATCGAGTCCAACGGATGCTCTTGATGGCAACCATCGATCCGATCGATACTCAGACGGTGGAGACCCGTCTGCTCGAACAGTTCGTCGCCGTCGCTGCCGAGGGCGGTGTCACCCGTGCCGCCGAGCGCCTGTGGGCCGCGCAGTCGACGGTCTCCGCCGGGATCGCCTCGCTCGAACGCTCGCTCGGCGTCCGGCTCTTCGACCGCACCGGCCGACGCCTCGTGCTGACCACCGCCGGCGAGGACCTGCTCCCCCACGCGCACGCCGTGCTCGACGCGCTCGACCGCATGCGCGACCTGGCGACCGTCGACGACGCGGACCTGCGCGGACGGGTGCGGCTCGGCATCTTCACGAGCATGGACATCGTCGACCTGACCGGGGTCCTGCGGCGCTTCCGGCAGCGGCACCCGCTCGTGGCCGTGGAGCTGATGACCTCGCCGACGGGGACGACCGGCCTGGTGCAGGACCTGGTCGCCGGACGGCTCGACCTCGCCTACACCGGGTTGCCGTCGGTCCCGGCAGGCGTCGTCGTCGAACCGCTGCGCGAGATGCCCTTCCGGGTCTTCACGGCCGCCGACCACCCGCTCGCCGGACGCCGCTCGGTGTCGCTCTCGGAGCTCGCTGGCGAACCGTTCATCGACACTGCGCACGGGTTCGGCAACCGGCTCATCCTCGACGCCGCCCTCGATCGGCTCGGGATCCGCCGACGGGTCGTGGCGGAGATGAACGACATGCCGGCCGTGATCCGGTTCGCCTCGGCAGGACTCGGCGTCGGGGTCGTCCCGGACTCGGGGGTCCGGCACGACGGAGCGGTCCTCGAGCTCGAGGACGAGGTTGACCCCCTACGTATCGGGCTCGCGATGCGGTCCGGCTCGGAGCCGAACCGCGCCACACGGACGCTGGCCCGCGACATCGTCGCCGCCCGCGTGGGGTGACGTCCGGGCCGGCTCCCACCTGCCCGGTGGGGACGTCAGTGGAAGTCGTCGCCGTCCGTCTGCTCCCCGGGCGCCTTGTGCCCGCCGAGCATGTCGTTGTCGTCCTGGTCACTGGACGCCGCGAGCTGCAGCATGGCGAGGACCACCACGACCACGATGAAGGCGACGCCGAGGAAGACCAGGGCGAGCTCGAACTCCCGCGTCGAGAAGAGCACGACCGCTCCGGTGAACACCGCGATGACCGCCGAGATCACGAGGAGTTCGGCGGGGCGCAGGCGGTCGCGACGGCTGGGGGTGGTCATGCGTGTGGTGCTCCGTCCGGGGCCGCGGCCGGAGCGGCCGTGCCCCACTTGTGCGAGAGTCCGGCGATCACGTGGAAGACCGCCGCGATGGCGAGGTAGGCGCCGAGCAGGCCGACGAGGACGACTGCGGCGTCCAGGGTGCCGGTGACCTGCTCGACACCGCCGAGCTGCCGGGAGTAGTCCGGCGGCGTCACGAGGAAGGCCACGGCGAGCAGCAGGGTGAGGCCGCCGATCGTCGTCCAGTCGCGGGCGAACGGCGACCGTCCGCGGGCGCGGAGTCCCTGAGCGAGCTCGAGTCCCCCCGAGAGCACCGCCCACCCGACGACGACCGTGATGAACGCCGGGAGCCCGACGCCGTTCGTGGCGACTGCGGTGACCCCGGCGACGAGGGACACGACCGCCTGCACCAGCGTGGTCCGGCGCGACCGCTCGTCGAGCGACATCCGACTGCGGGCGGCCCACCCGAGCACGAGCGCGTCGACGATCACGAACCCGCCGAAGAGCAGCAGGCCGTAGCCGGCGGCGTGGTTGGACGAGAAGGTGATGACGAGGGCCACGACCGCGGCTGGGACGGCCCGGAGGACGGGGATCGGCCAGTACCGCGCGCGCTGGCCGGCGTCGTCCACGGAGTCGGACACAGGACCTCTTTCGGGCATGCGGATCGTGGTCCGAGTCTACCGCCGGCGCACCGGGGAACCGACCGGGCCGGTCGCGGTCGGTACGGACCGCGACCGGCACCGGGGCCGGACGTGCGGTCGTCACCCCTCGTGGTCGGCCGTCGTCCGTCGACGCGCGAGCCACCGTCCTGCGGCTCCCAGCCCGATCGCACCCGCCGCGACACCACCGAGCAGGCCGAGTCCCTCGGCACCGGTCCAGGCGAGCGCGTGCGGCCCGCGCCCCTGGTCGCCAGCCGGTCGACCGGCGGCAGCCGGCACCGGGGTCGGCCTGCCGGACGCCGTCCCCGTGGGGTCCGACGTCGGCACCGGCGTGGGCGAGGGACGTTCCCCGGCCCCGTCGTGGTCACCCCCGTCGGAGCCGTCGTCCGGCACCGTGACACCGATGATCACCTCCGGGGACGGGTCGCCACCGTCCGGGTCCGTCGGGGACGTCGCGGTCGCCACGTTCACCACGTCGGAGCCGTCGCCGGCGTAGTCCGGGTCGAGCACGGCGCGGATCCGGAACGACCGACGCTCCCCGACGGCGAGGGGTTCGTCCGAGCGACAGGTCACGTACTGCCCGTCGGCGGTGCAGCCATCGTCGGAGCCGACGAAGGACATCGCGGGCGGCAGGTCGTCGACCACCCCGACGTCCTGCGCGGCGTCCGGCCCGCGGTTCCGTGCGGTGACCAGGTACTCGACCTCGTCACCGGGCGCGACGCCGGTCGACGGGGACGCCGACTTGTCGGTCTCCAGCTGTGCCTCGGGGTCGGGTGCCGCACCGACCGGGCTCGACACCGCCGAGCGGTTGTCCGACTCGTCGACGTCGGACAGCGATGCCGGTGGCGTGATGGTCGCGGTGCTGTCGAGCGTCCCCGTGGCGTCGTCCGCGACGGTGCCGGTGACGGTCACCGTCGCCGAGCCGCCGGCAGCGAGGTCGAGCCCCTCGTCGACGTCGCCCGTGCCGGAGGTCGTCCCGCAGGTGGACCCGGAGGTCGCCGTGCAGGTCCACGAGACGTCCCGCAGGCCGTCCGGCACGTCCACCTGCAGTGCACTGGGGTCGGACCGGTTCGGCCCGGCGTCGGTCGCGGTCACGGTGTAGGCGAAGGGGTGGCCGGGTGTCGCGAGCGCCGGGGCCTCCTGTGCCACGGCGAGGTCGACGGGCTGCGAGACACGGAGGTCGTCGACCTCGTGGCGGTCGACGAAGCTCCCGGTCGCCGCCGCGAAGCCGAGCCGGAGCGTGTCCGGCAGCGGCGCCTGGGAGTCGCCGTGCAGCGGCACGCGGTCGAGGACGGTGCGGAGCACGCCCCCGTCCTCGAGCCGCACGGTCAGGAACAGCTCGCCGACCTGCCCGGGGACGAGGCTCACCCGGACCTTGCGCATCGTCGGCCCGTCGGTGGTCGTCCCACCGGGAGCGGGTGCGCCGTCGACGTACCGGTAGCCGTCCGTCCCGTCACCTGACCCACGCACCACGACGCTGTCCGGACGTCGACCGAGGCCGGAGCCGTTGATCCGTTGCGAGAAGTTGCCGTAGTGGTCGACCGCGACGGCAGCGAACCCTCCGGGGACGCCCGGCAGGTCGCAGTGGGCGCCACCGCCCTGGGTCGCTTCAGTGCGGCAGGCGTACCCGAGCCCTGCCCCGAAGGAGCCGACGCCCTGTGCGGCAGACCCGTCCGCGAGGAACAGGAGCAGCCCGTCGGCCCCCTGGTCGCCCACGTCGTTGTACATCGCGTAGTCGAACTCGATGTCGAGGCCGAGGTCCGAGCGGAAGGTGTCGTCCGTCGACCAGGCACCGGCCTGGTCGTTGGTCTGGTCGGTGAGGCGGAGCCGTCCGTCGACCACGTGCGCATCGCCGCTCAGGGTGCCGCCCGCGGCGGAGTCGAAGCGGTCGACGTACGGGAACGCGAGGTCGTCGGCCGACGAGCTCGACGGCAGGAACGCCGGGGCGGCGAGCACCGCCGCTGCGAGCAGTCCGCTCGCCAGGGCGCCGACGGTCCGGCGTCGCCGGGGGCGTCCGTCGCGGTGGACGGCTGTCGGGATGGTGGTGTGTGTCATGCCCCGATCGTCGCGATCGGGGCAGCCCGCTCAGCAGGCGTCGGTGGCTTCTGGGGAGAACCCCTGCCGACGGCGCCGCTGTGCAGGACCAGCTGCGATCACTCGAGCCAGACGGTGGTCTCCCCCGGCAGCAGGCCGTCCCCGGCGTCGAGCGGACCCGATGCGAGCACCACGGACCCCTCGGGCAACGGCACCGGCGTCGTGCCGAAGTTCATGACTGCGCGCCACCCGTCGTGCCGGGCGAACGCGACGACGTCGTCGCCGGCGTCGAGCCACCGCAGCTCCTCACCGCGCTGGAGCCGGCGGCGTGCAGCCGTCGCCCGCCGGTAGAGCGAGAGGGTCGAGTCCGGGTCGTCGTCCTCGGCCTCGACGGAGGAGGCTCCGAAGTCAGCGGGCTGCGGCAGGTGCGGTGCCACGTCCCCGAAGCCGAACGACGGCCCGGTCCGGGTCCACGGGATCGGCACGCGACACCCGTCGCGCCCCTTGACGGTGTGCCCGGTGCGGATCCACTTCGGGTCCTGCAGGAGGTCGTGCGGGATCGCCGGCGCCTCGTGCAGGCCGAGCTCCTCGCCCTGGTACAGGTACGACGACCCCGGCAGCGCGAGGACCAGCATGGTCGCCGCGCGCGACCGCCGCGCACCCCGCGCTCGGTCGAGCTCGGGCTCGGTGCCGTCGGTCAACAGCCAGGCGTCGGTGTCCGTGCCCTCGGGCAGACCGTAGCGGGTGGCGTGCCGGACCACGTCGTGGTTCGACAGGACCCACGTGGAGGACGCGCCCGACTCCTCGGACATGGCGAGGTTCCGCTCGATGATCGTCCGGAAGGACCCGGCGTCGAACGGCGACTCGAGCAGGTCGAAGTTGAACGCCTGCCCGAGCTCGGTCGGACGCGCGTACAGCACGCGCCGCGGCGCCGGGGCCCACGCCTCGGCGATCGCCGCGCGGGGCGGGTCGTACTCGTCGAGCACGGTGCGCCACGACGCGAAGACCTCGTGCACCTCGTCGCGGTCGTAGAGCGGGTCGGAGCCGTCGAGCGGCAGCGACTCCCCGTTCGACGGGCGGTACGGCGTCGACAGGTCCTTCGCGAGCCCGTGCGCGACGTCGACCCGGAAGCCGTCCACCCCGCGGTCCGACCAGAAGCGCAGCGTGTCCTCGAAGTCCGCGCGCACCTCGGGGTTCGACCAGTCGAGGTCCGGCTGCTCGGGCGCGAACAGGTGCAGGTACCACTGCCCGTCCGGCACCCGCGTCCAGGCGCTGCCGCCGAAGTTCGACACCCAGTCGCTCGGCGGCAGCTCGCCCGACTCCCCGGCGCCGTCGCGGAACACGTAGCGTGCACGCTCGGGGGAACCGGGGGCCGCGACCAGTGCCTGCCGGAACCACTCGTGCTGGTCCGAGGTGTGGTTCGGGACGACGTCGACGATCACACGGACGTCGTGCTCGTGGGCGGTGCGGATGAGGGCGTCGAGGTCGTCGAGCGAGCCGAGGCGGGGGTCGACGTCCCGGTAGTCGGCGACGTCGTACCCGCCGTCGGCGAGCGGCGACGGGAAGAAGGGCGACAGCCACACCGCGTCGACGCCGAGCGACGCCAGGTAGGGCACACGGCTCGTGATGCCCGCGACGTCCCCGAGGCCGTCGGCGTCGGTGTCCGCGAAGCTCCGCGGGTACACCTGGTAGACGACGGCCTGGCGCCACCAGTCCGGGTCGGTCGTGCGCGGGCTGCTGGCGGGCGTCCGGGAGGTGCTCACACGGTCACCGTACCGACGGACCGGTGTGACGGGACCAGGCCCGGGCACGACGGGGAATAGCGTGTCCGGCTCGCGACTTGGTTGTCGCTGACACCATTGCGTGGCCGAACGGTCACGGGGAGAAGGGATCCACCATGACGAACGTCCTCGTCCTCGTCGGCAGCCTGCGCGCCGGCTCGATCAACCGCAAGCTCGCGGAGGCCGCCGAACAGCACGCCCCCGAGGGCATCTCGCTCACGACCTTCGACGGGATCGTCGACCTGCCCTTCTACAACGAGGACATCGACGGCGACACCCCGCCGGCTGCCGCCGTCGCCTTCCGTGACGCCGTGGCCGCCGCGGACGCCGTGCTCCTCGTCACGCCCGAGTACAACGGCACGATCCCGGCCGTGCTGAAGAACGCGCTCGACTGGGGTTCGCGGCCGTTCGGCGCCTCGCCGCTCTCCGGCAAGCCGCTCGCCGTGATCGGTTCGGCGTTCGGTCAGTACGGCGGCGTCTGGGCCCACGACGACGCCCGCAAGGCCGCCGGCATCGCGGGCGCGAAGGTCCTGGAGGACGTCAAGGTCGCCATCCCGCAGTCGGTGGTCCGGTTCGCCGAGACCCACCCCCGCGAGGACGCCGAGGTCACCGAGCTCGTGCAGGGCGCGCTCCGCGCGCTCGCCGGCGCGGCGGACGAGCGCGCCGCCGCCTGAGCCGCACCGGTCGCGGGCGCGACCCGCTCACGGACGGGAGGCGCGGTGCCAGCGGGTGCCGCGCCTCCCGTCCGTCCGATGCGGACGCATCGACTTGTCCACCGGGCGCGGACCCGCTAGATGGACGAGATACCAGACGGGTTACCCTGAACGGCATGTCGACGCAGGAGACCACGGAGCCGTCCGGGTACTGGTTCCCCGACGACGACGCCACCCAGCGCGGCGTCGCCGTGCTGAACGCCCTGCGCCGCTACCGGGCCGCCGAGACCGCGATGCGCCGGCGGACGCGCGACTCCATGGGCATGGGCGAGACCGACCTGCTCGCCGTCCGGTACCTGCTGCAGGCCCAACGCGCCGGCCGGACGGTGAAGCCGAAGGACCTGTCCGCCTACCTCAGGATCTCGTCGGCGTCGACGACGATCCTGATCGACCGACTCGTACGCTCCAACCACGTCCGGCGTGACCCGCACCCCACCGACCGGCGTGCGCTCGTGATCACGCCCACCACCGAGACCGACGACGAGGTCCGGGCCACCCTCGGCGTGATGCACCGGCGCATGATGTCGATCGCGGAGGGGCTGTCCGCCGATGACGCCCGCGCCGTCGCGACGTTCCTCGAGCGGATGCGTGACGCGGTCGACCAGGTGGACCCCGCTCCCGGGCACTGACGCCGGGTCAGGACCGGGCGGGGGACGCCCGGGTGCACGTGCTCTGGGAACGCGCGCCGCGTGACCGCGTAGACCTGAAGGGTCACCGACCGCGAAAGGAGCCGATCATGCACGCATCGGACAAGCTCGCCGCCAACCTCCAGGCCGTCCTGGTGGACCTCATCGACCTGCACCTGCAGGGCAAGCAGGCGCACTGGAACATCCTCGGCCACAACTTCCGCGACCTGCACCTGCAGCTCGACGAGATCGTCGAAGCCGCTCGTGAGTTCGCGGACGACATGGCGGAGCGCATGCGCGCCCTCTACGCGATCCCGGACGGCCGCTCTGCCACGGTCGCTGCCGGCACGCACCTCGACGCCTTCCCCGACGGCGAGATCGACACGCACGACGCGATCGACCTGATCACGCTGCGGCTCTACCAGACCACCGGCACCATGCGCGACGTGCACGACGAGGTCGACGACGAGGACCCGACCACCGCCGACCTGCTCCACGGCTTCATCGAGCGCCTCGAGCAGCTCGCCTGGATGGTCTCGGCCGAGAACCGTGAGCCGCGCACGCCGCTCGCCGCGGCCACGACCCCGGCCGTCGCCGAGGCGTCCGAGCACGAGTAGGGACGTCGCGTGGACCTCGGGATCCAGGGCAAGACCGCGCTCGTCTTCGGCGGCGACTCCGGCATCGGCTGGAACACGGCCCGCATCCTCCTGGCGGAGGGTGCGACCGTGGTCGTCACCGACATCGACCAGGGGCGGCTCGACACGAGCGCCGACCAACTCGAAGCACCCCACGGCAAGCTGTTCGCCTTCGCCGCGGACGTGACGAAGCCCGAGAGCCTCGCCGCGCTGCACGACAGGGTGCGCGACGCCGTCGGCGAGATCGACATCCTCGTGCAGTCCTCGGGCGTCACCGGCGCCCAGGGCATGTTCCACGAGATCGACGAGCAGGGGTGGCTCGACACCATCGACGTCGACCTGATGGGACCGGTGCGGATCACGCGCGAGTTCCTCGGCGACCTGCGGAAGGGCGGCTGGGGACGCATCGTGTACCTGGTGTCCGAGGACGCCTCGCAGCCGTACGACGACGAACTCCCCTACTGCGCCGCGAAGGCCGGTGTGCTGTCGTTCGCGAAGGGGCTCTCGCGCTCGTACGCCTCCGAGGGTCTGCTCGTGAACACCGTCAGCCCCGCCTTCATCCACACGCCGATGACCGACGCCATGATGGACAAGCGCGCGAAGCAGCTCGGCACCTCGTTCGACGAGGCGATCTCGAGCTTCCTCGACGAGGAACGCCCGTACATGGAACTCGGCCGCCGCGGGGAGCCCGAGGAGGTCGCGAACGTCGTCGCCTTCCTGTGCTCCGAGCTGGCGAGCTTCGTCAACGGCTCGAACTACCGGGTCGACTCCGGCTCGGTCGCCACGATCTAGGAGACCCATGACCGACTTCCGGTACCTCATCGTCGGGGGCGGGATGGTGGCCGACGCGGCTGCCCGCGGCGTCCGAGAGATCGACGCGGACGGTTCGATCGGCATCATCAGCGAGGACGTCGACCGGCCCTACGCCCGTCCGGCGCTCTCGAAGAAGCTGTGGACCGACCCGGAGTTCAGCTGGGACGAGAAGGTCGACCTGCACACCGAGGAGACCGGCGCGACGTTCGTGCTCGGGACCGTGGTGATCGCGATCGACCGAGGGGCGAAGACCGTCACCACCTCCGACGGGCAGACCCACGGGTACGACCGGCTGCTGCTCGCCACCGGCGGGAAGCCGCGCAGCCTGCCCGGACTGTCCCCGTCGTCGCGCGTGCTCGACTACCGGAGCGCGGCCGACTACCGGCGCCTGCGCGAGCTCGCGGACGCCGGTGCGCACGTCGCCGTGGTCGGGGGCAGCTACATCGGCACCGAGATCGCCGCCGGCATCGTGCAGAACGGCGCCCGCGTCACGCTCGTCACCCCGGACGAGGTCCTCGGCGGGCACATGTTCCCCGACGACCTCGCGCGGGCCTTCCAGCAGCGGTTCGTCGACCACGGGGTCGAGCTCCGGACCGGTCGTCGTGTCGAACAGGGCACGGAGACCGAGGGCGGGGTCTCGTTGACGCTCGACGACGGCTCCGTCGTCGAGGCCGACGCGGTCGTCGCGGGACTCGGCATCGAGCCGCAGACGCAGTTGGCCGCCGACGCCGGCCTGACCGTGCGCGACGGCATCGTCGTGTCGTCGACGCTGCTCACGGACGACGACTCGGTCTTCGCCGCCGGCGACGTCGCCGAGTACCCGGACCGGATCCTCGGGACCCGCCGGGTCGAGCACGTCGACAACGCGCAGCAGCAGGGCCGTCAGGCCGGTCGCAACCTCGCCGACGCCGACGAGACCTACGACCACACGCCGATGTTCTACTCCAACGTCTTCGACACGGGGTACGAAGCGGTCGGGCAGGTCTCGACGCAGCTGCACACGGTCGAGGACTGGCAGGAGCCGCTGACGACGGGAGTCGTGTACTACCTGGACGACGACGACACCGTGCGCGGTGTGCTGCTCTGGAACGTGTCGGGCAAGACCGACGAGGCACGGAAGGTCCTCGCCGAGGCGAACGCGCTGACCCGGGACATGCTGCCGGGTCAGATCACGCCGTAGCGGACAGCAGCCGCTGCGACGGGTCAGTGCTGTCCGCGCTCCTCGGGCGCGACCTCGTCGACCACCTCGGCACGGTCGGCCGGGTCCACCGGGATCCCGTCACCGTCCGCCATCGCGACGGCGTGCGCGGACTTGGCCCGCTCGAGCTGCTCGTCGTCGCCCTTCGCCATGCCGGACAGCTCGATGAAGCGGGACTTCACGACCAGCCATGCGTCCGTCGGGCCGAGCCGTGCGAGGTCGGACGACGTCGTGTCGTCGCGGACGCGCTGCAGCGAGCCGACCCCGCGGTCCGTGATGCGTCCGTCGACGTGGGCGACGGCGAGCCGGGCGACCGCGTCCGCCTGGGCGTGCATCACCGAGTGCGCGCCGTCGACGACCTCGCGGAGGACGGCGTGCGGGAACACCCGGGCGAGCGACCGGACCCAGTCGCGCGGCACCATCGCGTCGTGCTCCCCGCGGACGATGAGGGTACGGGCCCGCACCTCGGGTGCGCGTTCCTCGATCGGGAAGGCGATCATCCGCGGGAGCACCCGGCGGAACCAGTGCCAGCCGCACAGGGCGTACGCGGTGACGGCGTGCCAGCGCACCGCGGCGGGCTCGTGCAGCGCCGACCGCAGGAACCGGAGCGCCGAGGTCCGGATGCTGCGGGCGCTGCTGTCCACGACGGGGCTGATGAGCACGAGGTCGCGGATGTGCGGGTTCCGCGCGGCGACCTCGGTGACGACCTGGGTGCCCATCGAGTGCCCGACGAGCACGGGGTCCTCGAGCCGGAGCTCGCGGGTGACGTGCTCGACCGCGTCGGCGTAGCGCTCGATCGAGACCGCACCGCTGAACCGCGGGACACCGGCGAAGCCCGGCAGGTCGAGGGCGTGCACGGGTCCGTCCTCGTTGAGGTGCGGGGCGAGCCGCTCGTAGTAGGTGGCGGCGATCCCCAGGCCGGCGACGAGGACGAAGGCGCGGTCACCGGGGTGCCCGATCGAGCTCACCCGGACGTAGGTGCCGTCGACGGCGATGCGGTCGACCTCGACCTCGACGTCCGCGTCCTCCGCGTGCGCGAGCGCACCGGCGGGGTCGGGAGCGGGTGCGGGCGGCGGGGTCCGCTCGTCCTGTTCGTGCACGGGGCCTCCTGGGATCGGCGACCGCCCACGATACCCGCCGCTCAGCCGCCGAACGCGGCAGCGGGGGCCCCGTGCACCCGGGTCTCGACGGCGAAGACCGCGCCCGAGTGCGGGTACTGCTCGAGCTGCTCCTCGGTGCTGTTCTCGCGCGCGGTGCCGATGAACAGCGTCGACATGTCGGGTCCGCCGAACGCCACCGACGTCACGTTCGGCGCCGGGACCTCCACCGTCTCGAGGTGTGCACCCGAGGCGTCCCACCGCTCGACGCGGCCGCTGCCGTAGACCGCGGTCCAGAAGCAGCCCTCGTCGTCACGGACCAGTCCGTCGTGCGCGGCACCGCTGACGAACGGTTCGAGCTCGCCGAGCTCGCCGTCCGGACCGTACGGACCGCGGTAGATCGTCGACGTGCTCGTGTCGGTGACGTACATGACGCTGCCGTCGGCCGACCACTCGATGCCGTTCGTCACACCGAAGCCGCCCCGGAGCACACGCACCGAGCCGTCGGGCTCGACGGCGTACAGCGCGCCGGCCGGGTCCTGGTCCGAGAGGTCCATGCTGCCGACCAGGAACCGGCCGAACGGGTCGCACTTGCCCTCGTTGAAGCGCATGTCCCCGGTCGCGTGGCGGACCCGGGCCAGCTCGCGCTCCACGACGCCGCGCTCGTCGGTGAGCACGACGGTGTCGCCGAGCGCCGCGACGAAGCCACCGCCCGCGCGGGGCTGGAAGCTCGCGAGGGGCGGCGGCAGGGCGACGCTCGACTCGACCGTTCCGTCGGCCCGCGCGGTGGTGAGCAGGCCCAGGGTGATGTCGGTCCAGCGGAGGCGCTCCGCGGTCGGGTCCCAGACGATGCTCTCGACGAGCACCGCCTGCTCGTCGCAGAAGACGGTCACGGGCCCGGTCACGGCGTCGGTGTGCATGCGTCCCCGTCTACCGCGGATCGCGTGCACGGCTTACCAGTGAGGCGCGATGTCTGTACGTCGTGCGCTGAACACCGACGGCGCGTCGTCAGAGGCGGGCGAAGCGGGCGCGGAAGAAGCTCCACACGCCGTACGCCAGGAACCCGATGCCCATCGCCACGAGCAGGACCGAGCCCCCGGGCAGCTCCCGCACCGCGTCGAACGCGCCGTCGAGGCCCGTGGCCTGCTCCGGGTCGCTCCGGATGCCGGCGACCGCGATGAGCACGCCGACGACGACCACGGCGAAGCCCTTGCCGATGTACCCGACGACCGCGAGCACCGTGACGGCCCGGTCGAGGGACCTCGGCGGCCGGACGATGTGCTTCCGGAACGACCGACGACAACCGATGACGACGAGTCCGACGCCGACCGCGAACGCGACGGCGCCGG
The DNA here is from genome assembly GCF_003234185.1 of Curtobacterium sp. MCSS17_008. Taxonomy (GTDB): domain Bacteria; phylum Actinomycetota; class Actinomycetes; order Actinomycetales; family Microbacteriaceae; genus Curtobacterium. Next base: position 59,315 of record NZ_QKSM01000016.1, read on the forward strand.
CGGCGACGAGCAGGAACACCCCACCGGGCGTCGCGAGGGCCTGCGCGGCGGCGCTCCGGCTCGACCCGCTCGAGCTCTTCCCGGCCCCGAGTGCGAACGAGGCCGCCGAGTACGACACGACGCCGTAGACGACCGCCTTGCCGACGTCCTTCGCCCGGGCCGCCCACCCGCGGGCGTCGTCCGAGCGCCCGCCGACGACCGCCTCGACCACGAGCCGCAGGGTGAGCGCGGCGGTCCCGACGGCGACGACCCAGAGCAGCACGACACCGCCGGGCACCGCGGCGAGCTGCTGCAGCGCCCCGGACTGGTCGGTCTGGCTGCCCGCGGACGCGTTCCCGAACCCGAGGAGCACCACGAGGTACCCGATGAGCAGGTGCACGATGCCGCTGCCGACGTACCCGGCTCGGGCGGTCAACTCGAACCACCTGCTGTCGGCGACGCGCTCCGCCTGTCGTCCGGTCTCGCGTGCTGCTCGTTCTGCCTGGTCGCTCATCAGGTCCAGCGTGCCCGTCCGGCGGGCAGCTGTCCGTGCCGGCGTGGCACGGACAGCCGCGCGCGCCTCGTCGCCCGGCGCGGGACGTCGGACGGGAGGCACGGGGCGGGACCGCCACGTGCCTCTCGTCCGTCCGACGTCAGTCGCCCTTGACGTTCACGACCTGGCGGAGCGTGTGCCGGACCGAGACGAGCTCGGCTGCGTCCGCCATCACCTGGTCGATCGGCTTGTACGCGCCGGGGATCTCGTCGAGGAAGGCGTCGGTGTCGCGGTACTCGATCCCCGTCATCGCCGCACGCAGCTGCTCGTGCGTGAAGGTCCGGCGTGCCGCCGACCGCGAGTAGAGCCGACCGGCTCCGTGCGGCGACGACTCGAGCGACGGCTTGTTCCCCAGACCCTCGACGACGTACGACGCGGTGCCCATCGACCCCGGGACGAGTCCGGGCTGCCCCGCCCTCGCCTGGATCGCTCCCTTGCGGGACACCCAAACGCTCTTCCCCCAGTGCGTCTCGCGCTGCGTGAAGTTGTGGTGGCAGTTGATCCGCTCCTGCTCGTCGACCGGCCGCCCGAGGACCTCGGACAGCTGCCGCACGACCCGGTCCATCATCTCCTCGCGGTTGAGCAGGGCGAAGTGCTGGGCCCACCGCAGCTCGGCGATGTACCGGTCGAACTCCGGGGTCCCCTCGACCAGGTAGGCCAGGTCCGGGTCCGCCAGCTCGATCCACCACCGCTGCATCATCCGCTTGGCGACCGCGATGTGCCGCTGCGCGATCTTGTTGCCGACGCCACGCGACCCGGAGTGCAGGAAGAGCCAGACCCGGTCCTGCTCGTCGAGCGAGACCTCGATGAAGTGGTTGCCCGAGCCGAGCGTGCCGAGCTGGTTCCGCCAGCCGCCGTGCGCCCCCGCGGGGTCGAAGCCGGCTGCCTCGGCCATGGTCTCGAGCTCGGCGATCCGCGGCTCGGCGGTGGCGACGACCTTCCGGTTCGACGCACCGGCGGACAGCGGGATCGCCCGCTCGATCTGCTCGCGCAACGGCTGCAGGTCGGTCGGCAGGTCTCCCGCCAAGAACTGCGTGCGCACCGCGATCATCCCGCAGCCGATGTCGACGCCGACGGCCGCCGGCATGATCGCGCCGAGGGTCGGGATGACCGAGCCGACGGTGGCGCCGAGTCCGAGGTGGGCGTCCGGCATGAGGGCGAGGTGCGGGAACACGAACGGCATCCGGGCCGTCGTGCGGGCCTGCTGCTCGGTGTTCTCCTCGAGCACGGAGGCCCAGCTGAGCAATCGGTCGTTGATCTTCTTCACGGTGTTCGTCCTTCGTCGTGACGGTCGTCGACGGCCGGGTGGCCGTCGCGGTGACGGTCCGGGGCGGACGGGACCCGTGTCTCCGGGCCGGTGCTGAGCACCGGTGGAGGAACGACGGGAGGGACGCCCCGGGCCGGGTGGGCACGGGGCGTCGGGAGACGGCGCGTGCCTACGCGGGTTCGCGGAGGGACCGGTTCGCGTACCGCACTGCGGACAGCACGACGAACGCGTCGAGCTGTCGCTCGAGGCGGGTGCTGTGCTGCAGGGCGTGCATCGCGGTCCTTCCGTGGTCGCCCGGGGCGGGCGGTCCTGCCGACGGGCAGGAGGACCGACAGTAGTGCGACACGCCCGGGACGCACAAGTCCGCCCGGGCGTGTCGCCGCTCCTGCACAGACGGGAGGCGCGGTGCGACTCCTCCACAGCGGGGTACGCCCGCCTGATGGTCGCGACCCCCCGTCGGGCAGGCTGGACGCATGACCGAGCGGACCCGCGACACCCCCGACGCGAACGACAACGAGGAACGCACCGACGGCTACGTGCCGCTCCGTTCCTACGGTGCGGTCGGGGACGGGCGCACGGTGGCACTCATCGCGCTGGACGGCCGGATCGACTGGCTGCCCATCCCGTCCATCGACTCCCCGCCCGTGTTCGCGAGCATCCTCGACGCGGAGCACGGCGGCCACATCGCCCTCCGGCCGACCGGGGACGCGACCGTCGAGCGCGAGTACCTGCCGGGCACCAACGTGCTCGTCACCACCTGGACGACCGACTCGGGGTCGTGCACGGTCACCGACGCGATGGTGACCGGGGTCGCCGGGCGCCTGCCGTGGGCCGAGGTCGCACGGTGCGTGCAGGGCGTCGAGGGATCGGTCGAGATGGAGTGGGCCGTCGTGCCCGGGTCACTCCTGGCCACCGCGGAACCGAAGCGTCTGGACACCGCGAACGGCACCGTGATCGGCATCGACGGCGTCACGATCGCGATCGTCGAGCACGGCTTCGAGCCGGTCCACGACGACGGACCACGCTTCTCCGGGCGGTTCTCGACGAGCGAGGGGTCGAAGTCGATCCTGACCATCGTCGGCACCCAGGACGAGCCGATCTTCCTGCCGGAGCCGGAGCACACGCTCGACGCCGTCGACCGCACCATCGCGAACTGGTCGACGTGGTCGGAGGAGTTCTCGTACGACGGCCCGTGGGCCGAGGCGGTGCAGCGCAGCGCCCTCGCGCTCAAGCTGCTCATCTACGCGCCCACCGGCGCCATCGCGGCGGCACCGACGACGAGCCTGCCGGAGGACGGCACGGGCGGCAAGAACTGGGACTACCGGTTCGCCTGGGTCCGCGACCTCGCGTACACGGTGCACGCGCTCACCCGGTTCGGTCTGCGCGAGGAGACGCACGCCGCGGTGTCGTGGGTGATGCGCACCATCGCCGAGCACGACGAGACGATGCCGATCTTCTACCAGCTCGACGGGTCGAAGACCGACGGCGTCGAGGAACGCGACGTCCCGGGCTGGCGCGGCATCGGCCCGGTGACGATCGGCAACCGCGCTGGCGACCAGCTGCAGCTCGGTGTGTGGGGCGACGTCTTCGAGATCATGCGGCAGTACGTCAAGGCGGGGAACGTCCTCGACCGCCAGACCGCGGGCGTGCTCGAACGGCTCGCCGACGACGCCTGCCACCGGTGGGAGGAAGCGGACTCCGGCATGTGGGAGCTGCAGGAGACGCAGCACTACGTGACGAGCAAGATCGGCTGCTGGCAGGCCCTCGACGCCGCGGTCGAGCTGCACGACGCCGGCATGATCGACGGCCCGCGTGCGAAGTGGACGGAGAACCGTGAGCTCATCGAGCAGTGGGTCGCCGAGCACGGTTGGGACGAGGAGCGCGGGCACTACGTCATGTACCCGGGGTCCGGCACCCTGGACACCTCGATCCTGCTGCACGCCATGTCGTCGTTCGACCGCGGGCCCCGTATGGAAGCAACGATCCGTGCCATCGAGGAGCAGCTGCAGCACGGGCCCCTGGTCTACCGGTACTCCGGGATGGAGCAGGAGGAATCGCCGTTCGTGGCGTGCTCGTTCTGGCTCGCCGCCGCGATGGCGTGCGTCGGCCGCGTGGACGACGGTCGCGCGCTGATGGACGAGATGGTGGGGCAGGCGAACGACGTCGGCCTGTTCAGCGAGATGCTCAGCGCCGAGGACGGCGCGTTCATGGGCAACATCCCGCAGGGGCTGTCGCACCTGGCGCTCATCCAGGCGGCGCTGACGATCGAGGAGGTCGCCGCCGAGTCGTGAGCGCCGGGCCCCCGGGCCGCCGGCTCAGCCGAGGGTGATCGCGACGAGTCCGGCGACGCCGACCAGGTAGAGCACCACCACGACGAACGAGTCGACGCCCATCCCGACGATCCGCCGTTTCGGTCGGAACACCAGGCCGACCGCGTAGACGAGCGTCAGCAGTGCGGCCAGCGCGGTCAGGTAGACGTCACTCGCGTTCGCCTGCGGCAGCACGGCCTTGCCCGACAGCACCGTGGCGACCAGGAACAGCACCGGGAGGAAGGCGTTGCCGCCGAAGATGTCCGACACCGCCAGGTTGTCGTCGCCCTGGCGGACCGCCTGGATGCCGGTGGAGATCTCGGGCAGGCTCGTGGCGAGGGCGAGCACCGTCGCGCCGAACAGCACGCCCGACAGCCCGATCTGCTCCGAGGCCGCGTCGCCCGCGCGCTCCAGCACGACACCGGCGCCGAGCGTCGCGAGGGCCGACACCGTGAAGACGACGGCCGCCTTCCTCGTGCTCATCCGTGGCGGGTCCTGCTTGCGGGTCCGGTGCCCCGAGGCGTGCGGCGAAGCGTCCGGCGCACGCCCGTCCTCGTGCCACGGCAGCCCCTTGCCGGCGCGCTGCACGAGCAGGAGTCCGACGATCCAGATGACCGCGATGAGCACGACGTCAGGGGTGAGCCGCGCGATGACCAGGTCCGGCGGGAGCTGACTCCCCGCGACGACGACCGCGAGCACCGCCACGACGACGATCGCCTCGAGCACCAGGGCGAGCGACGCGGCTCGGTACGTCAGGGGCCGCACCCCCTTCCCGCGTCGGCCGAACGCGTCGAGGATCGCGATCACGACAGTCTGGATCGCGATGCCGCCGAGGATGTTGCCCGCCGCGACCTCGATGTTGCCGGACAGGCCGGCGCTCACCGTGATCGCGACCTCGGGCAGGTTCGTCGCGACGGCGAGCACGATGAGACCGCCGAGCGCGCTCCCGAGGTGCAGGCGGTCGTCGAGGACGTCGGTGGTCTTGGAGAGCTGGATGCCCGCGACCCAGATCACCGCGGCACCGGCCACGAAGATCAGGACGAGCGCCCACAGTGGCAGCGATCCCATGCGTTCGACCGTGGACCCCGGAGACCGGGGATGTTCGGAGCTGCGCATCGAACGGCTCGTCCACGGGACGGGCGTATCGGGGGGCGGGACCGGATCACGCGCGTCTGATCCGACCGTCGGTGGGCGGGAGCATGATGGAGGGGCGATGAACGACGTCGACGCACGCATGGACCGACTGCGACGAGCGGCCCGGTACCGTTACCAGCAGTTGGTGGACAGCGAGATCGAACGCGGCTCCCTCGACCCGGACGAGGTCCGCGAGGAACGGCGCCTGCTCCGGCTGCAGGACGTCGAGCAGCACGCCCGTGCCCGGATCGAGGAGGCGGAGCGTCGTGGCGTCTTCGAGGGGAACCCCTACCGCGGCAAGCCGCTGCCGGGCAACGACGGACGGCACGACCCGGACTGGTGGATCAAGGCGAAGATCGAACGCGAGGACATCCGCGGCATCGCCCCACCGGCGCTGGCGCTGCGCACCGAGGACGCCGAGCTCGACGACCACCTCGACGCGCTCGCGACGGAGGACGACGTCCGCGCGGTCCTCGTCGACTTCAACGCCCGCGTGAAGGAGGCCCGGCGGCAGTTGCTCGGCGGGCCGCCGGTCGTCACCCCGATGCGCGACGTCGACGCCGAGGTGGACCGCTGGCGCGACCGCCGACAGGCCCGACGCGACGCCGACGAGGTGGCTGCGGCCGAGCGTGCGGCGGCCGAGGCCGCTGCGCGACCGCACCGGTGGTGGCGTCGGCGCTGAGCACCCGTCGTCCCGGGCCAGGTGGCGGAGGTGCACCGTGCCTCCCGGCCGTCGCGCCCCTTCCCGACGTGCGGAAGGCGCCGTCCCGTGGTGGGGGCGGCGCCTTCCGGTGCGTGGTGCGGTGTGTGCCGCGGGGGTGCTACTTGATCTGGGCGGTGATCGTGGCGGTGCCGACGAGCATGCCGCGCTTGACGGCGTCAGTGCCGAAGGTCTTGTTCAGCAGACCGGCAGCGTCCTCGGACACGTGGACCGTGGTGCCGGTCAGGACCGCGTTGTCACCCTCGAGCTGCAGCGGCTTCAGCGACCCACCCCACAGCTCGAACAGGTACGCGTCC
>NZ_QKSM01000017.1 GCF_003234185.1 Curtobacterium sp. MCSS17_008
GGCGGAGGTCACCGCGGTCGGCGCAGGTTCGCCCTCGACGGCAGAGGCGGCGTGCGGAAGGGTTGCGATGCCGAGTCCGCCGAGGGCGACGGCGAGCGAGGCGGCGACGACAGAGATGGTGCGAGAGCGCGACAAGAGGGTCCTTCGGGTAGGAGAACCTCATGAGCCTACTGCCGAAATGAAGGTCCCTCAGTACCTCGTAGAGGGGGCACTGCAGCGCTTGACGCCACCACCCGCGGTCGATACACACCAGCTGTGGCCTGCTCGGGGTGCTGGGTGGGGCTTCTGCTCCGTAAGCTGAAGCAATGTCAGCAGCACCGCCGGGTTGGTACGACGACCGGGACCCGCGTTTCGTCCGTTACTGGGATGGGCAGGGGTGGACCGAGCATGTGCAGCCGAAGCAGCCGGCGTCAACTACTCGTAGTCCCCAGTCCTCAGAAGGCAACGGTTCGGCTGCCCCGCAGACGCGTCGCGCGGCCCGGGCGGCTGAGCAGTCGGCGCGAACGAAAGCTCCCACTGTGCAGGGTAAGCCAGTTGACAAGCTGTCGAAGCGGGAGGCGCGAGAGCGTCTGCGTGCCGCGCAGGCACGGATAGAGGCGGGAGAAGCTGTCGTTGCCCGGTACCGGATGCGCGAGTTCGATGACGTCGACGAGTACCGCGCTGAGCAGGAGCGGCAGCTTGCTGGCCTCCGCGAGCAGTTCGAAGTCGAGCAGGCGGCAGCGCGCGAGCTGCTGGCGAAGGAGCAGGCCGACCTACGCGAGCGGTTCGCCGCTGAGCAGTCGGCCGAGCGGGCGAAGGTGGAGCAGGCCGTTCGAAGCGCAGAGGACCGCGTTCGTGCCGCCGAACAGCAAGCCAGAGAAGCACGGGCGACCCGTGACGAACTCACCGCGGGCATCGGTGCTCGTCGGGCTGAGTTGGTGGACTTGACTGCAGCGGTTGAACTGCAGGCGGTCGGGCTCTTCGACTTCGAGAACCCCGCAGCATCGTCGACGGAGCTCGCCTCGAAGTTGGAGGCACTGCGCTACCGCATCAAGAACGCTGTTCGCGACAAGCGGGCGGTGACAACGGCACCGCGATTCACGTTCAACAATTCAGAAGCGCAGGGCCGGAAGTTCATGACGGACATGGCGAAGGTGCTGCTGCGGGCGTACAACGCGGAAGCGGAAAACGCCGTCAAAGCAACCCGCGCGGGGAACCTGCACGTCGCGCAGACACGGCTCAGCAAGGCCGCGGAGCAGATCGCCAAGAGCGGCACCATGATCGATCTTCGCATCGAGCCGAGCTACCACCAGATGCGTCTCGAGGAGATCGCTCTCGCGAACGAGCACCTCCAGACGGTGCAGGCGGAGAAGGAGCGTGAGCGGGAACGCCGAGCCGAACTTCGTGAGCAGCAGCGCGCGTCCGCTGAGTTGCAGGCCGAGCACGATCGACTGGAAAAGGAGCGCCAGCACTACCTGTCGACACTCGCGGCGTTGCAGGCGAACGGCGACACCGAGGGTGCCGCTCGTGTTCAAGCGAGGCTGGAGGATGTCGACCGCGCCATCACTGACGTCGACTACCGAGCAGCCAACGTGCGAGCCGGCTACGTGTACGTGATCTCCAACGTCGGCGCCTTCGGTGAACGCATGGTCAAGATCGGCATGACGAGACGATTGAAGCCCATGGATCGCGTGATCGAGCTCGGTGATGCGTCCGTGCCGTTCCGCTTCGATGTTCACGCTTTGTTCTTCGCCGACGACGCCGTCGGAGTGGAAACGCTGCTGCACCAGACGTTCGCGAACCAACGGGTGAACAAGGTCAACCTCCGGCGCGAATTCTTCTACGTCACGCCCGCGGAAGTACTCGACGCGCTCAAGAGCCACGCCGTCGAAGTCGTCGAGTACACCGTCGAACCCGCCGCGGAAGAGTTCCGAACGAGCGAACTCGTTGTGGACTCCGATGGTCCGGCTACGCCGAGCAGCATCGCACTCTCGCCCATCGGGTCAAGCTCGTCCGCAGGCGACCGACTCGGAACGAGACAGATGGCGCGGCCGCACATCCAGCTGACATAGTTCACATCATTGGCTCGTACTGCTGGCCTGTGAGGCCCTCCGAGGTAGTCGTACGCGCTTGTCGCATCGGGCGTCAGGCCGCCATTTCGACCCCCTCATGTGGGGGTGCGCTGCTCGGTGTGGTGCCGCAGGTGGTTCCGTACTGTAACTTTCGGTTGCACAGCGCGGTCACGGGGACTGCTGCACTGATGGCAGCCGTTCAAGGGGTTCTTCCGCGTGTTCGCGACGTCGTCGTTGTCTGCTGTTCGGTCTCGATGGGTGCTGTTCGCGCTCGTGGTGATCGGTTCGTTGTTGGGATCGCTGCTGGCGGTGGTCAGTCCGCCGGCGCCTGCGCGGGCGGAGGTGACGGGCACGGGTGGCCAGTACGTTCCGATGAACGGCAACGCCCGTGTGTACAGCGGGACGACGGCTGCGAAGAGCTGGAAGACGATCAAGATCGCCGGTGTCGACGGTCTGCCGGCGTCGGACATCGGCGCGGTCACCCTGATGATCCAGGTGAACCGGAACGAGACGCAGGGACAGCTCGTCGGACGTCCTGACACGTCGACGCCGGACACGCTGCTGATGGTCTACGGCGCTGGTGTGTCGAAGAACGCGTCGACCTCGTCGCTGCTCGCGGTGGGTGAGAACGGCTCGATCCAGCTGAAGACCGAGACCGCGCAGACCAACGTCATCGTCGACGTCACCGGCTACTACACGTCCGCGAAGAACGGCGTCGGCGCTGGCGGGTACGTGCCGATCTCCCCGGCCCGCCTGGTCGACACCCGAAGCGGTCTCGGCGTACGGACCGCTAAGCTCGGCGCGAGTGACGAGATCACGTTCCAGGTCACCGGTCGTGGCGGGATCCCGGCTGGTGCTGCGGCTGTGCAGGCGAGCATCGTCATCATCAACACCAGCGGCGGCAGCGGCTCGATCGGCGTGTTCCATGCCGACGGCAACGGCAGCTCCGGCCGGCTGTCGTACTCGCCCGAGAAGATCAACACGTCGGTGTCGTCGCAGGTGGCGCTCAGCCCCGACGGAAAGCTGTCGATCAACAACTCCAGCGGCGGCGCGGACCTCGACATCGTCGTCGACTTCCAGGGCTACTTCGCGCCCAGCAACCCGGGTGGTGGCTTCACCCCGCAGACCGGCCGCCTCGCTGACACCCGCACCGGCTCCCCCGTGGCCTCCGGCAGCTCCATCGCCGTGCAGATCGCGGGTGCTCGTGCGGGCGTGCCGACGGTCGAGGCTGGCCTGTCCGCGGTCGCGATCACGTTGACCGCGGTGAACGAGCGCACCAGCGACTCATACGCGAAGGTGTGGGCGGACGGCGCCGACGAGCCCGTCCCGAGCGCCATCAGCAGCGAAGCCGGTTCGATCCGATCCACGACGGTCATCGCACCGGTCGGCAAGAACGGCAACATCCGCATCAAGACGCAGGGAACCGCGCCGCTGCACTACGTGGTGGACCTGCAGGGCACCTACGTGTCCCTGCCCGGTGGTCCCGCGTCGACGAACCTGACCGGTCAGCGGACGTCCGCGACCCGGCTGCCGTTCCCGATCACCGACCAGACGTCGGCGTCGGTAGATGTCGGCACCGGCAACCTGGTGGTGTCGACCGCGGCGCTGTCGCTGCCGGGCGCGACGTCGTCGACGCCGATCGGTGCCGCCTACAACTCCCGGTCGACGCGGGAGGCGAACACCAACACGATGGACGCGAACCGGTGGACCTACGGCCTCGCCGGTGCCGGCGACCTGTCCGCGAACGCGCTCGGCGTGGTCTACACGGACGCGAACGGTACGGCATGGCAGTTCAAGCGGGCCGGGAAGGGCACCTTCACCACGCCCGCCGGGCTGCAGCAGACCCTCACCCGCACCCTGAACAGCAACGATGAGTACCAGCTGAAGGGCTGGACGACGAACGCGACCACCCACTTCAACCTCGCCGGACAGCCCACCTCGATCGACGACCGCAACAAGGTCAAGAACACGATCGGCTTCAACTACGAGGGTGCAGGCAAGTTCCGCCTCAACAACATCCAGTCCACCGCCGGCGTCGTTGGAGCGAAGACCCTGAAGTCGGCGTACGAGAACGGCGTGCAGACGTTCACCCAGACCAGCGGCAACTCGACGCGGTCGATCGCGTGGGCGAAGAACACCGACGGTGACATCACCACTTACACGGACGCGACCGGCAAGCAGACCACGTTCGGGTACACCAACGGCGACCTCACCTCGATCACCGCACCTGAGGGTGGTGTGACGAGCTTCACCTACGACTCCTCCGACCGGGTCACGAAGGTGACCCAGTCGAACAGCACCGCCGGTTCCGCGGGTACGGCTGTGACCCGGTTCTCCTACGTCAGCGACACCGTCACCCAGGTCGCCGACCCGCGGTCGGACCAGTCGGCGACGGTCGCGAATGCCAAGCACACCGAGTACACGCTGAACAGCGACGACCTGGTCACCAAGACCGTCGACCCGATGGGCCGTGAGCGGTCGAAGACGTACAACTCCGCCAACAACGGTGTCGCGTCCTCGCAGGTCGGCGCCACCGGCGCCGAGGGCACCGGGACGAGCTCGAACAAGTACGAGAAGAACAGCGGACAGTCGCTGACGTCGTCGCAGTCCGGTTCCGGTTCGACGTCGTCGGCGGAGTACGGGTCGACCTCGCCCGCGGCGACGTACCTGCCGTCGAAGGTCACCGGCAGCTCGTCCTCGAGCACGAGCATGGAGTACGACGACTACGGCAACCAGACCTCCTCCCAGTCCGGCCCCGCGGGCGCGAAGGCAACCCTGGACTACAACGACGACGGCACCGTCCGTCAGGCCACGGCGCCCGGGAACACGGCGAACCCGACGAAGTACGAGTACACGAACAAGCAGCTGACGAAGGTCACCGCCCCGACGGGCAGCTCGATCGGTGCGAAGGAGTACACGTACGACGACTTCGGTCGGGTGAAGACCGAGACCGATGGCCGCGGCAACACGACCACCTTCGGGTACGACAACGACGACCGGCCAACCAACACGTCGTTCAGCGACGGCACCCAGACGGTGACGAACACCTACGACGGCAACGGCAACCAGACCAGCCAGGTCTCCGCCGGCGGCACGATCAGCAACAGCTATGACCAGCGCAACCGCCTGATCGCGACGTCCAACACCGCCGGTGGCGGGCAGGTCAGCTACGGCTACGACCTCGCCGGCAACAGCGTCAAGGTCACCGACAAGCAGGGTACCGTCACGCACGATTACGACTCCTCCGGTGCCCTGACCGCGACCACGTACCCGTCGGGTGCCGGCACGGCGAAGCAGCTGTACAAGACCGACTCGAACAGCGGCCGCCGCACCGATACGTGGATGAACGCCAGCCCGAACGCGGACAGCGCGAAGGACCCCGAGACGTGGGAGGCGCACCAGCACGTCGAGTACGACAAGTCCGGCAAGATCACCCGCATCCAGGCATGGGGCGACGAGGACCGGTCCAAGCCGATCGTCGACGTCACCTACTGCTACGTCGCCGACACGACCCCCGGCAGCAGCTGCGACGCGAACTCCGCCAACGACCGCGACAAGATCCAGTGGACGAAGGACAACACCACCGACGAGGCAGCATCCGACCAGGTCACGACCTACGGGTACACGGGCGACGACGACGCGGAAACCGACCGACTGACCTCGGTCACGCAGACCGGTGGCGCTGACCCGACGAACTGGACGTTCACCTACGACGACAACGGCAACCGCACCGGCGCCACCGCCCGCGACGTCGGAACGAACACGGTGAAGAGCGACACGCAACTGTCCTACAACTCCGTCGGACAGATCACCACGACCGGGTACGAGTACGACGGCACCGGCAACCTCACCAAGGCACCGGGCCAGACCTTCACCTACAACGGCGCGCAGCAGATGACCGCGTCCACGAAGGACGGCAAGACCACCCAGTACACGTACGCCGGCGCGGACATGAACAAGCTGCTCTCCCAGGCCACCGACGGCGGCCAGGCGTACCAGTACACGTATGGAACCTCGGACCGCAACGGCGTTCCCGTCGTGACCGCCCGCACGGTCGCCGGCAGCGGGACTGCTTCCGTCCTGACCGATCCGACAAATGACCGGCCGCTGAACCTGCGCACTTCCGACGGGGCAACGAGCATGTGGGTTGTCGACGGAATTGGGAACCCGGTCGCGAGCATCACTGACAAGGGCACGAAGGCGTACACGGTCCGCTACGACCCATACGGCAAGGAAACCGTCTCCTACGGTGACACCAGCATCCAGTGGAAGCAGAACCCCTACGGCTTCAAGGCTGGTCTGCGCTCGAGCAGCGCCGACAACGGCCTCACCAAGTTCGGGTACCGCTGGCAGTCCAGCGTCACTGGCGGCTGGATCGAACGCGACACCCTAGACGCGCCCCTCAGCCCCAGGAACGCCAACCGGTATGCTTTTGCGGGCAGCGATCCTGTGAATGCATCTGATCCAACTGGCGCAGTGGCGACAATAGACGGAGCTATCAATGCGTGCGGATGGGGCGCAATCGGAGCGACTGCCGTTGGATTGATTTTGGCGCCGGAGGCAACGGTATTTGCCGCACTTGGCACTGCTCTGCTTGGTTGCGCGTCCGGAGTCTCAATCTACCTCGCAACCGAAGCTGGCAATGATTTTGCGGCTAATACAATCAATGATTTGGGTATTGCGGGCGACTATCTCACGTTGCTTCGCCGCTTCTTCTAATGATGCAGTTCTTTTGGCAATTCGTATTCGTCGCGCTGGTCTTTGGGGCCGCAGTGACGTCGGGAATCGCGGTGATCAGCTCGGTATTGCGGTATCGGGGTCAGCCGCGAGGAGTGAAACGACGCGATACTCCACGGGAGATCATGCTGATATGCTCGGGCTTTGTCTGCATGGCCATGGCCTTCTTTGTTGCGGCCACTAAGGTCTTTCCTTAAATCTTCTTTGCACACGTGCCCATCGGACTGACATTGGCTTCTCGAAGGGCATGATGTAGAGCTGAGTAGCCCCAAATACGGGGTACGGCAGTCACCACTTATCGGGCGAGGTCGGTGGAACCAAGGAGCGCTGACTGCAGTGCAGAAACGAACGGATGAGCTGCTTTGATGCAGCTCTTCCGTTCGTGCATGCTCGCCGTGGCGGCCGTGGCGGCCGTCGCGCAGAGTTCAACTAGCTCTCGAGGATGCGGACGTCTACGAACAGCCCGGGAGGCGGCGCCGTATACGGCAGCGGTTCCCCCGGGTCCGTGGTGCCTGACGACTTCCCGAACGGGCCCGCGGGGCTCATCAGGACGCCCATGTGGTGACCGGCGTGGTCACGTCACCACACGCTCATCCCGGTCGCTCCGGCCTGGCGATAGTGCTCCCAGGTGCGCCAGAGCGCGTCGATGCGGGCGACGGCTTCCGGGTGCATCCACCAGCGGCCGTCCCACCGGTAGTCGCCCTTTGGGCTGACCTCGCGCCGGTACGTGACGACCAGGAACTCGCGCACGAACTCGTCGGCCGAGCCGTAGAACGGCTCCGGCTCCGGCAGCGCGGCGTCCTCCTCGTCGAGGTCCTCTATGTGTCCGTCCCACTCCGCGACCATGCTCACCGTCCGTCCTCCGAATCGAGCGGTTGCACCGTCACCGCGTTCAGCCACGGGTTGCCCTCAGCGGGCACTGTCGCGGTCGCGGTGGCATTTGATGCGGTCCGCTCGACCCGCTCGCTGGCGTGGTACGCCGCGATCGACGCCTTCACCTTGTCCACGTCCTTGTCCTCGTACCAGGGTGCCGTGCGGATCATCGAGGACCGCAGTCCGGACGCGAGGAGTATCGCGCGGCCACGGGGCAGCTCGGCGAGCTCCGAGGTGTCGAGGATCCGCCGGCGGTTGTTCTGCACGTTGGTTGACCGGACGCCCTTGTTCATCGAGTACGACACCGTCTCGTGGTCGTAGTCACCGATCAGCTCCGACAGTTCCCGCAGCCACTCCGTTTCCTTCACGCCGCCGAGGTATACGACTTCGTTGGCGGCGGAGAAGAGGTTGCGCATCCCGGCCGGGCTGAACACGTTGACGCCCTGTGACCAGGACTGGAAGATCGACATGATCGGGATCCCACGAGACCCGTAGTGCGAGTACAGGTCCGGGAGGTCCTTCCACCGGCACACGTTCGCGGCCTCGTCGAGGATGCACAGAAGCGGCGTCCCCAGTCGGCCGCCGGGCTGCGTTTTGGCGAGCCGTTCGCCGGCCTCGACGACGGCGACGGTCAGCGCGGTCACCAGTGGGGCGGCGGTACCCTCACCCTCCTTGGAGGGCGAGTAAAGCGTGTCCGTGCCGCGTACGAACTCGTCGGGGCTGAACTGCGGCCGCCGATCGCCAGCCATGTTGCCGCCGAGCGGGGTCACCCACCGGCCGATGCGGCTGTTCTTCAAGCACGCCGCCATCTTCCGGGCGGTGCCGTAGACGCCATCGCGCTGCTTCGGGGACGTGCGGGACTGGCTCTCGACGTCGTCCGCGATCAGGTCGTACCCGCCGCGGCGGAGCACGGACACCATCTCGCGGTTGTCGGGGTCGGTCAGCCACGTGAACACCTCGGTGATCGGCCGGTTGTCCAGGGCCGCTGCGAGGAGCATGCCGGCGAGGAGGTCCTTACCGGGTCGAAGAACGCATCGCCCTTGTCGCCAGGCTCCCGCGAGCCGGCGGCGAAGTGCCCTGCCAGCTTCGCGGCCGTGGTGTCGTCCGTGACGTACGACAGCGGGTTCCACCACCACGTCGGCGGCTCGTCGACGACTTCCTGCGGGTCGAACACCCACGTCGTGCCGACATCGTCTCGGAGCCCCTGGTCGTCTCGACCGTGTCCGGCTTGTTCGACGTCGTCAGCAGCGTGCCCGGGGCGGCGAGGATCGCCGGGACGACCAGCGCGGTCGTCTTCCCCACGCGGTGCCGGCGGCGATCAGGATCACCGCGACGATGATCGAGAGGACCGTCGAAAGTTCCGTCCACTCGACGGTGCCCTTCTTGATGCCGGTGGCGATTGTGAACGGGTCCCACGGCAGGTCCGGATTCAGGTTCCCGAGCTGGGCCCCGCCACGAGGCCGATCAACGCCGACAAGGTCGCGCCCACCAGGCTCCCGAACGTCGGCTCATCGTCCGCGGTCGATGTTGCCGCGTCGGCCTCCGCGCCTCACACGCTCATCGAGCAGGGGCAGCCCGACGACGGCGGCCAAGGTGATCACGTAGATGATGATCGACGCTCCGTCGATCCGGCCAGGGGAGTAGTTCGACCAGGGGACACCCGCGACGAAGTGGACGAGCGGTCCGAGCGCCGCCAGGCATCCCCCGGGCACCAGGACGAGCAGCCGGGTCCTCGACCCCCGGGTCCTCCGAGGTGACCGGCACACGATGGCGGCGGTCGTGGCGACGATCGCGATCCCGCCCCACAACCACGATGCCCCCGACATCCGCCATCCGTCGTGCAACCACCAGTCCCGAACCAGGGCGACCGTCTGCTCCCAGGCGTCGGAGGGATGGAAGCGCCGGGACACCACAGGCAGGGGCCACCCGATGACCGCGAGGACCCCGGTGATCGCCGCGGTGATCCCCAGGACCCAGGCGACGGCCCCTCGCGTGTCCACCGGTTCGACGTCGTACGACTCGATGCTCACCGCTGTCGCCGCACCCCGAGCACCACCACCGCGACGAGGTTCACGGCGCTCCCCACCAGGAAGCCCGTGCTCCCGCCGGCGACGCCCGCGGACGGCGCCAGCACCGCCATGAGCACCACCCCGACCACGAAGCCCGCGACCGACGCCAACGCCACCTGCCGCGACCGCCCGGACGCCAGCAGCAGCGCCGCCGGCACGAGTCCGACGGTGAACACCCACACGCCGACCATCAGGTACCGCAGGTCCGCGACGGCGGCGGCGCCCTCGGTCGGGTAGACCAGTGGCAGGAACCACCCGGCAAGCCATGCCACGAGCCCGAACACCACCGCGGTCCCCACAGCGAAGCCCCCGACGAGCAGCAGCACGCCACGCGACCGCAGCGACCCGCCGTCCGCCCGGTGCGCGAACGCCGGCACGAGCACCTGCCCCAGCGCCTGCCCGACCATCGACGCCGGGGTCGCCAGGGTGAAGGCTGCGGCGTACACCCCGGCGTCGTGCACCGAGGCGGTGACCTGCGCCGAGATCATCGTGAGCTGCAGCAGCCCGTTCGAGGTCGTGACCGCCAGCACGTTCCACGCCGTGAAGCCGATGATCCCGGCAGTCGGCTCGGGTGCTCCGTCGGAGCCGTTGCCCCGCGGCCAGCACGCGATCGCGAACACGGTGTACCCGATCGCCAGCGGCAGCAGCACGAACGGCTCGAGCCGGGCGACGCACGCCACGACGAGCAGTCCGAGCGCCAGCACGCTCGTCACCCCGTCCCAGAGCGCGACCTTCGGTGCCCGGTCGTAGCCGAGCTGTGCCCCGCGGGCGTAGCAGTACAGGCCGTACCCGACGACGACCGCGACACCGCCGAGCACCGTGCCGGGCCCGTTGCCACAGGCCAGCGCCACCGGGACGGTGACGGCGGCGAGCACCACGCTCGACACCAGCATCGACGCACCGAGCAGCCGGTTCACCGAACTGTCGGAGCGACGTCCGCGCAGGGCGACGGCCAGGAACCGCGACGCGGTGTTGCCCGCCGCGTTCGGCCAGAGCAGTGCGGTGAACACGGAGAGCGACAGCAGCGCGGTGGTCTGGCCGAGGGTCTCGGTGCCGAACACCCGACCGACGACGACGGTGACGAGCAGCTTCGCGAGACCTTGCACCCCGATGCCGACGGTGGCGAGCAGGGCCGAGGACGCGACGCGCGAACGCCCGCTCATCGAGCCAGCGCCTGTTCGACCCAGCCCCGACGGTGTGCTCGTACCCCGAGCGTCACGGCCCGGACCCCGATGTACCCGAGCGCGAACGCCGCCCAGAGGCCCGCGAGCGTCCCGCCGACCCACCAGAGCAGCGGCAGGTACACGACGAGGTTCACGAGTCCCGCGACGGCCAGGTACCGCGCGTCCCCGGCGCCGATGAGCACCCCGTCGAGCACGAAGACGTACCCGGCGACCGGCATCCCGACCGCGATGAGCACGAGCACGAGCGGCAGCGCCGACCGCACCGCCGCCGAGTCCGAGAACACCGGCCCGAGCAGCCCGCTGGCGGCCAGGGTGAGCACGCCGAGCAGCGCACCGCCCACGACCCCGAGCAGCACGAGCCGGCGCGTGACCAGCCGCACCCGGTCGGGGTCCCGCGAGCCCAGGCCGTGCCCGACGAGCGCCTGTCCGGCGATCGCTAGGGCGTCGAGCGCGAAGGCGAGCGTCGAGAAGACCGTGAGCCCGACCTGCGTCGTCGCCAGGCCGGTCGTCCCCAGTCCGGAGGCGGTCGCCACCGTCGCGAGCATCGCCACCCGCAGGGACGCCGTGCGCAGGAAGAGCCAGGCCCCGGAGCGCAGCGCCCGCACGACCCCGGAGGCGCCCGGCCGCAGCGGTGCCCCGGACGCGCGGGCGGCACGCACGGCGATGACGACGTACACCGCGGCCATCGCCCACTGCACGATCACGGTGCCGGCGGCGGAACCCTCGACACCCCAGCCCGCGCCGTAGATGAGCATGGCGTTGAGCAGCCCGTTCGCCACGAAGCCGATCGTCGCCACGACGAGCGGCGTCCGAGTGTCCTGCAGCCCGCGCAGCAGACCGGTCGAGGCGGTCACGACCAGGATGCCGGGCAACCCGATCAGTGACAGCGTCAGGTACGCGGTCGCGGCGGCCGAGACCTCAGCCGAGGCACCGAACAGGTCGACGAGCGGCCCCGCGAGCGGCCAGCCGACGAGCGCGAGCACCACGCCCAGTGCGAGTGCGAGCCACATCCCGTCGATGCCCGCGTGCACCGCTCCGCGCCGGTCACCGCCGCCCAGCGCGCGCGCCACGGCCGGCGTCGTCGAGTAGGCCAGGAAGACGAGCAGCCCGGTCACCGTCTGCAGCACGACGCTCGCCAGTCCCACGGCGGCCAGCGCCGTCGCACCCAGGTGCCCGACGAGCGCGGTGTCGGTGAGCAGGAACAGCGGCTCGACGACGAGCGCCCCGAGCGCGGGCAGCGCGAGTCGGACGATGTCCCGGTCGACCGACCGCCGTTCGGAGGTCACGGCAGGCAGGGTCGATCGGGGCACCGGGCCATCCTGCCGTGGATCCGCTCCGCGCGTGTGCCGACGGTGCACCCCCCACCCGATGCGTCGATGGAGCAGACGACGTCGGGTCGAGCGCGCCCACCCGACGTCGTCTGCTCCATCGAGGGGGCAGCACCGGGGTGGAGGGAGCGCGCGGAGACAGAGGGGGCAGCGCGCGGGCGGAAGCGGCAGCGCGGGGGCAGAGGGGCAGCGCGCGGGGCACGAGACGGACGGGAGGCCCGTGGCGGCGTCGCCACGGGCCTCCCGTCCGGTGGTCCCGCGTCAGTCCGTGCGCGGCTCCGCGGGGATCGCACCGGTCGCGGCGCGCGCCTCGTCCGACGCCGTCGGCGTCGCCGGGTCGGTGCCGCGGGCCCGACCGACCAGGTCCATCAGGTGGTAGACGACGATCGCGGCGACGGTGCCGACGATGATGCCGCCGAACGTCGCACCGCTGAACGAGAACGTGAAGTCGGCGATGCCCATGATGAGCGCGATGCCGGCGGTGAGCTGATTCTTCGGCTTCGCGAAGTCGACCCGGTTGTCGACCCAGATGCGGATGCCGATGACCCCGATCAGGCCGTAGAGCGCGGTCGTCGCACCGCCGAGCACGCCCGCAGGCACCGACGAGATGACGATGCCGACCTTCGGCGACAGGCCGAGCAGGATCGCGACGACCGCCGCGACCCAGTACGCGGCCGTCGAGAACACCCGGGTCGCCGCCATGACACCGATGTTCTCGCCGTAGGTGGTGGTCGCGGAACCGCCGCCGGCGCCGGCGAGCACGGTGGAGACACCGTCGGCGAAGAGCGCGCGACCCGTGAGCGGCGTCAGGTCGCGCCCGGTCAGCTGGCCGACGCCCTTGACGTGACCGACGTTCTCGGCGACGAGCGCGAGCACGACCGGCACGAAGCCGAGGTAGATCGCGAGCTGCCCGGGGTCGAAGGCCGGGGCGGTGAAGGTCGGCAAGCCCACCCAGGGGGCGGACGCAACGTTCGACAGGTCGACCTCGCCGGCGAGCAGCGCGGCGACGTAGCCGACCGCGACGCCGATGACGATCGACAGGCGACCGAGCAGCCCCTTGAACAGCACCGTGACGAGGATGATCGCGGCCAGGGTGATCAGCGCGACGACGGGGGCCTTCGTGAAGTTGTCGCGGGCTGCCGGCGCCAGGTTGAAGCCGATGAGCGCGACGATCGCGCCCGACACCACCGGTGGCATCAGCCGGTCGATCCAGCCGGCGCCAGCGAGGTGCACGATCGCGCCGACGAGCGCGAGCAGGACGCCGACCACGATGATGCCGGACAGCGCGAGGGGGATCCCGCCGATCTCCGTCGCGGCACCGATGGGCGCGAGGAAGGCGAACGACGACCCGAGGTAGCTCGGCAGGCGGTTCCCCGTGATGAGCAGGAACAGGATCGTGCCGACACCGCTGAAGAGCAGGGTCGTCGAGGGCGGGAACCCCGTTATGAGCGGGACGAGGAAGGTGGCGCCGAACATCGCCACGACGTGCTGCACGCCGAGCCCGATCGTGCGGCCCCAGGAGAGGCGCTCGTCCGGCGCCACGATGGTCGAGGAGGAGACGGTCGCGCCGTCACCGTGCAGCTTCCAGCCGAGTCCCATGGCAGCACCGTAGCGGCTGTGCAGCTCCTGTTGCGGGCGCTCCGGTCCTGCTGCTCGTGCTAGTGCGCTTCGGCGTCCGCTCCTCGGGCACGCTCGCGACGTCGCACGACGAGCGTGCCGATGCCCTGCACGACGAAGCACACGGCGGACGCAGCGACGAGGACCGCCACGACGATGGAGCCGACGGAGAAGCCGTCTCCGACGAGCCACGCGACCGCGACGGCCAGGAAGATGCCGCCCATCACGATGACGACGACGGGGTTCTGCGCCACGAAGAACCGCCGTCCCCCGTTGGCGTCGATGGTCGCCTGGGAGCGTGACCGCGAGACCGCGTCGGGGGACCGGCCCTCGCGTCGGTCTGCCACGCGCCGGCGGGCACGCACGGCGAACGCGACGATGGTGCCGATCACGACGGCCCCCGGGTACCCGATCGGCACGGGGACGAGGAGCAGACCCGACACGAACAGCACCGCGATCCCTGTGACGATGCCGGCGGCCGCCGCGGTGCTCCACGTGTCCGTGCGGCCGTCTGCCCCCGTGACGTACCCGGGGCGCTTCGCGTACGGGTCGTGCGGCTGCTGCTGGGGGTCGTGCGCCGGTGCCTCTGGTCCTGGTCGGGTTGCCACGGGGCAGAACCTACGCGCGGGTCCTGGGCGGCTTCCGGTCCGTCCTCCGGCATTGGAGGCGGTGTTGCGGCACACCACCAGGAGCCACGGCTCGGAGGCGTCAGTAGATCGTGGAGATGCCCACCATGTCGCCGAGGCCGAGCTTGCGCGACTCGAGCTGGCACGGGCCTCCCGAGGGCTCCATGACCTGTCCCGTGCCCGTGTCGACGTGCCCGAGGCCGTACAGGTGGCCCCACTCGTGCGTCGCGACGGCCTGCGTGTCGAAGCGCGACCCCGAGCAGGCGGCCGTCGAGCTCCACCGGAAGCCCGTCGCGTACCGCTGGTCGGCCTCCTTCGCGATGCCGTTGCCGTCGTACCAGACGCACGTCACACCGAGGACGCCCTCGGGGAGCTTGCCCCACCCCATGACGCTGTACCCACTGCTGTTCGTGCAGCCACCGCGGTCGGTGAGCGCGGGCTTCTGCGTCGCGAGGCGGACGTACGTGTTGCTGGCGGACGACGTGACCGTGCGACCACAGGAGGTGATCGTGCCGTTCCACGCGTTCGCCGCCTTGCGCAGGGCGTCCTTCGCGTACGTCGACTTCTGCCCGGACTCGTTGTAGTACCACTTCACGGTGCCCGCCCAGCGGTAGCCGGTGCTGGCGTTCGCGGTGCTCGTGCACTTCGTGTCGGCCACGGCAGCGCTCGCCGTCGCCGTCGCCGCCTCGGCGCGGGCCTGCTCCTGCTCCACGGCGGGAGCCGAACCGGTCCAGGTCTCGTCGATCCGGACGGCGACCCCGTCCGCGCCGGTGTTCGCGATGACGACCTCCGGCAGCTCCGGTGCTCCCGGTGCCGAGTTGCTGCTCGCCATCACGCTCTCGCCCGGAGCCGGGAGCGCGAAGGTGCGGCCGTCCGGCGTGACGACGGTGCCGGACGTGGCGGTGCACCCGCTCGTGAGCGTCTGCACCGAGAGCGTCCCCGTGGCGCACTTGGTGCCCGCTGCCGGCGCAGCCGCCTGCGCGGGTGCTGCCGTGAGGATGCCGGCGAGGATGGTGACGACCGCCCCGGTCGCGAGCGCGTTCCTGACAGGACGCATGGTTCCCTTCATCGGCGGGCTCCGTGCCCGCCGTCCCTGATGCCGTCCATGTTCGCCGATGCCCACGCGCGAGGTCGAGGTCCCCGTTCGGGACTCCGTCCCGACACGGGGGCGGTGGCTATCGTGGAGCGCATGACCGACGTCGCACGCACCGCAGGGATCCACACCGACGAGCTCGACCCGGACGTCCGCCCGCAGGACGACCTCTACCGGCACGTGAACGGGACGTGGATCGCGCGGACGCCGATCCCCGACGACAAGGCCCGCTACGGCTCGTTCACCGTGCTCGCCGAGGACGCCGAGGTCGCCGTGCGCGAGATCGTCGAGCGCTCGCAGCAGGCCGCAGCGGGTACCGAGGAGCGCAAGGTCGGCGACCTCTACACGTCCTTCACCGACGAGGAGCGCCTCGAGGCCCTGGGGACCGGTCCCATCGACCCGCTGCTCGGCGAGGTCGACGCCGTGGAGACCGTCGACGACGTCATCGCGATGGTCGGACGCTTCGAGCGGCTCGGGCTGCCGGGCTTCGTCCAGCTCTTCGTCGACAACGACCCGGGCGACCCGGAGTCGTACGTCGTGTTCCTCGAGCAGTCCGGCCTGGGCCTGCCCGACGAGTCGTACTACCGCGAGGAGCGCTTCTCCGACATCCGGGCGAAGTACCGCGAGTTCGTCGCGTCGATGTTCCCGCTCGCCGGGTTCGCCGACGCCGGGCAGAGCACCGAGGCCGTCATCGCGCTGGAGACGGCGCTCGCCGCGGTGCACTGGGACAACGTCACCACCCGCGACAGCCAGAAGACCTACAACAAGATGTCGTGGGACGAGGTCGCCGCGCTCGCGAACGGCGCGGACCTGCACCTGTGGTGGCAGGCGATCGGCGCCCCGGCCGGTGCCTTCGAGACCGTCGTGGTCCGCGAGCCGTCGTTCATCACGGGCCTGGCCGAGCTCCTCCGCTCACAGCCGCTCGACGCGTGGAAGGACTGGCTGCGTTGGCAGGTCATCCGCGGGTCCGCCGCCTACCTGACGAGCGCGATGTCCGCCACGAACTTCTCGTTCTACGGCACCGCCCTCACCGGTGCGCCGAAGCAGCGTGAGCGCTGGAAGCGCGGCGTCTCGCTGGTCGAGGGCGCGATGGGCGAGGCCGTCGGACGCATCTACGTGCAGGAGCACTTCGACGAGACGTCCAAGGCCGAGATGGACGACCTCGTCGCCAACCTGGTCGAGGCGTACCGGCAGAGCATCACCGCACTCGACTGGATGACCGACGAGACCCGCGCCCGTGCCCTCGACAAGCTCGACAAGTTCACGCCGAAGATCGGCTACCCGGTGAAGTGGCGGGACTACTCGGCCCTGTCGGTGCGCCCCGACGACCTGATCGGCAACGTCCGCGCGGTCGCGAGCTTCCAGGTCGACCGCGAGCTCGGCAAGATCGGGAAGCCGATCGACCGCGACGAGTGGTTCATGACGCCGCAGACCATCAACGCGTACTACAACCCGGGCTTCAACGAGATCGTGTTCCCGGCGGCGATCCTGCAGTTCCCGTTCTTCGACGCCCAGCGCGACGCAGCCGCGAACTACGGTGCGATCGGGGCCGTGATCGGTCACGAGATCGGCCACGGCTTCGACGACCAGGGGTCGCAGTACGACGGCGACGGCCGGCTCGAGAACTGGTGGACCGAGGCCGACCGCACCGCGTTCGAGGAGCGCACGAAGGCCCTCATCGCGCAGTACGACGCCCTGGTGCCGACGGAGGTGCCCGACGGCCACGTGAACGGCGCGCTGACGATCGGCGAGAACATCGGCGACCTCGGCGGCCTGTCGATCGCGTGGAAGGCCTACCTGCTGTCGCTCGACGGCCAGGAGCCGCCCGTGGTCGACGGCCTGACCGGGGCCGAGCGCTTCTTCCTCAGCTGGGCCCAGGCCTGGCGGATGGCGATCCGTCCGGAGGAGGCCGCTCGCCTGCTGAGCATCGACCCGCACTCGCCGAACGAGTTCCGGTGCAACCAGATCGTGCGCAACATCGACGTGTTCTACGACACCTTCGGCGTGACCGAGTCGGACGCGATGTACCTCGACCCGGCCGAGCGCGTCGCGATCTGGTGATGTCCGAGCCGGACGCGGCTGCGCCGTCCGAGCCGAGCGCGGAGCCGGGCGCCGACACCGGTGCCGCACGCCGTTCCCGCCGCCGACAGCACGTCGGCGGCGGGGACGGCGCCCGTGCGCGCGGGCGACACCGCGGCGGCGCGGACGAGCGGTTCGGCGCGACCGTCGACGCCCTCGGCGCGATCGCACGAGACGGCGCGGGCGTCAGCGCCTCGGTCATCGACACCTCGACCGGCAGGGCCCTGCTCGCGGTCGACGACACCCTCGTGCAGCCCGTCGCGAGCCTCGGACGGATCCTGCTGCTCATCGAGGTGGCTGCGCAGCTCGAGGACGGCCGCCTGCACGGTGACCGGCTCCAGCGGATGGCGCGGGACACCGCGACGGGCGCCGGCCTCTGGCAGTTCCTGCAGGAGCCGACGATGCAGGTGCCGGACCTCGCGACCCTGGTCGGCGCGACGGCGGACGCGTGGGCCATGAACGCCCTGCTGTCGTCCATCGGCATCGACGCCGTCCGGGAGCGGGCCGAGGGGCTCGGGATCGACCGGACGGCGCTGATCGACCGGATCCGAGACCGCCGCGGGCCGGACGACGCCCCGGACGCGTCGGTCGCACCGACCGGTGAACTCGCCTGGCTGATGCGCGGTCTGGCGCTCGGCGAGGTCGTCGACGAGGCCGTGTCGAACCGGGTGCTCGGCTGGTTGTCCCTGGCGAGCGACACCACGCTCGTGGCCGGGTCGTTCGGCCTCGACCCGCTGGCGCACCGCGCGCTCGACCACGGGCTCCAGGCCGTCGTCGTCACGGGGTCGTCGACGGGGGTCCGTGCCGAGGCGGGGATCCTGCGCGGCCCGGGATCGTCGGTGAGCTACGCCGTCACGGTGACGTTCGACGACGCCACGCTCCAGCAGCGGCTCGCGGTCGTCGAGGCCCTGCGCACGTTGGGCACCGAGGTGCTCGAGGCCGTGCACGCCCCCTCGTACCGCTGACCCGTCAGAGGCCGAGTCGGATCGCGACCCCGAGCCGGGTGGCGAACCGTGCGATGACCTCGGCCTCCGCGTCCGTCAGCTCGTCGACGACCTGCACCAGGGGCGATGTGATGTGCCCGTACGCCTGTTCGAGGTCCGCAGGGGCGCTCGCAGCGGGGACGACGACGATGCCGCGGCGGTCCCGGGGGTTCGGACGCCGCTCGGCACGGCCGGCCCGGCTCAGTCGGTCGACGAGCTTGGTCACCGCGGCGGTGGTGATCCCGAGCCGCGACGCGAGTGCGGTGGGACTGAGCGGGCGGTCTGCCGCGGCTGCCTGCACCAGGTGCAGCAGGGCGAGCGCGTCGGTCGAGCGGAGGTCGAGCTTCCGGAGTGCGGCGTCGTCGGCTTCGTGCACGCTCTCGCCGAGCGCCTCGAGCCCGGCGATGGCCGCGGCTCCCGCGGCCGTCCTGGCCCGTACGCGGAGGCGCGGTCGGGTGGGTCGTCCTTCGTGCTCCTCCATCGCGGGATCCCTCCGATGTCCGTCGTACGCGGTGTGCAGCGCGCGAGACCGCGCACATCGTCCTAACCGTGGAAGTAGTCAACCAGGTGAGACGACCGTACGGTGCGATCCCGCTGGAACCAGCCGGCGGGCCCGACGAAGAGGATCAGCATGACGAACACAGCAGCAAGCCCCGCCCGGCACGACTCCGTCGTCCGCCGTACCTGGACCGAGACCAAGGCCGCCGTGAAGACGACGGAGTTCTACGCCTGGCTCGTGGTCTCCATCGCGATCCTGATCGCATCGGCCGTGGTCGACAACGGCGACGACGGCCAGGGCTTCGGTGCCGACAAGGCGTGGTCGTACGTCGCGCTCGTGACGGTGGCGTACATCCTCAGCCGCGGCATCGCGAAGGCCGGCGTGCACAAGTCCGACGACCGTGACGACGACCGCCGTGCCGTCTGAGCGGACACCCACGCGAGCACCGGCGACGGGTGGTCACCCTGCGGGGTGACCGCCCGTCGCGGTGTCCGGGGCGCCATCGTCGGCAGAGAGGATCAGCGCAGGAGGAGGAGCGCAGGGCTCAGTCGACCGCCTGCCCCTCGGGTACGAGCCCCTGCACGCTCAGCAACCCGGCGTCGGTCGACCGGCACGCGGTGAAGTCGGTGGTCCGCACGAAGAGCGACTGCTTCGATCCGGGCGGGTACACGCGGAAGCCGTCCGGCGTGACCGGGTCGCAGCCGTCCTCCGCGTAGTTCTCGGCCCGGGTGACCTTGAGCGGTGCGACCGCCACGGCTCCCGGTGCCAGGGTCACGGTCGGGTGCGGCGACGCCTCCTCCCGGGTCGCGGCGGCGCCGATCTGCGTGCCGGACCCGCCACCGACGAACGAGACCCCCGGCCAGCCCTGCAGTGTGCAGGCGGACGAGCCGGTGTTGCGCAGTGCGAGGTGGACGATCGTGCTGCCCGCCGCACCACCGCTCCCGGCCTCGATGCTCCCGCTGAGCGACGCCGTCGTGCAGCGCGCGGTGCCGCCGCCGGCAGCGCTGCCGGGCGCTCCGCTGCCGGAGGCGGCGGGTGCCGACGACGCGGGTGACGTCGGCGTCGGCGACGGCGGTGCCGCGGTCACCGTGGTGGTCTCCGTGGCGGTGCCGCCCGGTCCCGGCTCGCCGTCGGACGCGCAGCCGGAGAGCGCGAGCACGGCGACGAGACCGCTGGTGGCGAGGGCGACGGTCGATCGAGTGCGTCGGTGCATGTCCTCACGCAACACCGGCCGGTCGATCCGTGTTCGGGTAGCGTCCAGACGTCGCGTCCAGACTCGCGACACGAGCCAGGCACACGAGCGACGGAGGTCGGAACATGGCAGGCAAGCACGAGCAGGCACGCGGCGACGAGGGCCGGGCGGACGGCGTCGAGCCGCGCGCCGGAGCCTTCACCGACAGTGAGATCCCGGGCGAGCACGACGTCGAGTCGAACGAGCCCGCGGGTGAGTTCGTCTCGAGCGACATCCCCGGCGAGACGCGGCCGTCAGGGGGTCCCGGAGCCGACACGGGCGAGTACGTCGAGTCGGAGATCCCCGGTGAGGTCGAGCCCACGTCGGACGGCGAAACCGGACACTACGTCGACAAGGACGAGTGACGCCGGGTGGGACCGCGTGACGTCGGCAGAAGCTGACCGGATCCTCAGTCGACGAGGTCCGCGTCGACCAGCCGGCGGAGCGTCTCGACGCCCGCCGGCGGGCACCGGTCCGCGTCGGCCGAGGTGACCCACTCGACCTCGTCCACCTCTGCGGAGGCGACGGGCGAGGCGGAGTCCGCCGTGCCTCCCGGTCGGACGATGAACAGCGCCATCGCGACCATCGTGCCCTCGCCCTGGCCGTGTGCGGCCTCGGTGACCGTGCCGAACGGCTCGACGTCCGCCTCGGTCAGGCGCAGGCCGGTCTCCTCGCGCGCCTCGCGCAGCACGGCTTCGACGTCGGTCTCGTGCGGTTCCGCCTTGCCACCCGGCAGGTAGAGCACGTCGCGTCCGCGGGCGCGGACCATGAGCACCCGCCGGTCGCGGACCACCAGCAGCGCACTGACGCGCAGGGTGCGTGGCGCGGACGGGAGGCTCAGCTCGCGTCCGCCTCGGAGCTGCGGTCCGACGCGGCCCGCTCGGGCGCGGTGCGCTCCGCGAGCGGCACGACCGGCGACGGCAGCTCCGCCTCGGGCTCGGGACGGACGCCGAAGAGGGCGTCGAGCGCGCCGACGAACTCCTCGCCGCGACCGGCGCGACCGAGCTCACGGGCGCGCACCGAGGGGCGGTGCAGCAGGACGCCGACGAGGTGCCGGAGCGCCCGCTCGGTCTGCTCGACGGAATCCGGGTCGCCGTCGCGTCGCTTCGCCCGGTCGATCTCGTCGTCGAGGATGTCGAACACGTGCTTGCGGAAGGCCACGAGCGCCGGGGTGGTCGACTGCTCGAGCGCCTGCGCGCGGAAGCGGGACACGGCGTCGTCGACCATCTGACGGGCCTCGGACTCGGCGTTCAACTCGGCGATCGGGGCGTGGATGCTGATGGTCTCGAGGTCGAGCAGTTCGACGCCGTCGACATCGGCCGCGTCGGGGTCGACGTTGCGGGGGAGCCCGAGGTCGATGACGATGCGGCGCCGGCCGTCGTCGAGGTCGGCGGGCTCGACGACGGGCACCTCGCTCGAGGTGCAGGTGATGACGACGTCGCTCGTGCCGATGGCCCGGCGCAGGTCGGTCGCGGCGACGAGGTCGTGCTTGGCGGCGAACCACGGCGCGCGGCCCGACGGCGAGAAGACCTGGATGTTCGCGGCACCGCGGTCGCGCAGTGCGGCGATGGTGGTGGCGGCGTAGCTGCCCGTGCCGACGAGCAGCACGCGGGTGTGGGCCCAGTCGGTGATGCGCGACGACGCGAGCTCGAGGCCGAGGCGGACGAGCGAGCGGCCGGCGGCGCCGATGCGGGTGCGGGTCTTGACGCCACGGGAGGTGTGCGCGGCCTCCTGGAACAGGCGCTCGAGGTCCGAGGTCGTGGTGCCGTTGGCACGGGCGTCCTCGAGGGCGCGGCGGACCTGACCGGAGATCTCGGTCTCGCCGACGACGACGGACTCGAGGCCGCTCGACACGGCGAACAGGTGCTGCACGACGTCCCCGCCGCCGAGCACGCTGACGGAGTCGAGGACCTCGGCGGGCACGAGGTCGCTGGCGGTGGCGACGGCGTCGACGGTGGCCGACACGGCGGAGTCGCGGTCGTCGCCCGCGATGTCGAGGTAGGCCTCGAAGCGGTTGCAGGTGGCGAGGACGACGGCTCCGTCGAGCACGTCGGAGTCCGTCACGAGACGGCTCGCGGCGGTCGGTGCGCCGATGCTCAGTCGCTCCAGGAGGTCGAAGCTGGCGTTGCGGTGCGACGCCGTGAGACAGATGAGCACGTGTTCCATGGTAACTCGCCCTCGGTCCACGGACCGTTCGCCCTCCGCGTGCTCAGGACACTGTGCGGTGGGTGTCGTGCGCTGCCCCCGTGCACGGGCGCGGATGGGATGATCGTCGGGTGACCTCTGCCGCGCCCTCCGCCCTGCCCGACAGCCACCCGCTCGTGACCGGCAGGACCTCGGGGTCGCCGCTCGTCCGGGCGCTCCGCGGGGACCGGCCGGAGACCCTGCCGGTGTGGTTCATGCGCCAGGCGGGTCGGTCGCTGCCGGAGTACCGTGAGCTGCGGGTCGGCACGGCGATGCTCGACGCGTGCCTCGACCCGGCCATGGCGTCCGAGATCACCCTGCAGCCGGTCCGCCGGCACGGGGTCGACGCGGGCATCTTCTTCAGCGACATCGTCGTGCCGATCAAGCTCGCCGGCGTGGACGTCGAGATCGTCCCCGGGCGCGGACCGGTGCTCGGGTCGCCGATCCGCACGGCGGCCGACGTGGACGCGCTCGCCCCGCTCGACCCGGACGCCCTCGCGCCGATCACCGAGGCCGTGCAGCGCACCGTCGCGGAGCTCGGGGACACCCCGCTCATCGGCTTCGCGGGCGCGCCGTTCACCCTCGCCGCCTACCTGGTCGAGGGCGGCCCGTCGAAGGACCACATCCGCGCCCGCACCCTCATGCACAGCGACCCGGAGACCTGGGCACGCCTGCTCGACTGGGCCGCCGGTGTCTCGGGGGCGTTCCTCCGGGCCCAGGTCACCGCCGGCGCCTCGGCTGCGCAGCTCTTCGACTCGTGGGTCGGCTCGCTGTCCCGTGCGGACTACGTCGCCTCGGTCGCACCGCACTCGGCGACGGCGCTGTCCCACGTGGCCGACCTCGGCGTCCCGCGGATCCACTTCGGCGTCGGCAGCGGCGAGGTCCTGCACGAGATGGCGACCCTGGGCGACCCGGCCGACGCCACCGCGGTGGACGCGGTCGGCGTCGACTGGCGCCTGCCCCTGGACGAGGCCGTCCGTCGCGTGGGCACGGGCGTCACCGTGCAGGGGAACATCGACCCCGCGATGCTCGCCGCCCCGTGGGAGGTGCTCGAGGCCCACGTGCGCGACGTCGTCCGGCGCGGCGGCGCGGCCCGGGCGCACGTGGTGAACCTCGGGCACGGCGTGCCGCCGGAGACCGACCCCACGGTGCTCACCCGCGTGGTCGAGCTCCTGCACGCGCTCGGCGACGGGACGGGCATCGGCGACGGGACGGGAGCGGCGGCGTGACCGACGTCGTCGTGGTCGGCGGCGGCGTCGCCGGCCTGGTCGCCGCCCGTGACCTGGCGAAGGGCGGAGCGCACGTCGTGCTCGTCGAGGCGGGGGACCGCCTGGGCGGCATGCTCCGCCGGCACACGGTCGACGGGTTGGACCTCGACATGGGCGCCGAGTCGTTCGCGACCCGGAACGACGCCGTCGAGCGGCTCGCGGTCGAGCTCGGTCTCGGGGGCGACGTCGTGTCGCCGGACCCGCGCGGTGCGTGGTTGATGACCCGCGACGGCCGCACGGCCCCGATCCCGCAGACCGGCTTCCTCGGCATCCCGGGCAGCCCGATGGCCGCCGACGTCCTCGCCGTGATCGGGCAGGGTGCCGGCTTCCGCGCGCAGATGGACGCGCTGCTGCCCTCGCCGGTCGGCGCCCGGGCGGAGTCGCTCGGCGCCCTCGTCCGGAAGCGCATGGGCGAGCGCGTGCTCGACGACCTGGTGGTGCCGGTCGCGGGCGGGGTGTACTCGACCCACCCGGACCAGCTCGACCCCGACCGCGTGGCTCCCGGGCTCCGCGCGGCCCTGCAGCGCGAGGGGTCCCTCGCCCGCGCCGTGCTGGCGCTGCGCTCCCGGTCGGCGGCGGGCTCCGCGGTGCAGGGCATCCGCGGTGGCATCGTCCGGCTCGTCGACGAGCTCGTGGCCGACATGACGACCTACCGCGTCGACGTCCGGCTCGGTACCCGCGCCACGGCGGTCGAGCGCTTCGCCGTCGAGACCGTCAGGGCCGACGGCAGCCGGGAACGCCTGCCCGCGCAGCACGTGCTCGCCTCGACGGCCGACCCGACCCGGACGACCGCGCCGGACCGCACCGGGATCGAGCTCGTGACGCTCGTCGTCGACCAGCCGGAGCTCGACGCGGGACCGCGCGGCACCGGGATGCTCGTGCACCCGGACGCCGACGGGGTGCGGGCGAAGGCGCTCACGCACGCGACCGTGAAGTGGCCGTGGCTCGCGGAGGCGGCCGCGGGTCGGCACGTCCTGCGGCTCAGCTACGCGACGCGTCCTGACGAGGACGCCAGCGGTGCGGCGGAGACGGGGACGAGCCTCCCGGTCGAGCCGGACGACACCGTCGGCGCCCGCGCCACCCGCGACGCCACCGCCCTGCTCGGTGTCCCCGTGACCGCCGACCGCGTCCGGGGTGCGGCGCGCGTGCGCTGGTACGGACCGGACCTCACCGCCGCGGGCCTGGCGGAGGGCGTCGTGGGCATCGGCGAGACCTCGTCCGGGCGCGGCCTCGCGGGCATCGTGGCCTCCGCCAGGGCGTCCGCTGAGCGCATCCTCGGATCCTGAGCGGACCCGGGAGCGCCCGAGGGCTACTGTGGTGGGACGCCGGACGTATTCCGTTCGGCGCATGACCACCGCACACCCCCAAACAACGGAGGACCGCACATGCGAGGCAAGCTCCTGTTCGTCGCCGGCGCCGCACTCGGGTACGTCCTGGGATCGCGAGCCGGACGGGCGCGGTACGAGCAGATCAAGACCGTCAGCGGCAAGATCTGGAACAGCAACCAGGTTCAGAAGAGCGTCCACGTGGCCGAGGACTTCATCCAGGACAAGACCCCGGACGTCGCCGAGTTCGTCGGCGAGCAGACCAAGAAGGTCGTCCGCAAGGTCGGTCAGAAGAAGGACGCCGCCACCTCATGACCGACACCCGCGACCGCAAGTCGCGTTCGTTGTTCGGCCTGGTGGGAGACGTCCCGAAGCTGGTCAAGGGCCTCGTCAAGGGCGAGATCGACCTGCTGAAGGCCGAGATGATCGCCAAGGCGAAGGTCTTCGGCCTCGCCGCCGGGCTGCTCGTCGGCGCACTCGTCATCGTGCTCTACGCGATCGGCGTCCTGCTCACCGCGGCCGTCATGGGCCTCGCGACCGTGATGCCGGCGTGGCTCGCCGCGCTCCTGCTCGCCGTCGTGATGCTGATCGTCGCCGCGGTCCTCGGGTTCGTGGGTTGGAAGCGCTTCAAGAAGGGGCTGCCCCTCACTCCGAAGCGCACGATCGACAGCGTCAAGGACGACATCAACGCGGTGAAGGGCCTGGGCAACAAGCCCGGTCAGCACGACCGCGTCGGCCGCCCCTGAGCGGCAAGACCGACACCCCCGACGTAAGGACTCCGGTGACCGACCAGCACGACGACCTGGCGAAGCGCGTCGCGGCGACCCGCGCGCAGCTGTTCGAGACGCTCGACGCGATCGAGGACAAGCTCAACCTGCCGAAGCAGCTCGGCATCGCGGCGTCGAAGGTCAAGCAGGGGATCGACGAGAAGCCGGTGCCGTACCTGGCCGGGCTCGCAGCCGGCGTGGCGGTGGTCGGGAGTATCGTCGTGGTGGTGCTCCGACGGCGGTAGACCGCCGGATCGGTGGTCCTCCGGCCGCGGCGCGCAGCCACGACCCAGGCAACCGAAAAGACGAGGAACCATGAGCTCCGACGTGCACGCAGCCACGCACGAGAACGTGTCGGACAGCAGTCCGGCGCACGAGACCGATCCGTCGAGCGGGATCGACCCGAACCTCCTCACCGCGTACGCGCTGTGGGCCGTGTTCCGCCGTCCCCTCGGACCGATCCACCGTGTCGGCGACGACGCCGTCGCCGAGCTCGACGCCGTGGTCGCCCGCGCTGCCGAGCACGGCGTGACGATCCGCGGGTTCTACGACGTCTCCGGGTTCCGTGCCGACGCCGACGTGATGGTCTGGCTGCACGGCGACGACGCCCAGGCGATCCAGGCCGCGCTGCGCGACATCCGCCGCACCGGGCTGTTCCAGGACGCCGAGCCCGTCTGGCACGCCATGGCCATGCACCGCGAGGCCGAGTTCAACAAGCGCCACACCCCCGCGTTCCTGCGCGGCAAGGAACCCGAGGCGTGGATCACGGTGTACCCGTTCGTCCGCTCCTACGAGTGGTACCTCCTGCCGGAGGAGGAGCGCTCGAAGATGCTCCGCGACCACGGCATCGCCGGTGGCAAGTACCGCCGGGTCCTGACGAACACGATCGCCACGTTCGCCCTGAGCGACTACGAGTGGATCCTGCCGCTCGAGAGCCCCGACCTGGTCGACCTGGTCGACCTCATGCGCGACCTGCGCTACACCGAGGCGCGCCTGCACGTGCGCGAGGAGGTCCCCTTCTTCACCGGTCGTCGGGTGACGACCGCCGAGCTGCCGGAGGTGCTGTCGTGACCGACACCAGCCAGATCACGAACGGGCAGGGCAAGGTCCTCGCCGCGACGGCGGCAGCGGCCGACGGCCCCGAGCACGTCGAGGTCCCGACCGCGTACGACGCGATCCTCCTCGCCGGCTTCGGCGGGCCGGAGGGCCAGGACGACGTCATCCCCTTCCTCCGCAACGTCACCCGTGGCCGCGGGATCCCGGACGAGCGGCTCGAGGAGGTCGCGCACCACTACCGCCACTTCGGCGGCGTCAGCCCGATCAACGCGCAGAACCGCGCGCTCAAGGCGGCGCTCGAGGCCGAGCTGGCATCGCGCGGCATCGACATGCCGGTGCTCTGGGGCAACCGCAACTGGGCGCCCTACCTGGAAGAGGCGTTCACCGAGGCCGCCGACAAGGGCTACACCAAGCTCATCGCCATCGCCACGAGCGCGTACTCGTCGTTCTCGAGCTGCCGGCAGTACCGCGAGGACTACGCCCGCGTGCTCACCGAGACCGGCCTGATCGACACGATCCAGGTCGACAAGGTCCGCCAGTTCTTCGACCACCCCGGCTTCGTCCGGCCGTTCATCGACGGCGTCCGCGACGGCATGGCCCGCGCGATCGCCGAGAACGACGGACTGGACGTGGCCACCGAGCTGCAGGTCCTGTTCTCGACCCACTCGATCCCGTCGACCGACGCCGCCCGCTCCGGCCCCGACTACCGCGGGTTCGACGAGCACGGTGCGTACGAGGCCCAGCACCTCGCGGTGGGCGAGGTCGTCCTCGAGCAGGCCTGGAACGAGCTGCTCGAGCAGCCCGAGCACGCGCACCTGCAGGGCACGTCGAAGCCGGCGTGGAAGCTCGTCTACCAGTCGCGCTCGGGCCCCCCGACGCAGCCGTGGCTCGAGCCGGACATCAACGACTACATGAACGAGGAGCTGGCGGGCGGTCCGACCCGCGCCGTGCTCATCGTTCCGCTCGGCTTCGTCAGCGACCACATGGAGGTCATGTGGGACCTCGACGAAGAGGCCACGGAGACCGCCGGCGAGCTCGGCTTCTGGTCGCTCCGCACCCAGACGCCCGGCGTCGACTCGGCGTACGTGTCCGGGCTGATCGACCTGGTGCTCGAGCGCGTCGACGGCACCCCGACCAGTGAGCGTCCCCACCTGACCGACATCGGCCCCTGGTACGACGTGTGCCGTCCGGGGTGCTGCGAGAACGTGCGTGCCGGGTTCAAGCCGGCGGCGGCCGGGCTCGCGCCGTGAGCGACGGCAGCACGACCGACAGCACCCCGACCGAGGGTCCGCGCCCGATCCGGCTCGGCACGCGTGCCAGTCGGCTCGCGGTCGCGCAGTCGCAGGACGTCGCCGACCGCCTGGCGAAGGCGGCCGGTCGTCCGGTCGAGCTCGTCACGGTGACGAGCGAGGGCGACACGAACCGTGCGTCGCTCGCGAGCCTCGGCGGCACCGGCGTCTTCGCCAGCGCGCTGCGCGAGGCACTGGTCGCGGGTGAGGTCGACGTCCTCGTCCATTCGCTGAAGGACCTGCCGACCGCTCCGTACGAGGGGCTCACGATCGCGTCGGTGCCGAAGCGTGCCGACGCCCGTGACGTCCTGGTCGCGCGGAACGGGGCGACGGTGGACACCCTGCCCGAGGGCGCGAAGGTCGGCACGGGGTCGCCCCGCCGCGTCGCGCAGCTCAGGGCGAAGCGTCCGGACCTCGACGTCGTCGACATCCGCGGGAACATCGACACCCGGCTCGGCCGCGTCGACGACGACCTCGACGCCGTGGTGCTCGCCGCCGCCGGTCTCGGTCGCATCGACCGGCTGGACGCGGCGACGGAGCTCCTCGACCTCGGCTTCTGGCCGAGCGCCCCCGGCCAGGGAGCGCTGGCGGTCGAGATCCGTGCGGACGAGACGGACGGGAACCTGCTCGCCGCGCTCCGGAAGCTCGACCACGCCCCGACACGCCTCACCGTGACCGCCGAGCGCGAGGTCCTCGCGAAGCTCGAGGCCGGCTGCTCCGCGCCGATCGGTGCGACGGCGGTCGTCGACGCCGAGCTGCTGCTCGTGTCCGCCACGGTCTACCGCCCGGACGGCTCGGAGTACCGCACGGCGTCGCACGCGGCGCACCTCGACGGCTCCGCGCAGGACCGGCTCGACGAGGCGCTCGAGGTCGCCGGACGCGTGGCCGCCGAACTGCTCGAGAACGGTGCCGCCGAGCTCGCGGACCTGGCGTCCTCGGTGTCCGGGACGCCGGCCGACGGTGACCACTCCGCAGGTCCCGGTCTCGCCACCCCCGCTGCCGAGCAGCCGGCGGACGACGGTTCGACGAGCACCCCGCAGTCGACCGCCATGCCGTCGAGCACCCGCCCGTCGCCCACCGCGGACTAGGCGGTCACCACGGACGACACCGCTCGCGCACGGGACGAGGAACGGCCCACGGTCGTCCTCGTCCCGCGCGGCGGTGCGTGGGGCGGGTCGGTCGCGGACGCCGCCCGTGCGCGCGGGCTCGTCCCCCTGGTGGTCCCGCTCATCACCGACGCGCCGCCGGAGGACCCGGCGGCGCTCGACGCCGCACTCGCGCGCCTCGTCGCCGACGCCGCGGCTGCCGCTGGTGCTCCGGCCGTCGTCGGTGCCCCGGCCGGGAGGCACGACGCACCACCCGCGGACCGCACCCGTCCCGACGGGGCCGGCCGCGGAGCCCCCTGGCTCGCGGTGACCAGTGCGACGGCCGTGCGGGTGGTCGCCGGACGCGTGCCGCGCCTCCCGGCCGGTGTGCGTGTGGCGTGCGTCGGCGCGGCGACCGCACGCGCCGCCCACGAGGCGGGCTGGTCCGTCGACCTGGTGCCGGAGGACGAGTCCGCTGCCGGCCTCGCCGCGGCGTTGCCCGCCGATGCGGGACGCGTCCTGTTCCCCCGGTCCGAGATCGCGGCGACCACGCTCGTCGACGGGCTGCGTGCCCGCGGCATCGTCGTGTCGGAGGTCGTGGCGTACCGTACCGTGGGGACGGGTGACGAGCCGCTCGTCCTCGCCCCACCGCCGGACGCCGTGCTCGTCACGAGCGGGAGCGTCGCCCAGCAGGTCGTCCGACGGATGACCCCCCTCGACCCACGCACGCACGTCGCGTGCATCGGACCCGCCACCGCCGACGCCGCCCGTGCTGCGGGCCTGCCCGTGCACGTCGTCGCCCGCGGTCGGTCCGCCGAAGCCCTCCTCGACGCCGTCGTCGAGACCCTCCACCCGAACCCCAGAACAGGAAGGTCATCGTGACCGGACGCTTCCCCCAGGTCCGCCCCCGGCGCCTGCGCGCCACCCCCGCCATGCGACGACTCGTCGCCGAGACGCGGCTGCACCCGGCCGAGCTCGTGCTGCCGATGTTCATCCGCGAGGGCGCGACGGACGCCGTCGACATCTCGAGCATGCCGGGCGTGCAGCAGCACTCCCTCGACTCGTTCCGCCGGGCGCTGAACGAGGCGGCGGCGCAGGGCGTGGGCGGTGTCAACCTGTTCGGTGTCCCGACGTCCAAGGACGCCGAGGGCTCCGGTGCGACCGACCCGGACGGCATCCTCAACGTCGCGATCCGCATCGCGAAGGAAGAGGTCGGCGACGCGCTCGTCGTGCAGTCCGACCTGTGCCTCGACGAGTTCACCGACCACGGCCACTGCGGCGTGCTGGCCGCCGACGGCTCGGTCGACAACGACGCCACGCTCCTGCGCTACCGCGACATGGCGGTCGCCCAGGCCGAGGCGGGCGCCGAGCTCGTCTGCATGAGCGGCATGATGGACGGCCAGATCGCCGCCGCCCGTGACGCCCTCGACACCGCCGGGCACAGCGGTACCGCGCTGCTGGCGTACTCCGCGAAGTACGCGTCCGCGTTCTACGGGCCGTTCCGCGAGGCCGTCGCCTCGACGCTCGTCGGCGACCGCCGGACGTACCAGATCGACGCCGCCGACGGCCGGCAGGGTCTGCGCGAGGTCCTGCTCGACGTCGAGGAGGGCGCCGACATCGTCATGGTGAAGCCGGCGATGAGCTACCTCGACGTGCTGGCCCGCACCGCCGACGTCTCCGAGGTCCCCGTGTGGGCGTACCAGATCTCCGGCGAGTACGCGATGATCACGGCCGCGGCGCAGAACGGGTGGATCGACCGTGACGCCGCCGCGATGGAGGCGCTCGTCGGCATCAAGCGTGCCGGTGCGGACGCGATCCTGACGTACTTCGCGGTCGACATCGCCCGCAAGCTCAACCAGGAGGCCGGCCTGCGCACGTCCGGCAGCACCGCGGCGGTGTCCGGCGTCGCCTCGACCGGGAAGGCACCCGAATGACCACCGACACCACCACCGCGACGACGAACGACCAGCTCTTCGGACGCGCGAAGGACAGCATCCCCGGCGGGGTGAACTCGCCGGTGCGTGCCTACGGCTCCGTCGGTGGCACCCCGCGCTTCCTGACCTCCGCCTCCGGGGCCTACGTGACGGACGCCGAGGGCCGCGAGTACGTCGACCTCGTCGCCTCGTGGGGGCCCGCGATCCTCGGGCACGCCCACCCGGGCACGGTCGAGGCAGTGCAGCAGGCGGCGTCCCGCGGCCTGTCGTTCGGGGCGTCGACCCCGGGCGAGACCGAGCTCGCCGAACTCGTCAAGCAGCGAGTGCAGGTCGACGGCCACGGGCCGATCGAGAAGCTCCGCATGGTGTCGACCGGCACCGAGGCGACCATGACCGCGATCCGGCTGGCCCGCGGGTACACCGGCCGCGACCTGCTCGTGAAGTTCGCCGGGCACTACCACGGCCACTCGGACTCGCTGCTGGCCGAGGCCGGCTCGGGCGTCGCGACGCTCGCGCTCCCGGGCAGTGCGGGCATCACCGCCGAGACCGCCGCGCAGACCCTGGTGCTGCCGTACAACGACCTCGACGCCGTCCGGGCCGCGTTCGACGAACACTCCGAGCGCATCGCCGCCGTGATCGTCGAGTCCGCCGCGGCCAACATGGGCGTGCTCGCTCCGGAGCCCGGCTTCAACCGTGCGCTCGCGGAGATCACGCACGCCCAGGGCGCGCTGCTCATCGTCGACGAGGTGCTGACCGGCTTCCGGGTCGGACCGGCCGGGTGGTGGGGGCTCGAGGCGTCCGGCGCCGTGGCCGAGGGCACCGGGTGGAAGCCCGACCTCGTCACCTTCGGCAAGGTCATCGGCGGCGGCATGCCCCTCGCCGCGCTCGGCGGGCGCCGGGAGGTCATGGACTTCCTCGCCCCGCTCGGACCCGTGTACCAGGCGGGCACGCTGTCCGGGAACCCGCTCGCCGTGGCTGCCGGCACCGCCACGCTCCGTGCGGCGACCCCGGAGGTGTACGCGCACCTGGACCGCACCGCGGCGACGATCGCCGAGGCGACGAGCGCGGCACTGTCCGCCGAGGGCGTCGCCCACACCGTGCAGCACGCCGGGAACCTGTTCTCGTTCGCGTTCCTGGAGCAGGCACCGCGGGACTACGACGACGTCCGGGCGCAGGAGGCGTTCCGGTACGCGCCGTTCTTCCACAGCATGCTCGACCAGGGCGTGACCCTGCCGCCGAGCGTGTTCGAGGCGTGGTTCGTCACGGCAGCCCACGACGACGAGGCCGTCGGTCGCGTGCTCGAGGCGCTGCCCGCCGCTGCTCGCGCCGCCGCTGCGGCGACGGAGTAGTTCCGCCTTCGCCTGTTCCGGCCGGGAGGCGCGGCGCGGCTACCGCGCGCGGCGTGCGTGCCAGCGCCCTCCGATCCGCTCGATGGCGAGCGGGAAGTCGAAGGCGTGCGACACCGCCTCGGACGTGACGACCTCGTCCGCAGGCCCCTGGGCCACCACGGTGCCGTCCCGGAGCAGCATCGCGTGCGAGGTCGACGTGGGCAGGTCCTCGAGGTGGTGCGTCACCATGACGCTGCCGAGGTCCGGGTGTCGCTGTCGCAGGGCGTCGACGGTCTCGAGCAGGTGCTCGCGCGCGGCGACGTCGAGCCCCGTCGCCGGCTCGTCGAGGAGCAGCAGCCGCGGCTCGCTCATGAGCGCCCGGGCGATGAGCGTCCGCCCCCGTTCGCCCTGGGACAGCACCGGCCAGCGGGCGTCGGAACGAGCGGCGAGCCCGACGTCGGCGACGTGCCGGCGAGCGGTCTCGAGCTGCTCGGGCGTGGGCTCCCACCGCAGCATGAGGTCCGTGGTGCCGGTGAGCCCGGTCAGCACCGTCTCGAGCACCGTCAGCGGTGAGAGCATCCGGTGCCGCGGGTCGACGTGCCCGATGTGCTGACGGAGCTCGCGGACGTCCACGCGCCCGAGTCGTCGACCGAGCAGCTCGACGGTGCCGGCGGTCGGGTGCCCGTTCGCGCCGAGGACGGCGAGCAGCGTCGACTTGCCGGCGCCGTTCGGCCCGAGCAGCGCCCAGTGCTCCCCGCTGCGGACGGTCAGCCCGACGTCGTGGAGCAGGTCCCGCCCGGAGCGGGTGACGCGGAGGGTTTCGGCGTACAGGAGGACGTCGGTCACCGGACCAGTCTGCCCGCTCCGGCTCGTCCGGCTCGTCCGGGTGCTCAGGCGGTGGCGGCGCGCATCTCCGTCAGGTGGTCGGCCATCGCGCGGGACATCGAGCGGATGACGGCCCCTGCGGCCTCGCCGTCGCGGCCCTTCGCCGCGGCGTGGAACGAGTCGAGGCCGTGCTTGACGTCCCAGAACACGAACTCGGGCTGACCGATCCGCACGAACTTCGCGCGGTTGAGGATGCCCTCGGAGGTCTTGACCAGCAGCTCGTTGCCCGAGTGGGCGACGAGGAAGGCGATGAGCGCGTCGATGTCGTCGTTCAGCGCGCGGTCCTCGGCGTCGGCGTGCTTGCGGGCCTGGTCGAGGAGCTTGCCGAGCTGCTTGACCGCGGCGTCGTCGAGGTTGGGCACGGCCCACCGGGCGGCGAGCTCGGCGAAGCCGAAGAGCAGCTGGAACGCGTCGTCGTACTGCTCGCGCGTGGGCGACGCGACGCGGGTGTAGCGGTTCGCCTCCATCTCGACGAGCCCGAAGTCGACGAGCTTCGCGATCGCCTCGCGGATCGGCGTCCGGCTGACCCCGAGCCAGGCGACGAGCTCGTCGTCG
The DNA here is from genome assembly GCF_003234185.1 of Curtobacterium sp. MCSS17_008. Classification (GTDB taxonomy): domain Bacteria; phylum Actinomycetota; class Actinomycetes; order Actinomycetales; family Microbacteriaceae; genus Curtobacterium. Next base: position 34,047 of record NZ_QKSM01000017.1, read on the forward strand.
TTGAGCCGCTCGCCGGCCTGCAGCGTGCCGTCCTGGATCGCCGCGAGCATCTTCTCGAGCACGACGTCCCGCAGGAGCTTCCGCGGGGACGACTCGACCGACGACTTGGGTACCGGCATGGCTGCTCCTCACAGGTTCGGGTGTTCCGCGTGCCAAACCTAGCGTGTCAGATGGCAAGCGTTTGGGAAAACACCCGACAGGAGTTCCGGACGGTCAGCGTCGGACGTCGACCACCGTCCGCCCGTGCACGCGACCGGCCACCACGTCGGCGCCGACCGTGATGGCGTGCTCGAGGCCGACCGTCCGCGTGACGTCGGCGACGAGGGCCGGGTCGAGGTCGGTCGCGAGCCGGTCCCACGCCTGCTGACGGAGCGGCAGGGGCGCCTCGACCGAGTTGATGCCCAGCAGGGAGACCGCGCGGAGGATGAACGGCATCACCGAGGTCGGGAGCGCCGAGTCCTGCGCCAGGCCGCAGGCGGTGACCGCACCGCCCCACTTCGTCGCCGCGAGCACGTTCGCCAGCGTCGCGCCGCCGACGCTGTCCACCGCACCGGCCCAGGTCGCGCGCTGCAGGGGCTTGCCGAGCTCGGCGAGGGTCGAGCGGTCGACCACGTCGGACGCTCCGAGCGCCCGGAGCGAGGCGTCGTTCGACGTGCGCCCGGTCGATGCGGTGACGCGGTACCCGCGGGCGGCGAGTAGGGCGATCGCCATCGTGCCGACCCCGCCCGAGGCGCCGGTGACGAGCACCGGACCGTGGCCGGGCGTCACCGTCCGCTCGAGGGCGAGCACCGACAGCATCGCGGTGAACCCGGCGGTGCCGATCGCGGCGGCGAACGAGTCCTCGACCGCGTCCGGGAGCACGACGAGCGAGCCGCTCGGCACGATCGCGTGCTCCGCCCAGCCGCCGTGCCGCGTCTCGCCGAGCCCGGCGCCGTTGCAGACGACCCGGTCCCCGATCGCGACGTCGTGCACGCCGGGGCCCAGGCCCGAGACCGTGCCGACGACGTCGATGCCGGGGACGAGGGGATCGACCCGGGCGACCCCCGGGTTCCCGGCCAGGGCGAGGCCGTCCTTGTAGTTCACGCTGGAGTACGTGACGTCGATGCAGGCCTCGCCCTCGGCGGGGTCGGGCACGTCGACCTGCGTGACGGCGGGCGGGGTGGAACGGGAGACGAGGACTGCGCGCGTCATGCGTCGGACGCTACCCCGTGCCTCCCGGCCGGGCGCTCGTTCGATCCCAGAGCGGGTGCGATGCCTGGCGGAACCGGGCGTACCTGATGCGCCCGGAGGACCAGGCACGCCCGGTTCGACCAGGCACGCCCGGTTCGACCAGGCGCACCCGGAGGCGCACCGGTCTGCGGCCTCAGCCGAACATGATGGCGGCCTCGTCGTACCGCTCCTGCGGCACCGTCTTCAGCTCACCGAGGGCGTCCTCGAACGACACGTGCACGATCTCCGTGCCCTTGAGCGCGACCATTCGGCCCCAGCGTTCCTCGACGACCGAGTCGATCGCCGCCAGCCCGAGTCGCGTCGACAGCACCCGGTCGTACGCCGTCGGGGTGCCGCCGCGCTGGATGTGGCCGAGCGTGGTGGCACGGGTCTCGATGCCGGTCATCTCCTCGATCAGCGGCGCCAGGCGCTCGCCGATGCCGCCCAGCCGGGGCCGGCCGAAGGCGTCGAGGCCGCGCTCGGTGTGCGCGTTGTCCTCGTGGTCGGGGACGAAGCCCTCGGCCACGACGACGAGCGGCGCGCGCCCGCGGTCGTAGGCGGCGCGCACCCAGGCCGCGATCTGCTCCATGCTCGTCTTCTGCTCGGGGATGAGGATCGCGTGCGCACCCGCGGCCATGCCGGAGTGCAGCGCGATCCAGCCCACGTGCCGGCCCATGACCTCGGCCACCATGCAGCGCGAGTGGGACTCACCGGTGGTGCGGAGGCGGTCCATGGCCTCGGTCGCGATCGCGACGGCGGTGTCGAAGCCGAAGGTGTAGTCGGTGGCGCCGAGGTCGTTGTCGACCGTCTTCGGGACGCCGACGATCTGCAGGCCGGCGTCGGTGAGGCGCTTCGCCGCGGCCAGGGTGCCCTCGCCACCGATCGCCACGATGGCGTCGATGCCGTGGCGCTCGAGGGTCTTCGTGATGTTCTCGACGCCGCCGTTCGGCCCCTCGAAGGGGTTCGTGCGGCTCGTGCCGAGGATCGTGCCGCCCTGCTTCGCGATGCCCTGGATGTCCTTGCGGCCGAGGGGCACGATGTCCCCGTCGACGACGCCCCGCCACCCGTCGCGGAACCCCACGAACTCGTGTCCGTAGATCGCGATGCCCTTGAGCACGATGCCGCGGATGACCGCGTTGAGGCCGGGGCAGTCGCCTCCGGAGGTGAGGATGCCGATGCGCACGGAGACTCCAACGTCGTCGGGTTGCGGGGACCTGACCATCATGTCTGACGGTGGTGTGGCATTACCATCCCCGTGTGTCCCTGCCAGCTCCCGTCGCACTCGGTGCCCCCGGCACCCCGGCTGCGGCCGGTCGGGTGGACACGGTCTACCGGCCGGGAGGCGCGGTGGACGTCCGCGCGACCCTCCGGCCCCTGCAGCGCGGCTCCGGCGACCCGGCCTTCCGCGTCGTCGGCTCCGACACCTGGCTCGCCCTCCGCACACCGGCCGGGGCGGCCTCGGTGCTCGTGCGTCGGACCGGCAGCGACGCGATCGCGGTCTCCGCGTGGGGCTCCGGCGCCGCCTGGGCCGTGACCCACGCACCGGACCTGCTCGGACGCGGTGACGACTGGTCCGAGCTCGACGTGACCGCGCATGCCTTCCTGGCCGAGGCGCGACACCGCCAGCCGGGGTTACGCCTGCTCCGCACGAACACGGTCGTCGCGATGCTCGTGCCGGCGATCATGGAGCAGAAGGTGACCTCGCGGCAGGCCTGGCGCGCATGGCGGTACCTGCTCCGTCGCTTCGGGGAGCCCGCACCCGGCCCGGTGCCGGCGGACATGTTCGTGCCGCCGGCCCCCGAGCAGTGGGCGCTGATCCCGAGCTGGGAGTGGCACAAGGCCGGCATCGAGCCCGGACGCTCGGCGACCGTGATGCGCGCCGTCAAGGTCGCCCCCGCGCTCGAGCGGACGCTGGCGCTCGGTCGCGGTGGCGCGGTGGTGTCGCAGCGACTGCAGTCGATCCCGGGCATCGGCCAGTGGACCGCTGCCGAGACGGCGCAGCGGGCACACGGCGACCCGGACTCCCCGAGCGTCGGGGACTACCACGTGCCGGCGCTCGTCGGGTGGGCACTGACCGGCGGCCCCGTGGACGACGACGGGATGCTCGAGCTGCTCGAGCCCTGGCGCGGGCACCGGGAGCGCGTGGTGCGGCTGATCGGGGGCTCGGGCTTCCGGAAGCCGGCGTTCGGCCCGCGCATGACGATCCAGGACCACCGCTGGCACTGACCCCGGACAGGGCGCGGGACCGCGACGTAGTCTCCTGTTGAGAACAGATCTCAGAAGGAGGAACCATGTCGGACCCGAACACCACACCCGCTGCCGAGGCCGAGGAGCACCGCGTCGCCGAGCACGACGTCGCCGACCACGACCACGAGCAGGACGGCGGCGAGCACGAGACCGTCGAGCACGGCGACCACGTCGACTTCGTGCACGACGGCCACCGTCACGCGCGTCACGAGGACCACTACGACGAGCACTGAGCGTCGCTGAGGCGACCACTCGACGGCCGGGAGGGACGTGGCCGACGTGCCACGGGCCTCCCGGCCGTCGTCCGTGCGGTCGCGCGACCCGCACATCCTCCGCCGTCACTCGTCACCACCCGCCTACCGTGACGCGCGGCGCGGGACCGACCCCGCCGGGGGAGGACCCGCATGACGAGCACCACGACCGACGACGACCGCGTACCGGGCGTCCCGGCGCCCATCCCGGAGGACGCCGGCCAGGCGGAGACCGAGCGCCGCACGAAGCGGCACGTCACCCGGGTGGCGTTCGTGGCCGCGATCGGCGGACTGCTGTACGGCTACGACACCGGGGTGATCTCCGGCACGCTCATCGAGATCGGCAAGGAGTTCTCGATCGACGCGACGGTCAAGGAGTTCATCACCGCGTCGATCCTCGTCGGCGCGATCCTCGGCGCCTTCCTCACGGGGCCCGTCTCGGCACGCATCGGGCGGCGTCGCACGATCCTGCTCATCGCCGCCGTGTTCGGACTCGGCGTGCTGTTCGCCGCGGTGTCCCCGAGCCCGGTGTTCCTCGTGCTCAGTCGACTCTTCCTCGGGCTCGCCGTCGGCGGCTCGACGCAGACCATCCCGACCTACATCGCCGAGATCGCACCCGGGCCGCGTCGCGGCAGCCTGGTCACGGTGTTCAACTGCGCGATCGGTGTCGGCATCCTGTCCGCCGCCGTGGTCGGGGTCACCTTGAACGGCGTCGTGTCCTGGCGCTTCATGATCGGGGTCGCGGCGGCGCCCGCGATCGTGCTGCTGCTCGGCATGCTCAAGCTGCCGGAGAGCCCCCGCTGGTTCGTCGCGCAGGACCGCATCGGACCCGCGCGACGGGTGCTGCGGTGGGCGAGGCCCGACCAGCGCGCGGCGGAGGACGAGCTGGACGAGATCCGGAAGCTCGACGACGCCGAACCCTCGTCCGGTGCCGGCCAGTGGTCGCAGCTCCGCAAGCCGTGGGTGCGGCCCGCCCTCGTCGCAGGGCTCATCGTCGCCGCCTTCACGCAGCTGACCGGGCTCGAGATGATGATCTACTACACGCCGACGATCCTCACCGACGCCGGGTTCCCGCACGAGTACTCGCTCTGGGCCAACGTCGGCGTGGGCGTCGTGTACCTGGTGATGACGTTCGTCGGCTCCCGGCTGGTGGACCGCATCGGTCGTCGTCGGCTCACCCTCGTGATGCTGCCCGGAGCTGCCGTGAGCATCGGCCTGTTCGGGGCGTTGTTCTTCCTGACGGGCGGCGAACCGTCACCGGTGCTCACGATCGTGCTCATCCTGGCGTTCATGTTCTTCCAGGCCGGCGGCATCCAGGTCGTGGGGTGGCTCATCGGGTCGGAGATGTACCCGCTCCGCATCCGTGCCGCTGCGACGAGCCTGCACGCCATGGTGCTGTGGGGCGCGAACCTGCTGGTGACCTCCACCGCGCTCACCCTGACCGGGTGGATCGGCCTCGGCGGGACCATGCTCGTCTACGCGGCGCTCAACGTCCTCGGGTGGGTGCTGGTGTTCCTGCGGGTGCCGGAGACGAAGGGCCGGTCGCTCGAGCAGATCGAGCAGTCGCTCCGCGACGAGACCTTCCTGCCGCACCGGTCGCGGCGGGGCGCGACGAGCTGACGACCGGGAGGCGCGTGGCGGGCCCGCCAAGCGCCTCCCGGTCGTCGTCGAGCCGGTGGCCTACGGGTGCCGCGTGCCCTCGCCGGCCAGTACCGCGTGGTACCCCTCGCGGAACGTCGGGTACCGCGGCTCCCACCCGGTCGAGCGGAGCAGGGCGTTCGAGAGCCGCTTGTCGCCGCCGGTCTGCCGACCCTCGGGTGCTGCGCGCGGCGGCCGGGGGACCCCGAGTTCGTCGGCCAGGAACACCAGGACGTCGTCGAGGCGCACCGGTTCGTCGTCGGTGCCGAGGTAGGTCGGTGCCGGGTCGTCCACGCCCGCCAGGTGCACGAGCGCCGCGGCGGCGTCGTCGCGGTGGACGCGGTTCGTGTGCGGCGATGCGCTGGTCGACAGGGTCGCCCGGCCCTGGCGCAGCTGGTCGAGGAGTCGCTCGCGCCCCGGGCCGTAGATACCGGACAGGCGGACGAGGACCGCACCGGGTGCCCGTTCGCGCAGGAGTGCCTCGGCCTCGATCAGGACGCCGGCGGTCGGGCTGGCCGCGCGGGCGGGCGTCTCCTCCGTGACCTCGCTGCCGTCGTCGACGTCGTACACGGCGGTGGAGGACACGACGATCACCCGTGGCGAGGCCCCGGACGCGTCGATGCCGTCGAGCACGTTCCGCAGGCCGTCGACGTAGGTCGCGCGGTACTCGTCGACGTCACGGGACCCGGCGGCGAAGGCCACCACGACCACGCCCGTGTCCGGGTCGATGGTCGGGACCTCGTGCCGGAGGTCGACGCTCCGACCGGTGACCGGGGACGGGACGAGCTCGGCGCGACGGCGGAGTCCGGTCACCGGGTGGCCGAGCGCGGCGAAGCGCAGGGCTGCCTCGGTGCCGAGGTCGCCGCAGCCGGCGATGACGACGGGGGAGCGGTGCTGCATGCTCCGAGCTTGTCAGGCCCGGGTGCGCTCCGTCCCCTCCGTACGGGTGACCCGCACCGCCGCGGCCTCGTAGGGCCGGAGCCGGACCGTCACGTGCCCGTCCACGCCGACCTCGACCAGCTCGTCGACCGGGTCGCCGAGGTACGTCGTCCGCTCGGCCGCGGCGACGTCGATCCCGAACCGCAGCCGGAGCGTGACCGGCTCCTCGGTGACCGACTGCAGCCGGACGACGGACTGCCGGTCGTCGTCCCCGGCGACGACCGACACGAGCCGCACGCGGTCGTCGTCGAGCGCCAGCAGCTCCGCGCTCGCCGTGTCGTCGTCGCCACGTCCTGCGGCGGGCACGGCGGCGAGCGGCCGGACCAGGTCGGCGGTGGTCTGCAGCGCGACGGCCTCGACCGCCTGACCGGCCGCGGCGCGCACGCCGACCGCGTACTCGAACGTGGCGGTGAAGCCCTGCTCGATCGGGAAGTTCGTGTCCCACACGTTGTTGTGGAGCCACGAGTAGACCGTGGCCGCGCGTGCCGGGCTCGTGCTCGCCGGGAACGGGGCGTACGGCAGTGAGATGGTGCCGGGGTGGACCAGGGGCGCGTCCTTGGTGACCCACACGACGGCGTCGTCACGGTCCTCCAGGCTGACCCAGTTGCGGATGGCGCGCATGTGCTGCGGCGCCCCGGGGACGTGCGCCAGGCCGTCACCGGTCACGCCACCCGAGACCTCGTAGCGGACCACGGGGTCGTCCGCCGCGAAGGGGAAGGCGAAGAACGCGCTCTCCTTCGTCCGCGTGACCGGCTTCTCGAGCCGGTTCGCGATGCGCAGCCGCGGTTCCCCCACCCGGAGGCGGAGCGTGACCGTCACGGCGTCGACGCCGACCGCCGCGAACCGGTAGACCAGGCGCTCCTCGACGGCGTCGGACACCCGCTCGACCAAGACCGCCGGGCCACCCGTGGTGCGCGAGGCGAGCAGTTCGAGCCGGTCCGAGCTCCAGAGCTTGTTCGCCAGGTGGTTCACCCCGGCGCCCGATGACCCGTACTCGTCGTAGACGTACGCGTTGAAGCCGGCCGGGGCGTGCTGCTCGACGACCTCGCGTCCGGTCGCCAGCTCGACGACGGAGCGGATCGTCGACGTCTGCGGGTCGACGGCCACCCGGAGGTACTCGTTCTGCAGCGTGAACAGGTCGGCCAGCGGGGTGCCGAGGGCGTCGTGGTGCCGTGGCGGCTCGGGGGCGACCCGACCGGGCAGCACGTCGAGCCGGACGAAGCCGAACGCGGGGACGTCGACGAGCTGCGCGCTCACCCACCGCCCGGACTCGCGGTGCAGGACGTTCGACTGCGCTTCCTCGACCACCGCGAGCTCCTGCCCGGTGCGGCCGTCCCGCAGCACCACGTGCGCGTCGAGCGGCACCGACGACTCCTTGAGCAGGAACCGTACGACACCGGTCCTGGTCGCGCCGGACGCGTTCGCGACGACGATCGACGTCAGGGCGTCCTCCGGCGCGGACACGGCATCCGCCAGGTAGACCAGGGCGTGCTCCTCGAGGTCGCGGCCGCGCTGGTGTCCCGTGAGGGCCTGCGCGACCTTCCACTGCCACTGGCGCTCGCCGGAGTCGTAGCCCTCGTCGCCGTGGGTCCACGAGTTGCTCGCACCCCAGGTGTGCTCGTTGAACATCGAGATCGCGTCCCAGGCAGCATCCGCGTCGGCGCGTTCCGTCGGCACGGCCTGGCCACCGAGCCACGCGGCCGCCTGGCTGAAGGAGCGGGCGTCGCTCACCGTCGCCTGGGCCTCGCGGGCGAGGGCGAGCGGAACTGCGGCGGAGCCGACGCCCTCCACCCACCAGTCGCCCCAGTCGCCCTCGACGGTGACCAGGTCGTCGCCGTGACGGGCCTCGGCCTCGGCGAAGAAGTCCTCGTTCGTCGAGACGCGCAGTGTGGGCGACGTCCAGGTCTCGTTCCAGCGACGGACGATCTCGGACAGGTGCAGCCGCGCGGGACCGTTGTCGCCCATGAAGCCCTGCGTGCGCAGGTGCAGGACGTCCCACGGGTAACCCGGTCGGCCCTCGGCCTCCTCGCCGTGGGCGCCGAAGACCCCGGGCGGGAACGGGTACCCGCGGGTCGCGAGCGCGGTCAGGTAGGCGGGCAGGTAGGTCTCGGCCGTCTCGTACGACTCGGTGAGCCCGACCATCGGGCCCTCCATGTAGGCCAGGCCGTGCGGGCTGTCGGTCATCCACACGACGACCTCGTTGCCGGCCGGGGTGCGCCAGCGGAACATGCGCGGCAGGTCGAGTGCGCCGTTCTGGTGCGGCATCGAGCGACCGGCCCAGTTGTGCGCGACGGCGAGGTAGCGGACGCCGACCTCGTGCAGCGCGTCCGGCAGGCCCGCCACCTGCCCGGGGACGTCGGTCTGCATGGCGGTGGTGAAGTCGATGCCGTACCGATCGCGGATGCGCCGGGCCTCGCGGAGCAGCTCGTGCAGCTCCTCGGTCGAGCACGTGTCGGTGTGCAGGTTGTACGGCATCGCGCTGAGCCCGATCGAGCCCTCCTGCACCAGGCGCACGAACTCCTCGACCTTGGCGGCGGGGCGGTGCCGCTCCCAGTCGGCGAACGCCCAGAGCGCCTCGACGTTCCAGCGGAAGCGGGACGCCTCCGGCCACTCACGTGTCGCTGCGGCGAGCTCGACTGCGGAGTCCAGGTAGGACCGCTGCGACGAGATCACGGTGGTCTGCGGGTCGGTGTAGCCGAAGTCGAAGTGCGAGTGGTGCACGATGTGCACCGACCACGGTCGCTGCGGCAGCAGGGTGAAGAACACGGTCTCGCTACCGGAGTCCGGCATCGCGAGCGTGACGTCCGTCGGTGCTTGCACGCTGCGGACGAGCAGGCGGACCGAGACGTCGTCGGGTGCCGCAGCGCGGCCCACGACCAGGTCCCCCTCGCCGTCGGTGAGGGTCACGACTCCGGCGGCAGCAGCCGCCTCGGCGTCGTCGAAGAGCAGGCGGACGCTCTGCACGGACTGGCCGTGGCGCTCGGTCTGCAGTGGCTCAGGGAGCACGCGGACCCGGGTGCCACCGATCGACGCGATGGCGGCGGTGGCGCGGTCGAGGAGGCCGGCGCGGGCCTCCAGGTGCGACCAGGGCTGCGCGGAGACGAGGGCGGGTTCGGTGGTCATGGGATGTCCTCTTCGGTGTGGGGCTGGACGGGGACGGTCGGGAGGCTCGGGGCGCGCCGGGAGGGTCAGGCGGTGGGGTTCAGCCCGCGTGCGAAGAACCGCTGGAAGGCGAAGAACACGATGATCGTCGGCAGCGACGCGACCAGGGCACCGGCCAGGGCGACGGGCGGGCCGTAGGTGGAGTAGTTGCCGGTCAGGTCCGCGAGCGTCGCCATGACGGGTCGGATGTTCGGACTCGACGAGAGCGTCAACCCGAACAGCAGGTCGTTCCAGATCCACGTGAACTGGAAGACGAACGCCGCCAGGAGCGCACTCGTCGACAGCGGCAGGTGGACCTGGAAGAACATCCGGATCCACCCGGCACCGTCGAGCGAGGCGGCTTCGCGGACCTCGGTCGGCAGTCCGGACATGTGCCCGCGGACGACGAAGAACGCGAACGGGATCGTCAGTGCGATGTAGACGAGCAGCATGCCGTACTGCGTGTCGAACAGCGACGCGGCGGCGTACCCGGTGAACAGGGGGGACAGGAACGCCTGCAGCGGCAGGATCGTGCCGATGTAGATCACCCAGAACCAGAAGGTCGGGCGTTTCACCGGCATGATCGTCACCGCGAACGAGGCGAGCGCGGCGATGAGCACGGCGGCGCCGGCCCCGACGACCGAGTACACGAGGCTGTTCACCATGCCCCGGCCGACGTTGGCGTTCTGGAACGCGATCACGATGTTGTCGAACAGCGACCACGAGGTCGGCCACCAGGACGGCGTCCCGGAGTAGTCGGCGCCCGCGGTGAATGCGTTGACGACGAGCAGGTACGAGGGGATCAGCCAGATCAGCGACACGACGGTCAGCACGACGGCGAGGACGCGGCGGGAGGTCTTGGTCATCGGTCGGCTCCTGCTACTGGGACGGACGGAGTTGACGGCGGAGGTACGCGTACGAGGCGACGACCACCACGACGGTGAGGAAGACCGCGACCGCGGCGCCGGAGCCGTACCGCGACAGGGTGAAGGTCTCGCGGTACATGGTGAGCGCGAGCGTCTCGGACGCGGTGCCGGGACCGCCGTTCGTCAGGAGCAGCACCTGGTCGAACACCTTGAGGCTGCCGACGATCGAGATCCCGACCACGACGACCGTCATCGGCCGCAGCTGCGGGAACGTCACCGCCCAGAACAGCCGCCAGCCGGAGGCACCGTCGATCTGCGCCGCCTCGAGGGTGTTCGACGGGATCGACTGCAGGCCGACGAGGAACAGGATCACGCACGCGCCGGTGGCCTGCCACGTCGTCGCGATGATCATCATCACGGTGTTGAGCGGCCACTGCAGCAGCCACTGCGAGACCAGCGGGTCGAGTCCGAGCTGCCGGAGCAGGGTGTCGAGTCCGCCGTCGGTGGTGAGCATGAACGTCCAGACGACCGCGGTGGCGGAGCCGGAGATCGCGTAGGGCAGGACGATCGCGAAGCGGGCGAGGCCGCCGAGTCGCAGCTTCCAGGTGCCGACCGCGATCGCGAGCCCGATGCCGACGGGCAGGAGGAGTGTCCCGACCACCCACATGAAGGTGTTGAGCACGGACTGCCCGAACGCCGGGTCGGCGAACATCGCCCGGTAGTTCTCGAGCCCGACCCAGCTGCGGGTGAACCCGTTGTCGTCGAAGAAGCTGCGGTAGATGGTGAAGACGAACGGCACGACGAGCAGGAGCACGACGAGCACGACCGCCGGGGCGAGGAACGCGCCGCCGGTCAGACGCGCACGCAGCGGTGTGGGCCGGTGGTCCACGGCGGGGCGTGACCGCGTGCTCGGGTCGACCGCTGTCTCCGGGACGGGTGGCTGTGTGAGGGTCATGCGGCGTTCCAGATCTTCCACTCGGTCCGGGCACGGTCCTCCATCGAACGGAGGGTGGCGGCGCCGTTGGCCTTCGACGGGTTCACCATGAAGGCGCCGAGGTCGGCGACGTTGCCCTCGACGAGCGGCGTCGGCGAGGCCTCCCAGTAGCGGGTGAGCTCCGTCGGCCCGGTGTCGGCGATGTCCCTCGCGAGGTCCTTCACCAGGTCGGACTCGGGGAGCGCCTCCGGGTTCGGGCTCGTGTCGCCGAGGAACCCGACCCAGGCGGTCTGCACGTCGGTGGCGAGCCAGTTCTCGGCGACCGCGACGGCCGCGTCGTGCCGGTGCGCCTTGACGGGGACGGAGAGCGAGCCGCTCTCGACGACGATCGCCGGTTCCGTCGAGCCGCGCGGTGGGACCCGGAAGAACCCGATGTCGTCATCGGCGAGCCCGGCGGCGAGCAGGGTGTTCGCGAACCACGTGCCGTAGAGCATCATGCCGAACTGGCCCTTCCCGACCAGGCCGGGCAGGTCGTTCGAGGTGACGTCCGGTGCCGAGAAGAACCCGTCCGCGTACATCCCCGACCACAGGTCCATCGCCTGCACCGCGGGGTCCTCGCGGTAGCTCGCCTCGTTCGTCGTCACCGCCTTGTAGTAGTCCGGGTCGATCGAGGCGAGGAGCTGCATGAACCAGATCTCCGCCTCCCACGTGGTGGCGCCCGGCGACAGGAACGGTGTGATGCCGGCGTCCTTGAGCGTCTGGGCGGCGTCCATGACGCCGTCGAAGGTGGTCGGGACCTCGATGCCGTGCTCGGCGAAGGCCTTCTTGCTGTAGAAGACGGCGTAGTAGCTCTTGTAGAGGGGGACCCCGTACGTCCTGCCGCGGTAGCTGAACGACTCGCGCTGCGCCGGGTCGACCCAGCCGCGCTCGATGACGGCGTCCCAGACGGGGTCGAGGTCGGTGAGGATGTCGGCGCGGGCGATGTCCTGCAGCCGGTAGCCGTTCGTCCACTTGATCAGGTCGGTCGTGCTGTCGGTCTGGGCCGTCATCCGGATGATCTGCCCGTAGTTCGCGACGCTCGCGACCGAACGGGACGTGATCCGGTAGCCGATGCGCTCGTCGAGCACCGCCGAGGCAGCCGCGTACCCGGGGCCCCAGGTGGGGTTGTCGCTGTTGAGGGTGACGGTGCCCGGGGCGGAGGGCCTGGTGTCGGAGCCGCGCGCGCAGGACGCCAGGGCCATCGCCAGGAGCCCACCGCCGCCGAGTGCGAGCGCGGAGCGTCGGGTCACGGCGGGCCCTCGGAAGATCGGGTCGGGCATCGTTCGTTCCATTCGCCAGTGAATTGATAACGTTACCAAGCAGAGCATACACACCCCGGGTTCGATGGCAAGGGGGCGGTCCGGTACAAAGGACACATGGAGCCAGCCGGAGACCAGGACCCCGTCGGCTCTGCGAGCGGCAGGGGTCCGACGGTCCGGAAGCCCACCATGACGGTCAAGGACATCGCCCGCGCGGCCGAGGTCAGTCCGATGACGGTCTCCCGGGTGCTGTCCGGGGGGAAGAACGTCCGGCCCGCGCTGCGCGAGCACGTCGAGAAGGTCATCGCCGAACTCGGGTACCACCGCAACGAGAACGCGCGCAGCCTCCGACCCGGGCAGCGCTCGGGCCTGGTCGGCGTGCTCATCACGAACATCGGCAACCCGTACTACGCGGGTGTGGTGCAGGGCATCGAGCAGGTCGTGGCGGCGACGGGGCGGCGCATCCTGGTCGCGACCACGAACGAGGACGCCGACCTCGAACGCCAGTTGCTCTCGGACTTCCTCGGTCGACAGGTGGAGGGCCTCGTCGTCGTGCCGGTCGGCCAGGACGCCGAGCGGTTCACGACCGCCCGGCTCAACGACGTCCCGCTGGTGCTCGCGTCGCGGACGGTCGCGGGGGTGGCGGCCGACGCGGTCCTCATCGACGACGTGCACGGTGCGCACGAGGCCACGTCGCTCATGCTCGAGGCGGGGCACCGCCGGATCGCCTTCCTCGGCAACAAGGTCACCGTCTCCACCGGGCAGCGACGCCTGCGGGGGTTCCGCGACGCCTTCGCGGACCACGGCTCCGAGCCCGACGAGAGCCTCGTGGTGCTCGGCCTGCAGGACACCGAGGCCGCGGAGGTCGCGATGCGCGACCTGCTCGGCAGGGCGGAGCCACCCAGCGCGGTCTTCGCCGCCAACAACCGGATCAGCACGGGCGCGATCCGGGCGATCGCGAAGGCCACGGCCGAGGGCGTGGTCGCGACGCCGCCGCGCCTGTCCCTGTTCGACTCGTTCGACTTCGCCGACATGGCACCGTTCCCGCTGTCCGTGGTCGACCACGACCCCGCCGAGCTCGGCCGCGTCGCCGCGCGGATGCTCCTGTCGCGGCTCGACGGGTCCGCTGGTGGGGAAGGGGCGCGTCTGGTCGAGCTGCCGGTGCACCTCGTCCACCACGACGCCACGGTCGGTCACTGAGGCTCCGGCTGGTCACTGTGGTTCCGGTCGTCCTCAGTTGCGACGGCCGGCCACCGGTCCCGAGCCCTGCTCCGCGCTGGAGGTTGCGGCGCACGGCGACGGCGGGGTTAGAGTTGCCCGACGTTTGGTAACGTTATCAACTCGAAAGGGGTCCCATGTCCACCTTCCTGCCGCCCGGGGTGTCCGCCGGCCAGTACGACAAGGCGCCGACGATCGACCTGCCACCCGGGCACCCGGTCTGGGTGGGGAAAGCCGCGTGGGAGCACCTCGCATCGCTGGTGGCCGGCCCCGGAGCGAGGACGCTCGCCGTGGACACCTACCCCGGGAGCGACCTCGAGGGGCTCCGGCGCGAGCTCGCGGCCGTCGCGCCGGACGCCGTCCTGATCGACGTCGAGGACGCCGCAGCCCTGCCGAACCAGGCCATCGAGGAGCGCATCGCCGCCAACCTGACCGACGACCGCGTCTTCGGGGTCCTGGGGCACCAGGTGCTCGCCGACTTCTACGACGCCGAGCGCCTCGGCGCCGTGGCCGACCGCATCCGCGGCGCCGAGGGGTCGGTCGTGGTCTACGGCTGGGGCGCGACGCTCGTGCCCGTGGAGTTCGACACCGTGGTGCTCGCCGACCTGGCGCGCTGGGAGATCCAGCGGCGGCAGCGCGCCGGTGCGCCGAACTGGCGCGCGGACAACGCCGACGAGGACCAGTTGCGGAAGGTCAAGCGCGGCTACTTCGTCGAGTGGCGGGTGGCTGACCGGCACAAGCGCACGCTGTTCGACCGGATCGACCTGCTGCTCGACGCGAACGGTTCCATGGTCGACGCCAAGCTCGTCGAGGGCCGGACCTTCACGCAGGGCCTGGAGACGGCCAGCCGTCGCCCGTTCCGGGTGGTGCCCTTCTTCGACCCCGGGGTCTGGGGTGGCCAGTGGATGAAGGAGGTCCTCGAGGTCGGGGACGCCGACAACTACGCGTGGTGCTTCGACTGCGTGCCCGAGGAGAACAGCCTGCTGTTCCGCATCGGCGAGACCGTGGTCGAACTGCCGGCCCTCGACCTGGTGCTCCGCCACCCCCGTGAGCTGCTCGGTCGGAAGACGTACGCCCGGTTCGGCGCCGAGTTCCCGATCCGCTTCGACTTCCTCGACACGATGGCGGGCGGCAACCTCTCGCTGCAGGTCCACCCCCTGACCGACTACATGCAGAACGTGTTCGGCATGCCGTACACGCAGGACGAGAGCTACTACCTGCTCGACGCGAAGGACGACGCGGTGGTGTACCTGGGCCTCCGCGACGACGCGGACCCCGAGGCGATGCAGACCGCGCTCCGGACGGCGGCGAGTGGCGGTGCCCCGTTCGCCGCCGAGGAGTTCGTCAACACCTTCCCTGCGGCGAAGCACGACCACTTCCTCATCCCGGCGGGGACCGTCCACTGCTCCGGTGCCGACTCGATGGTGCTCGAGATCTCGGCGACCCCCTACATCTTCACCTTCAAGATGTGGGACTGGGGTCGGGTCGGCCTCGACGGCATCCCGCGCCCCGTGCACCTGGACCACGCCTTCGCGAACATCCAGTGGGACCGCAGGACCGACTTCGCGCGCGACGAGCTCGTCGACCAGGTGACCGAGGTGGCCCGTGGGGACGGTTGGGTCGAGGAGCGCACCGGCCTGCACGAGCTCGAGTTCATCGAGGTCCGGCGGCACTGGTTCGAGGGCGTCGTGCCGCACGACACGGACGGCACCGTCAACGTCCTCAACCTGGTCGATGGGGCCGAGGCCGTCGTCGAGAGCCCGGACGGTGCGTTCGACCCGTTCGTCGTGCACTACGCCGAGACGTTCATCGTGCCGGCGAGCGTCGGTCGCTACACGATCCGCCCGTGGGGGCGCGGCGAGGGGCAGCGGCTCGGGACGGTGAAGGCGTCGGTGCGCGGCACCGGTCTCAGCGACTGATCCGCGGTACCGACGCCACGAGGCCGTCGCCCGGTGGGGGCGACGGCCTCGTGCATCGGGCTCGGTGTCAGCGCGCGGCGTTCCCGCCGTCCCACGCGACGGCGGCACCGACCAGCGGCGCCGAGGAACCGAGCAGCGCGGGCACGACGGCGACCGCGACGCCCGCCGACGTGAGGCCGGCACGGAACGGCGGCGCGACCACGTCCCACGAGCGGGCGATCGACCCGCCGACCACGACCACCTCGGCGTCGAACCGGTCGACCCAGGTGGCCAGTGCGGCGCCGAGCGCCCCCAGTGCCGCTTCCAGGACCTCCGCGGCTGCCCCGTCGCCGGCCCGTGCCAGGGCGCAGACCTCCTCGACGGACCGGTCCTCGCCGGAGCGCTCGCGGTGGGCGTCCCGCAGCGCCGGCGAGGACATCGTCTGCTCGAGCGGACGGCCGTCGATCGTCAACCGGTGCACCTCGCCGTGCGGCGGCACCAGGGGGCCGGAGTCGACCTCGGCGCCTCCCTGCAGGAACGCCGACCCGACGCCGGTCCCCAGCGTCAGGCAGACCACCCGCTCGGCTCGTCGTCCGGCGCCGGCCGCCCACTCGCCGATGCCGTAGGCCACCGCGTCGTTGCAGAACCGGACGGCCTGCGGGGCGACCCCGAGCCGGTCGGCGAACGCACCGCGCAGGTCGACGCCCGACAGGGATGCGAACTTGTCGACGCCCTCGAACGAGCCGGACCCGGCGGCGTAGTCGAACGGCCCGGGCATCGCGACGGACCAGCCGCGCGGCGGCGCGCTGTCGGCAAGCCCGTCGACGACCGCCCGGGCCGGTGCGGTGAGCTGCTCCAGGAGGACGTCGAGCGGAGCGTGCGGGTCGACGACCGCAGCGTGCTCCGTCCACGGGTGCCGTGCCTCCAGTCCGGCTCCCGGCGCGGCCGCCCGCGCCGACGGAACGCGTGCCGACGGATCGAGTGCTGCCGGACCGAGTGCCGCCGGGTCGAGTGCCGCCGCCGTGACGTGGCTCCCGCCGACGTCCACGACGCCGACGGGAGCCCGTCCGGTGCTGCGCTGCGTGGTCAAGCGACCTCGCCGAACCGGTCGGAGGACCATCCGAGGACGGCGAACAGCTGCACCATCGCGGCCTGGTCCAGCGTCGCGGCCGGGCGGTCCCACGCGGGGTCGCCGCCACCGCTCGGCTGGAAGTGGAACAGCCCCGTCGCGGCATCGCGGTTGTCACGCCAGGTGACGGTCGCGTACTGCTCGAGCGCGGCGCGGTACGCAGGGTCGTGCTGGACGGAGTCGAGCAGGAGCAGGTCCTTGAAGTAGAAGGCGTTGAACACCGCGGGCTGCTGCTGCAGGCGGTTCTCGGCGGTCCAGTACCGGAGGGATGCCCGGGCCGCGTTGGACGCCTGCTGCAGGTACTTCGGGTCCTCCGTCGTGCGGAACAGGATGGTGGCCGTGCCGATCATCGCACCCGAGTTGTACGTCCAGAGGGTCGGGTCGACCGTGCCGTCGTCGGCGATGCTGTTCCGGTACAGGCCCGCGGACTCCTTGAGGCAGCGGTTGTTCCAGGAGTACAGCTTCGTGCTCCAGCGCAGGTAGGACGACTCTCCGGTCTCCTCGTACAGGTGGGCGGCGAGCTGCGCGGACAGACCGGTGACGTTCGCGGCACGGGTGGTGTTGTCCGGTCGGTCGATCCAGTCCGAGCCGCCGGGGCAGGTCAGCGTGGTGTCCGGGTTCCAGCCGCGCACGGCGATGTCGAAGGCACCACGTGCCCGGTCGAGGTACCCCGGGTCGGAGGTCGCCTGGTACTGGCTGACCAGCGAGAGCCCGACCACGGCGTTGTCGTCGTAGTAGACGTCGCCGCCGGTCCCGATCGGGGCCGGGAGGTACGACTCGTACCCGGCGCGGCCGCCCGGTCGGACGGCGTGGTACCGCTCGAAACCGTCCACGCGCGCCACGGCGGCGTTCGCCCAGGCGGGGCCGACGGCGTCCATCCCCTGCAGGTCGAGGGCCGCCTGGGTCGCCTCGCGGTACTCCCAGAGGAACGAGTACGGGTTCCCGACGGTCGTGTCGGTGTTCTCGCGGTAGAGACCGTGGCCGGCGGCCCCCGTGTACAGGTGGTCCTGCATCGCGTCGTAGGTGGCGCTCGCACGTTGCTGCCAGACGGGGTCCGGGGCGGCGCTCGCGGCCAGCGCCGTCTGTGGGGCTGCCGTCACCCCGACGCCGAGGGCGATCGTGGCGGCGAGCACCTGCACGGTGCGCCTGGTCCTGGTCGTTGTCATGGCACTCTCCTTTGAGTTGGTATCGTTACCATAACCCAGTTCGCCCACTTCGTCCCGCCGACGCACGCCGTGACCCGATGGGACCACGGCCTGTCCGAGCGGTCGGACGTCGTCGGCACCGTCGCCTCCTGGTACCAGTGCGGAACCGCACGCGCCGTTCTCGGTACTGCCCCGGCGGCATGCGGACGCCTCGCTGACGTGAGCGTGGGGAGAGGGTCCCGGTGCCGGGACCCTCTCCCCACGGACGGCCGCACGAGCGGGCGCGCGGCCGCAGTCCTCGTCAGACCTGCTCGTTGTCCGGGGACTCGGGCTCGCCGCCCGAGTCGACGTCGCTGTCCTGCTGCGGGTCCTCGGTCGCGTTGCCGGTGGACGAGCCATCGGGCAGGTCCTCGGTGCGCTGGAACTCGCTCTCGGGGGCGTCCGTGGAGCCGTCGGTCGGGCTGTTCTGGTTCTGCTGGTCACTCATGCGGCGGACGCTACGCGGGTCCGGCTCAATCACCGTCCGGCCAGCGGCGTCCCCCGTCACGCGTGGCGCCCACTGCGCTGTCGCTCGCCGTGGATGCGGCCCCGGGAGCAGCCCGTCCCCCGGGTTTGTCACAGAATGATAACGACGCTGAACTCGTCCAAACCGTTCGGTGGTGGGTGTCGAATCCCTTGCATCGACCGGGAGACACCCGGAAGCGCTCACCAGCCGCAGGTTGCTGGTTCTCCACCCCTTTCCGGGGTGTGTTCGG
>NZ_QKSM01000018.1 GCF_003234185.1 Curtobacterium sp. MCSS17_008
CCCCCCCCCCCGCTCCGCAGCACCCTTCCGACGACGTAAGAGGACCCCATGGCCCAGGACACCACCACGCTCTCCAGCGGCACGCTGACGAGCGTCGAACAGCGCGGGATCGAGCCCGTGCCCCACGACGAGCGGAACGGATCGCCCGGTGCGCTGTTCTGGGTCTGGTTCGCCGCGAACATCTCGATCCTCGGGCTCCCCCTCGGCGCCACACTCGTCGCGTTCCAGGGCCTGACGATCTGGCAGGCCCTCGTCGTCGCGGTGATCGGAGCGGCCGGCTCCTTCGCGGTCGTCGGCGTCATCTCCATCGCCGGCCGGCGCGGCGGCGCCCCGGGCCTGACGCTGAGCCGCGCGGTGTTCGGCGTGCGCGGCAACGTCGGACCGACCGCGGTGTCGCTGCTGTCCCGCCTGGGCTGGGAGACCGTGAACACCACCACGGCGGCGTTCGTGCTGCTGTCACTGTTCACCATCCTGTTCGGGACCGGCGGCGACGCGAAGACGAACCCGGTGCTGACGATCGTCGCCATCCTGGTGTTCGTCGTCGCGACCGTGCTCATCTCCGGCCTCGGCCACGCCTTCATCGTCGCCGTGCAGAAGTGGGCGACGTGGGTGTTCGGCGCGCTGAACGTGTTCGTCGCCGTGTTCCTGGTGCTCCGCGTCGACTGGGACGTCGTCGGGTCGCAGCCGGCGGGTCCGGTCGCCGCGATGGTCATCGGCATCGGCACCATCGCCGCCGGCACCGGCATCGGGTGGGCGACCGCCGGCGCGGACATCGCCCGCTACACCCGCACCTCGGTGAAGGCGGGCGCGCTCATCAGCGCGAGCGCAGCCGGGGCGGGCATCCCGCTCGTCGTCCTGGTCGGCCTCGGCGCGCTCGTGTCCGCGGGCGATCCGACCCTCGCGCAGGCCGGCGACCCGGTGGCCGCGATCCGCGACCTGCTGCCGAGCTGGATGGCGATCCCCTACCTGGTCGCGGCGTTCGGCGGCCTGCTGCTGTCGAACCACCTGTCGGTGTACTCCGCCAGCCTCACCACGCTGACCCTCGGCATCAAGGTGCCCCGGGTCTGGGCGGTCGCCGTCGACGTGATCGTCACGACGCTCGGCGCGATGTACTTCATGCTCGTCGCCGACGGCTTCTACGCCCCGTTCATCACGTTCATCTCGGTCCTCGCCGTGCCGATCACCGCCTGGCTCGGGGTCTTCACCGCCGACATGGTGCGGCGACGCTGGTACGACCCGGCCGCGCTCCTCGACCTGCGCGCCGGCGGTCGCTACTGGTACCGCGGCGGTGTCGCCTGGGGCGCCCTCGCCGCCTGGGTCGTCGCGATCGTCGTCGGCTTCCTGTTCACCTCGGTGCAGGTCGGCGACGCGGACCCCGTGTTCGTCGGGGCGTTCTCGGCCAGCTGGATCGGGTCGAACGGCCTCGGGTGGATCGTGACGTTCATCGTCGCCGCCGGCGTGTACCTGCTCACCGGCGGAGCCCGCGGCCAGGTGGTCGCACCCGAGGGGGACCGCACGTGAGCCGCCTCGTCTCCGTCGGCAACGTCATCGTCGACATCGTCATGCGCGTCGACGCGATCCCCGAGCCCGGCGGTGACGCCATCGCGTCCGCGTCCGGCATCACCGCCGGCGGCGGCCTCAACACGATGGTGGCCGCCGTGCGCGACGGCATGCAGGTCGCCTTCGCCGGGCAGTACGGCACCGGACCGTTCGGCGACGTCGTGCGTGACGCGCTCGCGTCGTCCGGTGTCGAGGTCCTGCAACCCGGGCTCGACGACGTGGACAGCGGGTACTGCGTGGCACTCGTCGACGCGTCGACCGAGCGCACCTTCGTCACGAGCGTCGGTGCCGAGGGCCGCCTCGACCGGTCGGCCCTCGACCGGGTCGAGCTCCGCCCCGACGACACGGTGTTCGTCTCGGGCTACGGCCTGGCCCACGCCGTGAACGGTCCGGCGATCGCGGACTGGCTCGCGACGGTGCCGGACACCGTCCGGGTCGTCCTCGACCCGTCGCCGCTGGTCGACACGCTGCCCCCGTCGGTGCTCCGCCCCGTCACTGCTCGCGCGGACGTGGTCAGCGCGAACGGTCGGGAGGCACGGCTCATGGCCCCGACGGCCGCGGGACTCGCCGAGGCGGTCGCCGCGATCGCCGCGTCCGCCCGCGGCACCGCCCTCGTCCGCGACGGCGCAGCGGGCTGCTGGGTCGCCGAGCCGGGGCGCGAGCCGGTCCTGGTGCCCGGGTTCCCCGTCGACGCGGTGGACTCGAACGGTGCGGGCGACGCGCACGGTGGAGTGCTCGTCGCGGCCCTGTCCCGCGGGGCTCCACTGGTCGACGCGGTCCGACGGGCGAACGCCGCGGCCGCCCTCGCGGTGACGCAGCACGGCCCGGCGACGGCACCGACCGCAGCCGAGACGGACGCCTTCCTCGCCGCGCACGCCTGACGCGGCGGGCTGCTCACCGTCCGGCGAGCCGGGACGCCTCGTCCCGCGCCGCGCGTCGGGCGAAGGCGTCCGCGATGGGGACGTCGGTCGAGGAGTGCGCGATGATCGAGAGCACGACGGCGACCACGATCACGTGGAAGAGCCGATCGGCGTCGGGCACCGCGCTGCCGAGCACGAGCAGCCCGTACAGCACGCTCGCGAACCCCTTCGGGCCGAACCACGCCGCCGTCAACCGCTCCCACCGGTCCAGACCGCTGCGTGCCAGCGCGACCTCGACCGCGAGCGGCCGCGCCAGCAGGAGCAGCAGCACGGCGAAGACGTAGCCGAGCACGCCCACGTCGGCGAGCAGGGACGGGCTGATCAGCGTCCCGAACACCAGGATCGCGAGGAGCTTCACGACCTCGCTGACGAGCTCGCCGAACTCCCGGAACGCATCGCGCGTCTGCGGCGCGATGCTCGCGATCGTGATGCCGCACGCGAACGCCGCCAGGTACAGGTTCGCGTCCAGCACCTGCGCCAGCCCGAAGGTGAGCAGTCCGACGGCGACGGGCGTCAGGGTCGCGTAGAGCGGGGTGGCGCGGAAGAACGGCAGCGCGAACAGCAGACGCACGGCGACGGGCACCGCGACGCCGAGCACGACGCCGAGCAGGAGCTCGACGGCGAGCACCCCCACCTCGGCGTGCTCCCCCGACGCCACCGCCAGGAACACGAGCACGAGCGGCAGCGCCAGGCCGTCGTTCAGGCCCGACTCGACGTTCAGCAGACCGCGCGTGCGCTGCGGGATCTCCTCCCGCCCCACGATCGCCGACGCGAAGACCGGGTCCGTCGGGGCCAGGACGGCCGCGACGAGCAGCGCGCTCGCCCAGTCGAGGCCGAGCAGCCAGACCCCGAGCACCGCGCTGATCACGAGCGTCAACGGCAACCCCAGCAGGAGCGCACGGCCCGGCAACCGCCAGGCGTGCCGCAGCTGCCTGATCCCGATCTGTTGCCCGTCGGTGAACAGCACGGTGAAGAGGGCGATCTCGGAGACCGTGTTCACCAGCGGGTCGTCGGGCGTCAGGTGGACCAGGTCCGTCACGCCGTCACCCAGGACGAACCCGGCGACGAGGAACAGCACGGTCGTCGACACGATCGTCCGTTTCGCGATCGCCGAGATCCCGACGGCGAGGACCAGCACCACCGCGAACGCGACGAGGAGGCTCATGCGACCGCTCCGCGCATCCCGGTCCTCTCGACGTTCGTCATCGCGTCCTCGCTACCCGCTCGGACCTCGGTGCGCTCCCGGGTCCCGCCCCCGGAGGATCAGCGGTCGTGGTCGGGCGACGCGGATCCCGGGCGCTCGCGACGTCCGATGGCGCGACGTCGGCGGGCCGCCAGGAACACGACGACGAGCGCGAGGGCGACGACGACCCCGAGCGCCAGCGGCCAGACCAGCGCGGGCGGAACGCCGTCGAGCGGTCCGGACGGCTCGGCTCCGGGAGACGGCGGAGTGGAGGCGGCAGCAGCCCGGGCGGCCTCCCGGATGCCGTCGACCGCGGCGTCCGCCATCACCGCCGCGCCGGCCTCGTTCGGGTGCAGCGAGCTCGGCACGAGGTCGATGCGGTCGAGGCTCGACGACGCGGACAGCTCGACGCCGTGGACGTACGCCCCCTGGCGAGCACACGGGGTGTGGGCGAGCGAGTCGTCGAGCACCGACACGTACTCGGCCCCGTTCGACTCGACCACGTCACGCGTGACGTCGTCGAGCTCCCGCTGCACGTGGTGCAGGTACGGCACGTCGGCGTCGGTGAAGGGGAAGGCGTTCGACGGGAAGCGTCCCTGCGCGACCTCGGCGCCCACGGCCGGACGGAAGCACCCGCCGCTCGGCGTGTGCGCCGCGTCCGGGAAGATCGCGAGGTACCCGACGACGACCACCAGCGCCCGCGGCGCCGCACGGTGGACGGCGCGCACCGTCCGCGCGACGCCGGTCGCGACCGTGTCGTGCACCCGGTCGAGCACCGCGTCGTCGCCCCCGTCGGTGAACCCGGACCGGCAGTCGGCGGCCTGCTGACCGGAGACGACCGGGCCGTTCGCGGAGAACGCGAAGCAGGACGTCGCGGTGCCGAAGAGCCCGGAGTCGTTGCCGCCGATCGTGATGGTGACGACGCCGGTGTCGTCGCCGACCGCGCCGATCTGCGGCGCGACGTCGTGCTGCCGCGCGGTCAGGACGTCATCGGTGGTGGCTCCGGCACAGGTGACGTCGGTGAGGTCGAGGCCGAGTGTCTCCGCCACACGGTGCGGGTAGTCGTCCGCGGACTGCCCGCACGCGGCCGTCGGCTCACCGGTCGGGTCGCCGAGGCCGTACCCGGCGGCGTAGGAGTCACCGAGCGCGACGTACTCCGAGGACGCCGTCCCGAGCGCCGGTGCCGTCTGCGACGCGCTCGCGCCGACGTCGGCCGGGGCGACCGCTCCGAGGAGCCCGGTGAGCACGACCAGCGACACGGTACGGACCACGGTGCTGATCACGGCGCGGACACCCTCCTCGTTCGGACTGCGGGACGTCCCAGTCTGACGGAGCTTCCTCCGCGCCGGGTGCACTGTGGCTGGTGACGGCGCTGCCCGGCGCCGGGACGGAAGTGAGTGATGTGGTTCCAGACCTGGGCCGACCTCGGGCGGGTGCTCCTCGTCGGCACGGCCGCGTACGTGTTCGTGGTCGTCGTGGTGCGGGTCTCCGGGAAGCGGACGCTGAGCCAGTTGAACGCGTTCGACTTCGTCGTCACCGTCGCGCTCGGTTCGACGCTGGCGACGATCCTGCTCAGCAGCGACGTGTCCTGGGCGGAAGGAGCGGTGGCACTCGCGCTGCTGGCGGCCCTGCAACTCGTCGTGGCGTGGATCTCGTCGCGGGTACCGGCGTTCCGGTCCGTCGTGACCGCCCGCCCGGCCGTGGTGCTGTGGCACGGGGAGCTGCAGAGCGCGGCGCTCCGCGCCAACCGGCTCGCGGCCTCCGAGGTCCGGCAGGCGGTCCGCAGCGCCGGGACCGGGGACATGAGCACGGTGGCCGCGGTCGTCGTCGAGACGGACGGCACGCTCAGCGTCATCCCGGAGGACGCACTGGGCGACGGTTCGGCGTTGGCCGACCTGTCCTGAACACCATCACCCGCGTGGCGGTGGCGACCCGCGCCTCCCGTCCGTCGTCAGTCCGCGGCTGCGGGAGCCACCTCGGCCGGCAGCTCGCCCCGCGTCGGCGGGTCCGCGCCCGGGCGTGACACCGTCACCGCCGCGCACGCCAGAGCGAGGGCCGCCAGCCGGCCGAGCTCGTCGGCGTCGAGGTCGGCCGGGGCCGACCCGGACGCCAGCACGCCCGCGAGCAGGCCGGACATGAACGAGTCCCCGGCGCCGATGGTGTCCGCGACGTCGACCGCCGGTGCCGGCAGCGTGCGGCGAGCGCCGGCCGAGGCGATCACGCACCCCGATCCGCCGAGCGTCACGGCGACGAGCCCGGGTCCGGTCGCCAGCAGCCCGTCGAGCACCTGGTCCACGTCGCGATCGGGCCAGAGCCACGCGGCGTCCTCGTCGCTCAACTTCACGACGTCGGCCTCGGTGAGCAACGGCTCGAGGGTCGCGAGCACGGCGTCGCGGTCAGGTGTGATGGTCGGTCGGACGTTCGGGTCGACCGACACGATCGTGCCGTCGGGCCGCGACCGCACGGCGTCGAGCACCCTCCGCGCGCCCGGCTGCAGGACCGCGCCGATCGAACCGACGTGCACGAGCGGCGTCCCGCCCGGTACCCGCACCGGGTCGAGCCGCCAGTCCAGGTCGAACTCGTAGGTCGCACCGCCGTCGTCGCCGATCGTCGCGACGGCGGTGGACGTCCGCTCGATCGCCGTCGCGTCCACCTGCACCTCGCTCGCGCCGACGTGCTGGCGGACGGAGGCACCGCGTTCGTCGTCCCCGAGCGCGCAGACGAGCCGAGCCGACCGGCCGAGCCGCGCGAGCCCGACCGCGACGTTCATCGGGCTGCCGCCCGGGTGCTCCGAACGCCCCTCGGGGCGGTCGACCACGTCGACCAGGGCTTCTCCGATGACGATGACGGGATCCATGCGCACCACCCTCCCAGAGCCGGTGACCGCGTGTCGTCGCGGTCGGCGGGTCAGCCCGCGCCGGACCCGCCCTGGGCGGGACCGAGGACCTCGGCGAGCTGTGCCCGGCCGCTGATCCCGAGCTTCCGGTAGGCCGAGTACAGGTGGGCGCCGACCGTACGCGGGGACAGGAACAGCTGCTGGGCGATCCCGCGGTTCGTGAGCCCCGTGTTCGCCAGGGCGCAGATCCGCAGCTCCTGGGGCGTGAGCACGGTCGTCCGCGACGGTGGAGCGTCCGGCATGCGCTCACCCGTGGCGCGGAGCACCTCGCGTGCGCGTCGCGCCCACGCGGGGGCGGGCAGGCGTTCGAACAGTACGA
This sequence comes from Curtobacterium sp. MCSS17_008, assembly GCF_003234185.1. Classification (GTDB taxonomy): domain Bacteria; phylum Actinomycetota; class Actinomycetes; order Actinomycetales; family Microbacteriaceae; genus Curtobacterium. The sequence continues at coordinate 6,879 of NZ_QKSM01000018.1, forward strand.
GTGCGTCGTGCAGGACCGTCCTGCTGTCCGCGGTCCGGCCGGCCCGACGGAGGTGGTCGCCGGCGAGCAGGAGCGCCCGCGCCTGCATGTACGGCATGGGGAGCGGCCGGTCCCGCAGCACCCGCACGGCCGCGTCCGGGTCGACGTCGAGCGCCAGGGCCGACTCCGTGTACCGGAGCGCCGACACGAGGATCGGGCCGTGCCACGTCTCGTGGAGCTCGGCCAACCGGCGCGCGTGGAGGTCCACCAGGTCGTGGGACTCGGTGGCGACGGCGCCGTCCACGTAGTCCTGCGTCGTGAGGACCGCGAAGTTCGGGTTGTACGCGTCCCCGTCAGCCTCGAGGAGCGGTCGCAGGGCGTCCCGGGCGTCACGAGGACGACCGTCGAGCAGTGCCGACACCGCGGTCACGCCCTGCAGGTTCGCGCGCATCACGCTGGACTGCAGGACGTGCGCTCCCGTCGCTGATCCCGCCGTGATCGCGTCACGGTCCGGCGGGACACCGTCGATCCCGTCGAACCAGGCGACGCAGGCCCGGGCGGCGGTCGCGTAGCCGGCGTCCCCGAGGTCGCGTCCGAGCACGACCGCCTCCTCCGCCAGGGTCCGCGCCCGGCCCAGTCGACCGGCCTGGAAGTTGCTCATCGAGGCGCCGAGCAGCGCCTGGGGCAGGATGCGGAGGTCACCACGCGCGCGCAGACCGGCCACGGCGAGCTCGAGCCGCTCACGGGCCTCCACGAACTCGCCGGCGATGTTCAGGGCGTAGCCGAGCCACCACGCCTGCTCCGGATCGCCGGGGTCGACGGCGCCGCGCGCGAGGACGCGCTCGACGACCTCGTCGCCCCGCACCAGCGGCTCGGTGACCGCGGCGAGCAGGATGCTCCGCGGGTCGTCGTCCGGCAGGGCCAGTGCGTGGACGGCCTCCAGCATCGGGGTCCCGGGGACCGCGACGCGGTTGTGGTCCCACGCGATGGAAGCCAGGTGCAGCAGGGCGCCGGTCGCGAGGTCGACGGCGCCGTGCTCCTGCAGCGCACGGACGGCGGCCAGGGCCGGGGCCAGGTCACCACGGGCGAGCGCCGTCCGGCCGGTCGGGAGCGTCTCGCGGATCCACGCGGCACGGGCCGACAGCACCGGGTCGTTCGTCTCCGTCGCGGCTCGCTGGACGAGCAGTGCGGCGTCGGCGGTCCGGCCCGCGAGCCCCGCCTGGTCCGCGGCGTCGAGGAGGCGTTCGACACGGAGCGGTCCCGGGACGGTGAGCTCCGCGGCGCGTTCCGTCGCCCGCGCGGCGGCCACCGGGTCACCGGTCGCGAGCGCCGACCGGGCGTGGGCGGCGAGTTCGGCGCTCAGCTCGGCGTCCGCTCCGGTCGCCAGCTCCGAGCGCCACCACAGCGTCCGTGCCGGGTCGGACGCGTGCTCCTGCACGAGGGCACGGAGGACCGCGGCCCGCTCGGACGGTCGGCTGATCTTCGTGACCGCCGTCTGCACGAGTGGGTGGCGGAACCGCAGCCCGCTCCGGTCCGACCAGACGAGGAGGGACGCCGCGACCGCCCGGTCGATCCAGGACGGGTCGGGGTACCGGCCGAGGGCGCGGTCGACGAAGCGCCCGGCGTCCTCCGCCGTGGCGGTCCCGCCCAGAGCGATGGCCAGCACCGCGAGGCGCGCCGGTTGGTCCAGGTCCACGAACCGCTCCGCGAAGGCTGTCTCGAGGCGACGGGTGACCGCCCCGTCCTCCGCCGTCTCCGGGCCCCGGCCGGTGAGCTCCACGAGGGCGAGGGGGTTGCCCTGGGCGAGTTCGAGGAGCGCTCGCCGGGCGGCGCCGAGCGGTGGTCGCGGCAGCGCGTCCAGGAGCGCGTCGGCCTCGTGCTCGGAGAGGGGACCGAGGTGGATGCGCTCGAGGCCCGCCTCGTCGTCCGTCGGGCGCTCCCGCGTCGTCATGAGGACCACGACCGGGTCCTGACCGATGCGGCGGGCGAGCATCCGGAGCGCCCACCGCGACTCGGGGTCGATCCAGTGCACGTCCTCGACGACGAGCAGGAGCGGGGTGACGGCCGCCGCGTCGGACACGACCGTGAGCGCCGCGAGTCCGGCGAGCAACGGCGACGGCTGCACGCCGTCCGCCAGGTGGAACGCGGTCTCGAGGGCGCTCCGTTGGGGCGGCGGCAGGGCGTCGATGCCGGCACGGAGCGGGTGGAGCAGGAGCTGCAGCGCGGCGTACTGCTCACCGGACTCCGCCGTCGAGCCCGCGGTGCGGAGGACGCGGACGTCGCGGCTCCGCGCGTACGCGGTCACGATGTCGACGAGGGTCGTCTTGCCGACGCCGGCGTCACCGTCGACGACGACCGCCGACCCCTCGGACCCGATCCGGTCGATCAGGGAACGGAGACGTTCGAGCTCTCCGTCTCGCCCGACCACGACGGCACGCTCCTCCACGCGTCGAGTATCGCATCCTCGCGCAGCCGCACCTCGACCTGGTGCCGGGCCCGGAGGTACTCGACCGCGGCCGCCGCAGCGCTGCCGGGAGGGCCCGAGAACGACGACAGGAAGTGCTCCCCGCCGGACACCGCCAGGGTCTGCCACCGGAAGGTGACGGAGCCGAAGGGCTCGACCTCGACCGGTGCCCAACCCTCACGCAACGGGCGCGCCTCGTGGTCCGCCCACACCCGGCGGAACGTCTGCGACCGCTGCGACAGGATCCCGACGAGTTCGTCCAGCCGCGGCTCGCCCGGGTCCGCGTGGAAGCGCAACGCCGCGGTCATGTCGGCGACGGTCCGCTCCCACGCGGCGCGGTGCCGCTCGTCCGTCTCACGGGCGGCCCGGCGGACCACCTCCTCGAGCACGTTCGACCCCGGCTCGCACCGCGCGGGCAGCAGCATCCGTCCCAGGTCGTTGACGGCGACCAGGTCGTGGTGGCGGTCGACCACGTACGCGGGGATCGTCGACCACGACGACAACATGGATGCCAGGTCGACCGACGGGCCGCGGACCGCCTCCGGTCCCCCGTCCGTCCCGGCACCAGGCGACACCGGCGGGTGCGGTCGCGGGCCCACCTGTCCGGCGAGGCGGAACAGGTGCTCCCGGCCGTCGGCGTCGAGGCCGAACGTGCGCGCGAGCGACGCGAGGACCTGCGCCGAGGGGCGACGGTCCTTGCCCTGCTCCAGCCGGAGGTAGTAGTCGGCGCTGATCCCCGCGAGCTGCGCGACCTCCTGCCGGCGCAGTCCCCGGACGCGGCGACCGCGTCCGGTCTCGAACCCGTGGTCCTCGGGCCGGAGGCGGTCGCGGCGAGCGCGGAGGTAGGCCCCGAGGTCAGTCGTCACGTCGTCCACTGCAACCCCTTCCCGTCTCGACGGTAGGGTCCCCGGCCCCGCCGCCGCCACACGTCGACGACCTATTCCGACGGGTCGACCTACCTAGGTACGACCGACCAGCGGCCGGGGCTGACCCCCGCGGGGCCACCATCGCGCTCCCCCTCCGTCGCGGCCGCTGCCCGTGGTTCCGCAGGATCCGTCGGCGACCGACCCGGCGCCCTGCGTCCGGAGACGCCGCGGAGCCTGCTCGCGCGTGAACAGACGCTCGTCGAGCTGGCCGGGGCAGGGCCACGACAGGCGCCGTCCGCCCTTCCTAGCGTGTGGCCCGTCCCACCTCCACCATCCGATCCTGAGAGGACCGACGATGTCAGCACCCACCATCGTGCTCGTCCACGGAGCGTTCGCCGACTCGGCGAGCTACGCTCCCGTCACCGGCGCACTGCTCGACCAGGGGCACCGCGTCATCGTGCCCGCCGTCCCGAACCGCAGCCTGCTCGGGGACTCCGCCTACGTCCGCTCGATCGTCGAGGGGGTCGACGGCCCGGTCGTGCTCGTCGGCCACTCGTACGGCGGTGCGGTCATCACCGTCGCCGGTGCTGCCGAGAACGTCGTCGGGCTCGTGTACCTCGCCGGGTACGCCCTCGACGAGGGCGAGAGCCTCGGCGCGCTGCAGGGCGGTTTCCCGGACTCCGACCTCGCCGCGAACCTCGTCTACACGCCGTTCCCGGTCCCCGGCGGCGAGGACGGAACCGACGTGTCCGTCGCCGTCGACGCGTTCCCGGACGTCTTCGCAGCGGGTGTCGACCGCGCGACCACCGAGGTGCTCGCCGTCTCGCAGCGTCCCCTCGCCGCCCTGGCGTTCGGCGAGCAGGCACCCGTCGCCGCGTGGAAGACCACCCCGGCGTGGGGCATCGTCTCCGCCGCCGACCGGACGATCAACCCGGACGTGGAGCGGTTCGGGTACCAGCGCGGCGGCTTCCGCACCGTCGTCGAGCTGGACGCCCCGCACCTCGTCATGCTCTCCCACCCCCAGGACGTCGTCGCGTTCATCACCGACGCCGTCGCCGAACTCTCCCGGAAGGACCAGTCGTGACCACCGCGAACCCGAAGGACATCGCCCTCGAGCCCGCCGCCCAGGCGTTCGTCGAGGCGACCGCGAACCCGCCGTTCCTGTACCAGCTCAGCCCCGAGGACGGCCGTGCCGCAGTCGACGGCGTGCAGGACTCGGAGATCTGGAAGCCCGAGGTCGACGAGGAGTGGGTCACCGTCGAGGGCGGCCCCACCGGCACCGTCCGCGCCCGCATCGTCAAGCCGAAGGGCGCCACCGGGGTCCTGCCCGTCGTGCTCTACACGCACGGAGCCGGCTGGGTCTTCGGCGACGCCCACACCCACGACCGCCTGGTCCGCGACCTCGCCGTGGGCACCGGCGCAGCCGTCGTCTTCCCCGAGTACGACCGCGCCCCGGAACACCGGTACCCCGTGCAGAACGAGCAGTCCTACGCGGTCGCGCAGTGGGTCGTCCAGCACGGCGCCGAGCACGACCTCGACGGCAGCACGATGGCGATCGCCGGCGACTCGGTCGGCGGCAACATGGCCATCGCGCTGAACCTCATGGGCGCCGAGCGCGGGGACGTGTCCTTCCGCGGCGCGGTCCTGTTCTACCCGGTGACCGACGCGGCATTCGACACCCCGTCCTACGAGGAGTTCGCCGAGGGCTACTTCCTGGCCCGTGACGGCATGCGGTGGTTCTGGGACCAGTACACGACGAGCGAGGAGGACCGCGCGCAGATCACGGCCTCCCCGCTCCGCGCGACCGAGGAGCAGCTCGCCTCCTTCCCGCCGACCCTCGTGGTGACGGGCGAGGCCGACGTGCTCCGTGACGAGGGCGAGGCGTTCGCCGCGAAGCTCCGTCGTGCTGGCGTCGAGGTCACCGCCGTCCGGTACGGCGGCATCATCCACGACTTCGTGATGGTGAACAGCATGCACGACACCCCGCAGGCGAAGGCCGCGGTCGCCCAGGCGGTCGCACACCTGTCCGCAGCGCTGCAGCGCTGAACGGGTGCGGGTGCGGCCGGTCGCCCGCCGGTCGCACCCGCGCCGCCCCGCCCGAGCGGGCGACAGCCCGCCCGGCCGCACCTCCGCAGCCACGCACTCCCGCCCGCCCCGTCACCGAGAGGCTCCCCATGCCCGCCACCACACCCACCGCCGTCCTGATCCACGGCGCGTTCGCCGACTCCTCGAGCTGGAACGCGGTCACCGCGCAGCTCACCGCCGCCGACGTCGACGTCGTCGCGTTCGCCAACCCCCTGCGCAGCGTCCGTGCCGACGCCGCGGCGCTGCAGGACCTCGTCCGCTCCCTGGACCGTCCCGTCGTGCTCGTCGGCCACTCGTACGGCGGCATGGTCGCGACCGAGGCCGCCGCCGACCTCGACGCCGTCACCGCCCTCGTCTACGTCGGCGCCTTCGTGCCCGCCCCCGGCGAGAGCGCCGGCGACCTCGCCGGCCGGTTCCCGGGGAGCACCCTCGGCGAGACCCTCTTGCCGACCCCGCTGACCGACGGCGGTGTCGAGTTCCGCATCGACCCGACCCGCTTCCGCCACCAGTTCGCGCACGACGTGCGCGGACCCGAGGCGGCCGCCATGGCGATCGCGCAGCGCCCCGTGACGGAGGCCGCCCTCGGGGAGCCGCTCGGTGCCTCCCGTGCGGCCTGGTCGTCCCTGCCCGCCTGGAGCGTCTTCGGGGAGGACGACCGGAACATCCCGGTCGCCGCGCACCGCTGGATGGCGGAGCGCGCCGGGTTCGTCGACACGACGGAGCTGGCGGGCGCGTCCCACGCGATCGCCGTCTCGCAGCCGGACGCCGTCGCCGCCGCGGTCCTCGCGGCGGTCCGGCACACGTCCTGACGGTGGAGCCCGTGGACGACCTGCCCGACGCGCGCGACTCCGCCGAGCGGTTGCCGGACCGGCCGAGCGCCTTCCTCAGCGCGCTGCTGACGGAGCAGTTCATCCTCGAGTCGGCGCGGAACGCGACGGTGTCGGAGTCCGGCACCCGTGCGTCGATCTACCTGACGACGCTGTCGAGCAGCCTGGTCGCCTTCGGCTTCCTCGCGGACACCCCGTTCGCCGTCGTGTTCCTCGCCGCGGTCCTGCCGATGGTGTTCCTGCTCGGGGTGTTCACCTACGTCCGACTCGTCGAGACGTCGCTCGAGGACGTCGCCGCCCTCGCCGCGCTGCAGCAGATCCGCCGGTACTACCGCACGATCCTGCCCGGCGGCGAGCGGTACTTCCCGATGCCGGCGCGGGACCACGCGCCGAACGAGATGCTCGACATCGGCGGTGCCGCGTCGTGGCGCCGGGTGTTCTCGACCCTGTCGTCGGCTATCGGTGCCGTGAACTCGGTCGTCGCGGGCGCCGGGGTCGTGGCGCTCCTGGTCCACGTCACGACGACCTCGTTCGCCGTGACCGGCGGCGGCGTCGTGGTCCTGGTGCTCCTGGTGCTGCACGGGCTGTTCCAGGAACGGCGGTACGCGCAGCTGCCGCGGATCATCCGGGCGGCGCGGTCCGCGCGGACACCGGGTGCGGACGACGACGACTGACGACGGTCGGCGACGGACGGGAGGCGCGGTGCGGGCTGGCACCGTGCCTCCCGTCCGTCGTCCGGTCACCGGCCGGCTCGTCGCCGCCCTCGAGGGACGTCGGCGGCTCGGGCTCGGGTCGTCCAGCGGAGCGGACATCGTCGACCCGGCCCACTACCATGCACCTGTATGGGGGTACAGTTCGACGACGGAGCAGCGGGGGCGCTCATCAGCGCAGCCCGGCGTGCGGACCGGGTGCTCGGCGAGCAGGGGGCCGGGCGCCGAGGCGCAGCCGAGACGGCGGCGCAGGAGTTCCGAGGCGGGTACGCGGACCTGTTCACGGCAGCGTGCACGCTCGAGGCAGGGGACCGCGGGAAGCTCGGCCGCGCGTTCGACTCGCTGGCGCAGCAGGTCGAGCAGGCGAAGCAGCAGGCGGCCGAGGAACGCGCCCGGCTCAGCGACCTCGCCGCGTGGGACAGCCGCGAGGCCGATCGTGCCGAGCGCCGAGACGACGACCCCGTGCAGTGGGTCACGAGCACCGTCGAGGGCGTCTTCGACCCGCGCCCGTCGGCGCCTCCCGTGCAGCCGTCGACGATCTCGGTCGCGTTCGCGGCGGCGCAGCGGAACCGCACCTCGGCGGGCGTCGGGTCGGGGACGAGCAGCGCGGTGCCCGGCGACCTCCGGACCTTCGCCGCACACGCCCGCGCAGCCGACACCGCGGCCCGGACCGAGGTCGACCGCGTCGCCACCGCTTGGACCCGGTTCGTCGCGTCCTGCTCGTGGGTGCCGACCGGCGGCGCAGGCTTCCTCGACGGCGCACACCGGTACCTCGACGAGAACGACGCCGACGCCGTCTGGATCGGCCACGTCGCCGAGGCCTTCGAGCAGGCCGGCGGCGGCACGATGACCAACCGGTCGCTCGACCTGTTCGTCAGCGCGTTCATCGCCGCCGACGGCGGGGACCCCGCAACCGTCCTCGCGCACATGGACCCCGAGGTCGCGGCGGCGTGGCTGGCCGCGAACCCGCAGGTCCTCGACCGGTTCCTGACGGCCCCGCCGGGGTGGGGGACCCCGGGGAGCGTCTTCGACGCGCTGGTGGCCGCGGCGCGCGTGGCAGGCAGGGCCCCGACCGACTACGCGGACCTGCTGCAGCGGATGTACGTCACGCGTGCGGCTGAGAAGGTCGGGATCGACATGGGCTCCTGGCAGCTCGGTCGCGGTGCGCCGGCGCTCATGCCGCAGGTGGCCGGCTCGTACGAGTACTACGGGAGCCTGTTCCTCGACAACCCGGACTTCACGTGGGCGGGCATGGCGAACATGGTCGGGCCGGACTTCGCCGCGGGGTTCCTCGACCTCCACTCGTTCCGCGACCACATCGCCGCGGCGGTGCCGCTCGCCCCGCCCGCGGTACGACCCCTGATGGAGCGGCTCGGCGAGATGGGCGACGACGAGATCGCGTTCTACGAGCGGACGTTCCTCGACATGCAGAAGGACATCTTCGTCGACGCGTCGACCATGCACGAGGCGTACCTCGACGGAGGCATGGACAGCATCCGCGAGCTCCGTGACGCCGGGCTGCTGCTGGGGGCGACCCCCGACCCGAACGCGGCCGAGCGGTCCGAGGCCGAGACGTTCCGCGCATGGCAGCAGATCGACGCCGGAATGCGCGGCGGCCAGCAGGACCTGGTCGACCAGGGCAACACGACCCTCCTGCTCCGTGAGCAGCGGGACACGATCCAGCAGAACTACACGGACATGCGCAACCACGCGCCCACGGGCGAGGCGCTCACGAGGATGCTCGGCATCGTGGGCGATGCGTCGATCCCCGGCACGAAGACGCTCGGCCAGTACGAGGGCGGGACCGAGGTCCCCGTCGACCTCGTCCCGATCCAGCCCGGTGTGCAGGGCTGGATCGAGCACCTGTACCTGCCGGAGGAGAACATCTCGGAGTTCGACACGCGGTGGGAGTACATCGAGGGCGACACGCTGCCCGCGTGGCAGCAGCTCGTCCACGACGACCCGGACCGGGCACGGGACCTCGTCGGCGCCTCGGTGCCCGACCGGATCGCGGACCGACGCCTCGACGAGCGTGCCGGCGAGCTGCTCGGCGACCTCTACGAACGGGAGTACACGTGGCAGTGACCAGGTACCGACGACTGGCGCTCGGCATCGCCGCCGTGATGACCGTCGCCCTGCTGGCCGGGTGCTCCGGTCAGCTGCCCGGCGTACCGGGCGACTCCACCAGCCAGGACCACGGAAGCGAGGCACGCGTGCGCCACCACGGACCGACCCCGACGGCGATGCGACACGAGGACGGCGTCGAGGTGTGGGACCTCACCGGACCGCCGACCGTCGAGGCGCTCGGCATCGACACCGACGGGCGGGAGACCCTGTCGAACGCGGTTGGCGCCTACAGCTCGACACCCGAACGCCCGGTCCGCATGCTCCTGCCCGGCGGCCGGACCGTCGAGATGGCGGCCGGCGAGGTGATCTTCGAGGCGGCCGACTCCCGCGAGGAGGTCACCGACCCGGACTCCGGCAAGGTGATCATCCCCCAGGGACGCCAGTTCTGGCTGCGCGTGGACGGCCTGACCGAGGAGGGTGTCGACGCCGGCGTGGGCGCCTTCCGTGACGCCCTCGAGCAGGCCGACCTGCCGACGACCAAGGCGGACGAACTGCGCGAACGCGCCAGCACACCTGCGGCGACCGCTGACACCCCGAGCACGAAGCGCATCGGGGAGAGCGTCGAGCTCCCCGACGTGCAGGGAGCGACGGCGTCCATCAGCTCCACGTTCAAGCCGCGGCCGGACGTGCTGGTGTTCCAGCTGCAGTTCCACCTCAACTGGGACCCCGTTCCGATCCCGTGAGCGGCCGCGGTGACGCTCAGGTCGCGGAGCCCTCGGGTGCGAGCAGCAACGGTCCGGCGGATCCCGAGGGGCCGATGACCACGAGGTCGGCGGCAGCCCCGACGCCGAGCCGCGGACGGAGACCGAGCACAGCCGCCGCCCGGGCCGAGGACGCCCGCACCGCTGCCGGCAGTCGGTCCGGTCGCCCGTCGAGGAACCGTGCCACGGCGTCAGCCACCGTGATGGTGCTCCCCGCCAGCGAGGACCCGTCCGCGAGCCGCGCGACACCCTCCGAGACCACGACCTCCGAGCCGGCGATCCGGTAGCTGCCGTCGGCGCAGCCGGTCGCCGCCATGGCATCGGAGACGAGCACGAGCCGACCGTCGGCGGCGGTACGGATGAGGTCGACGGTCACCGGGTCGAGGTGGTGCCCGTCCACGATGCACTCGACGGTCAGCCGCTCGTCCGTCAGCGCGATGCCGGCCGGGCCCGGCGCACGGTGGTGCAGCGGCGGCATCCCGTTGAAGAGGTGTGTGACGAGGGTCGCACCGGCGTCCACGGCGGCCCGCACCTGGTCCTCGTCGGCGTCGGTGTGCCCCACCGCGACGACGATGCCGGCTGCCGCCAGTCGGCGGGTCGCGTCGAGCGCCCCGGGGAGTTCGGGTGCGAGCGTGACGATCCGGAGTGCGGCACCCCCGGCGTCCACGAACAGGTCGACCTCGTCGGGGGTCGGCGGGTGCAGCAGGGCCGCGGCGTGTGCGCCGCGTCGTGCGGGGGCGAGCCAGGGCCCCTCGAGGTGCAGTCCGGCGAAGGTGCCGTCGTCGACGAGCGGTCCGAGACGGTGCAGGGCGGCCACCGTGTCCGCGACCGTCCCCGTCGCGATCGACGCCACGAGGTGGGCCGTACCGCGGGCGGCGTGGTGGGCCGCAGCCGCACGGGCCTCGGCGACCGAGCACGAGGCGAAGTCGTGCCCGAGTGCTCCGTGCGCGTGCAGGTCGACGAACGCCGGCAGGACGGTGCCCGGCGCGTCGACCGCTCGGTCGTGCGCGGGCGCCGGCCCGGTGCCGATCGCGCTGACCCGGCCGTCGTCCACGGCGATCCACCCGTCGTGCAGGTCGGCCTCCGCGGTGACGATGCGCGGGGCGCGGACGAGGACCGTCACGCCGTCACCGCCGCGTCGGCCGCTCCGGTGCGGGGACGAGCACCGTCTGCGCGGTCGGCCGCCGCGCGGGCGAGGACCGCCGCGCCGATCGCGCCGGCCGCGTCCCCGTGCCGCGCACCCACCAGGGCGGGGAGCCGCACACCGGCCAGTCGGTCCGCGAGCGCGACGCCCAACGGCTCGAACAGGAGCGGGCCGGACCGTGCGAGCCCGCCGCCGACGATCAGCGTGTGGCAGCCCGCCACGGCGGTCAGCCAGGCGAGGGTGTCGGCGAGCACGTCGACGCACTCGTCCCACGCACGTCGCGCCACCGGGTCGCCGTCCCGGACGCGGAGCATCGCGTCGTGCGCGCTCGGTGCGCCGCTGCGTCGGGCGACGGCTCCGGCCGAGGCGACCTCCTCGACCCGCAGGCCGGCGTGCGCTCCGTGCTGGATCCGGACCTGGCCGACCTCGCCGGCCCACCCGCCACCCGGGACGACGCGCCCGTCGACGACGAGGGCGCTCGCCACGCCGGTGCCGACGGGGACGAACGCGACGGTGCCGTGGTCGAGTGCGCCGCGGTCCGGGCCGCCGAGCGCGCCGGTGCGGACCTCGGCGAGGGTGCCGACGCTGACCTCGGCGAGCGCTCCGGCCCGGACGTCATGCCCGAACGCGAGCGGCACGTCGATGCCGGACGTGCCCAGCGCCCCTGCGACCCGCGCGCGTACGGGCACGTCCTGCCAGCCGAGGTTGACGGAGAGCACCGAGCGGCCGGCGTCCTCGTCGACGACACCCGGGACGACCAGGCCGATCGCGTCCAGGGTCGTGCCGTGCTGCAGGGCGACCGTCCGGCCGCGGTCCCCGAGCTCTGCGACGATTCCGGCCAGCGCGGTGGCCTGCGGGTCGTCCCGAGGTGTCGGGACGCGCTGTTCGTCGAGCAGCCGACCGTCGTCGCCGTCGACCATCCGCACCTTGATGCTCGTGCCACCGACGTCGATCCCGAGTACTGCGCCGCGCGCGGACATGCCAGGCCTTCCGGTCACGCCGACCGGGGATGGCCGACGCCGCAAGCCTGTCGATCGAGCGTGACCGATGCAAACAACGATCATCAATTCCGATCACCGGTCCGTCGACGGAGCGCCCGTAGGATGACGACATGACCCCGCAGCAGAGGCTCAACGCGCTCCTCGAGCTCGTGAGCGACCGCGGGAACGTCTCCATCACGGAGATCGGCGAGGTGCTCGGCATCTCCGCCGCAACCGCGCGGCGCGACCTCGCGACCCTCGCGGAGCAACGGCTGGTCACCCGGACGCACGGCGGGGCCGCTGCGCTCGGCGCCGGGTACGAACTGCCGCTCCAGTACAAGATCGCCCGGCAGGCCGAGGCGAAGACCGCGATCGCCCGGGCGACGGCGGCACTCGTCTCCCCCGGCGACACGGTGGGCGTCAACGGCGGGACGACCACGACCGAGGTGGCGCGCGAGCTCGGCAAGAGCGAGCGGTTCATCCGCGCCGACGGCGAGTGCGGGATCACCATCGTCACGAACGCGCTGAACATCGGGTACGAGCTGTCCGTGCGGGCCAACGTCAAGATCGTCGTCACCGGTGGTGTCGCGCGCAGGCAGTCGTACGAGCTCATCGGACCGACCGTCCGCGACACGCTCGACGGCTTCGCGCTCGACGTCGTCGTGCTCGGTGTCGACGGCCTGACCGGCCAGTACGGCGCGACCACCATGCACGAGGGCGAGGCCGAGGTGAGCCGCCACTTCGCCTCGGTCGGACGCCGGATCATCGTCGTCGCCGACTCGACGAAGATCGAACGCTCGACCTTCGCGCGGATCTGCCCCCTCGACCGCATCGACGTGCTCGTCACGGACCAGGAGGTCCCGTCGTCGTTCGCGGCCGAGCTGGTCGTCGCCGGCGTGGAGCTCGTCGTCGCGAGCTGACGCCGAGCTCCGTCGTCAGCACGTCCGCCCGGACAGGCCGTCCGTCCGTCCGGACGGTGCACCCGCCAGCGCTGTCCCGTCGCGGGCCCACGGCCGTGACGTTGCCAGCGTGTTACAACCCAGCCGCCACCCTTCCATGATCGGCGGTTGCGTGCTTATTGTGCATTCATGATCGATTTGGCATCATTGCCGTCACAATCACGCAAGGGAGCGAGATGAGCACGACGAGCACACGCCTGCTCCGGGTCGGCATCGTCGGCATCGGTCAGCGGTCCTACATCGCGGACCACGTGTCCGCAGCGGGTCTCGACGCCGACGGGGTGGACGCCCGGATCGTGGCGGCCGTCGACACCACGGCAGCGGGACGCGAACGAGCCGCCGCCCACTGGCCCGAGGCCGAGGTCGTGCCCGACCACCGGGCGCTGATCGGGACGGACGGCGCCCCGAACACCGTCGACGCCGCGATCGTCACCACCCCGGACTGGACCCACGCCGAGATCGCGATCGACCTGCTCCGCGCCGGCATCGCCGTGTACCTCGAGAAGCCCCTGGCGATCACGGTCGAGGACGCCGACGCCGTCCTCAACACCGCCGCCGAGACCGGGACCCCGCTCTACGTCGGCCACAACTTCCGGCACGCGGCCGTGGTGCGCCTCATGCGCGACGTGATCGCGCGCGGCGAGATCGGCGAGGTCAAGGCCGTCTGGGTCCGTCACTTCGTCGGCAACGGCGGTGACTACTACTTCAAGGACTGGCACGCCGACCGCGACCGCGTGAACTCCCTCCTGCTGCAGAAGGCCAGCCACGACCTGGACGTCGTGCACGCGCTCGCCGGTGCGTACACCAGCCGCGTCGTCGGCATGGGCTCGCTCTCGGTGTACGGCGACGTCACCGACCGTCGGGACCGCAGCGACGAACTCATGACGGACTGGTTCTCGTTCGACAACTGGCCGCCCGCCGAGCAGACCGGTCTCAACCCGGTCGTCGACGTCGAGGACGTCTCCATGGTCATGATGACGCTCGACAACGGCGTCCAGGCCAGCTACGAACAGTGCCACTTCACACCCGACTACTGGCGGAACTACACCGTCATCGGCACCCACGGGCGTCTCGAGAACATCGGCGACACCGGCGGCGGCGTGGTCAAGGTCTGGAACCACCGCCGCAACTGGGACGTCGCCGGAGACGTCGAGTACCCGATCGACGGCGTCGAGGACGGCCACGCCGACGCCGACCTGCTCACCATGACCGAGTTCCTCCGCTCGCTGGCGTTCGGTGAACCGACGACGCTGTCGCCGATCGCGGCGCGGGCCGCCGTCGCCGCCGGCGCACTCGCCACCCGCTCGCTCCGCAACGGCTCCGTCCCCATCGACGTGCCGCCCCTCCCCGAGACCACGACCCGGTACTTCGCGACCACTCCCGAGCGCGACGCCGCCTCCGAAAGGACCACCCGATGACCGCACCAACCGCCCGTCCGGGCCGAGGCCGACGCCGCGCGCTGCTCGGTCTCGCAGCCGCCGCCAGCGCCGTCGCGCTCCTCGCCGGGTGCAGCAGCCCCTCCGCGGGCTCCTCCGACTCCGGGTCGGGCGAGGTCGCGAAGGACACGGAGGCGGACCTGACGTACGCCGTCTGGGACCAGAACCAGGTGGAGGCCATCGAGGCGAACATCGAGGGCTTCAACGAGGAGTACCCGAACATCGACGTCAACATCGACGTCACGCCCTACGCCAACTACTTCACCAAGCTGCAGACCCAGGGCTCGAGCAACACGCTCCCCGACCTGTTCTGGATGAACGGCCCGAACTTCCAGCTCTACGCGGGCAACGGCAAGCTCGCTCCGATCACCGGGGAGGTCGAGTCGGGCGCGATCGACCCGGACAACTACTCGGCGGCGCTCAACGACCTCTACACGTACGACGGCGTCCAGTACGGCGTGCCGAAGGACTTCGACACCATCGGCGTCTGGATGAACAAGGCCCTGTTCGAGCAGGCCGACGTGCCGATGCCGTCGAAGGACTGGACCTGGAGCGAGTTCCAGGAGACCGGTGCCGAGCTGTCCGAGAAGCTGGAGTCCGACGGCGCCTACGGTGCCGCTGCCGGCATGGACGGCCAGACGACGTACTACGACACCATCTTCCAGGCCGGCGGGTCCGTCGTCGACGACGGGAAGTCGGAGTACGACACGAAGGCCGCACAGGAGGGCATCCGCTTCTGGACCGACCTCATCGACTCGGGCGCCTCGCCGACGATCAAGCAGCTGACCGACACCACGGCGGACCAGTGGTTCACCTCCGGCAAGGTCGCGATGTACCAGGGCGGCAGCTGGTTCCGGTCGGCGCTCATCGGCACCGACATGGAGGACGACGTCGTCGTCTACCCGCTGCCGAAGGGCAAGCAGCAGGCGACCGTCATCCACGGCGTCTCGAACGTCGTCGCCGAGGGATCGAAGAACAAGGCCGCGGCGCAGGCACTCCAGGTCTACCTGGCCAGCAAGCCCGCCCAGCAGCAGCAGGGCGACATGGGCGCGATCATCCCCGCCCACGACGGCACGCAGGACGCCTTCACGGAGACCATGCCCGACGCGGACCTCCAGGTCTTCCTCGACGCGGTCGACTACGCGAAGCCGCTGCCGGTGTCGAAGAACACGGCCGCGTGGAACACCCTCGAGACGAACCTGCTGCCGAACGCCTTCGACGGGTCCCAGCCGGTCGACGAGGTGACGGCGCGACTCGCGCAGGAGATGGACGCCGCACTCGCCAAGGAATGACCACCGCCGGTCGGTCGGGCCCTCGCCCGGCCGACCGGCACGGCCCGTCCAGCACCCGCACCACCCGATCCCACCGCCCTGGCCGAGGAGCGCCCTGATGACGACCAACACCCGGCAGACGGACGCCGCACCGCCGTCCCCACCGACCGAGACCCGCCCCGCCGAGCCGTCGCGGTCGACGCAGGCACCACGGACCGACGGCCTCTGGCCGTGGCTGTTCGTCCTGCCGCTGCTCATCGGCGTCGGGACGTTCTTCATCTGGCCGATCCTGCAGACCTTCTACTACTCCTTCACCAGCTGGGGCGTGTTCGGCGGATCGACCTTCACCGGGCTCGCGAACTACACCCGGCTGCTGTCCGACCCGCAGCTGTACCAGTCGCTGTTCAACACGGTCGTCTACACGGTGGTCGTCCTGCTCGGCATCCCGATCGCCGTCTGGCTCGCGAGCCTGCTCAACACCCCGGGCCTGCGCTTCGCCCAGTTCTACCGCGTGCTGTTCTTCCTGCCGTACGTGGCCATGCCCGCCGCGATCGCCCTGGTCTGGCGCATCATGTACAACGGCGACTTCGGCATCGTGAACTGGTTCCTCGGGCTGGTCGGCATCGACGGCCCGTACTGGATCTCGACCCCGGGCTTCGCGCTCGTCGCGGTCTCCCTCGTCGGCCTGTGGTCGTCGCTCGGCTTCTCGATGATCATCCTCGGCGCCGGGCTCAAGGACATCCCCCCGGAACTGTACGAGGCCGCCGAGCTCGACGGGGCGAGCCGGTGGCGCCAGTTCCGCTCGCTCACCGTGCCGCTGCTGACGCCGAGCATCTTCTTCGTGCTCATCATCACGACGATCTCGAGCTTCCAGCTGTTCGACCTGCTCTACGCCATCCTCGGCTCCACCAACCCGGTCATCCCGAAGACGATGTCCCTCGTCTTCTACTTCTACAACGCCGGGTTCATCGACAACGACAAGGGCTTCGCGGCTGCCATCGCGATGGTGATCTTCGTGCTCATCGGCATCATCACCGTCGTGCAGTTCCGGGTCCAGCGGAAGTGGGTCCAGTCATGACCGGCATCATCGACGCACGCGGCAGCAAGGTGGCAGCCGCGACGAAGGCTGCCAGCCACACCCGGAGCCACGCCGGGGCACGTCCCGGTCGCCTCGGCGGGAGCCACTGGTGGATCCACCTGGTGCTCGGCGTCGGCGGGTTCGTCATGGCCTTCCCGTTCCTGTGGCAGATCATCATGGCGCTCTCCACGAACGCGCAGGTGACCTCGCCGACGCCGACCTTCTGGCCGGGCGAGCTGCAGTGGGGCAACTTCGCCCGGGTCTTCGAGCGGCTCCCCTTCCTCGACCAGCTCGCGACCTCGATCTGGGTGACCCTCATCCGCACCCTGGCGCAGATCGTGCTGTGCACCCTCGCCGGCTACGCGTTCGCCCGCATGCGGTTCCGCGGACGCGCGATCATCCTCGCGATCGTGCTGTCGATCCTGCTGGTGCCGTCGCAGGTCTACCTGATCTCGCAGTACCAGATCGTGCAGGGCCTCGGCTGGCTGGACACCCTGGCCGGCATCGTCGCGCCCGGCCTGTTCAGCGCCTTCGGTACGTTCCTCATGCGGACCGCGTTCCTCAACATGCCGGCGGAGCTCGAAGAAGCCGCGCGCATGGACGGTGCCAACCCGTTCCAGACCTTCTGGCGGATCATGCTGCCGCTCGCGCGTCCGTCGATC
Organism: Curtobacterium sp. MCSS17_008; assembly: GCF_003234185.1. Taxonomy (GTDB): domain Bacteria; phylum Actinomycetota; class Actinomycetes; order Actinomycetales; family Microbacteriaceae; genus Curtobacterium. Next base: position 24,168 of record NZ_QKSM01000018.1, read on the forward strand.
AGCGTGCTCGCGATCACGACGGTGCTGTGGTCGTGGAACGAGCTGCTCTGGCCGCTGGTGGTCTCGACCCGCGCCGAGGACATGCCGCTGGCCGCCGGACTCGCCACCCTGTCCAGCGACCGGACGATCGACTACCCGCTGCTCATGGCGGCGAGCCTGATGGCGATGGCCCCGGTGCTCATCCTGTTCATCGTGCTGCAGCGCCGGGTGATCGACGGGCTCGCGTCCTCCGGACTCAAGTGAGCGGTGGCCGACCAGGCCACGGAACGACGACGCCCCTCGGGAGCTCCCGAGGGGCATCGTCGTGCCGCGCCGTCTGGACGGCGACCGGCGCGCGCCGGCTGCGGCCAGCTCCCCTGGACCGACACCGGACGGGAGGCGCGACACCAGGCCGCCCCGCGCCTCCCGTCCGTCGTGCACGGGCTGCAGGCGCGCTGCCGGGCCACCCCGCGCCTGGCGTCCGTCAGCACGTGCACGACGAGGGGCACGGGGCCCACCGGCCCCGTGCCCCTCGTGTCTCGCCTGGCTCAGCCCTTGAGGCCCGCCGAGGCCATCGTCGCGACGAACTGCTTCTGCGCCACCAGGAAGAGCAGGATCAGCGGCAGCGTCGCGACCACGTTCCCGGCCATCAGGAGCGACCAGTCCGTGCGCCGCGCCCCCTGGAAGTTCGTCAGGCCGAGCTGCAGCGTGAACGAGTCGGCGTCGTTGATCGCGACCAACGGCCAGACCAGGTCGTTCCACGACCCGAGCAGGGTGAAGATCGAGAGGGTCGCCAGCGCCGGGCGGGCGAGCGGGAGCACGATCCGGAAGAACACCTGCAGACGGGTGCAGCCGTCGATCTGCCCGGCCTCCTCGAGCTCGGCGGGGAGCGACAGGAAGAACTGCCGCATCAGGAAGATGCCGAACGCCGACGCGAGCCAGGGCACGATCGCGGCACCGAGGCTGTCCACGAGGTGCAGCCGCGCGAACATGACGTAGGTCGGGATCATGAGCAGCTGCGACGGGATCATGATCGTGGCGAGGATCGCCAGGAAGCCGAACGTCCGACCCGGGAACCGCAGCCGCGCGAAGCCGTAGCCGGCCAGCGAGCACAGCACGAGGTGCGAGACGATCGCCGACCCGGACACGATGACCGTGTTCAGCAGCCAGTGCAGGATGTCCGACTCGGCGAACAGGCGGGTGTACCCCGACAGGGTGAACTGCGTCGGGACGAACGCCGGCGGGAACTTGTTGATCTCCGACGCCGGTTCCAGCGAGGTGAGGAACATCTCGACGAACGGCAGCAGGAAGAGGAACGCCACCGGTGCGAGCAGGAGGTGCCACGGGCTGAACGGCAGGCGGCGACGACGGGGCGCGGTCCGCGACGACGGTGCGACGGCGTCCTGGCGGTTCGGGGTCTCGAGGACCCGGGTCTCCACGGTCATCGGGACGCGTTCCTTCCGGCTCGGCGCTGCACGACCGTGACGATCACGGTCGCGGTGAGGGTGACGAAGAACATCCCGTAGGCGATCGCGGAGCCGTAGCCGAACTGCAGGTTCTGGAACGCCGTCTTCCACAGGTAGTAGACGATCGTCTGGGTGGCGTCGAGCGGCCCGCCGCGCGTGGTCGCGTAGACGAGGTCGAAGAGCTGCACGGCCTGCAGGGTCTGGTAGATCCCGACGAAGGCCGTGACGGGCGCGAGCTGCGGCCAGACCACGCGCCAGAACGTCTCCCAGTTGTTCGCGCCGTCGATCCGAGCGGCCTCGAGCACGTCGCCGGGGACGTCCTGCAGCGCGGCGAGGTAGATGACGGTCGTGAAGGCCGCCTGCCCCCACAGCGACATGATCACGATCACGACCATCGCCTCGGAGCGGTCCTCGAGCCAGCCCTGCGGCGGGATGTGCAGCACCCGCAGGACGTTGTTCACGATGCCGAACTGCGGGCTGAACAGGTAGGTCGTCAGGATGCCGGTCGCCGCCGCGGACGCCACGAACGGCACGAAGACGGCCGTGCGGTACAGCCCGATGAACCGGATGCGTCGGTTCAGCGCGACGGCCAGGGCGAGTCCGAGCAGCAGGGACGCGGGGACGAACAGCGCCGTGTAGAGCAGGGTGTGCACGGCGGCGGCGAGCGCGCTCGCATCGGTTGCCAGGTCCTGGTAGTTCTCGATGCCGGCGAAGGACGGCGGGCTGAAGCCGTCCCAGCGCTGGAAGGAGAGCACGAGCGCCCAGGCCCCGGGGAAGATCGTGAGGCCGAGCACGACCACCAGGGCGGGGGCGACGAAGCCCCAGCCGGCGAGGCCCTCGCGGGCTGCCGCCGACCGCCGGCGTCGCGGGGGCCGCGGCGGTTCGGTGTCGGTGGCCGGTCGGGTACGGAGTGCGGGAGTGGTCACGGGGGCCTCCTAGCCCTGGCGGAGTGCCTTGTCGGCGGCGACGGTCGCCTGCCGGAGCGCCTCGGCCGGTTCACCCTCGCCCTGGAGCACGCGGGACACGGCGTCGCCGAACGCCTCGGACAGGCCGTTGTAGCCGGGCAGGGTCGGTCGGACCTGCTTCGCGTTCGCGGAGTTCGCCTGGATGACGTCGAGTCCGGGCAGGGCTTCGACCTGCTCCCGGAAGGCGTCGCTGTCGGCCTCGCTCGAGCGCAGCGGCAGGTTGCCGACCGCGACGTTGAACCGCTCGTCCTGCTCGGCCGAGGTCAGCCACCCCGTGAAGTCCTTCGCCCAGTACGCGCGGTTCACGTCGTGGTTGTCGAACAGGGTCCAGAGGTCGGGCCCGGACACCGTCTGGTGGTCACCGTCGGTCCCGGGGAGCCGCACCACGCCGTACGAGGTCCCGGCCGTCTGCAGGGCGGAGAGTTCCCACGGCCCGGAGGTGATCATCCCGACGCGGTCGCTCTCGAACAGCTGCGCGAACTTGGTGTCCGTCTGGTCGAGGTAGACGCTCCGGTCGGTCACCGCCATGGACCGCATGAACGCCAGCGCGTCGACGCCCGCCTTCGAGTCGAACGCGGCGTGCTCGCCGTCCTCGGACAGGATCGAGCCGCCGTTCTGCCAGAGGTGCGGCCACATCTGCCAGGTGGTCTCCTCGCTGCCGGACACCGAGTAGCCGTACCCGTAGGTCTGGCTGTCCCGGTCGGTCAGCGCCTTCGCGGCCCGCCGGAAGTCCGACCAGTCCCAGTCCGCCGTCGGGTAGGGCTCCCCCGCGGCGTCGAACACCGTCTTGTTGTAGAAGAGCGAGATGTTGTCGACGACCGCGGGGAAGCCGATCACCTTCCGCCCGGTCGGCTGCGCGGTCCCGCGCGCCGCAGGCGCAAACTCCTCCCAGCGCGTGTCCGGGTCCTCGGCCTCGGCGCGGAGGTCGAGCGTCCGCCCGGACCGTTCGAGCTGGCTCGCCCACGACCCGAAGGTGTACGAGATGTCGGGTGAGTCGTTCCCGGCGAACGAGGCCGCGAGCTTCTGCAGCAGCTCGTCGGTCGACGACGCGCCGGACGACACGTCGATCGTCACGTTCGGGTGCTCGTCCTCGTACTCGTCGACGAGCGCCTGCAGGAGCTTCGCCGCCTCGTCGCTCTGGCCGGACCACATGGTGAGCCGGACCGGCGCCGAGGTGTCGAGGACGGTCGCGCCCTGCGGCGTGCAGCCGGTGAGGACCGTCGCGGCGACCGCGATCGCGACGGCGAGCGCCGCGCGGCCGGTGTGCCGTCGGGCGGCGGGGATCGGTTTCCTGGTCACTGCGGACTCCTTCGTCGTCAGTGGTGCGTCGTCGGCGATCGGCGGGGTCAGATGCCGCGTGCCGGGACCGTCGCCCGCAGCGGTTCCGGCAGCAGGTCCCCGTGGGCGACGACGAGGTCGTTGCACAGGTCCCAGATCTGCTCGGGCGTCAGCGTCGAGGACGCGTTCGGGTCCATGAGCACCGCCTGCCGGATGGCGACGGGGTCGCTCGTCCGCGCGGCGTGCACCGTGAGCTCGTTCACCGAGACGTACGGACGGTTCAGCGCAGCGGCCTGCACCGGGAGCGCCCCCATCGGGATCGGTGCGATGCCGCCGGCACCGACGGTGGTGGGCACCTCGACGACACAGCCCGCGGGCAGGTTGTCGATCAGCCCGGTGTTCGGCACGTTGGCGTGGATCTCGCGCTCGGTGCCGGTCACCAGGGAGTGGATGACCTGCGGGGCGTACTCCGAGGCGCCGTCCTCGAGCTGCACGGGTCGACCGGCGGCGAGGTCGCGTTCCGCCGCCTCGAACTCGGCGACGTTCTCCTCGGAGATGCCGACGTACTCGAGCGGGCGCAGGCGGAACCGGTCCACCTGCTCGGGCGAGCGGAGGAACCAGGACAGGTACTCCGACGAGTGCTCGCTCGTCTCCGTCGGGTAGAAGCCGATCCGCTTGAACATCTCGACCCGCACCCGGCGTTCGAGCTCGGGGTCCTGCCGGATGCGCTCACGGAGTCGGGGGTACAGGTCCTCGCCGTCGTGCGTCCACTCGAGCAGCCACGACTGGTGGTTGACGCCGGCCGCGCGGAACCGGGTCTCCTCGACGTCGAGTCCGACGAGTTCGGCGAGGTCGTGCGCGGTCCAGTAGACGCTGTGGCAGAGCCCGAGCGCGGTGATGTCCGGTGCGACGGTGTTCGCCCACCAGATGTTCATCGCCATGGGGTTGGTGTAGTTGAGCAGGACCGCGTCCGGCGCGACCTCGCGCATGTCCGCGGTGAGGTCGGTGAGGAACGGGAACGTGCGGAGAGCGCGGAACACGCCACCGACGCCCGTGGTGTCGCCGATCGTCTGGTGCAGGCCGTACCGCTCCGGGATCTCGAGGTCGGTACGGGTCGCGGCGATCCCGCCGATCTGCACCATGTCGACGACGAAGTCGGCGTCGGCGAGGGCACGGCGCCGGTCCGTCGTCGCCGTGACGGCGACGGGGCGGCCGAGACGCTCGCTCACCTGGCGCGCGGTCGCCTCGGCGACGGCGAGACGACGCTCGTCGACGTCGAACAGACGGAGGTCCAGCTGCGGGAGGTCGTCGTACCGGAGGAGGTCGGCGAGCAGCTGCCGTGTGAAGACGACGCTGCCTGCGCCGACGAACACGATGCGGGTCATGGGAAGCCCTTCGTTCGGGGTACCGCCGAGGGTCGGCGGGCGGAGCCACCTGCGGTGGCAGGGCACGGAGGGGTGGGAGGTCGTGCGTCCCGACGCGGGCTCCTGCGACGTCCGGGTGCACGGCCTCGACGGGGTTCGCCGGCCGGGCTTCACGGTAGGGCGCGCCGTGCACGAGCACCACGGAGCGCTTCGAAACGCGCAGGAAGGATGCGCGCTTCGTCAGGCGATCAGCACCTCGACCCCTGCCGCGGCGATCTGCTCCAAGGCGTCGGCCGGTGCGTGCTCGTCGGTGACCAGGACCGACACGTCGCCGATGTCGGCCATCCGGGCCATGGTCTGTCGCCCGACCTTCGACCCGTCGCAGACGACGACGACCCGGTCGGCGTGCGTCACCATGACGCCGTTCGTCCGCGCCTCGGTGTCGTCGTGGGTGGTGACGCCACCGGACGCGCTGATCCCGTCCGTCCCGAGGAACGCCGTCGTCACCTTGAACGCCGAGAACGCCGCCTCGGCCAGCGGACCGACCGCCTCGAGCGAGGTCGCCCGGAGCGTCCCGCCGGTCAGGATCGTCTTCACCCGCGGACTGCGCGAGACCTCGAGCGCGATGGTGACGGCGTTCGTGATCACGGTGAGGCCGTTCCGGTCGCCGAGGGCCCGCACGACCTCCTTCGTGGTGGTGCCGCCGCTGACCGCGATGGCCTGCCGCCCCGGTGGCAGGAGCCGCGCCGCGAGCCGTGCGACGGCACGCTTGGCGGCGTCGGCCTCCGACGCACGCATCACCACGGGCATCTCCGGGAGCACCCCGACGGCCTCGACCCTGCCGTAGCTCCGGACGACGAGGCCCCGCGCCTCGAGTTCGCTGAGGTCGCGACGAACCGTCGCCGCCGAGACGCCGCACGCTTGGATGAGCTCGTCCGTGCCGACCGAGCCCTGCGCCCGGACCCGCTCGAGGATGTCCCGCATCCGGTCCCGTCGCTTGCGTCCGACGTCGGGGCTGTCGTTGTCCATGCCCCCATCCTGCGCCACAACGATCACTGCGAATGCTCGGAGTGATCGTTCCGGCAGCGGAAGTGATCGGTCGTTGCCGACACTGAGACCGGACGCGTCGCCGCTCGGCGTCGCGTCGGCAGCGCCGCCGACCGCGGCGCACGCACCAGGAGAACACGTGAACCCCATCACTGCGCTTGTCGCTCGCCACCGTGCCGGGTCCGGGGAGGGGATCTACTCGGTCTGTTCGGCCAACCCGTACGTGCTGCGTGCCTCGATGCGCCAGGCGCTCGAGGACGGCGCGCCCCTGCTCGTCGAGGCGACCTCGAACCAGGTCGACCAGTTCGGCGGCTACACCGGCATGACGCCGACTGACTTCCGCGCCGCCGTGCTCGAGCTCGCTGCCGCCGAGGGCTTCCCGGCCGACCGGCTCGTCCTCGGCGGGGACCACCTGGGCCCGAACACCTGGCAGGACCGCCCCGCCGACGAGGCCATGCCGCTCGCCGTCGACCTGGTCCGGGCCTACGTCGCGGCCGGGTACACGAAGATCCACCTCGACTGCAGCATGCCGTTGCAGGGCGAGGTCGCCCCGCTGTCCGACGAGGTCGTCGCCGACCGGGCCGCGACACTCCTCGCCGCCGCGGAGTCCGCTGCGGACGACGCCGGGATCGACCGGTCCGGGATCGTCTACGTCATCGGCACCGAGGTCCCGACGCCCGGTGGCGCGAAGGAGACCCTGCACGACCTCGAGCCGACCCCTGCGACGGCCGCGATCGGCACGCTCGACGTGCACCGGGCGGCGTTCGAACGCGCCGGCCTCGCCGCGGCGTGGCCGCGCGTGGTCGCCCTCGTCGTCCAGCCCGCCGTGGAGTTCGACCACCTGCAGGTCATCGACTACGTCCCCGAGGCCACGACCGCCCTCCAGGAGGTCATCGAGGCGACGCCCGGCCTGGTGTACGAGGCGCACTCGACCGACTACCAGACGCCCGCTGCGCTCCGTGCCCTGGTCGACGACCACTGGGCGATCCTGAAGGTCGGTCCCGGCCTGACCTTCGGGCTCCGCGAGGCGCTGTACGCGCTCGACGCCATCGAGTCGGAGATCGTGCCCGCGGGCGAGGCCACCGGGCTGCGCGCCGTGGTCGAGCGCCGCATGCTCGCCGAGCCCGACCGCTGGGAGCGGTACTACGAGGGCGACGACCTCGAGCAGCGGATCGCGCGCACCTACAGCTACAGCGACCGCATGCGCTACTACTGGCCCGACGCGGAGATCACCGCCGCCACCGAGGGACTGCTCGCCCGCCTGGACGAGGTCGGCGTCCCGCTCCCGCTGCTGAGCCAGTACCTGCCGATCCAGTACGAGCGGGTCCGCGACGGCCTGCTGCCGAACCGTGCCGAGGACATCGTGCTCGACCGGGTCCGCGACGTCCTGCGGCCCTACGCCGCCGCAGTCGCCCCGACGAGGGCCGGGTCCGCCGATGCGGTCCACGCCACCACCAGCAAGGAGTCCCTGTGACCACCTCGACCCCTGTCCGCGCCGACGAGACCGCGACCCACCGCGAGATCCTGCAGCAGCCCGACAGCTGGCAGCGCCTCGTCGCGTCGCTCGACGACCGCCGCGACGCGCTCGACACCTTCCTGCGGCCGCTGCTCGCCGACGCGGGCCTGCGCATCGTCCTCACCGGGGCTGGTACCTCGGCCTTCGTCGGGGACATCGCGAGCGTCGACCTCCGACGGCACCTCGGGCGTCGTGTCGACTCGATCGCGACGACCGACATCGTGGCCGATCCACACGGCTCGCTCGGCGGACCGGGTCCGGTCCTCCTCGTCTCGTTCGCGCGGTCAGGCAACAGTCCGGAGAGCGTGGCCGCGACCCGCGTCGTCGACGACGTCGCGCCCGGTGCGCACCACCTCGTCGTCACGTGCGACCCGTCGGGAGCCCTCGCACGTGAGCACCGGGGCGGGGAGCGATCCTTCGTCCTCGAGATGCCGGCCGAGACGAACGACACCGGCTTCGCGATGACGTCCAGCTTCTCCTCCATGCTCCTCGCCGTCCTCCTGGCGTTCCGGCCGGAGCTCACCTCCGGCACCGGCGCGCTGGTCGCGGCAGCGCGGACCGTCGCCGGCCTGGAGGCACGGATCGCCTCGCTCGCGGAGGGCACCGAACGCGTGGTCTACCTGGGCAGCGGCGCGCTGCAGGGCCTGGCGCGCGAGTCCGCGCTGAAGCTGCTCGAACTGACGGCCGGCCAGGTCGTCTCGTTCTACGACACCCCCCTGGGGTTCCGGCACGGCCCGAAGGCCGTGGCTGGTGCGCACACCCTGGTCGTCGTCTACGGCTCGGCGGACCCGTACACGGCGCAGTACGACGCGGACATCCTCCGTGAGCTGCGCGCCGACGGCGCCGTGCGCGTCGTCTCGGTCGGCGGAGACGCGGACGACGAGCGGGCGTTCCCGCTCGACGAGCTCGCGGGCCTCGACGACGCCCTCCGGAGCGTCGCACTGGTCGGTTTCGCGCAGCTCCTCGCCCTCGCCGCCTCCGTCGCGCACGGGTGCACGCCGGACAACCCCTTCCCCGGCGGCACGGTGAACCGCGTCGTCCAGGGCGTGACCATCCACGACCACCGCGAGGGAGCCGCACGGCCGTGACCGTCTACCTCGGCATGGACGGCGGCGGCACGAAGACCGCGTTCCTGCTCACCGACGGCGACGGCACGACGCTCGCCGAGTCGCGGCAGCCGTCCTGCTACTACTTCGACACCGGCATCGAGCTCGTCGGCGACGTCATCCGGGCCGGCGTCGAGGCCGTGACGGCGGCGGCCGGCATCACCCCGGCGGACATCACGTTCGCGCACTTCGGCATCCCGGGGCACGGGGAGTCGAGCCGGGACACCCCCGTGCTCGACGCCGTCCCCGCCGGCGTGCTCGGCCACGAGCGGTACTCCTGCGGCAACGACATGGTCGGCGGCTGGGCAGGATCACTCGCCGGCCGGGACGGCGTGAACGTGATCGCCGGCACCGGGTCCATGGCCTACGGCGAGCGGGGCGGGGTCGCACACCGTGTCGGCGGCTGGAGCGAGGTGTTCGGCGACGAGGGCTCCGCGTACTGGGTCGCCGTCCAGGGGCTCAACGCCTTCTCGCGGATGGCGGACGGACGGCTCCGCCGCGGTCCGCTCCACGCAGCCGTCCGCGAGCGGGTCGGCGTGACCGAGGACCTCGACCTCATCGGGGTCGTCGTCGACGAGTGGGGCGCGGACCGCGGTGCGGTCGCCGACCTGGCGAAGGTGGTCGTCGCGGCGGCCGACGCCGGCGACGAGGCGGCGGTGGACGTCCTGCACCGCGCCGCCGCAGAGCTCACGACCCTGGTCGTCACCGCGGTCCGCGCGCTCGGCTTCGCCGCCTGCGAGACCGTGCCCGTGTCGTACTCCGGCGGGCTCTTCCAGGCACCGCGGTTCCGCGAGGACTTCGCCGCTGCCCTGCACGCCGAGGACGCCCACCTGGAGCTCGTCGAACCGCGGCTCGGTCCGGCGCTCGGGAGCGTCCTGGTCGCGATGCGACGTGCCGGGGCACCGCTCCCGGCGAGGTTGACCGCGGATCAGGTCCCGACGAGGTTGACGGCGGACCCGGCCCCGACGACACGCTCCAACGCTGCAGCGCGCTGACACCACGAGGAGACGACCTGTGCAGTTCACGTTCGAGTTCGACGGCCTCCGAGTGCCAGCGAACGTCTCCGGACCCCCGCGCCGGACAGCGGAGGGATGGATCGTCCCGGCGGGGCCGGTCGCGCTCCTGCACCCGTTCGGCGTCGGAGCGGAGTTCTACCGGCACGGCTGGAACTCGTGGAGCCCGAGCGGGTGGACGCGCGTCGACGGTGACACCATCGGGATCAAGGACAACCCCGAACGGCTGCTGACGGCGGACGACGCCGCCAACGAGACGCCGCACGCGCACTCCGGCAGTGCGGTGGGCGCGGTCACCGGCCCGGACGGCGGCACGTTGCTCGTCGGGGCGCTCGGGCTCGGCACCCCGCGGGTCGGTGCCGACGGCAACGTCCTCTGGGCGAGGAGCGAGCACGACGACGCGGAGTGGTTCGTCACCTACGGCGACGAGCAGGACGTCTTCGCCGCGTACGCCGACCACGTCGCCCGTCGGCTCGGTCGCCGGACCGCCCGCGCCGGCACCGTGTGGAGCAGCTGGTACTCGTACTACGAGGACATCACCGAGGACCGGATCGCGCGTGCCGCCGCCGACCTCGAGGGGTACCCGATCGACGTCTTCCAGATGGACGACGGGTGGGAGCCCATCGTCGGCGACTGGACGGCGGGACCCGGCTTCCCGAGCGGCACGGCGGCGACGGCACAGACCATCGAGCGGTACGGCTTCCGCCCGGGCATCTGGCTCGCACCGCTGATCGCCCTGCCCGGCTCGACGATCGCGACGGAGCGGCCCGACCTCCTCGTCGCCGACGACGACGGCCGTCCGCTCGTCACCGGCCACAACTGGGGGTCGCACTACCACTCGCTCGACACCACGAACCCGGAGGTGCTCGACCACCTCCGCGGAGTATTCGAGCGCCTCACGGGCGACGGTTACAGCTACCTGAAGCTCGACTTCATGTACGCCGGCGCGGTCGCCGGTCACCGCCACGTCGACCTGCCCCGCGAGCAGGCCTACCGCCGGGCGGTCGAGCACATCCGGGAAACCGTCGGCGACGACGTCTACCTGCTCGGGTGCGGGGTGCCGATGATCCCCTCGGTCGGGGTGTTCGACGGGGCCCGTGTCGGACCCGACGTCGCGCCGTTCTGGGACAACGCCGAGCGGGTGGGCGACCCGTCCGGCGAGGGTGCCCGCAACGCGTTGGTGTCCTCCGTCAACCGGGTGTGGATGCGGCGGCTGTACGAGGTCGACCCTGACTCGGTCTACTTCCGCAGCGAGCGGAACCTGCTCGGGGCGGACGAACGTCGAGCGTTGCAGGACACCGCGGCGGTGCTCGGGTTCCGGTCGACTTCGGACCCCGTCGACTGGCTCCGACCGGAGGAGCGAGCCGAGGCCGCCGGCTGGCTCGGCGGGGGCGCGGTGGTCGAGCAGGTCGGCCGGTACGTCTTCCGTGTCGACGACCGGCTGGTCGACCTCACCCCGTACGTCACCGGCGAGCACGCGGTCGACGCTGCGTCCTTCATCGGCTGACCGACCGGCGGCCGCTGCCGGCTGCAGGGCGGCCTGGGCGTGACCGACAGCCCTCCGGCGAGGAGCCAACTGAACCTGCAGCAGCCCCGAGATACGCAACCGACCCTGTGGCGGTACCGGTGGTATTTGAACCCATCACCGAGCAATCGGAGGTGCACTCCATTCGAGCAGATCCGCTTGAGCACGCGGCGATCGGCGCCGCTCCATGAATGTTCGAGCCATGTCGCGCCGTGTGAAGCTGCACCAAAATGCACCACAGATGCACCGTGTCCGCTTCGAACTCGAGGGCCCGACGAGGGCCGAGAGCAACGCTGTGCCAAGCCGCGATACCATACATTATCTGCGGAAGTACAGGCAGCTCAAGCGGCCGAGACGGGGCTTGCCTGGAGCGCAACGCGGTCGCGACAGCGGACCCGTTCCCTCACGACCTCGACAGCCCGAGCTTACTTGAGTGCATGTACACGGCGGTAGACGCTCCGCTTCGGGATCTCGCGAAGCTCAGCTACCAGCTACTCGACGATGACACCGGTAGTGACAGCAGGGCTGGCGAAATCCGCAACGGCAGTACTGCCGGCGCTAGGCGTGGCCTGCTTCTTCCAGCCGTCGGCGGTACTGGGCGAAGGCGCGCGCCGTTTCGCGGGCCTTTCGCGCCGCTGTTCCGACGCAGAGTTCTTCCGCAAAGAGTTCGCGATCATCGGCGGCTACGCCGTCCGAGGTGCCGGGCAAAGACTGCTGCAGCCAGACACACCGGTGCGGCGCCGATCCCCGCTCGCCCCGTTCGGCCTGAACCATTAAGACGGTACTGACCGACTCAGGAGCAGTGCCATCGGTACAGCCATGCACAGGGCAGGGACAATCCACCGGAGAGACTGCGCCCTTTGGTGAATATTTGCCACAGACGCTAACGCCAGGACTCCCAATATAATGCCCAATAGGGCGATCAAGCGCGGCGCTGTCCAGAAGCTGAATGTAACGCCAGGCCAGTCTCGAGCGAGGTCGTGTCTCCGGGCGAACGCAATTACCACCAGGGCGGCGAGGCCTACTAGAGCCACTGGCCAGACGACCGGCCCATTGGGCAGAACTATCTCGTCTTTGCCTGGCTGGCCCAGGAAAAACAGGCCGATAGCGACGCTGATCAGCCCGAGCAGGCCGCCGCTCATTTCTACCTTGTTCGTCGAGGACATCATCAGGGGCGCTCCGGCTGTTCCCATCCCCGCCATTCCCACTGCCGCATCATCGGTCACGCGCCATCCGGACAGATGCATCCAAATGATCCCAGCAGGCAGAAGCAGGTAGACCGTCAACGCCGCCTTCCTCAGATGTCTTGTACTAGCCGCCTCTGGCCGACCATTCGCCTGATCGGCACCCCCACACATGACCACCTAATGAATGTACTGGGCGATGCCCGGATTGGGCCGAGGCCAGCAGGCTGGCGCGCACAAAGAGCCGTCCGCCAGCGAGCACCACCGAATTCGCCGTTGTGCTGGGGCTCGCATCGAGGTGCGCAGGCCATTCATGCAGCATGCTGGCAGCGCAGACCCGACACGAAGGACCCTGATGCTTCTCATCCTCGACGCCAACGCCGTCGTCTCGAACCCAGAGCTGCAAGGGGGTGCCTGGCACGGCATCAAGGCTGCGATCGCCGACAAGACTCTCACCGTGATCGCTCCGCGCATAGTCGCGGCGGAGATCACTGCGAAGGTCAGAGCGAACCGGCGCAAGGTCCAGCTGCGAGGGGACGCTCGCCGAGCACCCGCGGCCGTGACGCAGGCGCTGCAAAACGCCGCCGCCGAGGTTGAGCGGTGGGCCGCCCGCTACGACGCAGAGATCTGGCTCGCCGCCGACGGGATACTCATCCGCGACACCCCGACGATCAGTCACGACGAGGTCTCCCAACGAGCCATCGACCGCCACCCGCCCTTCGATGAGAACGGCGGCGGCTACCGGGATGCGCTGCACTGGTACACCGTGCTCGACATCATTCGTGAGCACCCAGCCGAAGCAGTCGTCTTCGTCTCGAACGACGACGGGTACCAAACCAGCAAGGGCAGCCATGAACTGCATCCCAAGCTCCTAGAAGAAGCCAACGAGATCCTGACCACGGGCAGCATCCAGCTCTACAGGAACATCAACGAGTTCGATCCACCGCAGAAGTACGCCGGCGAGGAGGATCGCACCACTCCCGACTCCGATCACCTCGAAGCACTCGTTGCCGCGCTCTTCCCCGACGGCACCCTCCACGCCCCCGAGATCTGGATGGCCTTCGACGTCGAAGAACCCGTCGATGCCGATGTCAGCGACCCCGGGACGCCGGAGCTGGTCTTCTCTCACGTGCGTGACCTCGTCGGCGGCGGGCGCTCGTACCGGACCAGGATCCGGCTCACCGCACGCGTGGTCCTCGACTGGATCAACTGGCCCGACGAAGTCGACGCAAGCGCCTACGAGGAGCTCGACATTACCGCCGAGTACACCGTCGACGACGACGGCTTTCACGTCGACGAGGACCGCACGCACCTCGCGCGAGCTCCATGGTTCACCCCGACGGAGAGCACTCGGTCCGACCCCACCTTTGCGAGCCGCGCCGCTGCGGTGAAGGTGTTCAACGACGAGCGCAAACGCCAGCTTGCGACGTCGATCGATTTCGGTCAACTCGACTCGACTGCTGCACTCATGGCGCGGCTGGCAGTGCCGCCGACGCTGGCGAACGCGATTGCGGACCTTGCCAAGCGCGGGTACACGCAGTCTTTCGCTGAGATGGCGGCTGCACAGACCGGGAAAATGGGTTTCGCGGGACTCGCCGCAGCCCGGGCAGCGGCGGTGAGCGTGGACTTCTCGACAGGTCCGATCGCGAATATAGCCGCCGAGATAGCCAGAAGGGGCAAGACACTTCCCCCAAGCGACGTACTTGCAGCGGCCGCCGCTGCCGCCGCAACCGTCGCCGCAGCAAGCCAGACGCCGGCAGACGAGACAGTCGACGACACAAGCATCGACGCTGAGGCCGGCGCGGCAGACGAAGTCAACGCTGGCGACAGCGCCGACAAGTCCGACGACGATCGAACAGACGGATAGGACACTCCCAATTCGACGACGGACCGACAGTTAACGTCCGTCTCGACCTCGAACTGCTGCACGTGATCGTGATCCAGATCCGCGTCGCGGCCCTGCTGTTGACCTCTGACAGTCACCAACCGAATGTTCGCCGGCACACCGGCTTTATCTCGCTGATCCCAGTGCGCGCCCGGCAGCGGACGGATCGATGGCGACGTTAGTGTTCACGAACGGCGTGCACCAGATCCGCCTCCGAGGGCAGGGCTGCCTGCGCTGCTGGCGAGAACAGGTCGTAGCTGGCGACACCGATCGGCGTCTGCTGGGTGCCGAGTGAGTAGCGGACGACGGCGTCGTTCTTGTCCGCGACGAGGAGCAGCCCGACTGTGTCGGCGTGCTGGGAGCGGCGAAGCTTGTCATCGACGAGGGCGACGTAGAAGCCAAGCTGGCCGAGGTACTCCGGCTTGAACATGCCAATCTTCAACTCGATGACCACGTAACGGAGCTGCTCGACGTGGCAGAAAAGCAGGTCAACGTAGAAGTCGTCCCCGTCGACGTCGAAGTGCACCTGCCGACCCACGAACGCGAACCCCTCCCCCAGCTCCCGCAACGTGTCGATGATCCGATCGACCAACGCCTGCTCAAGCTGCCGCTCCTTCGTATCCCCATCGAGGGCGAGGAAGTCCAGGACGTTCGGGTCCTTCGTAATTTGCTGCGCCAGGTCCGACTCTCCCGCCGGCAACGTGGCGAAGCTCGACGGCGCCGCCTGTAACCGAGTGTGAGCATCGGTGCGGATTTGGTGCTCGAGCACGTTCCGAGACCACCCGTGATGCATCGCCTGCGCCGCGTACCACTCGTGGGTCTCCTGGTCGTCGAGCCGGTCGAGGAGCACCGTGATGTGTCCCCAGGGCAGTTGTCCAACAAGCTGTTGGACAACTGCCTTGTCCGGTCACGCGGCAGCCGCGCGACGCATGTAAAAGAGGTTCGCGCGCGAGAAGCCCTTCATCGCCGGGAACTCCGCGCGGAGATCTTCGGCGAGCCGTCCGATGACGTTGGTTCCCACCCCTCCTGCTCCTGTCGCTGCAAGATCGTGGATCCAATCCCCCAGTACAAGCGCACCAGTTTCGTGTTGACGCGACGCTGCGCCGTGAAGCGCGCATTCCTCACCTGTTGCTTCAGCCAAAGCGGCGGTGTAGCCGAATGGAACGGGTGCGCTTTTCGTCATCGGGACCATTCTGCCTCACCGGATGGATGCGGCATGCCGGCTCGCGACTTCTGACTGTCTGAAGCGACGTATGCCACAGTGGAGGCGCATCCCCTAGTGAAAGGCGGCCTCCTATGGCGCAGAAAGTCACCACGCAGCTCGTCGACGACTTGACCGGCGACACCATCGAAGACGGCAAGGGCCGCACCGTCACCTTCGGGTTTGACGGCGCCAACTACGAAATCGACCTGACCGACGACAACGCAGACGCGCTCCGCGAAGCGTTCTCGGACTACATCGCCGCCGCCCGTAAGACCGGCAACCGCAGCAGTCGCGCATCCTCTGGCAGCGCCCCCAAGCGTGGCAACTCCGAGGAACTCGGCAAGATCCGCGAGTGGGCCGCCGCCAACGGCCACGAGGTCTCCTCCCGCGGTCGGATCAGCCAGGCCGTCCGCGACGCGTACGACGCCGCACACTGACGCCACTCCCCCACACGCAGCAACGGCCGGCCGCCCTTCGGGGTCGCCGGCCGTTGTTGATCGCGCCGATAGCGGTCTCTTATGTCAGATTGAGGACTCCGACGCCTGCTCCCCAGGGTGCGTCGGTGTGTCTCCTCCCTCATGCTGCGTCGCTTATCCGCAAGAGCGTCGCTGCAGACTGGGCCTGCATCCTTAGCGGAGTCACATAGCGCTTGGGTGAGCCGTGCCTCCCGTCCGTCACGCGGCCGCACTCCACGACGGACGCGGTACCGGGCGCGTTCGAACCCGCTCAATCCGCCGCTCGTCGGCGCCCAGTGCAAGGACGCGCCGACGTGTTGGACGAACGGAAGGCCCATCAGCCCAACGCAGCCGATGGCCGCATCTCAGCCACGACAGCGCCCTATAGAGACGGGTGGTTTTCGCGCTGCGAAGGACGCGTCGCCCGGCCAGTCGCACCGACTTCGGGCGACGGCCCCCAACTCCGCCCTATCCTGCTGACTGATCGCCTACCGGGTGGCACGACTGCCTTTCAGCTCGGGCTCCGGGTTCGTAACCGCTGACCGTGCTGGTGTAGTGAGGATGCACGGAGATGGGCGGGTGACGGAGTTGATAAGCCGGAGACAGGAGGGCCCGCCGGAATAGATTCCGGCGGGCCCTCCTCGGTGCTTTCGCTGCCGTTCTGCAGCGGGCGCGGCGATCAGCTGCGGCGGTGGCGGCGCCCGATCGTCAGCCCGGCACCTGCGAGCAGGAGCAGGAGAGCGATCGCGATCATCGGGGCCGTGTCGGCGCCGGTGTAGGCGAGCGAGCCGCCTGCCTCGGTACCACCGGAGCCATCCGCACCACCGGAGCCGGCCGTTCCGGCGAGCACGACGGTGAAGGTGATCGCATCGGACGGGTCCGACTCACCACCGGCACCGGTCTGCGTGGCCGTAATGGTGTGCGTCCCCGGGCCGAAGGGAACGAGCGGCGTGCACGTCCAGGTGCCGTCGGCGGCGACCGTCGTGGTGCAAACCACGGCTTCCCCGTCCCGGACCGTCACAGTCGTGCCGGGCTCACCCGTGCCGGTGATCGGGGGCGTTCCGGTCGTAACCGTTCCGCCCTCCTCCGGTGAGGTGATCACGGGCGGCGCGGGGGCCGTAACCGCGTCGTACGTGTAAGCCAGGGGCTCCGACGTGCCGGCCGCGTTCGTCACCGTGACCGTGACCTCGCCCGGGTCGTGCGCCGGGGTGATGAAGGTGAGCTCGGTGCCGTCCTCCGACACGCTGTCCGGCCTGATTGGGTCGGAACCGTCGACCGACACGGTCGATGCGTCGGTGAACCCGTCACCGGTGATCGTCACCAACGTGCCACCCGCCGCCGGCCCGTGGTTCGGGTCCAGCGTGGTCAGCGTCGGCGCGTTCGCGGGCGCCGGGTCGTAGACGAACGTCACCGGGTCGGAGGTGCCCGCGTCGGTCGTCACGGTCACGTCCACCTCGCCGGCCGCGTGGGCCGGGGTGGTGAAGGTGAGCTCCGTGCCATCCTCGGAGACGCTGTCCGGCGTGACCTCGACCCCATCGACCGACACCGTGGCGTCGTCCGTGAAGCCGGTCCCCGTCAGGGTGACCGTCGTCCCGCCACCGGCCGGACCGTTAGCCGGGTCGATGTCCGTGATGGTCGGCGCACCGGCAGGAGCCTCGAGGTAGGTGAACGTCAGCGGCTCCGAAGTGCCGTCACCATTCGTCACCGTCACCGGCACCGCACCAGCAGCATGCGCCGGCGTAGTGAACGTCAGCGACGTGCCGTCCTCCGAGATGCTGTCCGGCGTGATCGGGTCACCGTTGTCGACCGACACCGTCGAGTCATCCGTGAACCCATCACCGGTAATCGTCACCGAGGTGCCACCAGCAGCCGGACCCTCGTCCGGGTCCAGCGCGTCCAGCGTCGGCGCACCGGCAGAAGCCTCGAGGTAGGTGAACGTCAGCGGCTCCGAAGTGCCGTCACCATTCGTCACCGTCACCGGCACCGCACCAGCAGCATGCGCCGGCGTAGTGAACGTCAGCGACGTGCCGTCCTCCGAGATGCTGTCCGGCGTGATCGGGTCACCGTTGTCGACCGACACCGTCGAGTCATCCGTGAACCCATCACCGGTAATCGTCACCGAGGTGCCACCAGCAGCCGGACCCTCGTCCGGGTCCAGCGCGTCCAGCGTCGGCGCACCGGCAGAAGCCTCGAGGTAGGTGAACGTCAGCGGCTCCGAAGTGCCGGACGGCGTCGTGACCGTGACATCGACGGCACCGGCGTCGTGCGCCGGAGTGGTGAAGGTGAGCTCGGTGCCGTCCTCCGAGACAGTGTCCGGCGTGATCGGGTCGGAACCGCCCACGGACACGGTCGAGTCGTCCGTGAAGTCGGTACCTGTGACGGTCACCGTGGTGCCGCCAGCGGTCGGACCGTTATCCGGGGCGAGTGAGGCCAGGGTTGGGACGGCGAGCGGGCCCGCGTTTGGGCCGACCGTTGCAGATGCGAGGTTGACGATCGCGGCCGGGGTGGCAGCGTTCGGCAGCAGCCCGACACGGAGTGCCCGCTGGGTGAAGACCCCTCCGGCGCTGGTCTCCTGCACGTTGCCCTGTAGGGAGACGATGTCGGTGAGGGCGTCGGCGAGTGGCGTCACGACGGTCGTGCCGAGGCCGCTGATCACGTTGTTGATGGGTGCGACGACCTGGGCGAGCACCGGGTTGACCACCGGCAGGATCTGCCCGACTGGCAGCGGGACGCCGAGAAGCGTCACCGTGAGGCCCCGTAGCGAGGTCGTGAGCTCGGTCACGACACCTTGGAGCGCCGAAGTGATCGCCGGCAGGAGCTGGGTCGTGAGTGCGTTGGTGATGTACGGCAGCAGGTCGGTGTTCGGTGGCAGGTCGTTGAGGTTTAGCCCTTGGCTCGCCAGCACTGCAGCGACGTCTATCGTGATCGCACCGGTTTGCAGATTCGCGGTGATCGACCCGTCCGCGCTCGTGACATTCGTCGCCGAGTCAAGGACTGCAGTGAGGTTGGGGATCCCCGAGACCTGAACCAACTGGCCGAGGACGGACCGCAGGAGCGTCTGCAGGTTGTTCACCGTCGGCTGCAGTCCAGCGAGCGTCCCGCGGAGATCGGTGACGGTGTCGCCGAGCGCTGGACTGGTCAGGGTCAGGTTGAGGTCCTCGACGCCGTAGTCGCCGCTCTGGGCGCCGCCGGGACCAGCGGCCTGCACGGCCGTCGCGGACACTGCGCCGACCTCGAGGTTCACGTCTGCGAGTGCCCCGGCGAGGTCCTCCCCGATAAGGCCGGAGAGCGCAAGCGAGGCGTTCGCCTGCGGGACGCCGTCCTGGCCGCCGACACCGATGCCGCCCGTGTTCGTGACCGCACCCGAGGCCGCGGCCGAGCTGCCGTCCGGATTCGCGGCTGCGTACTGGTTGACCGCGCCAAGCGTCAGCATGCCGTTATCGCCGAGGAGGTTCAACCCGTTGCCGAGGTCAACACTCACGGAGTTGAGTGCGGTCGCGTCGAGCGGGTGCACGTCAGTGACAGTCGCGCCACCAGTGTTCCGCGCATCCGCGGGAGTCACGGTGAGAATGTCATCGAGGTTGATCCCAAGCGCCGAACCGCTGATGAAGCGGCCCTGACCGACCGATGCTGCCGGAGCCGCCATCGCCGGTGCTGCTGCCAGCACACTGCCACCGACTCCGAGGAGCGCCGCGGTGACGACCGCGATTCCCCGGGTTCTCCCGCTCCAGCGGGATGGTGTCGACGCTCCTGGCCCATTTTCGGCGCGCGCGAGTGTCCCAAGCCTCATATGGCTCTGCTCCTGATCCTGATCCAAGCGGTTGGTGAGACCGCGTTCGGCAGTTGGTGAGACTGCCTCCAGCTGGTGTGCTGTGAAAGGAGCGTAACCCTGAGAAGGGACACATGTCCAAGCCCCGTCGAAGGAGAGCCGAGGAAACGGTGCGGCGTAGGGGTGCGCGGGCGGGACTTGAGGATCGGTGTCTGGTCCCGCCCGCTGGCAGCGGTACCACCCGCTACTGCGACACATCACGAAGCATGAACCTTCGCGCCGCCAACTCCCCCAAGCGGTATCCGGCACCATCGCGCGAACCGATCCACGCACACTGCTGTCCACGGTGTCGGTTCAGGAGTTGGGTGCGCGGCCGGACCAAACTCCTCGAGGACCCGCTCCGAAGGCATAACGGCTGCGCGACAGATGTTGCACAGTCGCGGTGCCCGTGGCTCCCTGATCCGGCGACGGGCACCGCTCCCAAGACGAGAACGGCGGGCGGCCTGCAACCCGACTGCAGACCGACCGCCACGTCGCAGCGCCTGATCCACGCGACGACGCTTCTACTCGAGCATCGTTCACTTGTGACGTCAAGGGGTTGACCACGCGGCCACGACACGATAAAAAACGCGCATTGGTTGGTTTTCGACGACGCGCTCGAGGTGTCGCCGATGCTGCGTGTCAGGCGCAGGCGGTTCCCGTGATGAGCCCGAGGACGCTAACGACCTTGACATTCACAGAGTTTGTCGAGGTTGCGGTCCAGGCGCCGGCATAGTCGGTGCGGATGGTGAGGGTACGGACGGTACCAAGATCGAGGAGGCCGCTGAGCTTGACCGTCGCAGTGTGTGCGGTTCCGCTCGATGTGGTTGCGATCACGGCGGATCCGTTCTCGAGGACGGAGAACGACTTCGGGATATCCGCTCCGGCGGGATACTTCCAGCTGAGGACGACGGAGCCATTGTTGTTGACGCACATAACGTTGGTCGCGGACGGAGCCGAGCCTGCGGTGAAGTGACTCGTTGGACTCTTGGCGACATGGTGGAACGGGTCCGCGAAGGCGTTCACGGGTATCGCGGTGATGGTTCCGGCCAGCAAGAGAACACCGATGGCGCCGCCGGCGCGACGGAGTCGCCTGATGCGTCGTGCACGGCGACGAGTGAACCGTCTCGTGAAAGCGTGTCGAGCACCATTGACGCGTTGTTCGGAGGTGCCGTTGTGCGCCCGTGCTGGCAATTCTGCAGGCGCTTCAGCATTGGTGTTGGCTTGGCCGTCCGGTGCTGCGCTCAGACGGCGGAGGGGCCCGTCGATCGTGCAGAGGTACAGCACAGCGGCGAGGCTTGCGGCGAGGAGGGCGATTGCGCTCCAGTTGCCGGCGTGGAGCCAGAGGATCGGAGTGCCGATCATGGGGACGCGGAGAAACGCAACGCCGTGCACGGCGTCCCGGGTGATCGTGGTGGAGTCCTGCTGAGGGTTCGCGTCACCCTTTGTGATGAGCGTGCCGCCCGCATCGTCGTCGATGTACCGGTGCATACGCAGGTGTCCGGCCTGGTCGGGGTCATCGGCGAGGAGAATCTGCCCGAGGCGAATTTCGGACGCGGCAACGGGGCGGGAAACGACGACATCGCCGGGAGCGAGGCGCGGCTGCATTGAACCGGTCATCACCGTGGTTGGCTGCCAGTCGATGACTGCTGGCGCGGCCGCCCACAAAGCCAAGCCGAGGAGTGTGACGATGATGCTGCGGGCGAGTGTGGCGACAGCAACACGCCCCCAGTCGAGGCCGTCACGGACCGCGTCACGCGTCGCCGGGTGACCGGTGGCGGTGATGCTGACCATGAGTGCCTTCGACGAGGGGCGTGCTGGGAACGAGTTGCTGCGCCGGCCAGGATCGGTTGGAGTAAGAACGCCGTCTTCTAGCCGGGATCGCGTCAGCTGTTCTGCGCCTCCCAGGTGAGGCCGAGGGATGCGGTGCCGCCCTGGACGGTGTTCGGGGCGCTATCGGAGACTGTGTAGCTGACCTTGAAGACGCGGGATTCGGAGCCGCTGCCGGTTGGCGCCCAGGTGCCCACTCCGTTGGAGAAGTTGGTTGCCGACGCGCCGAACGAGGCAAGCGTCGAGTTCGCTGGGGTGATCGTGCCGCCGGTAGCAAGCGGGGTGAAGCCGGCGCAAGAGCCGAAGCCGCCGCCGGTGCCCTGTTCAATCGTGATGTTGATGTTCGACGCCAGCGCGTTCGTCGTCGCAGCGTTCGTGGCGTAGAGCTTCACGGTCGACGCAAGCGATCCCGTCGAGGTGACCGTGATGCAGTTCGAGCCTGTCGACCCCGGCTTCAAGCCGGTCGCGTTGAACAGTGCCGTGTTGTTGTCGTCATCAGTCAGCGCGACGCTGCCGGCGGTCCAGTTGCTCGTCGGATTGACGGTGGTGGCTGAGAAGGCCGAGTAGGAGGCGGTCGAGACGACGACACCCGAGGCCACGAGAGCGGCGGGGATGGCGATCCAGGCGGCGAGACGAGCAGCGCGAGGGGTGACACGAGACATGGAGGTACTCCGTGAAGAAGAGATCTGATCGGTGGTCGGCCGGGCCCGCGGTGGTGAATCGCGCTACGTGCCGTGGTGATGCTTGCACTGGTGAGGTACGACAATCAAGATACTTTGTTGCTAAGCAGTACGCAAGACAAGCTACGACCCCCCTGGTGGGGGTATCTTGACTGCCGTGGTGCTCGATTGAATGAGCAGCACGGCAGCCGGGTTTGATGCTGCCCCTCGCGCTGGTTGCGCGATTTTGGAATCGGAAGCAGGCGATGACCACCTCGACGGACGCTCTCACGCTCCCCACCGCCTCGGGAGCCCCTGTGAGTCCCGCCGTCCCGGCGGAACCAGCTGACGATCTTTGGCCGCTGCTGACAGCGTTCCGTCTGCTACAGGTGGAGCACGTGAAGATGCTGCATCACGAGAGCGCTGAACGAGGCTTGAACGCGACCGACGTCCGCTTTGTGTTCTTCCTCGCGGCCACGGACGGGCAGGGCGTCACGCCAAAGCAAGCCGGTGAGTACCTGGAGCTGTCAACTGGGGCGATGACATCGCTGATCGATCGACTCGTGAACCGCACCCTCATCGAGCGGCATCCAAACCCGAACGACCGTCGGAGTGTCCTACTGCGCCTCACGCCAGCCGGGACGACAATTGCGGACGAGATCGGCCGCCACTACGCCAACGCTTTCGAGCAAGCCTTCCCCGCCGGCCAGCGGCCCATGCTGACCTCTGCGTTCCTGGCTTTGGGTACGGCGCTCGCGACACGAACACCTGCCGATGTCTGACCTGCACATCAAGTCAGGCTCGACGACAGGCTCGCGCTTTCGGTAGCTTGGCGGGAACGATCGCGCTCCGGCCGGAGCAGCAGGGGACGCTCGACGGCCGGAGCGTCGATGCTCGACAAGCCTGCGGCGACGTAGCTACCGATCGGGTATGGCTTGCTTTTACAAGCGTATGCGTCTGCATAAACAGGACATAGACCGCAACGACCCCCAGTACGAGGGTCAATCCACTGACGCCGCTGCCTTCACGTGGGATTCGGCAGATCAGGATGAGCTTGCGGCCTCGCTATTGGACACCCAAGGGATGCACCGCTTCATTGAAACGAGCCCGCGTTAAGCGGGAAGTTGCGTGAATGCGCGACTTTAAAAACCCTCCACTTCATACCTGGCGGTCCCGCCCGGTTGCCGATGAGCCCCGGAGACCCAGCGAGGGCTGGCGCACCGACCGCGGGTGGTGGGGTCAAGCGCTGCGTGCCCCCTCTACGAGGCACTGAGGGACCTTCATTTCGCCAGTAGGCTCATGAGGTTTTCCTACCCGAAGGACTCTCTTGTCGCGCTCTCGCACCACCTCCGTCGTCGCCGCCTCGCTCGCCGTCGCCCTCGGCGGACTCGGCATCGCAACCCTTCCGCACGCCGCCTCTGCCGTCGAGGGCGAACCTGCGCCGACCGCGGTGACCTCCGCC
>NZ_QKSM01000019.1 GCF_003234185.1 Curtobacterium sp. MCSS17_008
GAATTGCCTCCGACCCAACCCGCCGAAGCAGGCCAGGCACGGGGTCAAAATAATTGGCATTGACAATGTGCACGCTGTTGAGTTCTCAAGGACCAGACGCACCCCCCACTCGACCCGGTGAACCAGGTTCCGCCAGAGGGGCATTGTGTTCTTGGTTGCCACCGGCAACTCGTCGGACCGAGGTCCCGTGGCTCATCCCGAAGGAGAGGGCCGGTGGAGTAGTCATCCTAAGCGTCGAAGCAATCGAGCGCAAGACCCGATCTGAACTTCGGTGGAGGATGGTCCCGCTTGAGGCCGGCAGGCTCTGGGCTCTCGCTCCAGCCGCTCCGCCGCACCTTTGGGGTGACGAGTAAGAACTCTACGCAGCAGCGGCGTGGAGCGCCAACCGCCTCACCACCCGGGCGTGTCGCGTTCTGCAACTCCCCCCCGTCCGACGGCACGGCCGGGCCCGGACGCGACGGTGCCCGGCCTCCGACAGGAGGCCGGGCACCGGTCCGCGACTGC
Organism: Curtobacterium sp. MCSS17_008; assembly: GCF_003234185.1. Lineage (GTDB taxonomy): Bacteria > Actinomycetota > Actinomycetes > Actinomycetales > Microbacteriaceae > Curtobacterium. The sequence goes on from NZ_QKSM01000019.1 coordinate 505, forward strand.
GTGTCACCCGTCAGACGAGCGTCACGCCGGCGAGGGTCTTCTTGCCGCGACGGAGGACGAGCGCTCCCCCGGGCAGTGCGAGGCCGGACAGCTGCGCGGCGGCGTCCTCGGCACGGGCGTTGTTCACGTACACGCCCCCCTGGTCGATCGCGCGACGGGCCTCACCGAGGGACTTCACCAGCCCCGTGTCGACCAGGGCCCGTGCCACGTCGGTGTCGCCCGGGAGCGAGACCGTCCCGGGGAGCTCCGCGATCGCCGCGCGCAGGGTCGCCGCGTCGAGCGCCGCCAGGTCCCCGTTGCCGAACAGCGCCGCGGAGGCATCGATCGCAGCCTGCGTGGCAGCCGTGCCGTGGACCAGCGACGTCACCTCGAACGCCAGCACCCGCTGCGCCTCGCGCCGGAAGGGCTCGCCCGCCACGGCCTGCTCGAGGCGCTCGATCTCCGCTCGGTCCAGGAACGTGAACTCCCGCAGTCGCGCCACCACGTCGGCGTCCGCCGTGTTGAGCCAGAACTGGTAGAAGGCGTACGGCGAGGTCATCTCGGCGTCGAGCCAGATCGCGTTGCCCTCGCTCTTGCCGAACTTCGTGCCGTCCGAGTTCGTGATCAGTGGCGTGCCCATCGCGTGCACGGAGACACCCTCGGTGCGACGGATCAGCTCCGTCCCCGAGGTCAGGTTCCCCCACTGGTCGGACCCGCCGGTCTGCAGGGTGCATCCGTACTGCCGGTGGAGCTCGCGGTAGTCCAACCCCTGCAGGATCTGGTAGCTGAACTCGGTGTAGCTGATCCCGGCGTCCGAGTTCAGCCGCGCGGCCACGGCGTCCTTCTTGAGCATCGTGTTGACGCGGAAGTACTTGCCGATGTCGCGCAGGAAGTCGATGGCGGACAGCGGCGCCGTCCAGTCGAGGTTGTTGACGAGCCGGACGCCGTTCTCGCCGTCCGGGCTGAGGAAGCGCGACACCTGCGCCTGCAGCCGGCTCACCCACTCGGCGACCGTCTCCGGGGTGTTCAGGGTCCGCTCCGCCGTCGGCCGCGGGTCACCGATGAGACCGGTGGACCCGCCGACGAGCGCCAGCGGCTTGTGCCCGGCGAGCTGCAGCCGACGCATGGTGAGCAGCTGCAGCAGGTTGCCACAGTGCAGCGAGGGCGCCGTCGGGTCGAAGCCGCAGTAGTACGTGACCGGATCGCCGTCGAGCGCCTCCTGGAGTGCCGTCTCGTCGGTGGAGACGTGCACCAGACCGCGCCAGCGCAGTTCGTCCCACACCGAGGCGAAGGTGGGGTCGTTCTGCTGGCGTGTCAGGACATCGGGGTCGGTTGCGCTGGACACCCGACCATCGTAGTCACCAGGCCACGGCCGGGAGGCGCGGTTCAGCTCGGTCCGTCGACCGCGCGCTGGTGCCGTCGGTACGTCGAGACCGTCGGGTCGCCGGTGAGCCAGAACCGCCACGGGAAGGACGCCCCGCCCGCGACACCGGCGACGCCGGTTCGCGGTCCTCGCGAGATCCGTGGGACCGGCGCCGACGCGGCGGGGCCGGGCACGGTCTCGCGGAGGAGCGACTCGACCACGTCGGCCGGGTCGGCGGACACGAGTCGCGCCTCCAGACCGGGTGCCAGCGTGAGGGTGAACGGGCCGGACCCGTCGAGGAGCGATGTGCCGTCGTCCTCGCCGAGGACCGCGCCGAGCGCGCTCCCGAGGTTCCCGGGACCGCGCGCCAACGCGACGTCCGCGACGGACGGCCCGCGGCGTTCGCGTGCCACATCGAGCCCGTCGACCACCTCGGCACCGCGGAGGAGCGATCCGGACGACGTGCCGTCCGGTGCGCTCACGACGTTGACGCAGGTGTGGATGCCGTACGAGCGGTACGCGTAGAGGGTGCCGGGCGGTCCGAACAGGTGGCGGTTCCGAGGGGTCTGTCCGCGGTGCCCGTGCGAGCCGGGGTCGGTCGGTCCCCAGTACGCCTCGACCTCGGTGATCCGCAGCGAGACGCCGCGGCCGGTGATCGTCGCACCGAGCAGCGCCGGAGCACAGGCCGGCGCCGGCTCCGACAGCAGCGCGAGTGTCGCGGTCGTCATCGGGTGAAGGGTGCGCCCTCGGCCAGGTCGTGGACCCGTCGGGTCAGCGAGGCGAGCTGTCCGGTGACCCGCTCCGGAGCGGTCCCACCCGCACCGGCACGGGAGGCGACGCTCCCCTCGATCGTGAGGACCTCGCGCACCGCGGGGGTGAGGTGCTCGGACACCGCGCGGTACTCGTCGTCGGTCGGCTCGTCGAGCTCGATGCCGCGTTCCTCGCAGTGGCGGACCAGCGCGCCGGAGATCTCGTGCGCGTCGCGGAAGGGCACGCCCTGACGGACGAGCCACTCGGCGACGTCGGTCGCGAGCGAGAAGCCCTGCGGTGCGAGCTCGGCCATCCGGTCGGTGTCGAAGGTGAGCGTCGCGATCATGCCCGTGAAGGCCGGCAACAGGACCTCGAGCTGGGCGACCGAGTCGAAGACGGGCTCCTTGTCCTCCTGCAGGTCGCGGTTGTACGCGAGCGGGAGCCCCTTCAGCGTCGTGAGGAGCCCCGTGAGGTTCCCGACCAGTCGCCCGGACTTGCCGCGCGCGAGCTCGGCGATGTCCGGGTTCTTCTTCTGCGGCATGATGCTCGACCCGGTCGAGAAGGCGTCGTGGAGGCGGACGAAGCCGAACTCCTTCGTGTTCCAGAGGATGACCTCCTCGGCCAGGCGCGACACGTCGATGCCGATCTGCGCCAGCACGAAGGCGAACTCGGCCACCACGTCCCGGGCGGCGGTGGCGTCGATCGAGTTGTCGGCCGGGCGGGCGAACCCGAGCTCACGCGCGATCGCCGCCGGGTCGAGCCCGAGCGAGCTGCCGGCGAGGGCCCCGGCGCCGTACGGGCTCACGCTCGCGCGGTCGGCCCAGTCGCGGAGCCGCTCGAGGTCGCGGACGAGCGGCCACGCGTGCGCGAGGAGGTGGTGTGCGAGCAGGACCGGCTGTGCGTGCTGCAGGTGCGTGCGGCCCGGCATGATCGCCCCCGGGTGCTCGCTCGCCTGCTGGGAGATCGCGTCCACCAGGTCGATCACGAGCCGTCCGATCCGCCGGCCGTGGTCGATCATGTGCATGCGGCCGAGGGTGGCGATCTGGTCGTTGCGGCTCCGGCCGGCGCGGAGCTTGCCGCCGAGCTCGGGACCGAGGTCCGCGATGAGGAGTCGCTCGAGGGCACCGTGGACGTCCTCGTCGCCGTCGTCCGGCTGGAGGGAGCCGTCGGCGTGCGCGGCTTCGAGGCGGTCGAGACCCGCGAGCATCCGCTCGAGCTCGTCCGCGGTGAGGTACCCCGCCGTGTGCAGGGCTCGGGCGTGGGCACGCGAGCCGGCGACGTCGTAGGGCGCGAGCTGCCAGTCGAACTGTGTCGAGCGGGACAGCGCGGCGAGCTCGGCGCTCGGGCCGTCGGCGAAACGGCCGCCCCAGAGGGCGCCGGTGTTCGTGGCGTCGGTCTTGGCGGGCTGGGTCGCGTCGGTCATGTCGTCCTGCCTGGGTGGTCGTCGGTGCTGGTCGAGGTGCTGGTGGTGCTGCTCGTGCGGTGCTGGTGCTGGTCGTGCGCTACTGGCGCTGCTCGTGCGGTGCTGGCGCGTGTGCCGTGCGGGGTGTTGTCCGGTCCGGTCAGTTCGCCCGGTCGCGGCGGGCGGCCGTGCGGGCGGGGCGTGCCCAGGCCGTGGCGAGCGTGACCGGCTCGTCCGTGCCGGTCACGGCGAGCTCGAAGTCGTAGAGGCTCTGCCCCGACCGGCGTCCGGTCACGGTCGCGGCGCCGCCGTGGAGCAGGAGTCGGACGTCGCCGGAGACGTGCCGCTGGGTCTCCTCGACGAACGCGTCCAGCGCGCGGCGGAGCCCGCTCGCCCAGCGCCCGCCGTGGACGAGGTCGGCCCACTCGCGGTCGACGTCCTGCTTGGCGCGGAGGACGTCCCGTTCGAGCGTGAGCCGTTCGAGGTCCTGGTGGGCGGCGACGAGCACCGTGGCACCGGGGGTCTCGACGACGCGGCGGACCTTGCGGCCGTCGAGCAGGTCCTCGACGAGGTCGTGTCGACCGATGCCGTGTCGACCCGCGAGGGCATCGAGTTCCTGCAGCAGCCGGAGCACCGTGAAGCGCTGACCGTCCAGGGCGACCGGCACCCCGTGCTCGAAGGTGATCGTCACCTCGTCCGGGTCGGGGGCGTCGACCGGGTCCTGCGTCCGTGCCCAGCTCGCCGGGTCGGCCGCCGCCCACGGGTCGTCGAGGCCCGGATCGGTGACCAGTCGGCCCCACACGTCGTGCTCGGTGCCCGCCTCGGGGACGACGGCCGGGGGCACCGGGCGGACCTCGACCTCCGGGTCGACCCCGGCCACGGCCGCCGCGAGCGCGACCTCGTCCGGTGCGACGGTCACGTGTGCGACCGCCACCGCGCCGAGGTGCCGGGCCGTGCGCACGAGGTGGTCGGCCACGAGCGGACGGCGGAGCGCCGGGACGAGCGGGCGTCCCGGCCCACCGGCGTTCGCGCGGACGGCCGCGACGACGTACTGGTCGGCGTACTCGGTCTTCGTGTCGACCACGATCGCGTCCACCGCCCCCGTCGCACGAGCACGGTCGCGGACGGCGTCGACCTCGCGGGAGCGGCCACCGACGTCGACGACGAGCGCCAGGACCTCGTGGTCGACCCCGAAGTGCTCGACCGCCGCCGCCGGGTCGACCCCGGCGGAGCAGGCCACGACGATGCGGTCGGTCACTCGGTCTCCTGTCGTCGGGGTCAGGCGGACGTCGGTGCCGGGGTCGCCGGGGCACCCGTGGCGTTGGCGGCGAGCAGCCAGGCGAGCAGGGCCTTCTGCGCGTGCAGCCGGTTCTCCGCCTCGTCCCAGATGATGCTGCGCGGCCCGTCGATGACCTCCGCCGTCACCTCGAAGCCGCGGTCGGCGGGCAGGCAGTGCATGAACACGGCGTCGTCCGCGGCGTGCGCCATGAGCTCGTCGTCGACGCGGTGGCCGGCGAAGGTGTCGAGGCGCGCCTGCTTCTCGTCCTCCTTGCCCATCGACACCCAGGTGTCGGTGACGACGACGTCGGCGCCGGCGACCGCGGCCACGGGGTCGGTGACGACGAGCACGGAGCCGCCGGTCTCGGCCGCGCGGTGCTCCGCGTCGGTGACGACCTGCGCGTCCGGGCTGAACGCCTCGGGCGCTGCGACGCGGACGTGCATGCCCGCGGTGGCTCCGGCCAGCAGGTAGGACTGCGCCATGTTGCTCGCTCCGTCCCCGACGAAGGCGACGGTCTGCCCGGCCAGGGTGCCGCGGTGCTCGCGGATCGTCAGGAGGTCGGCGAGGAGCTGGCACGGGTGGAAGTCGTCCGACAGGGCGTTCACCACGGGCACGCGGGTGTCCTGGGCCATCTCCTCGAGCCCGGACTGCGCGTAGGTGCGCCACACGATGGCGGAGACCATGCGCTCGAGCACGCGAGCGGTGTCGGACGGCGTCTCCTTGCCACCGAGCTGGCTGTTCGCCGTCGTGATGACGAGGGGGCTGCCCCCGAGGTCCGAGATGCCCACGTGGAAGGACACACGGGTGCGCGTGGACGACTTGTCGAAGATGACCGCGACGGTCTGCGGACCGGCGAGGGGCTTCTCACCCCAGCGGTCGCCCTTCATCTGCGCCGCGAGGTCGAGGATCGCGGACTGCTCGGCCTGGGTCAGGTCGTCGTCCCGGAGGAAGTGGCGGGTCATGCGGAGGTCTCCTGGGTGGCGGTGCCCTGGGCGGTGCCGGCGTGGTGGGTGGCGGCGCCCTGGGCGGTGTCGGCGTGCTCGGCGGCGACGGCGGCGAGGCTCTCGCCGAGGATCGACACGAACTCGTCGATCTCGGCGTCGGACACGACGAGCGGCGGCGCGATGCGCAGGCTCGACTCGTTCGGGGCGTTGATGATGAGGCCGCGCTCGAGGGCGGCGGCGTTGACGGCCGGGCCGACGGGGGCTGCCAGCCCGACGCCGACGAGCAGTCCCGTCCCGCGGACCTCCTGCACCAGCGGGGAGCCCAGGCCGGCGATGCCGGCGCGGATGCGCTCGCCCTTCGTCACCGCTCCGGCGACGAGGTCGGCGCGCTCGATCTCGGCGAGGACGGCGTTGGCGACACGGGTGCCGAGCGGGTTGCCGCCGAACGTCGAACCGTGCTGACCGGCCGAGAACAGCTCGGACGCCCACCCGAAGGTCACGAGCGCGCCGATCGGGAACCCGCCCGCGATGCCCTTGGCGATCGTGACCGCGTCCGGGGTGAAGCCGTGGCCCTGGAAGGTGAACCAGTTGCCCGTCCGGCCGACACCCGTCTGGATCTCGTCGAGGATGAAGAGCGCGCCGTGCTCCTCGGTCAGCCGTCGGGCGGTCTGCAGGAAGCCCTCGGGCAGGTCGACGACGCCGGCCTCGCCCTTGATCGGCTCGAGGATGAGCGCGGCGACCGTGTCGTCGATCGCGGCCTCGAGCGCCGCGACCGTCGAGTCGATGTGCTCGACGCCGGGCACCATCGGCAGGAAGTCCTCCTGCAGCGCGGGCTTGCCGGTGAGTGCGAGCGCGCCCATCGTGCGGCCGTGGAAGCCCTGCCGCAGCGCGAGGATGCGGGTCTTGCGGCCGTCGGTGCCCTTGTTCAGTCGCGCGAGCTTGAAGGCCGCCTCGTTCGCCTCGGCGCCGGAGTTGCCGAAGTACACGCGGCCCGCGTCGCCGGCGCCGGTGATGCGCTTGAGACGCTCGGCGAGCTCGAGCTGCGGCGGGGTCGCGAAGTAGTTCGAGACGTGCACGAGCTTCGCTGCCTGGTCGGCCACGGCCTCGACCAGCGCCGGGTGCGCGTGCCCGAGGGAGTTCACGGCGATGCCCGCGAGGAAGTCGAGGTACTCGTTGCCGTCGACGTCCCACACCCGGCAGCCCTGGCCGCGCTCGAGCATGATCTTCGGCGGGGTCAGGGATCGCATGAGCGACGCCCCGAACCGGTCGTTCCAGGTCTGGGTCTGCGTCTCGGTGCTCACTGCTCGTTCCCCTTCTGCGTCGTGCTCGTGGTGTGGACCGATTCGTGACGGCCCGGGTCCGCTTCGTGCCGGCCCGGGTCCGCTGCGGACTCGGGCACGCGTCGGCCCACCTCGGCGTGGGTGTTCTGGTTCTCGGTGCGTCGGCTCGGGTCCGGGATCACCTCGGTGCCCGCGCCACGCAGGGTGAACACCTCGAGGAGGATGGAGTGCGGGATGCGGCCGTCGATGATGGTCGCGCCGCCGACCCCGCCGACCACGGCGTCCAGGCACGCGGTCATCTTCGGGATCATCCCCGACTCGAGCGTCGGGAGGAGCTCCCGCAGCTCGTCGACCGCGATGAGGTCGATGATCGAGTCGCGGTCCGGCCAGTTGCGGTACAGGCCGGGCACGTCCGTCAGCATCATGAGCTTCGCGGCCCCGAGCGCGATCGCCAGGGCACCGGCCGCGGCGTCGGCGTTGACGTTGAGCGCCTGCTCCGGGTGGGCGTCGTCGATCGCGATGCTCGACACCACCGGGATCCGGCCTGCCTCGATCGCGGCGAGGACACCGGACGGGTCGACGTGCGTGATGTCGCCGACGTGGCCGAGGTCGAAGTGCTCGCCGTCCACGACGACGCCCTTCTTCTCGCCGGTGAACAGCGAACCGCCGTCACCGAAGACCCCGACCGCCAAACCGTCACCGTGCTCGTTGACCAGGTCGACGATCTCGCGGTTGACCTCGCCCGCCAGGACGTCCCGTACCACCGTGATGGCCTCGGTCGTCGTCACGCGGTACCCGCCGCGGAACTCGGACTCGATGCCCTGTTCCTTGAGCGCGGCGGAGATCTGCGGTCCGCCGCCGTGCACCACGACCGGGTGCAGCCCGGCGTAGCGCAGGTAGACCATGTCCTCGGCGAACGCGCGCTTGAGGTCGTCGTTCACCATCGCGTTGCCGCCGAACTTCACGACGACGGTCTTGCCCGAGAACCGCTTCAGCCACGGCAGGGACTCGATGAGCGTCGCGGCCTTGACGGCGGCGAGCTCGTGCTCTTCTTCCTTGGTCAGGTCGTTCGTCATCAGCTGGAGTACGCGCTGTTCTCGTGGACGTAGTCGTGCGTCAGGTCGTTCGTCAGGATGGTGGCCGCGTGTGCACCGACCCCGAGCTCGATCAGCACGTGGGTGTCGCGCGGGGTCAGGTCGACCTCGTCGCTCGGCCGGTCCGGGGCGCCGGCGTGGCAGACCCGGACGCCGTTCATGCTCACGTCGACCGCGTACGGGTCGAACTCGGCGTCGGTCGTGCCGATCGCCGCGAGCACCCGGCCCCAGTTCGGGTCGTTGCCGAACACGGCGGCCTTGAACAGGTTGTTCCGGGCGACGCTGCGCCCGACCGTGACGGCCTCGTCCTCGGACACCGCGCCGGTGACCTCGATGGTGATGTCGTGGCTGGCACCCTCGGCGTCCTGCTGGAGCTGGCGCGCGAGGTCGGCGCAGACCGCGGTCAGGGCCTCCTGGAAGTCGCCGGCCTCGGGCGTCACGCCGCTCGCGCCGGACGACAGCAGCACCACGGTGTCGTTCGTCGACATGCAGCCGTCGGAGTCGACGCGGTCGAAGGTGACGCGGGTGGCTGCACGGAGTGCCCGGTCGAGCTGCTCCGAGGTCTGCACGGCGTCGGTGGTGATGACGACGAGCATGGTCGCGAGGCCCGGGGCCAGCATGCCGGCACCCTTCGCCATGCCACCGACCGTCCAACCGTCCTGTGTCACGACGGACTGCTTCGGCTTCGTGTCCGTCGTCATGATGGCGGTCGCCGCGTCCGGGCCGCCGTCGGCGTCGAGCGCCGCAGCGGCCAGGTCGACGCCGCGGAGCACGCCGTCGCGGAAGGTCTGGTCGCCGACGCCGATGAGCCCGGTGGAGCAGACGATGACGTCGCCGGCCCCGATGCCGAGGGCGTCGCCGACCGCCTCGGCCGTCATGTGCGTGGTCTGGAACCCGAACGGGCCGGTGAAGCAGTTCGCACCACCGGAGTTCAGCACCACGGCCCGCGCCACGCCGTCCCCGATGACCTGGCGCGACCAGGTCACCGGATGCGCCTGCGCACGGTTGCTGGTGAAGACCGCCGTCGCGGCGACGTCCGGGCCGTCGTTCACGACGAGGGCGACGTCGGGCTTCCCGCTCGCCTTGAGGCCGGCGGTGACGCCCGCGGCGCGGAAGCCCGCCGCCGCGGTGACGCCCTGCCCGGTCGCCACGGTCTGGAGGCCCGGCCCGGATCCGTCGTTCTTGCTCACGTCGGTCACGGTGCGACTCCGTCCACGCTCAGCCCGAGGGTCTCCGGGAAGCCCAGGGCGATGTTGGCCGACTGCACGGCCGCGCCCGCGGTGCCCTTGGCCAGGTTGTCGAGGGCGCTCACCGCGACGACGCGGCCGGCTGCCTCGTCGACGGCGATGCCGACCAGCGCGGTGTTCGCGCCTACGGTGTCCGCGGTCCGGGGGAACTCGCCCTCGGGCAGCAGGTGCACGAAGGGCTCGTCCGCGTAGGCCTGCTCCCAGGCGAGCCGCACGTCGCGGGCGCTCACGCCGGGCGAGAGCTTCGCGGTGGTCGTCGCGAGGATGCCGCGCGACATCGGGACGAGCACGGGGGTGAACGAGATCCGCACGTCGCCGGCGCCCGCGGCGACCAGGTTCTGCTGGATCTCGGGGATGTGCCGGTGCGTACCGCCCACGGCGTACGCGCTCGCGGAGCCCATGATCTCGGAGGCCAGGTAGGTGGTGGCGAGCTTCTTGCCCGCACCGCTCGGGCCGACGCTCAGCACGGCGACGATGTCGTCCGTCTCGACGAGGCCGGCCTGCACACCGGGCTGGATGCCGAGCGTCACGGCTGTGACGTTGCACCCTGGGACCGCGATCCGCTTCGTCGACGCGAGTTCGGTCCGCTGCCGGCCGAGCCCCGCGATGTCGTCGACGTCCCGCCACTCGTCCGCGGTGCCCGGTGCCGGTGCGGCGTGCAGCAGTTCCGGGAGCCCGTAGGTCCACGCGCCGTGGTACTCGCCGCCGTAGAAGGCGTCCCACGCCTCCGGGTCCGTCAGCCGGTGGTCCGCGCCGCAGTCGACGACGAGGGTGTCGTCGTCGAGCTCGGCCGTGATCGCTCCGGACTGCCCGTGCGGCAGCGCGAGGAACACCACGTCGTGCCCGCGGAGCTGCTCCGCCGTCGTCTCGACGAGGGTCAGGTGCGCCAGCGACCGCAGGTGCGGCTGCGTGGCGATGAGCGGCTGTCCGGCGTTCGAGAACGCCGTCACCGTCCTGACGTCGAACTCGGGGTGGGCGGAGAGCACGCGCAGGAGCTCACCGCCCGCGTAGCCGGAGGCTCCCGCCACGGCGACGGATACGGACATGGGTTCCACCTTTGGTCGGACTGGTCGTCGAGAGAGTCGGAGGCGGCGGCCCCGGGCGGTGCTGATCCGGCGGATCAGTCGCGCAGGGTCGCCCCGAATCGCTCGCCGGCACGTCGGACGGCGCCGTCACGGGCCTCGGAGGCCTCGGCAGCGGTCAGCGTGCGGTCCGTGGCGCGGAAGCGCAGCGCGAACGTCAGGGACTTCTGTCCCTCGTCCACGCCCGTGCCCCGGTAGTCGTCCACGAGGCGAGCATACTCCAGCAGCTCGCCGGCGCCGAGGCGCACCGTCTCGAGGACGTCGCCCGCCGGGACGTCGAGGCCGACCACGAGGGAGAGGTCCTGCGTCGCCGCCGGGTAGGACACGATCGGTGCCACCGACACGAGTTCGGGTGCCGCGGCGACGAGCGCGTCGAGGTCGAGCTCGACGACGGCGACCACGCGGGGCAGCACGGCGGCCTCCGTCAGCACGGGCAGCAGTTCGCCCGCGACGCCGACCACGGTGTCCCCGACGAGCAGCGAGGCCGCGCGACCCGGGTGCAGCGACGGGTGCGTCGTCTGCGCGACGCGGAGCTCGACGCCCACGGCCCAGGCGACGGCACGGGCGACGTCGAGTGCGTCCGCGATGCCGTAGGGCTCCGGCTGCACACCCGGCTGCTTCACCACGCGGTTCCCGGTGAGGAGCGCGGAGACGTGGAACGGCTGGGGCGGGAGCGAGGCGTCGAGGGCGGCCAGGGTCTCGGGGTCCGGCAGTGCGGCGCCGACGGGGACCGTGTCCGTGCCGAGCCGCACGCCCGACGTCGGCAGGAAGACCCGCGAGGTCTCGTAGAGCGCCACGTCGACCAGTCCGCGCGACACGTTGCGCCGTGCGGCCTCCACGAGCGCGGGCAGACCGCTGCGCCGGAGCAGCGACTGCTCGCTGTCGAGGGCGTTCGCGAGCACGACGCTCGGGCCGCCGTCGCCGTCGATGCCCGGGTAGGCGTCCTGCGTCGCCTGCGAGACGAACGGCGCGGTGACGACCTCGACGAGGCCGTCCGCGGCGAGGGCTGCGGCCACGCGGCGACGCGCCTGCTGGTGGCGGGTCAGTCCGCGGCCGGGCGGGGCCACCGGCAGCACGCTCGGGATGCGGGCGTACCCGACGATGCGGGCGACCTCCTCGACCAGCGTGGTGTCGTCGGTGAGGTCCGGACGCCAGCTCGGCGGCGTCACGACGAGCAGTTCGCCGTCGACGTCGACCGTCGCGCCGATCGCACGGAGGGTGTCGATCACCTCGGCGTCGGTGTACTCGACGCCCACGAGCTCGGCGGGGCGGGAGGCGCGCATCGTGATGGTCGGGCGGGGAGCGGCGTCGACGAGCGTCGACCCGAGGGCGTCCGCCGTCCCGCCGGCGAGCTCGACGAGGAGCTCGACGGCGCGGTTCGCCGCTGCCTCGGCCACGAGCGGGTCGACACCACGCTCGAAGCGTCGCGAGGCCTCGCTCGGCAGCTTGTGCCGGCGGGCGGTCCGGGCGATGGAGACCTGGTCGAAGCCGGCGGCCTCGATGAGGACGTCGGTCGTGGTCCCGGAGATCTCCGTACGGGCGCCGCCCATCACACCGGCGAGGCCGACCGGACCGTCGTCGTCGGTGATGACGAGGTCCTCGGGGTCGAGGGTGCGGGTGACGTCGTCGAGGGTGGTCAGGGTCTCCCCCGCGGCCGCACGCCGGACCCCGAGCCCGCCGACGACCTTCCCGAGGTCGTAGCCGTGCAGGGGCTGTCCGAGCTCGAACATGACGTAGTTCGTGACGTCGACCGGCAGGGAGATCGAGCGGACGCCCGCCAGCGCCAAGCGGGAGACCATCCACGCCGGGGTCGTCGCCGTCGGGTCGATGCCGCGCACGACCCGGGTGACGAAGGTGTGCGCGCCGACCCGGCCGCGGATCGGGGCCCGGTCGTCGATGACGACGCGGAAGCCCTCGCCCGTGCGGGGCGTCACGCGCTCCGCCGGGTCGTGGAAGCTGGCGCCCGTGGCGTGGGCGTACTCGCGGGCGACACCGCGCATGCTCATCACGTAGCCGCGGTCCGGCGTGACGTTGATCTCCACCGCGGCGTCGTCGAGCCCGAGCAGCGCGATGGCGTCGGCACCGACCTCGGGCTCCATGCCGAGGTCCGCGAACCGGAGGATGCCGTCGTGCTCGTCGCCGAGGCCGAGCTCGCGCGCCGAGGCGATCATGCCGTCGGACACGTGCCCGTACGTCTTGCGCGCCGCGATCGGGAACGGCCCGGGCAGCACGGCGCCGGGCAGCGTCACGATGACGAGGTCGTCGACGTCGAAGTTGTGCGCACCGCAGACGATGCCGCGGGGCTCGGGCTCGCCGACGTCGACCTGGCACCAATTGATCGTCTTGCCGTTCTTCTGCGGCTCCGGCTCCCGCGACAGCACCCGGCCGACCACGATCGGTCCGGTGAGGTCGTAGGTGTGGACGTCCTCTTCCTCGAAGCCGACCGACACGAGTGCCGCGTGGACGTGCTCGAGGCTGACGTCGTCGGGCAGGTCGACGGACTCGCCGAGCCAACGGAGTGGGACGCGCATCAGACCACCGTTCCGAACTGCTGCGAGAAGCGGATGTCGCCCTCGAGGAAGTCACGCATGTCGTTGAGCCCGTTGCGGAACTGCAGCGTCCGCTCGATGCCCATGCCGAACGCGAAGCCCTGGTACTCGTCCGGGTCGATCCCGGCCGAGCGCAGGACGTTGGGGTTCACCATGCCGCAGCCGCCCCACTCGACCCACCGGGCGCCGCCCTTGGCGTTCGGCTGCCAGACGTCCATCTCGGCGCTGGGCTCGGTGAAGGGGAAGTAGTTCGGGCGGAGGCGGATCTGGGCCTCGGCGCCGAACATCTGGCGGGCGAAGTGCTCGAGCGTGCCGCGCAGGTGCGCCATCGTCAGGCCCCTGTCGATCGCGATGCCCTCGACCTGGGTGAAGACCGGCAGGTGCGTCGCGTCGAGCTCGTCGGCTCGGTACACGCGCCCCGGGGCGATCACGTAGAGCGGGAGGTCGCGCGACAGGAGCGAGCGGACCTGCACCGGGGAGGTGTGCGTCCGCATCACGAGGTGCCGGTCGACCGGCTCGACGAAGATCGTGTCCGCCATCGCTCGGGCGGGGTGGTCCGGGTCGAAGTTCAGGGCGTCGAAGTTGAACCACTCGTGCTCGAGCTCCGGGCCTTCGGCAACCTCCCACCCCATGCCGACGAAGATGTCGGCGACGGTCTCGTTGAGGACCGAGAGCGGGTGCCGGGAACCGGGCGTCCGACGGGCCGGCAGCGCCGTGACGTCGACGCGCTCGGCATCGAGCCGGGCGCGCTCCTCGGCCTCGGCCAGGACGGTCTCCTGCGCGGCGATCGCCTGGTAGACCTGCCCGCGGGCCTGGCCGACGAGCTTGCCGGCCGCGGCCTTCTGCTCCTTCGGCACGCTGCGCATCGCGGCGTTCATCCGCGCGAGCGGGGACTGCTCGCCGGTGTGCTCGGCCCTGGCCTGCTTCAGCTCGGCCACGGTCGTCGCGGCAAGGACGGCGGCGAGTGCCTCGTCCACGGCGGCGGCGACGGCCGTTTCGCTGATCTCGAGGTGTTCTGACACGAGGCCCAAGCCTACCGGCCGCCGGGATACCGCCGCCCTGCACCGGACGGACGGCGTACATCCGGCTCGGCGGGACCCCGGTGGAGGACTAGCGGGTCCGTTGCGCGAACGCCGACTCGTACAGGCACACCGAGGCCGCCGTGGCGAGGTTCATCGACTCGGCCTGCCCGTAGATCGGGACCTTGACCGCCCGGTCGACCAGCGCGAGGTCCTCGCTCGTGAGACCGCGGGCCTCGTTGCCGAACACCCACGCGGTCGGGCCGTCGAGCATCCCGTCGGCGCGGACCTCCGGCAGGTCGTCGCCGGACACGTCGGCGGCCAGGACCGTGTACCCGAGGGCCTTCGCCCGCCCGACGGCGTCGGCGAGCGTCACGCCGACGGACACCGGCACGTGGAAGAGCGAGCCCGTGGTGGAGCGGACCACCTTGGGGTTGTACGGGTCCACCGAGCGCCCGGTCAGGACCACGGCGTCGGCGCCCGCGGCGTCGGCGGCGCGGATGATCGTGCCGGCGTTGCCGGGGTCCCGCACCTGCTCGAGGATGGCGACCAACCCGGGCAGCGAGCCCTCGGTGGCGGACGCGTCACGGGCCTCCAGACCGTCCGCACCGGGGTCGGGGAAGACGTCGCGGACCGACGTCGGGAACTGCTGGCAGACCGCGACGACACCCTGCGGCGTGACGGTGTCCGCCATCGTCTCGAGCACCTGCTCCGTCACGAACCACGTGTCGACCGGGGCGTCGTCGAGGCCGTAGCGGGCCGCGGCCGTCGGCGTCACGTACAGCTCGCGGAGGAGCTCCGGACGGTACTCGATCGCCTCGCGCACCGCCTGCGGGCCCTCGAGCAGGAACAGGCCGGTGTCGGCGCGGACGTCCTTCTTCGCGAGGGCCGCGACCGCCCTGACGCGGCCGGACTTCGGGTTCTCGAGGAGATCGCTCACGCCACCAGTCTAGGAACGACGAGACCCCCGTCGGGAACGACGGGGGTCTCGTGCGCAGGAGTCCTGACTACGCGGCCTTCGGGGCCGAGGTGTCGGCCGGCAGCGCGTTCTTCGCGGTGGCGACGAGCGCCGCGAACGTCTCGGGGTTGTTCACCGCGAGGTCCGCGAGGATGCGACGGTCGACCTCGACGCCGGCCAGGTTCAGGCCCTGGATGAGGCGGTTGTAGGTCAGGCCGTTCGCACGCGACGCGGCGTTGATGCGCTGGATCCACAGGCGACGGAACTCGCCCTTCTTCGCGTGGCGGTCACGGTACGCGTAGACGAGGGAGTGGGTGACCTGCTCCTTCGCCTTGCGGTACAGGCGCGAACGCTGGCCGCGGTAGCCCTCGGCGCGCTCGAGGATGACGCGACGCTTCTTGGCGGCGTTGACCGCTCTCTTGACACGTGCCATTGATCTGTTCCTTTACGTTCCGCCGGCTCAGTGGCCGAGAAGCTTCTTGACGTTCTTCGCGTCGGCCTTCGCGAGGACCTGGTCCTCGTTGAGGCGGGCCTTGCGCTTGGCGCTCTTGACCTCGAGGTTGTGACGCATACCGGCCTGCTGCTTCATGATCTTGCCGCTACCGGTGACCTTGAAGCGCTTCTTCGACCCGGAGTGGGTCTTCTGCTTGGGCATGGTGGTGCCTTTCCGTGGGGTGGATGGGGAGCCGCGCCATCGCGGTTGGGAGAACTGCGCGGGGTGGTCCGGGGGACCTATTCGGCCGGGGTCTCCGACTGCGCGGTCTCGGAGGCCGTGTCGGTCTCCTTGCCCTTCGCAGCGTGCTCCGACGCACGACGCTCGGCCTTCTGCGCAGCACGCTTGGCGTTCTGCTCGCCCTTGACGTCGGACTTGTTCTTGAGGGGGGCGATGATCATCGTCATGTTGCGGCCGTCCTGGGTCGGACGCGACTCGACGACACCGAACTCGGCGATCTCCTCGGCGAACTTCTGGAGGAGACGGACGCCCTGCTCCGGACGCGACTGCTCGCGGCCGCGGAAGAGGATCATCGCCTTCACCTTGTCGCCACCGAGGAGGAAGCCCTCGGCACGCTTGCGCTTGGTCTCGTAGTCGTGCGTGTCGATCTTCAGGCGGAACCGGACCTCCTTGAGGTCGGTGTTCACCTGGTTGCGACGCGCTTCCTTGGCCTTCTGCGCTGCCTCGTACTTGAACTTGCCGTAGTCCATGATCTTGGCCACGGGCGGCTTCGAGTTCGGGGCGACCTCGACCAGATCCAGTTCGGCTTCCTGCGCGAGGCGCAGTGCCATGGCGATCGGGACAACGCCGACCTGCTCACCCTGGGGTCCGACGAGTCGGACTTCGGGAACGCGGATTCGGTCGTTGGTGCGGGGATCGGTGATGCGGAGCTCCTTCAATCAAGTGGTGGCCGTCCGGCGCATCTGCGCTGGACGACGGCACGAGAGAGGAGATCTGACGCTCGGATCGGAACCCGTTCGGCAGCCGCCCGACGCCGACCCCTGCGGGCTGGCCTGCCGGTGGCGCCGCGATCTGCTGATCGCGCCGTTCCCGGCGGAGCGGTTGGGACCCGGTAGCCTGTGGTGCACGGCCGCGGGTGGGAGAGACTCCTCTTTCACGACGCCGTCCGGCGCTCGGGACCGACTCCGTCGGAGTCGATCTGGGCGTGCGGACAGCATCTGCCGCCGACGAGTCTAGCAGAGGAGCACCGTGACCGACACCCCGCAGAACGACGCCAGCGGAGAAGCACGCGACATCGCCGAGGTCCCCGCGGTCGAGCTCATCAACACCGTGGCGGTCCACCTGCTCAGCGCGGCGGCCGTGAAGGTCGGCCTCGCGGACGACCCGCAGGAGCAGACGGACCTCGACGAGGCCAGGAAGCTCATCACCGCCCTGGCCGGGCTCGTCACCGCCGCGGCCACCGAGATCGGTGACCACCACGCCCGCCCGCTGCGTGACGGGCTCCGCTCGGTGCAGCTCGCGTTCCGCGAGGCGTCGAGCATCCCGGACGCGCCGGGCAAGGGTCCCGGTGAGAAGTACACGGGACCCGTCAACTGACGGACGCCGCCACGTGACGGACGGGAGGCGCGGGACCGGCTGGTCCCGCGCCTCCCGTCGGTCAGGGCGTCAGTCGGCGCCGCCCGCTGCGAGCCGCGCCACGGCGGCCAGCGGGATGCCGGCCCAGTCGGGCCGGTTCCGCGTCTCGTAGACGACCTCGTAGAGTGCCTTGTCGAGCTCGAACGCGTCGAGCAGCGCGCGGTGCTCGGCCAGGTCGCCCCCGGTGCCGCTCCGGTAGCCGTCGAGGAACGCCTCGCGCGCCGCCTGCGCCCACGCACCCGCGTCGACGAACTCCGCGTCGTGCGCGAGCGCACCGGCGACGTAGTCGAAGGACCGCAGCATGCCCGCGACGTCGCGCAGCGTGACGTCGGGGAGCGTGCGCTCGGCGAGGGGCCGGAGCGGCTCGCCCTCGAAGTCGAGGAAGACCCACCCGCGGGGCTCGGGGGCGGCGAGGACCTGTCCGAGGTGCAGGTCGCCGTGGATCCGCTGCAGGTCCGGCCAGTGCGACGCCGCGGCACGCTCGTACACGGCACGGACGGCGTCGACGTGCGGCTCGACGGTCGGGGCCTCCCGCACGGCCGCGTCGAGCCGGGCGTGCATGGTGGCGACCGCGGCGTCGCGACGGTCCTGGTCGGCGGGCCGTGTCGGCAGCGCGGTGGCGAGGGTGCGGTGCACCTCGGCGAGCGCTCCGCCCAGCGCCCCCGCCTGCGCGTCCCACGAGGTACCCGCTCGGGCGTCGCGCAGGGCCACCCGCCAGGCGTCCTCGAGCCCGGGGAGGAACTCCTGCGCGAACGCGAGGTGGCCGGACGCGGTGCCGTCCGCTCGACCGGTGTCGGGCCAGGTGGCACGGAGGGCTCCGTAGACGGACGGCACCCGGTCGCTGCCGGCGGCGGAGAGTGCGAGCTGCGTCGTGACGTCGGGGTTGTCGCCGTGGTGGAGCACGCGGAACACCTTGACGATGACCTGCTCCCCGCTCGCGGTGTCGCAGATCACGGACGTGTTCGACTGCTCTCCGGAGAGCACGCGCGACGCGGTGACGGCACCGATCGGGCGGAGGCTGGACGGATCGGCGTCGATCCGTGTCGCGAGACCCCGGACCCAGTCGGTGTCCGTGGTCCCGTCCACCGGTTCCGCCGCGGGGTCGTCCCCGGCGTGGGCGGCGACGGGCACCTGGTAGAGCACGGGCCCCGTCGCGGCGTCGTCGAGGACGAGGCGCGTGCCGTCGACCTCGGCGATCGTGCGGAGCGCTGGCGTCCCGCCCTTCGCTGCGTACCAGCGCTGACGGGCGATCCAGCCCTCCAGCGTGCGGTCGCTGACCTGGTCGGGTGCCTCGGCGCTCATGCAGCGAACGGTACGCGTCGGCACCGGGGTGCGTCCCGATGATGCGGACAGCGGCCCGCCGAACGGCCTTTACAACGATGTACGGACCCGACAGCATGGACGCATGAGCTCGCTCGACGGCACCGTCGCCGCCACAACGTCCGCCGCACTCCCCCTGGCGTCCGCACAGGACGGCTCGTACCCGCGACCGCAGATGCTGCGGCGCGACTGGGCCGACCTCGACGGGACGTGGTCGTTCCGGAACATCGGGGACGACCCGGCCTGGCGCACCGGCTTCCCCGACGCGCGGGACATCACCGTGCCGTTCCCGCCGGAGTCACCTGCGTCCGGCATCGACGAGCCGGGCTTCCACCCCGTCGTCTGGTACGCGCGCACCCTCACCCGCTCCGACCTCGACGCCGCCGGGTGGGGCGACGCGGCACCGCGCCTCGTGCTGCACTTCGGCGCGGTCGACCACCGCGCCCGCGTCTGGCTCGACGGACGGTTCGTCGGCGAGCACGAGGGCGGCCACACGCCGTTCTCCTTCGACGTGACCGAGGCACTCGGCAGCGACCCGGACGCCGACCACACCCTGGTCGTCCGCGCCGAGGACGACCCCCACGACGTGACCCAGCCGCGCGGCAAGCAGGACTGGCACGAGGAACCGCACACCATCTGGTACCGCCGGACGACCGGGATCTGGCAGACGGTCTGGCTCGAGGCCGTGCCGACGTCGTCGATCGGGTCCCTGCGCTGGACGAACGTCGACCACGCCACGGTGCGCCTGACGGTCCGGCTCTCCGGCGAGCGCCCCGCCGGCGCACGGCTCCGGGTCGCCGCGAGGTGGCACGAGGGCGACGAGGACCTGGCGACCGTCGAGACCACCGTCCCGGACCACGCGCACGAGGTCGAGGTCGTCGTGCCGCTCGCCCGGCAGCAGAACGGCCAGGCCGAGGACGAGCTCACGTGGAGCCCGGAGACCCCGCGCCTGGTGGACGCCGTCGTCGCACTGCTCCCGGCGGAGGGCGCCGCTCCCCTCGACGCCGTCTCGACGTACTTCGGCGTGCGGACCGTGGGTGTCGACGGCGGGGCGTTCCTGCTGAACGGTCGCGCGTACGACGTGCGCAGTGTGCTCAACCAGGGGTACTGGCCCGAGTCGCACCTGGCGGCGCCGTCGCGGGCAGCACTCCGGCGCGAGGTCGAGCTCATCAAGGAGCTCGGGTTCACCGCGGCGCGGAACCACCAGAAGATCGAGGACCCGCGCTTCCTGTACTGGGCGGACCGGCTCGGCCTGCTCGTCTGGGGCGAGGCACCCGGCGCCTACGCGTTCTCCCCCACGGCCGTGCAGCGGCTCGTGCGCGAGTGGATGGACGCCGTCGAGCGCGACGCCTCGCACCCGTCCATCGTCACCTGGGTGCCCGCGAACGAGAGCTGGGGCGTGCAGCACATCGCGAGCGACCCGGCGCAGCAGGCCTACGCCCGTGCGCTCGCCGACGTCACCCGGGCGCTCGACCCGACCCGGCCGGTGGTCTCGAACGACGGGTGGGAGCACACGAACTCGGACATCGTCACCGTGCACGACTACGAGGGCGACGGGGAACGGCTCGCGGCGACCTACGCGGACGACGCTGCACGCACGGCGCTGCTCGGCGGTCGGGGTCCGGCCGATCGACGCATCCTGGTCGGTGGCGCGGTGGACGAGGGCCAGCCGGTCATGCTCACGGAGTTCGGCGGCGTCGACTTCCAACCGGGGGCGAAGCGGGACGACGGCTGGGGCTACACCTCCGCGACGGACGGCGATGACTGGGTGGCGCGCATCACGGCGCTGTACGACGGGATGCGGGCGAGTGCGTTCCTGGCGGGCTCCTGCTGGACGCAGCTCACCGACACCATGCAGGAGACGAACGGCCTGCTCAACGCCGACCGCACGCCGAAGGTGCCGATCGAGCGGATCCGCGCCGCCGTCACCGGACGCTGAGCTCGCCGGTCCGCCGCGGTCGCTGCGGCCGCAGGTCGCCCTCGATGGAGCAGAAGACGTCGGGTACCCGGTCGGCACTCGACGTCTCCTGCTCCACGGACGGCGCGCGGACGGGTGCGGCGACCGGACAGCCGCGCGGGGTCGTGGAGGTGGGAGGATCGGTCGGTGACCGACGTGGCGGAGCCGAGCCGTGCCTCCCGGCCGGGCCTGCCGTCCCGCGTCCGTCACCTGCTGACGGACGGACGGGCGGCGCGCCACACCGGGTGGACCGCTCCCCTGGCCGTGTGGCTGGCCTCCCGCGCGGTGAGCACGGTCCTGCTGCTCACGGTCTGGCTGCTGGCCCGGGCGAACGGCTGGCCGTTCGCGTCGTACCGGCGGGAGGGGACGTTCTGGTCGTTCCTCGGCTCCTGGGACGCGTCGTTCTACCGGACCATCGCCGAGCACGGGTACCCGACGGCCCTGCCGCTCGACGCCGACGGGCACGTGCTGCCGAACGTGTGGGCGTTCCTGCCCGTGTTCCCGGCGCTCGCCCGGGTCGTGCAACCGGTGGTGGGCGGGTCCTTCTGGGCGGCGGGTGTGCTCGTCGCCACGCTCGCCGGGGCCGGTGCGTGCGTCCTGCTCTGGCGGCTGGTGCGCGCGGTGTCCGACGACCGCCGGGCGACGCGGGCGACGGCGCTGTTCGCGTTCGCACCGACGGGGTTCCTGCTGCAGGTGGCCTACGCGGAGAGCACGTTCCTGCTGCTGCTGTTCGGCGCACTGCTGGCCCTGGTGCGCCGCCGGTACTGGCTCGTCCTGCCGCTCGGGCTCGTCGCGGCGTTCACGAAGCCGGGGGTGCTCGCGCTCGCCGTGGCGTTGGCGGTGCACCTGGTGGTGCGGATCGTGCAGGAGCGGCGGGCGCTGCCGACGCGGGACGCGGTGGCGATCGTCGTCGCCGGACTGGCGATCGCGGCGGCGGGTCTCGCGTGGCCGGTCGTCGCATCGGCGGTCACCGGGCGTCCGGACGCGTACCTCGAGACCGAGTTGTCGTGGTGGGTGGGGTTCGTCGGGCGGCAGGACTTCGCGCCGCTGACCCCGTGGTTCACAATGGCGTCCACGTGGCTCGGAGCGCTCGGCGTCGTGCTGGTGGTCGTCGTGCTCGCCGGCGCGGTGTGGCTCTGGACACGGCGCGGCGTCCTGGCGCTGGGGGCGGACGTCGTGGCGTTCACGGCCGCGTACGCGCTGTACCTGGTGGCGGTGTTCCTGCCGCAGCAGAGCCTGCCGCGGTTGCTCATGCCGACGGCACCGCTGCTCGGGGCCGACGTCTTCACGGGGACACGGCGGCGGACGATGGTGTGGCTGGCGGTCGGGGTGTGCCTGCAGCCGGTGGCGATCGTGCTGCTCTGGTTCCTCGGCTACCCCTGAGCCGCGCTGGCCCGCGCTACGCGTCGAACGTGTGGAACCAGGCCGTTCCCCCGGGGTGCTGCACGGTGATCATCTCGTCCAGGTCGCGGTAGGGCCCGTCCTGGTTGTGGCTGGCGGACTTGATGCGGACGGTGCCGTCGGCCTCGGTGAAGACCTCGGAGACGATCGTCACGTGGTCGGGTGACTGGTTGTCGTTCCAGTCGTAGAACACGATGTCGCCGACCTTCACCTCGTCCCGCTCCTCGAGCGAGCGGCGCGTCAGCCCGAAGGAGGCCGCGTTCGACGTCATCCACGGGTCCATCGCCGGGCAGTACGTCCACGTGGCGCTGTGCTCTGCGCCACCGGCCCGGTTGTACCAGTCGTCGCGCTGCTCCCAGCCGCGGGCGATCAGCGTCTGGCTGACGTAGTTCGCGCAGTCGCCGCCGATCGGGTTCATCGTGCCGTACTCGGAAAGGTTGTAGTCCTTCCAGTACCGCATCGCGTACTCGAGCTGCCGGTCGACGTCGGTGAGCGCGGCGTACGCCACCGAGGTCGTCGCCACCGCTGTCGCCGCGTCCGGGGTCGGCGCCGCGGTCGGCGTGGGTGCTGCGGTCGCCTGGTCCTGCGTGGCCCCGGCCTGGCCGTCGTTCGCGGCGCTGCCGTTGCCGTCCGACGACTGGTTCGCGGACGGGCTCGGCTCGATCGCCGTCGTGAAGAGCGCGACGTCCGCCGACCCGGCCGTGTACATCGCCTGGTGCGGGGCCGTGAAGGTCACGGTCGTCGCCGAGGCCTGCACGTCACGCGCGGCGACCCCGCCGACGGTGACGCCCCGCACCGCGGCCAGTCCGGTCCCGGTGACCGTGACGGTGACCCCGCCGGCGAGCGGCAGCTGCGCGGGCTCGACCGACGAGGCCGCGGGGCGCGCGCTCGGTGACGACGTGCCCGGGCCAGCGGTGCCGGGGGCCGCGCTGCCCGAGGCCCCCGGTGCGGGATCATTACCGCGCGAGCAGGCCGCGACGGCGAGCCCGACGCCGGCGACGCCGGCGAGCGAGAGCAGGGAACGACGGGTGAACGAGGCAGTCATGACCCGTCCAGGGTAGGCGACGGTAGGGCAGGATCACTGGCAGCACACCACCGCCGACCGGAAGGACCAGATCGCACATGCCCGAGAGCCACGACTTCTTCGTCGCCGCCGACCCAGAGTCCACCCGCGCCCGTGTCCGGGACGCCCTCGTCCGCGAGGGCTACAGCGTCGAGGACGGCGACCAGGGCGCCCTGCTCGCGACCCGCGGCAGCCTGGGGCTCACGCTCCTCATCGGCGCCCTCGCGAACGACCGCACCTTCCACACCCGCCTCGACGTGCAGGTGATGGTCACGCCGGACGGTCGCACCGTCGCCCGCCTGTTGCGCGGCTCCGGCAAGTCGGCACTCAAGGGGGGCGCGATCGGCATCGCCCGCGGCAACCGCGCCTTCGAGCAGGCCGCGAACGCGATCCACGCCGAACTCGCGGGCGCCGGGGTCCTGACGGACAGCGTCCCGGGCTGACGCCGGCCCGACCGGCGCCGGATGACGGACGGGAGGCGCGGTGCGGGCCTGCACCGCGCCTCCTGTCCGTCTCCTGCCGTCCGTCACCGCCTCAGCTGCAGGAGACGTTCCGGTCGATGGTCGCGGAGCCGTACGGCACCTCGACCTGGACCATGGCGATCTTCCCGCCAGGCAGCGGGGTGCCGGAGCAGGCCTTCCGCGCCTTGGTGACCGTGCTCTTCCCGAGCGCGATCCAGTTCGAGCGCCCGTACAGCGGGCTGTTCGACTTGACCGTGCCGGCGATGGTGCGGAACTGCGACACCGTCGAGTAGATGCCGATGGTCCGGACACCGCCGGCCTTGAGCCCGGTGATCATGCCCTGCATCGCCGCCCGGTTCTGCGCGGTGTCGGTCTGGTACGACAGACCGGTCTCGACGTCCAGCCACCACCGGTAGGCAGCCGGCCGTCCCGCTCCGCGGATGGTCACGTCGTCGTAGGCGCGGGCGTAGCCGTACATGTACGAGCAGGCCAGCGTCAGCTGCTTCTTCCCGCTCTTCGTGCTGCACTTCCCGAACGGGTTCGTCGGCGTCGTGCCCTGGTAGGTGTTCGAGGTCGGCCAGACGGATGCCTGCAGCCCGGGGTTCGCGAACAGCACGTACAGCTGCGTCTTCGGCTGTGCGGAACCGCCGACGGACGAGGCTGCCCAGGCGAGCTGCTCGTCGAGGCACGGGTTGGTGGTGTTGCCGAGTGATCCGTTCACGCCGACGATCGCGAACGCCTGGCCGGTGGGGACCTGTCGACCGCACTGCGGCCAGGAGATGTCCACACCGGTGGGGGTGACAGCAGCCGATGCGGGTGCGGGCGGGCCGGCGAACGCGAAGGCGGCGACAGCGACGGCGACCGCCGCGACGGACGTGATGAGACGACTGGTACGGATGGTGACTCCCCCTGGTGAGACCCGACGCGGGACCCGCGTCCGGTACGGACGGTCGGCAGTCTAGGTCTCGTGGTCGGCCAGCGACACCCCCCGCGACCCGCCTGTGGACCGCGGGACACACGCAGGACACGGCGGAGGGGGAACGAGAGAAGGCCACCCGGATCGGGTGGCCTTCGCGCTCTTGGTGGAGCTAAGGGGATTCGAACCCCTGACCTTCTCATTGCGAACGAGACGCGCTACCAACTGCGCCATAGCCCCAAGTGCTCGACAACACTAGCACCACCGGGAGCCCGATCCGAAATCGGGGCGCGGCGTCCGGGCGTGCCGCGTGCGGTCGGGCGGAGCGCTCAGACCGCGCGACGCCGACGCATGACCGCATCGAGGTCGGTCTGCTGGTAGGCGTCGTCGCCGATCACACCCATGCCCGCCCACCGGCTCGGGGTCGCGGGCTGCTCGGGCGCGTGCGGCTCGGACGCGGCCTCCGGCTCCGGCGCGGCGGGAGCCGGAGCGGCGGCCCGCGGAGGAACGACGGGCGTCGCCGCGGGCGCTCGGAGTCCGAGGCGCTCGGCGAGGCGCCCCTGGTCGTGGGCGGAGAGCGACGCCGCCGCCTCCTCGACGTCGGACCGCATCCGCGACACCCGCGCGAGCGACGGGTCGGTCTCCCCCGCACGGATCGCGGCGGCCTCGGCCTCTGCCTCGGCCTTCGCCTCGGCGACCCGCTCACGGAGCCGTGCGGCCAGCTCGGCCGAGGACTCCGGGGACGGCGCGGGAGCAGCGGGCCGCTCCACGTACAGCGGTCTCGGCACGCGTCCAGGCGTCCAACTGCGGTCACGCGCCGGCCCGGCGGGCTGCTCGATGGACAGCGGCGGCGCCGGGTCCGTCCACGTGGTCGCCGGCCGGGAGGCACGGGGCACGTCCGCAGCGGCCGCCGCGGCGCGCGCCTTCCGCGCCTGTGCGACCTGGTGCAGCTGGGCGAGCACCGCCGCGGAGCCGCCGGCGGCGACGAGCCCGGCGACGCCGACGAGCCAGGCGCCGGGTGCCGCGACGAAGACGACGGCCGCCACGACGATGCCGACCGTGCCGAACAGGGTCGCGCCGAGGCGGGAGCGACGCATGCGCATGGCGGTGAGGGCGGGGACGGACGAGACCCGCTCGAGCGTGGGTTGCTGCTCCGCGAGGCGGCGGGTGATCTCCCGCTGCCGGGCGGCTTCGTGCGCGCGGACGATGGCGGCCCGCTTGGCCTCCTCGGACCGGGCGACGCGCTGCGCCTCGGCGAGGGACCTCGCGTTCATCTCGACCCGGACCTCGTCGGGGAGCTCGGCGGTCTGGGCGAGGATGCGCAGGGTCTGCTGCAGCCGGATCGCGTTCCGTTCGGTGGCGAGGTACTGCCGCCTGGCCGCCCAGGACGGCATGAGGTAGACGACCCAGAGCACGGCCGCGATGAGCAGGACGATGCCGCCGCCCCAGGAGCCGATACCTGCCATGGGGCAACGGTAGGGGTGCTGGTTCTCCCGCCCGGTGATTGCCGGACGCGTGTTGCGCGAGTCGCGACGGAATCCGTCGCCGGGTGGGAGGCGCCTCCCGTCCGTCCGCCCGCTCGCAGACCGTCAGATGCGGGGTCGTGTGTCGAGCGGGGCCGCCGCCTCGTCACGGGCGGAGGCCGGGACACTCCCCGCGCCGGGCGGGACGCGACCGGCCGCCCAGCGGTCGAGGACGCCCTCGCGGACCTCCTCGGCGACGAGGGCGAAGCAGAAGTGGTCGCGCCAGTCGCCGTTGATGTGGATGTAGCGGCGGCGGAGACCCTCGTAGCGGAAGCCGAGCTTCTCGACGACCCGGAGGCTCGGGGCGTTCTCCGGTCGGATGCAGATCTCGATCCGGTGGATGCCGACGACCCGGAAGCAGTGGTCCACGGCCAGCGCGACCGCGATCGGGGTGACGTTGTGCCCGGCGGCGTCCTCGACCACCCAGTAGCCGATGGACGCGCTCGCCAGGGAGCCGTACGTGATGCCGGACACGTTGAGCTGTCCGACGAACCTGCCGTCGAGCTCCATCGCGAACGGCAGGCCGAGCCCGGCGCGGGCGTTCGCCTGCAGCGCGCGGATGCTCCCGCGGACGTCGGTCGAGACGTGTCCCGAGGGGTTCGTTGCCTCCCAGGTGCGCAGCCACGAGCGGTTCGTGGCGAGGGCGACGTCGAGGTCACGGGTGTCGCGGAGCCGGAGGGGCCGGATGGTGACCCGCCCGTGGGACAGGGTCGGGATCGTCGTCATCGCTGTGGTTCCTCCGGTGCCCGGTGGTCGACCGGGCGGACGCACGAACGGGCCCGGGGACGTCCCCGGACCCGTTCGCGACGGGGTGGCTACTCTCCCGCGTTGAAGTCCTTCAGCCACGCCTTGAGGTCGGGGCCGAGGTCATCGCGGTCCGAGGCGAGCTGCACGATCGCCTTGATGTAGTCGAGTTTGTCACCGGTGTCGTACCGGCGTCCACGGAACACGACGCCGTACACGCCACCGGTCCACTCCTCGGCGCCCGCCATCTTCATGAGCGCGTCGGTGAGCTGGATCTCGCCACCCTTGCCCGGCTCCTGCTTCTCGAGGACGTCGAAGACCTCGGGGCGGATGACGTAGCGACCGATGATCGCGAGGTTCGAGGGGGCTTCGCCCTGCGGGGGCTTCTCGACGAGGCCCGTGATCTTCACGACGTCGTCGGTGTCGGTCTCCTCGACCGTGGCGATGCCGTACATGTGGGTCTGCGACTCGGGGACCTCGAGCAGGGCGACGATGGTCGCGTTCTTCTCGCCCTGGACCTCGATCATGCGCTTGAGCAGCGGGTCACGGGCGTCGATGATGTCGTCACCGAGCAGGACGGCGAACGGCTCGCGACCGACGTGCATCTTCGCCCGGAGCACCGCGTGGCCGAGGCCCAGCGGGTCGCCCTGGCGCACGTAGTGCATGTCGGCGAGGTCGGTCGACTGGTTGACCTTCTGGAGCTTCTCGTGGTCGCCCTTCTTCTTGAGGGTCTCCTCGAGCTCGGCGACGTGGTCGAAGTGGTTCTCGAGCGCGTTCTTGTTGCGGCCCGTGATCATCAGCACGTCGGTCAGCCCGGCGTTCACGGCCTCTTCGACCACGTACTGGATCGCCGGCTTGTCGACGACCGGGAGCATCTCCTTCGGCATCGCCTTGGTCGCGGGGAGGAAGCGCGTGCCCAGCCCTGCAGCCGGGATCACCGCCTTGGAAATCTGGAAGCCCATGCCGTCGAACGTACCGGACGAGCACTGAGCCGGGACATGGGCCTTTCGGAGGACACGGCATCACGCGCGCAGCCGACGGGAAGCCGCAGACCCGGTCTCGGTAGACTCCCCGCCATGACCGCCGATCTCGGGAACGAGAAGCGCGCCCTGCGAGCCGAGCTCCGGCAGCGGCGGCGCACCCGGACCACGACGGAGCGCGACACCGACACCGCGGCCCTGACCGCCACGCTGCAGCGCTTCGTGGAGGAGCGACAGGTCCGCTCGCTCGCGCTCTACCTGTCCGCGCCCGACGAACCCGACGTCCGACCCTTCCTGCAGTGGGCGCACGAGCGGGGCGTCCGGGTCCTGCTGCCGATCACCCGCGAGGACGGACTGCTCGACTGGGCCGTCGGTGACGGGTCCACCGAGCAGCAGGGCCTGCACGGGATGCCCGAGGTCGTCGGTGAGGTGCTCTCCCCGCTCGCGCTCGGCGACGTCGACGCGATCCTCACCCCGGCCGCCGCGGTCGGACACGACGGCTGCCGGATGGGCTGGGGCCGCGGGTACTACGACAAGACGCTCGGGTCCATGGCGAACCGACCGCCCGTCTATGCTGTGATCTTCGACGCGGAGTACCTCGACGAGGTCCCGCGCGAAGCCCACGACGAACCCGTCGACGGCATCATCACGCCGTCGCGCATCATCACCTTCCGGAGCTAGGGTGCCCACCTACTCGTACCGCTGCACCGCCTGCGACAACGCCTTCGACATCAAGCAGTCGTTCTCCGACGCCACCCTGACCGAGTGCCCCGCGTGCGGCGGCGCCCTGCGCAAGGTGTTCTCGCCGGTGGGCGTCACGTTCAACGGCGGCGGCTTCTACCGGACGGACTCGCGCTCGACGCCGAAGGCCGAGGGGTCGTCGGCGTCCTCGTCGTCGTCGAGCCCGCCGGCGAAGGCGGAGCCGAAGAAGACCGAGTCGAAGCCGGCCGCACCCAGCGCCTCCTGACGAGGGCTCGTCCCCGTCGGTACGGTGGGTCTCCTCGACACGGAAGGAGGCCCGCGTGAAGGGCTTCAAGGAGTTCCTGCTCCGCGGCAACGTCATCGACCTGGCCGTCGCGGTGGTGATCGGCGCCGCGTTCACCGCGATCGTGAACGCCATCGTCAACGCGGTGATCAACCCGGCGATCGGCGCGGTCTTCAACGCCTCGAGCCTCGACGAAGCGCTGCCGGTGCGGATCCCGACCGTCTCGGGCGGGCACGCGACGCTGTACTTCGGCGCGGTGATCGGCGCGGTCATCAACTTCCTGATCGTCGCCGCCGTGGTCTACTTCGCGCTCGTGCTGCCGGTGAACCGGCTCAGGAAGCTCGCGTTCGAGCGGGTGCAGGAGAACCAGGAGCAGACGCCGCAGGACGTCCCCCCGACCGACGTCGAGGTGCTGCTCGAGATCCGCGACCTGCTCCGCACGCAGAACGGTGTCGCGGCTGGCTCGGGTGGTGGCGCGCACGTCGCCCCGTCCACCGCGCCCGAGGGCCCGGGCATCGGCGGCGCCGCGAAGCTCTGACGCCGGCCGGCGCCCCGCGCCCCGCCCCCGCGCCCCGCGGGGCACGCAGGGCCCGCGGGCGGGGCGGGCTCAGGCGGCGCGGTGCTTCGCGGCGAGGGCCACGGCGTACTGCGCGCCGGCGACGACGTGCCCGACGGTGCCGAGCCAGACGAAGACGAGCGCCAGCACCCGGATCCAGTCGTGCTGGGACGCCCACGACGTCGACGAGAAGAGCAGGAGCGGCAGGCCGACGAAGAGCAGCGCCGAGCGGACCTTGCCCGTCCAGGTGACGTCGAGGTCCGGGTTGCCGCGGAACCACAGCCACGAGAGCACGACGAGCACCAGGTCGACCAGGACGATGATCGCGACGCTCGGCCACGGCAGCAGCCCGACGAGCACGAGCGACAGCACGATCGCGATGATCGCGAGCCGGTCGGCCACGGGGTCGAGGGCCTTGCCGAGCTCGGAGCCCTGGTCGAACCGGCGGGCGATGAAGCCGTCCGCCCAGTCGCTCAGGCCGAGGACGACCAGCGTGACGAGCGCCCAGCCGGGGTGCCCCGACACGACGAACCCGATGAAGACCGGGATGAGCAGGAAGCGCACCAGCGTGATCAGGTTCGGCCACGTCTGCCAGTCGGGTCGCTGCCGCGCGGTGTCAGTCATCGCACTCAGGCTACCCGTCACCAGTGTGGGGGCACGTCGCGCAGGAGCTGGGCGTCGTTCTCCCCGTCGCGGTGGCGGGCCGGTTCCGGCGCCGGGGACGGGTCGCTGCCCGGCACCGGCCGGGTGGTGACCCGCCTGCTGCGGCGCGGTCGGCCTGCCGGCTGCTCGTCCGCCTCCGCACCCGCGGCGGGACCGGACCGGACGGGAGGCACGGCCGACGACGCGTCGTCGGCCCGCGTCCACGTGCCCACCAGCTGGTCCGTCGCGGGCGTCACCGGACCGGCCGCCCGGTGCGCCCGACGGCTCATCGACGCGCGGGGATCGGCGGGATGCTGATCTCCTGCGTGGCACCGCGGTCGACACCGAGCACCGACGCGACGGTGTCCGCCACCCGGTCCGGGTCGGAGAACAGTTGGAAGGCGTGCACGCGCACGTAGTGCCAGCCGAGACGGCGGAGCACCTCGGGACGGAGCCGGAGGGTCTCGCGCAGCGAACCCCGCACGAGCGACGCGTCGGTCTCGATCGTCACGCAGACGCCCCCGTGCGCTGCCACCAGGCCGAGCTTGCCGCGGTGTCCGAGCGCCACCGGGATGCCGCGCATCTCGAGACGACGGGCGAGGTCGACGAGCAGCGGGTCGGAGTCGTCCGGCACGTACTCGGCGGTGGTGCGGGCACGGACCTCGGCGAGGATCTCCGCCAGGGCGACCGTGCCGTGCCCCATGCGTTCGGCCTCGATGTCCGAGGGCTGGAAGCAGGTGACGATGATCATCGAGCGACGCGCACGGGTCATCGCGACGGCGAGCAGACGCTCCCCACCGGGCTTGCCGAGCGGACCGAAGTCGCGCAGCACCCGACCGTGCGGCGTCCGGCCGTAGCCGATCGAGAACACCACGCGGTCGCGGCTCTGCGCCACCGACTGCTCGAGCGTCGCGACGATGAACGGCTCGGCGCGGTCGCCGATGACGAACTCCGTCAGGTCCTTGTGCCCCTGCGCCGCGGTGAGCACGGCCTGCTCGACGCGCACCGCGTGCTTCGCCGAGGCCGTGATGACCATGAGGGACTCGGTCGGGCGGGTGCGGGCGTGCTCCATCACGAGCCGGACGACGCGGTCCACCTCGGCGTCGACGCTCTCGACGGCACCGGACTCGGGATCCGGCACGGCCTTGCCGTCGCTGACGTAGTCGATCGCGATCGAACCGTGGCCGAGGAACGACCCGGCCCACGGCAGCGACTCGATGCGGCCGCCGTAGAAGCGACGGTTGACGAGTTCCGCGAGGTCCTCGCCGCCGGCGCGGTACGAGCGCGTCAACGACAGGGTCGGCAGGAGCGTGGACAGCTTCGCCAGGGCCGAGTCGGCGTGCAGGGCGTCGAGCGTCGCCTCGTCCACCTGCAGCGTGCGGTGGTCGGGATCGACGGCGATCCGGAACGGCGACGGTGTCTGCGTGACGGGGTCGCCGAACACGACGGTCTGACGGGCGCGACGGACGGCGCCGACGGTCTCGGCGATGGTGACGGCACCGGCGTCGACGAGGATCACGGTGTCGAAGGGCATCGTGTCGGCGATCTCGGGGACCTCGTACGGCGAGGCCAGCCAGACCGGCGCGATCGAGCGCGACAGGTGCGGCGCGGAGTCCTGCAGCAGGCGCGAGGTGATCGCGCCCTCCTTCAGCTGCGTCTTCAGCGCGGTGGCCTCGTCCGGCCAGTCGACGAGCCCGACCTTCCAGTTCTCGGCGAGCTGCCACGCGAGGCCCTGGGAGACCCCGGCCGCGTGGGCGTCGTCGACGAGCCGGAAGTCGGCCTCGACCCGGTCGAGCATGTCGGTGTTGCCGCCGAGCAGCGCACGGTCGGACTCGAGCATCGTCTCGAGGGCCGACTGCCACCACGCGAGCTCGAGCTCGGCCGGCACCTGGGTGTCCGGCACGTGGCGGTTCGCGAGGTCGGTGATGAGCGGCTCGAGCTGCAGGTCGCGGAGGGTCTGCATGAGCTCGGTGCGCTCCTGCAGGTTGTGCAGCACGTCGGACTCCGCGGCGAGCTCGGCGATCGTCGGCACGAGCTCGTCGATCGGCAGGTTCGCGAGCTGGCGGTCCCGCTCGGTCCGGCCGAGGGGCTCGTCGAGCCGGGCGAGGTCCTGCACCACGTTCGAGAAGAGGACCTGCACGTCGCCGATGCCCGTGGGCACCTCGGGGTTCACGCCGGCGGCGACGTACCGCTGCCAGAGCACGCGCTGCTGTTGCACGCGGGTGAGCGCCTCGTGCAGGTCGGAGACGTGCACGCCGGGGCGGACGTACTCGCGGGCGAGCTTCTTCAGGCGGCGACGGTTCGTGCTCGACATCGGGGCACCCTCGCCACGCGGCGCGGTGGCGGCGACGAGCTCGGAGACCGAGCGGTCGAACACGACCGGCAGGAAGCGGTCGAGGGTGTCCCGGATCTCGGTGAGCAGGCGCAGGTAGATGCCGAGCTCGTTGATGGTCGTGAACTGCCGCATGTGCGTCGTCGCGATGAGGTCGTGCGCACGGCGGAGCAGCGTGGGCAGGCCGTCGGCGTCGAGGTCCTTCGCCGTCTTGTGCGCCCGCTGCGCGCCGTCGCTCGAGCCGAACTTCGCGCCGTACCAGGGCGAGTCGTCGGGGCCGTAGCGGAACTCGCC
This sequence comes from Curtobacterium sp. MCSS17_008, assembly GCF_003234185.1. Classification (GTDB taxonomy): domain Bacteria; phylum Actinomycetota; class Actinomycetes; order Actinomycetales; family Microbacteriaceae; genus Curtobacterium. The sequence continues at coordinate 32,714 of NZ_QKSM01000019.1, forward strand.
GAGGTTCGCCGCACTGACCATCGTCTCGGCGACGCGCGAGCGCCCCTCGACCATGCTCGTCACCGACCGCTTCGACAGGCGCGCGGTCGTCGACGGCGGCACCGGCAGGAGCGACAGCCGCGACAGCTCGACCAGGCAGTCGAGCACCGAGACGCCGAAGTCCGGGTCGACGCGGGTGAGCGAGCCGCGGTAGTCGGTGAGGACCTTGCGGAGGCGGACGAGGGCGTCGTCGACCTCGCGCAGGTTCGGCCGCGCCGCCTTCTCGTTCCGGGCGATCGCACGGACGACGTCGCGGCGCAGCGTCGCCGGGGTCACGGCGACCCCGGGCAGCTGGACCTCGGTGAAGCGTGCCGCGATGCCCCGCAGCGTCGCGCGGCGGGGGCTCACCACGAGGACGCGCTTGTTCGCGGCGACCAGGCCGCCGAGCGCGTTGACGATGGTCTGTGTGCCACCGGTGCCCGGCAGGGTCTTCACGACGATCGAGTTGCCCGCCGTGATCTGCGCGATCACGTTCTCCTGCTCGTCGTCGGCGTCGAGCAGCAGCGTGTCGGTCTCCGGGCTGCGCTCGTCGGACGGCGTCTGCTCGACCGGGTGGTAGGACTGCTCGACCTGCCACTTCGCGCTCGGGTTGCCGGCGAGGGCGTCGAGCACCGGGTGCGACAGGTCGCCGGTGTCCTCGACCATGCCGCTGGCGACCTCGGCGAAGGTCGAGACGACCAGGCGTGCGTGCACCGAGAAGCCGGGGATGTGCGCCGTCAGGCCCCGCAGGCGGTCGATGACCGGGTTGGGGGTGAAGGAGCCGTCCTGCTGCGCCAGCGCCACGAAGGACTGCGCGTCGAGGATGACGCCGTACTGCTCGTGCAGGGCGTCGGCCAGGCCCGGGTTGAGCACGGGCTCCCCGAGCAGGCGGACCTCGAAGTCACGACCGTGCCGACGGATCGCGAGCGGGCGGAGCAGCACCGGACCGCGGAAGTGCTCGTCGCCGTGCTGCCAGTCGGCCATGCCGATGCCGAGCTTCACCGCGTCGATGCCGCGGACCGTCGCGAGCTCGGTGCCCTTCGCCTCGACCTGCGCGGCGGCGACACGTGCGGCGCGCAGGGCGACCTCGTCGCGGATCAGGCTGGAGAGCAGGGTGGTCTTGCCGGTGATGAACTGCGCGAGTCCGCCGGGGTGTGTGGTCGACAGCTCGATCCGTGCGCGCGGGTGGTCGCTGAAGTGGGTGAGCGGGCTCGTGCCGCCGACACCGGTCAGCTGGGTCCGCCAGGCGTCCCACGTCGGCTCGGCGGCGTTGCCGGCCTGGAGGCGCGGGTCGCCCAGGCTGATCGCCTGCGGGCTCGTGAGCTGCAGCTCGGGACGCAGGGTGCGGTCCGGTTCGTCGGTCACGGCGTCCTGCTGCTCCCGTCCGTCCGTGGGCGCAGCGGCGCCCTCGACGGGGACGTCGTCGTTTCCGTCGTCCGCGCCGTCGGTCACCCTGTCTCGCCACACATCCGACACTGTAGGCGGAAGCGGGCGGCCTCTCTGGCAATGACCCGAGGTTTCGGGGTTTCCGTGCGGGCCCGGCACCCTGCCCGAGCGGGCGATGTGGTAGCAACGTGGGCATGGCCATCGACGACCGCACCGTCCCGTCCGCCCCTGCTCCCTCGTCGGCCCGGCCGGACCGGCGGCGATCGGTCCCCGCCGAGATCTCCCGCTCGTGGCTCCTCGTGCCCGGCACCGCGGCGGACCGCTTCGAGCGGGCGCAGCGGTCCCGCGCCGACCAGATCATCCTCGACGTCGAGGACGCGGTCGACCCCGCCGCGAAGCCCGGCGCGCGCGCCACGGTCGCCTCGTGGCTGGCCGGCGGCGGCGAGGCCTGGGTGCGGATCAACGACGTCACGACGGACTTCTGGGCGGACGACGTCGAGGAGCTCCGGGGACTCCCCGGGCTGCAGGGCGTGATGCTCGCGAAGACGGAGTCGCCCGCGCAGGTCACCGACACGTGGCACCGGCTCGGCGGCCACACCCCGGTGATCGCCCTGGTCGAGTCGGCGCTCGGCATCGAGGAGGCCACGTCGATCGCGAAGGCCCAGGGCGCGTTCCGCCTGGCCTTCGGTTCCGGTGACTACCGCCGCGACACCGGCACGTCCGCCGACACGCTCGCGATGGCCTACCCCCGCTCCCGGCTCGTCGTCGCCTCGCGCGTCGGCGACCTGCCCGGCCCGATCGACGGCCCCACGGTCGGCTCGGCGCACGCGATCCTCCGCGAGCAGTCCCAGGTCGCGGTGTCCCTCGGACTCACCGGGAAGCTCTGCCTCGACACCGAGCAGCTCCCCGTCATCAACGAGGTCATCTCGCCGACCCCGACCGACGTCGCCTGGGCGCAGGACTTCCTCGACGACTTCGAGGCACGCGGGCAGGTCATCCGCGACGGTTCGGACCTGCCCCGGCTCGGACGTGCGCAGAAGATCCAGCGCCTCGCCCAGGCGTTCGGCGTCGAGGCGCGGTAGACCGGACGCATGACCTGGTCGCACCCGTCCTCACCGTCCGGCCCGCAGTCCGGACCGGGCAGCACCGAGCGCGCCGAGTGGGTGCACGGCGGGACCACGCTGTTCCCGGCCGGGCGGATCGCGGACCGGGTGTCGACGGTGCTGTTGCTCGCGGCCGGTGCCCTGCTGACGATCCTCGCCGTGGTCATCGGGATCATCGCCGTGGCCTCGGCCACCGCGGGCTGCGACGCCGCGACGGGGTGCTCGCCCGGCCGGTTCCTCGGTGGCGCGGCCATCGCGGCGGGCGGCTCGTTCGTGATCGGGGTCGCCACCGTCGTGCTCGCGGTCGGGGCCTGGGTGCGTCGTCGCTCGTCGTGGTGGATCGCGGCGCTCGGCTTCGTCCTCGCGATCGTGGCCGTGACGTGGGGCGGGGTCGTGTTCGCGGAGGCGACCGACTCGGCGGACGGCAACGGCCAGGTGACCGCACTGCAGCTCCCCTAGCTGCGCGCCCGTCGGCCGGGAGGCACGTGGCGGCGCCGTCACGCGCCTCCCGTCCGGCCTGTCCCGACGGCGCACGCTGGGCGTCGCGCCGACCCGTCGGCGCATGCTGGGCCCATGAAGCAACGAGTCATCGGAGACGTGTCGGTCAGCGCGATCGGGCTGGGCGGCATGCCCATGTCCATCGAGGGGCGGCCCGACGAGCGGCAGGCGATCGCGACCATCCACGCGGCACTCGAGGCGGGCGTGACGCTCATCGACACCGCCGACGCGTACCACCAGGCGGCGAAGGACGAGGTCGGACACAACGAGGAGCTCATCGCGAAGGCGGTCCGGGAGTTCCACGGTGACACGGACACCGTGCTCGTCGCGACGAAGGGCGGGCACCTGCGACCGGAGCCGGGCCCCTGGGCGCAGGACGGCCGGCCGGAGTACCTCAAGGAGGCCGCCAAGGCGTCAGCGCGTCGCCTCGGCGTCGACGCCGTCGGGCTGTACCAGTTCCACCGACCGGACCCCGCGGTCCCCTACGCCGACTCCATCGGTGCCCTCGCGGAGCTCCTCGACGAGGGCGTCATCCGGATGGCGGGCATCTCCAACGCCGACCCCGACCAGATCCGCACCGCGAACGAGGTCCTCGGCGGTCGCCTCGCCTCGGTGCAGAACCAGTTCTCGCCCGCGTTCCGGTCGAGCGAACCGGAGCTCGAGCTCTGCGACGAGCTCGGCATCGCCTTCCTGCCGTGGAGCCCGCTCGGTGGCATCGCCAAGGCGGCCGACCTGGGGACCGCGTACGAGGACTTCGCCGTGATCGCCCGCGAGCGCGACGTCTCGCCACAGGTCGTGGCACTGGCGTGGGAGCTGCAGAAGAGCGACGTCGTCATCCCGATCCCGGGGGCGTCGCGCCCGCAGTCGATCCTCGACTCGGTCGTCGCCGCGACGGTGAAGCTCCGACCGGAGGACGTCGAGCGGCTCGACCGCGCGCAGCCCGCGGCCTGAGCCACGCACGGACGAGGGCCCCGCACCCGTCCGGGTGCGGGGCCCTCGTCCGCGTTGGCGCGGTCGCTCGGCGTCAGTCGCAGACGGCGGACACCTGTTCGACGGTGCGCTGGAACTGCGCCAGCGACTCCGGTGAGGCGCTGCCCTCGGACTCGACACGGTCGGCGAGGGTGTCCGCGCCGTCGCGGAAGGTGCTCAGCGCGTCGTGGACCTCCTCGTTCGTGACGTCCGGGAGCACGGCGTCGATCTCGTCGGTGAACGAGCGGACGAGAGCGACGCGCTCGGCGTCCGTCGTCGGCGTGGTCGCCCCCGAGCGGAAGGACTGCGTCCGGTCCTCGACGAGGGCGCACGCCTCGGCCTCGGTCTGCTCCGGTGCGGCCGCAGCGGTGGTGCGCGGCGCCTGCGGTGCGCCCGACGACACGTCGGCCGGGCCGGCCTGCGTGGACGAGCACCCGGCGAGCAGCGCGACGGCGACGGCCGCGGTGGCGAGTGCGATGGTCTTCCTGGGCATGGTGGGACTCCCCCTGGTCGGTCCGTGCCCCCCTCGGGAACGGATCGGGCCAGACGTTACACGGCGCGCGTCCAGGGTGGGGCGCGCAGAGGCGTACCGTCGAGGGCATGCAGGCGATCACGGCGCACGACGGCGGACTCCGACTCGACGAGCACCCGGACCCGGTCGCGGGCCCCGGCGAGGTCCTGGTCGAGGTCGTCGCCGCGGGCGTGAACAACGCGGACCTGCAGCAGGTCGCCGGCAACTACCCGCCGCCGCCCGGCGCCTCCGAGGTGCTCGGGCTCGAGGTCTCGGGGACCGTCCGCGCGCTCGGCGAGGGCGTGGACGGGTTCACCGTGGGTGACCGGGTGTGCGCGCTGCTCTCGGGCGGCGGCTACGCCACGCTCGTGGCGGTGCCCGCGACGCAGGTGCTGCCGGTGCCCGACGGGGTGGACCTGGTCGAGGCCGCCGGGCTGCCGGAGGCCGCGTGCACCGTGTACTCGAACCTCGGGATGATCGCGGGGCTCCGACCCGGGCAGACCCTCCTGGTGCACGGCGGCACCGGTGGCATGGGATCGCACGCGGTCGTGTGGGCGAAGGCCCTCGGAGCCCGGGTGATCGCGACGAGCGGCGGCGAGCGGAAGGTCCGGGCGTCCCGCGAGCTCGGCGCGGACCTCGTGGTGGACCACCGCACCGAGGACTTCGTGGAACGTGCACTGGCGTTCACGGACGGCCGCGGGGTCGACGTGGTCCTCGACGTCGTCGGCGCGGACTACCTGGCGAAGCACCTCGAGGTGCTCGCACCGAACGGGCACGTCGCGGTGATCGCCGCGGGGAGCGGCACGAAGGGCGAGCTCGACTTCGGCGCGATGATGCGCAAGCGCGCGACCATCAGCGCCACCACCCTGCGTGCCCGTCCCCTCGACGAGAAGGCCGCGATCGTCGCCGCCGTCCGCGAGCACGTCTGGCCGTTCGTCGCCGACGGCAGCGTGCGCCCGGTCGTCGACTCGGTCCTGCCGCTGGTCGAGGCGGCCGAGGCGCACCGCCGCGTCCGGGACGGCGAGGTCATCGGCAAGGTGCTGCTCACCCCGTAGTCCGGCGGGGCGGGACCGACGTCAGGCGTGCACGCGGGACAGGAACTCGACGAGCGCGGGGTGCTGCGGGCGGTCGAGCACGTCGGCCGGGGCACCCTGCTCGACGACCTCGCCGCGGTGCAGGAACACGATCCGGTCGGCGACGTTCCGGGCGAACGACATCTCGTGCGTGGTCATGAGGATCGTCGCGCCCTGCTCCTTGAGCTCGCGCACCAGGTCGAGCACCTCGCCGACGAGCTGCGGGTCGAGCGCGCTCGTCACCTCGTCGAGCAGCAGCAGCTCCGGCGCGGTCGCGATCGCCCGGACGATGGCGACGCGCTGCTGCTGGCCGCCGGAGAGCCGGTCCGGGTAGGCGCCCGCGAAGTCGGCGAGCCCGATGCGGTCGAGCAGCCGGCGTGCGGTGGCCTCCGCCTCGGCCCTGCCGACCCCGTGCACCTGCCGCGACGCGAGCGTCACGTTGTCGAGGACGGTCATGTGGGGGAACAGGTTGAACTGCTGGAAGACGACGCCGATCCGCGCCCGGGTGGCGTCGACGTCGGTCCGCGGGTCGGCGATGTCCGTGCCCTGGAGCAGGATCTCGCCGTCGTCGATGCCCTCGAGCAGGTTCACGGTCTTGAGGAGCGTGGACTTGCCGGACCCGGACGCCCCGATGACGCAGATGACCTCGTGCCGGTGCACGGTCAGGTCGATCCCGCGGAGCACCTCGTGCTCACCGAACGTCTTGCGCAGGCCGCGCAGCTCGAGCACGTCCACCGTCGGCTCCGGTGTCCCGGTCACACGGTCCCCCCGATCTGTTCCCGGCGCTGCTGCCGTCGTGCGACCGCGTCCGTCACGCGGATGAGCGGGAGGCTGATGAGGACGAACAACAGGCCCGCGACGAAGTACGGCGTGAAGTTGTAGGTCTCGGCCTGCGCGATCTGGGCGCTCCGCACCGCGTCGACCGCGCCGAGGATCGACACCAGGCCGACGTCCTTCTGCATGGACACGAAGTCGTTCATGAGCGCCGGCGTCACCTTGCGGACCGCCTGCGGCAGCACGACCAGCCGGAGGGTCTTCGCGTGGGACAGGCCGAGCGACCGGGCGGCCAGTCGCTGGGACGGGTGGACCGCCTCCATCCCGGCGCGGAGCACCTCGGCGACGTAGGACGAGTACGTCAGCACGATCGCGATCGTGCCCCAGACCTCCGGGGGCTGCCGCGGGAAGATCCCGAGACCCGGGAGCCCGAAGCCCACCAGGTAGAGCACGATGATCAACGGCAGGCCGCGGAACAGGTCGGTGTAGGCCGTCGCGAGCATCCGCAGCGGGAAGAACACCGGGTTCCGCAGCCCGCGCACGACGGCGAGCAGGGTGCCGAGCACGGCGACGCCGATGGCGCGGAAGAACAGGATCCGGAGGTTCAGCCACAGGCCGAGGAGCACGTCCGGGAACGTGTCGATCGCGGTCTGCGGGTCGAAGAACGACTGCTGGACCGCGGCCCAACCGGGGGTGTTCACGACGCCCAGCCAGACGACCGCGACGACGACGAGCGTCGAGACGACCGACACGAGGACCGAGCGGCGGCCGCGACGGCGCCGGTACAGCCGACGCTCGGCCTCGACCTGGCTCGGCGCGGGGACGGCGACCGGGGTGCCGGCGCCTGCTGGTGCGGTCATGCGGCTACTGCAGGACCGGGGTGTTCGTCTCCGAGGAGAGCCACTTCGTCTGCAGGTCGGCGAGCGTGCCGTCCTCCCGCAGGGTCTTCAGCGCCTCGTCGACCTCGCCCGTCAGCGCGGAGTCCTTCGGCAGGACGAAGCCGAACCGGTCGCCCGAGCCGTCCTGGGGGAACTGCGCCGAGACGGTGCCGTCGTCGAGCTGCGCGGCGGACATGAAGAACGCGGTCGGCAGGTCGGTCACGACGGCGTCGATCTGGCCCGACTTCAGGGCGAGCACGGCGTCGTCGTTCGAGTTGAAGACCTGCGGCGTGACACCGAGGACGTCCTTGACCGAGCTGATGCTGGTGGAGCCGGAGGCGACGCCGATCGTGTCCTGCTTCAGTGCTGCGACCGTCGTGTCGCCGGCGGCCTTCGACCCCTTCGTCGTCACGACCGCCTGCGTGGTCGTGTAGTACGGCGTGGACATGTCGACGGCCTGCTTGCGCTTCGCGTCGATCGAGAACTGCTGGACGTTGAGGTCCCAGTCCTTCGGGCCGGGAGCGATCGCGCTGTCGAAGGTGCTGCGCTTCCAGACCACGTCCGCCTCGTCGTAGCCCATCTCCTCCGCCACGGCGTACGCCACCGCTGCCTCGAAGCCCTTGCCGGACTGCGGCTCGTCGTCCTCCACCCACGGGGAGTACGCGGGCTGACCGGTCGCGATCGTGAGCTTGCCGTCGGTGACGGTGCCGTCGGCGGAGCCGCTGCCACCGGCTGAGCACGCGGTGAGCGCGAGGGCGGCGACCGCGGCGGTCGCGACGGCGAGTGAGAGACGGCGGGTGCGGGTCACGGGAGGGCCTTCGTCAGGGGAGCGGGGGCAGGACGCGGTGTACCGGTGGCTGGGATACCAGCGCGAAGCGGATGACCGCCGGCGACGCGGTCGCTACGCCATCGTGAAGTCGTCGAACGAGAAGCCCGGCGAGACCATGCAGCTGAGGAGCACCTCGCCGTCACCGGGCAGGGTCCGCTGCCAGACGCCACCACGCACGAACGCCTGCGCGTCGTGCAGCCGGTGTCGCCCGGCGTCCGGCCCGAGCGTGATCCGGTCCCCGGGCTCCGGCTCGTCGCCGGACCCGCCGAGCTCGAGCACGACGGTGTCCGGTCCGTGCCACATCCAGATCTCGTCGCTCGTCACCCGGTGCCACGCCGAGGCTTCGCCCGGGGGCAGCAGGAAGTGGATGAGCGTGGCGGCGGGCCGCTCGCCCGCCGGGGTCTCGACGGTCGCCGGCGAGGTCCACGTGCGGACGTACCACCCGCCCTCCGGGTGCGGCTCCATGCCGAGGGCTGCGGCACGCTGCGGGACGTCGAGCCACTCGATCAGCTCGCCGTCGACGGTGCGGCGGGCGACCATGCCGGGGCGGGGTGCGGTGTCGGTCATCGTTCCTCCTGGGGACGGGCG
>NZ_QKSM01000002.1 GCF_003234185.1 Curtobacterium sp. MCSS17_008
CCCCGCCGTCCTGCCGTCCCGCCCCGCCGCCTGGTTCTGGTCGCACGACTCGCCGCTCGACTCTGCGAGGGGCGGCGTGTCGTGCGACCTCGGCGACCGCGGGCGGCGTGTCGTGCGACCGCAGGGTGAGGCGGAGCGGAGCCGTGCGTGGCGCGGACGCGGCCAGGCCGGACGGGAGGCCCGGATCGCCGGCACCCCGCGGCCGCCGGTCCGGCGGTGGGTACGCTCGCCGCATGTGGCCGACCGAGCAGGACTGGCGGGTGTCCGTCCCGGGGCTGGTCCGGCGCGCGGTCGAACGCTGGGACCTGCTGCCCGGCGCGCCGTTCCCCGGCGGCAGCGTCTCGCACGTCCTCCCCGTCCGGACGCCCGACGGCGCTGACGCCGTGCTGAAGCTGTCCCTCCCGCACCGCGAGGCCGAGCACGAGGCCGCCGCGCTGGCCTGCTGGGACGGCTGCGGAGCGGCGCGCCTGCTCGCCGTGGACCCGGACGACCCCTTCGTGCTGCTGCTCGAGCGGTGCGACCCCGGCACCCCGCTCGCCGAGCGCGACGACCTGCCCGCGGCCGAGCGTCTGCAGACCGCCGCGGGCCTGCTCACCCGGCTCTGGGCGGCCGGCGTTCCCGACGACGCACCGTTCGAGTCCGTCGCCGACGTCACCGCGGAGTGGGCGACGCTCGTCGAGTCCCGGATGCGGGACCTCGCTCCACCGTTCGACCCGGGGCTCGTCCGCCACGGGGTCGACCTGCTGCGCACGCTGCCGGGCGGGGCCGGGCGCTCGGCGATCGTGCACGGCGACGCGAACCCGGGCAACGTGCTCGCTGCGAGTCGCGAGCCGTGGCTGGTCATCGATCCGAAGCCCATGGTCGGGGACCCGGCGTACGACCTCTGCCCGCTCGTCGTGCAGGTCGACGACCCGTTCCGGGCGGCCGACCCCCAGCACACGGTGCGGGAGCGGATTACACTGCTCGCCGGGTCGACGGGGGAGCCGCCGGAGCGGATCGCAGCGTGGTGCACGGCACGCCTGGTGGAGTCGGCGCTCTGGTCGGTCAGCCGGGGCAGGGTCGAGGACGGTCAGGACGCCGTGGCCCGCGCGGCCGTCACCGCCGCGATCACCGACGCGCCCGGGGCTCAGTCGGTCGCACCCCGCGGCGGATCGACGAGCAGCGCGACGCGATCACGCAGGTAGTCGTCGAGCGGCACGGCCGCACCGGCGGCGGGGGACCACCGGACGACGGGTTCGTCGTCCACCACGGCGAGGACGCCGTCGGCTCCGACGAGCGAGTCGTCGAGGGGGATCGCGACCGCGCCGTGGTTCACCGTGTCGCCCCGGTCGAAGTGCCCCTTCGCCGCGGCCGCCCGGTACGCGCGGCGGACCTCCGCGGACACGGACACGAACTGCTGCCGACCGGGGTCCGTGACGCGCGTGATCCGCCCGGTCGCCCACGCCCGCCCCGCCGTCTCCGGTGACGACCCGAGCAGCAGGGCACCGACGCGCCACACCCGGCCGAGGGACCGGATGGTCGGCTCGCGCCGGATGCCGAGCACTGCCCGGGGCTCGACGTACTCGCCGAGCGCCTCGTCGCGCACCCCCGCGGTGCGGAGCCGGGTGGTGGCCGCGTCGAGCAGCTCCCGGGTCCGGTGCACTGCGTCCGCCACGCCCTCGTCCTCCACGACCCCCGAGCGTAGACCGCGCGGCGCGAGGGGACGCAGGGCGGGGCCCGCCACCGCGGACGCCTCCGCGTTCGCCGGGCCGCGGACGTGTCCACGGGACCGCTCCACGCGTCCGCAGTGCCGGGCCGAGCGGGGCCACGCAGCCACTGGAATGAGCACGCACCCCCGCCGGTTGCACGGTCACGGAACGAGGAGGAGACCCATGGGCATCGTGCGGTGGCTGTTCGACGCGCAGCTCGTCATCGGCGACCAGACCGTGCTCTGGCGCGAGGTGATCGGCAACGTGTTCGGGTTGCTCAGCGCCCTGGGCGGGATGCGCCGCAGGGTCTGGGCGTGGCCCGTCGGCATCCTCGGCAACGTCCTGCTCTTCACCGTCTTCATGGGTGCGCTCTTCGACACCCCGAACCCCGTGAACCTGCTCGGACAGGCGGGTCGGCAGGTCATGTTCATCCTGGTGAGCGTCTACGGCTGGTACCGCTGGACGCACCGCGCGGACGACGCGACGACCGTGGTCGAGCCGAGGTGGGCCTCCTGGTCGACGCGGGGCCTGCTGGTGCTCGCGCTGGTGGGCGGCACCGCCGTCCTGACCCCGCTGTTCCGTGCGCTCGGGTCGTACGAGCCGGTGTGGAGCGACGCGTGGATCTTCGTCGGTTCGGTCCTGGCGACCTACGGCATGGCGAAGGGCTGGGTCGAGTTCTGGCTGGTCTGGGTCGCGGTCGACCTGGTCGGCGTGCCGCTGCTGTTCTCGGCCGGGTACTACGCCTCCGGCCTGATGTACGTCTTCTACGGGGCGTTCACCCTGACCGGCTTCTTCGTGTGGATGCAGCAGGGCCGGAAGCCGTCCGCGGCGCCGGTGACCGTCGGCTGACCTGGACGACCGATGTCGCGTGCCCCCCGCACGGGGTGAAGACATGCGAGCGCTCGTCATGTGGACTGTCGTGATGGCAGACATGCACGGCGCGCCCGTCGAGGACGACGCGTCGCTGGCCGAGCGCATCGTCCGCGGGGCGATCCGGGCGTACCGCCTGCACCCGTACCACGACGTCGACGCCGTCGTCGTCGCCGAGACGTGCGGGCTCGCGCCGGAGGTCGTCGAACGGCTGTTCCCGACCTGGGACGCGCTGCTCCTGGTGACGTACGACCGGTGGGCGCAGCTGCGCGGTACCCGCCGGGCGACCGTCCCCAGGTGCACCGTCGACCACGTCCGCATGACGCTGGCCGAGGACGTCGCCGACCCGGGGCTCGTCCGGGTCCTCGCCGGTGCGGTGACGATCGCGGCGTCGGAGCGGGACTTCGCGGAGTTCTTCCGGAAGCGCTTCGAGGAGTACGTCGAGGAGCTCACCCGCGGGCTGCAGCGCGACGTCGACGCCGGGGCCGAGCAGATCGGCATCCCCGCGTACCAGGCAGCCACCCAGCTGCTCGCGGTGTACGAGGGTCTGCAGGTGCAGATGCTCGTGCGGCCGTACCTCGACGTCCTGGTCGAGTACGACCGTGCCGTGCGGACGCTGCGCCAGGGCTGGCGCACGCCGGAGCCGGTGTCCTGGGACCTCGACGCGGCGCTCGTCCGGAGCTGACCGTCACGCCGCGCGGTGCCTGCCGGGCGCCCGCCCGGCGCTGGAGGCGCTCGAGGCGCTCGGCGCTGGAGGCGCTCGACGGTCCTGCTCAGCGCTCGCGGGGGCGGCCCCGACGCCAGGCGGCGACCTGCCGCAGCGTGACCTTCGACCCGTACTGGGCGACCGAGTGCCGGAACAGGTACTCGGCGAACCAGAGCAGCACCGCCGCGGCGGCGAACACCTCGACGATGCAGACCACCGACTCGGTGACGGACAGGGACCCGACGGCGTTCCGCACCATGGCGGAGATCGGCGTGAACGTCGGGAAGTACGTGAAGAACGCCGCAACCGGGGACGACGGGGTCGTCATCACGAAGAACGCCGCGTAGAGCGGGATGATCAGCGCGAAGATCGCGGCGGACTGCAGCGTCGAGGCGTCCTTGATCGACGGGACCGCCGCTCCGACCACGACGAACAGCCCGCACGCGAGCAGCACCCCGCCGACCAGCAGGAGCGCCCCGACGACCATGCGCCACGGGTCGACCGACAGTCCGCCGAGCCTCGGCGCCACCAGCGGCAGCGCCAGCAGGGCGACCGCGAGCCCGGGCACGGCGACCACGCCGACCTGCACCAGCCCGACGAGCAGCATCGCGAGCACCTTGCCGCGGATGAGGTCACCGGCGGTCACGGCGGTCAGGATCATCTCGGAGATCCGGTTCTCCTTCTCCTCGACGATCACGGTCACCATGCGCGTCGCGAGCAGGACCACGATGCCGAAGAACGCCGCGACGAAGAGCAGGGGCGGCACGATCGACAGCCAGCCCGGCGCCACGCGTCCCTCGTCGTAGGTCGTGAGGTCGGTGGACGGCGGCGACCGGAGGAGTGCGACCGCCTCGTCGTCGCCGACCGAGGCCGCGACGCTCCGCTCGAGCACCCGTTCGGCGAGCGACGAGTACCCGCCGTTCTCGAACAGCCCGCGGTCGGCGGCGTCGAGTCGGATCGGCTCGCTCGACGGTCTCGCCGGGTACTCGACGAACAAATCGAGCGTTCCGGAGCGGACCGCGGCGCGGTCGCCGGCGGGGTCCTCCGAGGGGGAGCCGCCCCACTTCGCCGCCACCGATGCGGACACCAGACCGGAGTGGTCGACGTAGCGGAACGGGGTCTTCGCGGCCGACGCGCTCGACGACACCGACTCGGAGCCGGCGGCCTGCCCGATGCCGACGAGCACCGAGACGAGGACCACCACGATCGGCAGCGCGAGGGTACCGATCCAGAACGCGGGCTTCTTGACGGCGCGGACGAACTCGAAGCGGACGACCGTCCCGAGGCGGCTCACGCGGCCGCCCCGGTCCGTGCGCCGGATCCGACGTCGGCGCGAGGGACGCCCACCGTGTCGTCGGCGCCCGCGTCGTGGCCGTAGACCTGCACGAAGATCTCGTCGAGGGGGATGCGCCGCATCTCGAAGCCGGTGACGTGCACGCCGGCGGACACGAGCGACGCCAGGATGTCCGCGCCGTCCGCGGCGGCCGCCGGTGTCGGCACCAGGTGGGCGACGTGCCCCTCGTGCCGGGCGAGGCGGTACAGGTCGGACCGCGGGACACCGCCGTCGAGCTGCACGCGGGCGACCGCACCGCCGAACGTGTCCTGCACGTCCGGGATGCTCCCGTACGCGGCGGAGCGGCCGTCCTTGAGCAGGAGGATCCGGTCGCAGAGCCGTTCGACCTCGTCCATGTGGTGGGTGACGAGCACGACGGTCGCACCGTCGGCCTTCCGCTCGTCGACCAGGTCGAGGAGCAGCCGACGGTTCACCGGGTCGAGGCCCTTGGTCGGTTCGTCGAGGATGAGCAGTCGCGGCCGGTCCATCATCGTGATGCCGAGCTGCACCTTCTGCTGCTGGCCACCGGAGAGCTTGTCGACACGGAGCTTCGCACGGTCGGCGAGCCCCACACGCTCGAGGTACCCGGTGCTCCACGCGGTCGCCTCGGGGCGACGGAGTCCGCGGAGCGTCCCGAAGTAGGTCATCACGTCGATGACGGACTCCTTGCGGTACAGGCCTCGCTCCTCGGGCAGGTACCCGATGCCGCCGGTCGCCGGGCCGTACGGCGCGCCGTCGACGTACAGGGTGCCGGCGGTCGGGGTCGTGATGCCGAGCAGGGCGCGGATGGTGGTCGTCTTGCCGGAGCCGTTGCTGCCGAGCAGCCCGAACGTCTCGCCGGGCGCCACGTCGAACGACAGGCCGTCGACGACGTCGCGGTCGCCGAAGCGCATGACGAAGTCCCGCACGCTGATGCTGGCGCCACTCATGCAGCCGACCCTACCGGCGGCCTCGGCGAGTTCCGCCCGCCCGTTCCTTCCCAGCGCACGTGCCGTGGGAAGTGAGAACGGGCGTACCTGGTCGAACGGTTCGACCGGGTACGCCCGTTCTCGCCAGGGGTGCCCGGTTCCGGCAGGCAAGCGATGGGACCCGACGGACGGGAGGCACGGTGCCGCCCGCACCGTGCCTCCCGTCCGTCACCCGGTCGCGTCAGGAACGCAACCAGGCGGTCCCCACACCCGACAGCGCGCCGTCTGCCACCGGCGCGGAGGCGAGCAGCAGCTCGCCGGCGGGGAGTGCGTACGGCTCGTCGCCGAACACCGTCACGCTCGTCCAGCCGTTCGGCCGACGGAACGCGAGCACGTCGTCACGACCGGTCTCGAGCCACTCGAGGTGCTCCTCAGTCTGCAGCTGACCGCGCAGGCCCAGCGCCTTCCGGTACAGGCCCAGCGTCGAGTCCGGGTCGGCGTCCTCGGCCTCGACCGACGACTCCGCGAACCAGGCCGGCTGCGGCAGGTGCGAGCCGCCCGGGCCGAACCCGAAGCTCTCGCCGGTCCTCGTCCACGGGATCGGCACGCGGCAACCGTCGCGACCGACGTCGACGCCCGGGTTCCGGAAGAACGCCGGGTCCTGCCGGTCAGCGTCGGGGATGTCGCCGACCTCGTGCAGGCCGAGCTCCTCGCCCTGGTACAGGTACGCGGAGCCGGGCAGCGCGAGCTCGAGGAGCGTCGCCGCCTGCGCCCGACGGAGTCCGAGGGCCCGGTCGAGCTCGTCCTGCGAACCGCCGGCGAGCAGCCACGCGGCGCCCTGCTTCTGCTCGGCGCCGTTCCGCGCGGGCAGTGCGTAGCGGGTGGCGTGCCGGACGACGTCGTGGTTCGAGAACACCCACGTCGTCGACGAGCCGGACTGCTCCGCGAGCCCGAGGTTGAACTCGATGATCGTCCGGAACTGTTGCGCGTCGAAGTCGGCCTCGAGCAGGTCGAAGTTGAACGCCTGGCCGAGGCCCTCGGCGCTGGCGTAACGGGCACGACGGTCGGCGGCGACCCACGCCTCGGCCACTGCGGTGCGAGCCGGCGTGTACTCGTCGAAGACCTGCCGCCACTCGGCGTAGATCTCGTGCACGTCGTCGCGGTCCCAGAGGATGTGCTGCCCGTCCTTCGGGCTCGCGAGCACCTCGGCCCAGGTGGGCAGCTCGCCCGCGGGCAGGTCCTTCGCCAGGCCGTGCGCGACGTCGATGCGGAAGCCGTCGACCCCGCGGTCCGACCAGAAGCGCAGCGTGTGCAGGAAGTCGTCGCGGACCTCGCGGTTCGCCCAGTCCAGGTCGGGCTGCTCCTTGGCGAAGTTGTGCAGGTACCACTGACCGTCGCCCACGGCCGTCCAGGCCGGGCCGCCGAAGATCGACACCCAGTCGGCCGGCGGCTCGCTCTGGTCGGGCCCCGTGCCGTCGCGGAACACGTAGCGGGCGCGGGCCGGGCTGCCCGCCGGCGACGCCAGGGCTTCGCGGAACCACTCGTGACGGTCGCTGGTGTGGTTCGGCACGATGTCGACGATGACCCGGATGCCGGCGCCGTGCAGTGCCTCGACCATCTCGTCGAAGTCGGCGAGCGTGCCGAGTCGCGGGTCGACGTCGCGGTAGTCGTCGACGTCGTAGCCGCCGTCGGCGAGGGCGGACGGGTAGAAGGGGCTGAGCCACACGGCCTCGATGCCGAGCGAGGCCAGGTACGGCACGCGCGAGGTCACCCCGCGGAGGTCGCCGATGCCGTCGCCGTCCGCGTCGGCGAAGGAGCGGGGGTAGACCTGGTAGACGCTCGCCTGGCGCCACCAGGTGTCGGCTTCCGGGGTGGCTGCGGGCTGGACGGCCGGGTCGAGCACGTCGGTCATGGTGGTGGGGGTCCTCTCGGTGGTCGGTGTCGTCACTTGATCGCGCCCTGCGTCACGCCGGCCATCACCCATCGCTGGGTGACGAGGTAGACGAGGATCGCCGGGGCCATCGCCATGAGGTACGAGGCGAACGACACGTTGTAGTTGTTGCTGAACTGCGTCTGGAACATCTGCTGCAGCACCGGCAGGGTCTGCAGTGCCGGGTCCGAGGTGATCAGCGACGGCATCACGAAGTCGTTCCACGACGCGAGGAACGCGAAGATGCCGACGGTGGCGCTCATCGGCGCGAGGAGCGGGAACACCAGTCGCCAGAACACCTGCCCCGTACTCGCGCCGTCGATGCGTGCACTCTCCTCCAGCTCCGCCGGGATCGACCGCAGGAACGCGGTGAAGAGCAGCACGCTGAACGACAGCTGGAACATGACGTGCAGGATCGCGACGCCGACCGGGTTGTCGAGGTGCGCCAGTCCGGTGAGCTTCACCTGCGACAGCGCGAGCACCGGGAACGGCAGGAACATCGCCGCGAGCAGGTAGAAGAACGACCAGCGGAAGAGCCGGCGGTCCCAGTTCCGAGCGATGGCGTACGCGGTGAACGACGCGAGCAGGATCGTGCCGGCGACCGTGATCGCCGCGATGAACACCGAGACCCCGAACGCCCGCGGGAAGTCCGTGAGTTCCCACGCCTGCACGAACCCGTCGACGCTGAACGGAGCGGGGAGCGAGAACGCGTTGCCGTCCACCGCCTGCGACGTCGTCTTGAACGCCATCGTGACGGTGACGTAGAGCGGGACGAGGACGGACAGGGCGCAGAGGACCAGGACGATCGTGACGGGCCAGTTGAACCGCTCGCCGCGCCGCCCGGCGGTGCGGTCGGCGTCCACCGAACGGATCGTGCCCGTGGCGGTGGTGCCGGGGCGCAAGGGTGCTTGCAGGGACATCAGAGCGCTGCCTTCCCGCGGGTCGCCCGCAGCTGGATCACGGCGATCACGACGGCGATCACGAAGAAGATCGTCGCGTTCGCCATCTGGTAGGCGTAGTCGCCGCCGTTGAAGCCCTTGAAGATCGACATCGCCACGCTGGTGGTCGAGGTACCGGGGCCGCCGTCGGTCAGGCCGACGATGATGTCGTACGAGTTCAGGAAGTTCTTGAACCCGATGACCAGGTTGATGAGGATGTACCCCGCGGTGAGGGGTGCCGTGATCGAGACCAGCTGCCGCCACGAGCTGGCACCGTCGAGGGCTGCGGCCTCGTACACCTCGCCGGGGATCGACAGGACGCCCGCGATGTAGATGAGGAGCGTCGACGGGATCGCCTGCCAGGCCGTCACGATGACGATGGCGACCCACGCCAGGTCCGGGTCCGCCAGGATGCTCTGTTCGAGCGGGGCGAACCCGACCGCGGACGCGAGCGCCGGCAGGCTGTTCGCGAAGAGGAACGAGAACACGTACGCGATGACGATGCCGGAGATGACCATCGGCAGCACGAACACCGCGCGGAGTGCGATCTTGCCGCGGATCTTCGACGTCAACGCGATCGCCAGCAGGAACGCGATCGCGTTCACGACGAGCACGGTCACGAGCGAGAACCCGATGGTGAACAGGTACGCCTGCAGGATCGCGGGGTCGGAGAACACGGCGACGTAGTTCGTCAGACCGGTGAACCGGAACTCGCCGAACCCGACGGAGTTCGTGAAGCTCAGCACGATGCCCATCACCGCCGGGAGCGTGATGGCGAGCGTGAAGAGCACGAGCGTGGGGACGAGGAACACGAGGAACAGCGGGTCGACCGGCCTGCGGCGCGCTCGTGCGCCGTTCCGTCCGGTCTGGAGGCGCGGTGCGGCTCCGCCCCGTCGGCGCCGGTCCGCCGTCGTGATCGACTCGGTGGTCGTGGTGGCCATGCGTGGTCTCCTTACGCGGCCGAGCGGAGCGCGAGACGCGCCCAGTCGGCGTCGAGGGTGCGGAGCTGTCGCTGCGGGTCGCCACCGAAGGCGATCGACTGTGCGTAGTTCGCGACGGGGATCTCGGCGGGGATGAGCTGTGAAGCGCCGAGGAAGAAGGCGGCGTCGTCGTAGTACGACTGCATGCCGGCGAGGGCTGGGTTCGACGCCGGGGGAGCGTCCCGCCGGACGCCGAACCCGTTGTTGTCCGCGTTGTACCGGTCGTTGACGGCGGGGCTCATGAGGAACGACAGGAACTCGCGCGCGGCCTCCTGCTTGCGGGACGCCTCCGGGATCCACAGCGCCAGGTCGACGTTGACGCGCACCTTGCGGTCCGCCGGGTCGTCGGTGACGGGGAGCGGGAACGTCCCGAGGTCCATGTCGGGGTTCGTCTTCGCGATCTCGCCGAGCGCCCACGGCCCCTGCAGGTACATGGCCGCCTGCCCCTTCGCGAACGCCGTGTTCCCGTCGCCGTACCCCCGGCTCGCCGCGCCCGCCTGGTGCCACTCCAGGAGCTGGGTCATGCGCTCCATCGGCGCGGCGAACGCCTTCGTGAACGACGGCGCCGAGCCCGTGCCGACCGAGGTCCCGGCCCGCTGCAGCGCGGCGAAGGTGGACGGGACGTCCACCATGCCCCCGATCGAGTAGTCGAACATGCCCTGGGCGATGGTCCAGTTGTCCTTGAACGTGCCGTAGATCGGGGCGATCCCGGCTCGCACCAGTCGCTCGCAGACGTCCGCGAACTCGCTCCAGGTCGTCGGGACGTCGAGTCCCTGCTCGGCGAAGCGGCGCTTGTCGTAGATGACCGACGCCGCGGTCACCGAGTAGGGCAGTGCGCTCCTCCGGCCCGGGTAGTCCGCGGTCTGCTCGAGGAGCGGCCACAGGTCCGGGTTGATCGTCGCGGCCTGCGGGAGGTCCGACAGGTCGGTGAGGGCGCCGTGCTCGACGAACGGTGCGACCGAGAAGTTGTAGTTCCAGCACCCGAGGTCCGGTGGTCGGTTCCGGACGAAGTTCGCGGACATGCTCGACGTCGAGTCCCGGACGACCCGGATCGTCGACTGGCTGTCGTGGAACCTCGCGATGACGTCGTCGAAGTACCCGATGACCTCGGGCTTCGACACGTAGAAGGTGATGGTCTCGGGTCGGCTGCTCGATCCTCCGAGCGGAGCGCACCCGGCGAGTGCCAGGCCCGCCCCGATGCCGCCCGCACCGAGCAGGAACCCGCGGCGGGTGACCCCGGCCGTGCCCCTGGTGGTGGCGTGTGCTTGCACGTCGTCTCCGTCCGTCCGGACCCGGCGTCCCTGCCGTTCCGGTCCTCGTGCCGACGTCGGTGTCGGCTCGCGGGACTAAATCTACCCAGAAAATCTAATCACGCAAGCAACTGGTCCCACGGTAGGGTCGGCGCATGCCACAGCGCCGTGAGACGACCCGCGTGACCAGCGCCGAGACGGTCCTGGCCTACGCGTTCGACGCCGCGGCCTTCACCGCGTCCGAGGCGATCGACGCCACCGGCCTCACCCGGTCGACCGTCCTGGCCGCGTGCACGGAGCTCGTCCGACTGGGGTGGCTGCGTGACCTCGACGACGCCCGGGCTGCGGGGGAGTACCGGAAGGGTCGGCCGGCCAGACGCTACGAGCTCGACGCGGACGCCGGGGTCGTCGTCGGCGTCGACGCCGGGCAGCACCGGGTCACGGCGCTCGTCGCCGACCTGCGGGGTGCGGTGCTCGCCCGGACCGAGGGCGCCCTCGGCGAGTCCGGGCTCGAGGTGCCCGTGCGGCTCGCGGTCACCGAGGACACCGTCGCGTCGGCGCTCGCCGCGGCCGGCGTCGAGCCCGTCCGGGTGCTCGTCACGGTCGTCGGCATCCCCGCCCCCGTCGACGCGACGGGCGCGTCACCCGACGACGGCGGGTTCTGGAACAGCATGAACCCCGGCTTCGCGGGCGTCGTGCCGCACGGCGTCGTCGTGGTGGAGAACGACGCGAACGCCGCCGCCCTGGCGGAGCGACCCTCGTCGGGCGATGCGTCCTTCGCCGCACTGCTCTCCGGCGAGCGCTTCGGAGCCGGGCTCGTCGTCGACGGCGCGCTGCTCCGCGGTGCCCGCGGTGGCGCGGGGGAGCTCCGCGTGCTCGACCTCGTCGACGGGGTGTCCTCGTCCGACGGCATCGGGCGGACGGCGCGGACCCTCGTGCGTGCTGCACGGGCCGAGGGGCTGGTGGACGACGGGTCACTGCTCGGCGGGGACGAGGAACCCGGAGCGGCCGAGGTGTTCGCCGCTGCCGCGCTGCGGGATCCGGTCGCACTCGAGGTCGTCGACCGGCTCGGCGACCGGCTCGCCCGTGTCTGCGTCCTGCTCGCGAGCCTGCTCGACATCGACCGGGTCGTCGTGGCCGGGGCGATCGCCGACGCGGCCGAGCCCGTGATCGACCGCGCCCGCGAACACCTGGCCGCGTGGGAGTACGACCCGACGCCCGAGGTCGTGGCGTCGCGCCTCGGTGGAGACGTCGTCGTGCTCGGTGCCGTCGCCCGCGCCCTCGACACCGTGCACGCCGACCCGCTGGCGTTCCCGCTGCCCGCGGCCCAGGGTGTCGTCACCGCCTGAACGGTGGCGCGGACCCACCTCGAACGCGTGCCGCCCGCCGCGGCCGTCGCACACGTCGACGGTCACGATCCGGTTCCGGTCCTGCGCTCGTCCGGGCGCGACCGGGGCCGCGGCTCCAGACTGGCTCCGTGGCGCTCCGTCCCCTCCTTGCTCCCGCGCTCCTCGGCGTCCTCGCGGTCCTGCTCACCGGATGTGTCGCCGTCGGACCCCAGCAGGGGTACCTCACACTGACCGGCAGCGACGCCGTGGCGCTCCCGCCGTGCGGGTCCCCGGACCCGGTGCCCGTGGCCGCGCTCGCGACGGACGTCCCTGCGGAGTGCGAGCCTGCCGGGCAGGCGCTCGTCTTCCCGGGAGGTGAGCAGGTGCAGCTCCCGGCCGAGACGATCGGCACGGGGGCGCAGGTCTCTGCCTCGGGTGTCGTGCGCTCCTACGTCGGTGTCGGCCGGTACGGCATCGTCGCGGCCGAGTCCGGCTCCGGCTGCTCCGAGGTCCGGGAGTGGGGCACGGCCGAGGGGCTCCGCCGCGTGCACGCCGCGTTCGGCCCCGAGTGGATGTGCGGCTGACGTCCGACCGGCAGGTCGAGACGACCGGCACCGTCCGCGGTTCCCGCCCGGTCTGCCGATCGACTAGAATGTCAGGCCTCACGTGTTCCGCCGCGTTCAGGAGGGGAAGGGTTCGTGCGTCGCCGGGATCGGTCAGGGGTGCTCGGGGTGTCCGCCGTCTTCGTGGCGTGTGGTGTCGCGCAGGCATCGTGGGCGGTGCAGCTGCCCTGGTTCCGCGCGGTGCTCGCGCTGTCCGACGGTGACACCGGACTGCTCACCGCGGCGCTGAGCGCTTCGTGCTGCGCGGGACTCGCCGTCGGCTCGTGCGCCCTGCGACGCGTCCTCGCCCCGCGGGTGCTCTCGTTCGCAGCCGTCGCGATCGTCGTCGGAGCCGTCCTGCTGCAGGCGGTGCCGGCCACCCGCTCCCTCCCCGTGCTCACCACGGCGCTCGCGGTCCTGGGACTCGGCATCGGGACCGCGGACGTCGCGGCGAACGTCCTCGGCGGTTCCGTCGAGCAGCGGACCGGGCGGGTGCTCCTGCCCGTGCTGCACGCCGGGTACAGCGCCGGGCTCGTCACGGGGGCCGTGCTCGGGCTGCTCGCCGGCGAGGGCACGCCGTCGGTCGGTGCCGTGCCGCTCGGGTTGTGCGTGGCCTCGGCACTCACCGGGCTGGTGGCGCTGCGGGTGGCGGAGGGGCGCGCGGACGGTAGCCGCAGCGAGCCGACGCCGACCGCCCGGGGGGCCGGTGTGCCGGTGGGCCGTCGGTCCGCGTGGCACGCGGTGGTGCCCCTCGGGGTGGTGCTCGCGCTCGCAGCGGCCGTCGAGGGCATCGGCGACACGTGGGTGCCGGTCCTCGCAGCTGACCGGACCGCCGGCCCCGTCGGCCCGTCGCCCGCCCTGGTCTACCTCGCCTTCACCGCTGCGGTGCTGGTCAGCCGCCTCGTCGTGCACCTCGCCGGCAGGCGGTGGCCCCGGCTCGTCCTGCTCCGCGCTGCGCTGCTGGTCGGCGGCTCCGGGCTGGTCCTCGTCGTGGTCGACGGGGCGGCACTGCCCGTCGCCGTCGCGCTCTGGGGTGCGGGGACCGGCGTCGCCTTCCCGCTCCTGGTGTCCGAGGCCGCCGCGCGCGGTGCCGCGTCGCCGCGGGTCGTCCCCGCGGTGACGGCCGCCGGGTACGCCGGGTTCCTCCTCGGCCCGGCAGGGGTCGGACTGCTCTCGCAGTCGACCGGACACGGCGTGATCCCCGTGCTCAGCGTCGTGCTGCTCCTCGCCGCGCTCCTCGTGGCCGTGGCGGTCCTCCGGCCGGGGTCGTCGGTGTCGGTCGCTCCGCTCCCCGTGTCGACTGCTCCGCATCCGTCGGCCGCCGACCCCGAGCGTCGGAGCGACCACGTCTCCCGGCTCGCCGCGTCGTCGCTCCGCCGCTGGAGCGCCCGCCGACGGGTCCGTGCGACGCGGCCCGGCCTCGCTGCGACCTCCACGCACCCGACCCCGACGGTGGGCACGCATCCGACGACGGGCGACGTGCGCGTCCCGGGAGGATCGCGAGGAGGCCCCCGGCGGCGTCGGTCAGACCGTCCACCGAGGTGACACACCGTGGGGCGACCGGTGACGTGCCCGCCGGGTCCGTGACCGGTCCTGTCGGCACCCCGGCCACCGTGTCGGCCAGCGTCCGTGCGGTGGGTCTCAGCGGATCACCACGGGAACGTCCGCACCCGAGCCGTCGCCGTCGTGCGAGTGCACGCCGAGCACCGCATCGCCCCGTGGCAGGTCCGCAGGCAGGGCGAAGCGACCGGTGACCGTGAGCGACGGGCCCTCGGGTGTCGGTCGGCCGAGCAGCACGCTGCGGTCCGTCGTTGCCGGGGTGATCGTCACGGTCACGTCCTCGGAGGCGCGGGGAGGCTCCCACCCGTGTCCTCGCACGTCTGGTACAGCCAGTCTGCCCGTCGTCTCGATCCGGTGACGATCCTCCCCGGGACGCCGGAGGTCATCACCACCGCCGGAGCCGTCAGGAGGACGACGACGGGAGCTCGTCCCACAGGTGCGCGATGGACGCGGCGCCGTCCAGCAGCGTGTGGACGTCGACGCTCTCGTCACTCGCGTGCCAGTGGTCCTCGGGGAGGCCGGTGCCGATGAACAGGACCGGCGCGTCGAAGACCCGGCCGAGCAGCTCGGCGGGTCCACCGCCCGCGTTCCCCATGCGACCGGCCGGCCGGCGCCCGTGTCCCGCCTCCAGGGCCCGGACGAGCGCGTCGAGCGCCGGACCGTCCGGTGTGACGTACGGGTCCTGCCCCGTCTCCTCCGGGATCGACAGCTCGTGGGTGAAGCCGTCCGGCAGCCGGTCGGTGACGAACGAGCGCAGCTGCTCGGCGATGGTCGCCACTCGCTGGTGCGGGACCGTCCGGATGCTGATCGTCGCCGTCGCCTCACGGGGGACGACGGCTCGGGGGAACCCCGTGGGGTCGCCGGCCAGGAGCGTCAACACCTCGATCGTCGGGCGGGCCCAGAGCCGTTCCTCGACGGTGTGGCCCGGCTCGCCGACGATGCTCCGGGTCTCGGTGCGGTCCGTCCACACGTCGCTGTCGAACCGCAGGTCCGCCAGCTGCTGCCGACGCTCGTGGGTGATCTCGTCGACGTCGTCGAGGAAGCCCGGCACGACGATCCGTCCGTCCGGGTCGTGCATCGCGGCGAGCACCGCGACGAGGGCGTGCGCAGGGTTGGGGGCCGAACCGGAGACGGCACCGCTGTGCACGTCGCGGGCAGGTCCGGTGACGGTGAGGGTCGCACCCGTGATCCCGCGCATCGAGGTCACGACGGCTGGATCGCCGACCTTCCACTGCAGGGTGTCGGAGAACACGACCACGTCGCACGCCAGCCGGTCGCGCTCGGCGTCCAGGAGCGCCGCGAGGTGCGCCGACCCGAGTTCCTCCTCACCCTCGACGAGGTACTTGAGGTTGACGGCCGGACCCGCGTCGCCACGTCGCTCGAGGTGTGCGCGGAGCCCCCACAGGTGCGCGACGACCTGGCCCTTCGCGTCGGACGCACCGCGGCCGTACAGGCGCCCGTCGCGCCGCACCGGTCGGAACGGCTCGGTCTCCGCCCACTCCTCGGGCTTCGCGTGCCGGACGTCGTGGTGGCTGTAGACCAGGACCGTCGGGCGCGACGGGTCCGTCTCCGTGCAGCCGAACACCGCGGGCGCCGGGCCCGCGCGCAGGATCGCCGTCTCCAGTCCGACCTCCCGCATCGCGCCGGCGAGCCACCGGGCGGACCGTTCGACGTCGGGCTGTCGGTCGGGTTGCGAAGCCACCGACGGGATCTCGACCCACTCCGCCAGCTGGTCGACGACCTCGTCGCGGTGGTGCTCGAGGAAGCGCCGGATCCGCTCGCCGTCGTCGGTGCTCACGCGCCCACCGTCGGGGCGGTCGTGCCGGTCGTCACGTCGGTCGTCACGCCGGTCGTCGCGCCGATCGTCACGTCGCTCGCCGCGAGGGCGACGGCGGCAACGTCGGCGGTGGCCGCGTGGAACGCGCGTTGGCGGGCCGCACCCGTCCCGAACCGGAACAGGTCCGCGGTCCCGCGTTCGACGAGCTGGTCGTCCCCGTTCGCCACGAGGGCGGGCAGGACCTTGGCGAGCAGCATCGCGACGACCTCGGCGGCCGGTGCCGGTGTACCGGTGGTCGGGTCGACGAGCGTCCCGCCCAGCCCGCCGAGCGCCGCGCACCAGTTGGCCAGGCGCAGCGCGCAGACCGAGGCCTGCGGTGCCGTGCCGCCGTTGCGCCACTCCTCGGCCGCCGTGTCGACCAGCGCCCGCGCGAGCCCCGCGACGGTGGCGGTGGTCCCGGCGTCGAGGGGGACGTCGGCGACCCGGATCTCGATCGTGGGGTGCCGGTGCGACAGCCGGGCGTCGAAGTAGAGCATGCCCGGGTCGAGCAGCGTCCCGGTGCCGAGCAGTGCGTCGACCACGCTCCGGTACCGCGCCGCCGAACCGTAGAGCTCCATCGGTCCGGAGGACGGCCACTGGCTCCACGACACCGAGCGCCAGCTCGCGTGGCCCGTGTCGACCCCGTCGTGCAACGGCGAGTTGGCCGTCATCGCGAGCAGGACGGGCGTCCACGTGCGGATGCGGTCGAGGACGGCGACGCCCTCCTCCGGTGACGAGACGGCGACGTGCACGTGCAGTCCGCACGAGAGGACGCGGCGCGGCAGGCTGCCGTACCGCTCGATCATCGCCCGGTAGCGCGGGTCGTCGGTCGGGTGCGGGACCGCCGCCGTCGGTGACGTCGCGAGCGCGGCGGCACGGGCCCCGAACCCCCGTGCCAGACGGTCCGCCAGCGTCCGGTTCGCGGTCACCTCCTCGCCGAGCGCGGTGAGGGACCGGTGCGGGCGGGTGATGACCTCGAGCATCTCGCGGTGCAGCTCCCCGGTCAGCGGCCCGGCGTCACCGGCCGTTGCAGCACGGGCGAGCAGACGCCCCGCCACGGGGACCGGCGCACCGGTCCGCCCGTCGATCAGGAGCAGTTCTTCCTCGACGCCCACGGTCCTCATGGGTCCAGTTGAGTCCGTCCGGCGTTGTTCGGCGCACAGGGTGCCACTTCACGCGGATCGGGCATCCGCCTTGCGCGGGGACGGCGTGCGCGGACCTCGTCGTCGGCCGCGGGGCGGTTCAGCGGGGGAGCGCCCCGAGCACCTCGGCGGCGCGGGCGGCGTCCTCGGCGCTGACGTCCAGGTGGGTCACGAGCCGGACGCTGCGCGGGCCGAGCTGCATCACCCGGACGCCTTGTCGCGCGGCCGCGGTCACGAAGCCGGGCGGGTCGGCGACCTCGGCGAAGACGATGTTCGTGTCGACCGTGGCCGGGTCGACGTCGAGCGCCGCGGCGAGCACCCGGGCGTTCGCGTGGTCCTCGGCGAGTCGGTCGACGTGGTACCGGAGCGCGTGGCGTCCCGCTGCGGCCAGGAAGCCCGTCTGCCGCATGCCGCCGCCGTAGCGCTTCCGCCAGATCCGCGCCGCGTCGACGTGCTGCCGCGACCCGACGAGCACCGAGCCCACGGGAGCGCCGAGGCCCTTCGACAGGCAGACGGACACCGTGTCGTAGCCCTCGGCGAGCTCGCGGAGCGGGGTGCCCGACGCGACGTGGGCGTTCCAGAGCCGGGCGCCGTCGAGGTGCACCGCGATCCCGTGCTCCCGCGCGAAGGCCTGCACGGCGCGGACCTCGTCGACGGGCTGGACGGTGCCGCCGCCGAAGTTGTGCGTGTTCTCGATCGCGATCGCCGTCGTCGACACGCTGTAGGCACCCGCGTTCGGCTCGGCGACCTCGGCGACCGCCGCGGCCACGAGCCGTCCGCGCTCTGACGGCCACGTCCGCGTCGTGATGCCCGAGAAGACCGCGGCGGCGCCGAGCTCCGCACGGACGACGTGGGCGCGCACGTCGGCCAGCAGCTCCTCGCCCGGGGCGACGTGCAACCGGAGACCGAGCTGGTTCGCGAGCGAGCCGGTCGGGGTGAACAGGCCCGCCTCGTGCCCGAGCAGGTCCGCCACCTCCTGCTCGAGGGCGTTCGTCTCCGGGTCCTCCCCGAAGACGTCGTCACCGACCTCGGCCTCGGCCATCGCCCGGCGCATCGCGGGCGTGGGGCGGGTGACGGTGTCGGAGCGCAGGTCGATCGGGGCGTCGGTCACCAGGCAACGCTAACGCGCTGCACAGACCGGCGACGACGCACGTCGCTACCGTGATGCCCATGCAGCCGCCCGCACCCGGATCCCTCCGCATCCTGCACCTGTCCGACACACACCTGACCGGCGACGGCGCCCTGCACCAGGGGTCGGTCGACACGACCACGGCGCTCGACGCGGTCCTGGGGCACGTCGACGGTGTGCCCGGGGTCGGGCTCGTCGTCGTCTCGGGCGACGTGTCCGAGGACGGCAGTGCGGAGTCCTACCGCACCGCTCGCGAGCGGATCGGCGCCTGGGCAGAGCGGCACGGTGCAGCGCTCGTGCTGGTCCCCGGCAACCACGACCTGCGCGAGGGGTTCCGCCAGGTGCTCGCCAACGGGCACGTCCTCGGCGAGGGCGGCAGCCCGCTCGCGCACACCATGGAGTACCTGCCACCGACCGTCCCGGTCTCGGGGCAGACCACCGTCGCGGGCTTCCGCGTCGTGACCGTCGACACGAGCGTGCCGGGAGCCGGGTACGGCGAGCTCAGCGGGACCGCGCTCGAGCGGCTGCGCTCCGCGCTCGCCGAGGAGCCCGTCCCGCACGGCACCGTGGTCGTCCTGCACCACCCGCCGCTGCCCTCGCCGACCCTGCTGCACGAGGCGCTGCGCCTGCAGGACCCCGAGGACCTCGCCGGCCTCCTCGACGGGTCCGACGTGCGCGTCGTGCTCGCTGGTCACCAGCACCACCACGCGGCCGGCTCGCTCGCGGGTGTCCCGGTGCTCGTCGCCCCGGGAGTCGCGAACGACACCGACGTCGTCGGCCCGTACGACGAGGAGTCCGCCCACGTCGCCCACGGAGCGCTCGTCGTCGACGTGGCCGCCGACGGCTCCGTCTGGTCGACCCCGGTGCGCGTCACGGATCCGGACCGCGACGCACTCGCGTTCTCGCTCGACGCCGACACGGTCGCGCGCATCGCGCAGCAGGCCGGACCCGCCGCGCGCTGAGCGCGCCCGGCGCACCACGCGCGGTCCGGAGGTGCGGCGCGGCCCGACCCGCGCCTGGCGTCCGCACCACCGTCGGACGGGAGGCGCGTCGCCGTCCCGACCCGCGCCTCCCGTCCGACGGTCCGCGGCCCGGTACCCCTCGCTCACGGACACCGCTCCGGCGTCGCGAGTACACCGGAGCCATGCCCACGGAAGGAGTCCCCCATGCGCATCGGTAGTGCAGTGCAGTACGACCGGTACGGCGGGTTCGACGTCGTCGACCTCGTCCCGCAGGAACGTCCCGAGCCCGGACCCGGCGACATCGTCGTCGAGGTCGTCGCCGCCGGCCTCAACCACGTCGAGCGGTTCCTCCGCGAGGGGCGGCTGCGCGACCACGTCGAGCTCGAGTTCCCCGCCCACCAGGGCGTCGACTTCGCCGGCATCGTGCGGGCGCGTGGCGCCGAGGTCCGCGACCTGAAGGTGGGCGACGAGGTCATGGGGCACGCGCCCGAGGGTGGCGCGCACGCAACCTGGGTCCGCGTACCCCGCGGTGCCGTGGTCAAGAAGCCCGAGCACGTCGGGTGGGAGGTCGCGGGCGGCCTGTACCTCGCTGGCGCCACCGCCGTGACGATGGTGCGCGACCTGCGCCTCGGCCCGGAGGACACCGTCGTCATCACAGCGGCGGCCGGCGGTGTCGGGCACATCGAGTGCCAGCTCGCCCACGACGCCGGCGCGACGGTCATCGCGCTCGGCAGCCCGCGCAACCACGACTACCTGCGGCAGATCGGCACCCTGCCCGTCGCGTACGGCAACGGGGAGGAGGACCGCATCCGTCAGGTCGCCGGCGGCCGCCCGATCACCGCCTTCATCGACAACCACGGCGACGACGCGGCGAAGGGTCTCGCGGCCCGCCTCGGCGTGCCCGAGGGGCGCTTCGTGTCCTCCGAGCAGCGACGTGACGTCGAGATCCGCTTCCTCCGCGCGCCGGCCGAGGACGAGGAGGCCCGCGAGCTGCTCACCCTGCTCGCCGGGGCCGTACAGGACCGCCGTGTCCAGGTGCTCATCTCGGGGTTCTACCCGTTCGAGTACATCGTCGACGCGTACGAGGACCTGGCGGAGATGCGCTCGCGTGGCAAGGTCGTCATCGGCATGCAGACCGTCGAGACCGGAGCGCGGTTGGACTGGTACCGCTCGGAGAAGGCCCGGGACCTCCGCGACCGGTACGCCGACGAGCGCGGCGCCGACACGGAGACGATGGCCGGCGGAACGGCGAGCCCGGAGGCCTGAGCAGCTCTGCCGACGGGTCGGGCCCGGTGTCCGGTGGGACGCCGGGCCCGACCCGTTCGCGGTCCCGCTGGCGTCAGCTCAGGACGTCCTTCGTGGCGAACCGGCCGTACGCCAGCGCGCCGAAGACGACCACGTAGCCGAGCTGCAGCAGCGTGTTCGACCCGAAGGAGTCGAACGAGATCGGGTCGCGGAGCAGGTCGCCGAACCCGAGCCACAGGTGCGAGAACAGGAACGGGTGCAACCAGTCGAGCTGCGGCAGCTGGTCGAGCACCTGCGACACCCCGGCGAGCACGACCGTCGCCGCCATCGCTCCGACCGGCACCGTCGTCAGCGTCGAGGCGAACAGCCCGATCGCGGACAGGCCGAGCATCGAGAGCGTCACGTAGAGCGCGAGCAGCACCGCGCGTCCGGCGTACGACCACCCGCCGACCTGCGTGCCCGAGAGCAGTGTGACCGGCCCGATCGGGAAGAGCAGCGCGCCGACCGCCGCGCCGACGAGCACGACCAGGAGCGTCGCCGCCAGGCAGAACGCCACCGCGCCGACGTACTTCACCAGGATGAAGCGCACGCGCCCGGTGGGCGCGACCAGCAGGTAGCGGATCGTGCCGTGCGACGCCTCGCCCGCGACGGTGTCGCCCGAGACCACGCCGACGGTGAGCGGGAGGAACAACGGGATCGACACGGTGAGGGCGGTGAAGGCGACGAACAGGCCGTTGTTCGTGATGTCGCCGAGGAACGCCGGACCGCCGGAGTCGGCGTCGGTGGTCAGCCGGACCGCGATCGCGATGAGCACCGGCACCAGTGCGAGGGCACCGAGCATCGCCCAGGTCCGTCGGCGCCGGAACAGCAGGGCGAGCTCGGAGCCGAGCAGGGCGAACGGCCGGGATGACCGCCGGGCGGTGTCAGGCTGCGACATCGAACCCCTCTCCGGTGAGCGCGACGAACAGGTCCTCGAGGGTGCCCCCGCCGACGGCGACCCCACGGACACGGACGTCGGCGCGGACGAGTTCGGCGGTGATCGACTCCGGCAGGAGGTCGGCGGGCAGGTCGGCGACCAGCGTGTCCGCGCCGGCGTCCCGTCGGGGCGTCAGCCCGAGCCGGACCAGCACCGCGGCGGCCTGCCCGACGTCCGGCGTGCGGACGGTGACGGTGCGGCCGCCCGTCGCGCGGAGCTCGTCGAGTGACCCCTGCGCCACCAGGTGCCCGCTCCGCATCACGGCGGCGTGCGTGCAGACCTGCTCGATCTCCGCGAGCAGGTGGCTCGAGACGAAGACCGTGGTGCCGTCGTCGGCGAGGGAACGGATGAGGTGCCGGACCTCGCGCGTGCCCTGCGGGTCGAGCCCGTTCGTCGGTTCGTCGAGCACGAGCAGGTCCCGTGGGGCGAGCAGGGCGTTCGCGAGGCCCAGGCGCTGCTTCATGCCGAGCGAGTACGCGTGCGCCTTCTTGTCCGCCGCGTGCGTGAGGCCGACGCGCTCGAGTGCCGAGGCGACCCGGTCGCGCCGTGTGCGTGGGTCCGAGGTCGGGTCGGCGGCGTCGAAGCGCAGCAGGTTCGCGCGGCCGGTGAGGTACGGGTAGGACGCGGGACCCTCGACGAGGGCGCCGACGCGGGGGAGCACCTCGCGCAGCGAACCCGGCACCGGGCGGCCGAGCACCTCGATCGCGCCGCTCGTCGCCGACGACAGCCCGAGGAGCATCCGGATCGTCGTGGTCTTGCCGGAGCCGTTCGGCCCGAGGAACCCGAAGACCGAGCCGCGGGGGACCGCGAGGTCGACGCCGTCGACGGCGCGCTGCTTCCGGAAGACCTTCACGAGTGCCTCGGTGCGCACCGCGAGCTCCCGCTCGGCCGTGCGTCCGCCGTGCTGGTCGGACCCGGCTCCCGGGGTCACTTCGCCGCGGCGACCAGGGCGGACGCCGGCACGGCGCCGGCCAGGACCCGGCCGTCGTCCGTCAGGTAGACCGACACGAGCGAGGTCTGCACGGCCCGGCCGCCGTCGACCGGCT
Source organism: Curtobacterium sp. MCSS17_008 (assembly GCF_003234185.1). GTDB lineage: Bacteria > Actinomycetota > Actinomycetes > Actinomycetales > Microbacteriaceae > Curtobacterium. The sequence continues at coordinate 22,410 of NZ_QKSM01000002.1, forward strand.
TCGTCAGCTGGTCGAGGAGCCCGGAGGCGTCGGCGTCGGCGTCGGCGTCGAGCGCGGAGCGGTCCGCCGTGCCCGTGGGCAGCTCGACCACGGTGCCCCATCCGGACCCGGTCACGGTCGGCTCGGTACCGCGACGGTCGTCGCCGTGCCCGCGGGAGCCCTGCCGGTGCTCGTCGGACAGGTCCTCCGTGCGGACCTCGGCGCCCGACGGCGGGGTGAAGTCGAACAGGCGGGCGGCGGGGGCGCCGTAGTCGAGGTCGGTGAACCCGACCTGGAACGCCGGGTCGTCCTGCCCGGCTGCCGTCACGGTGACCCGGAGCGGCAGACCCGTCTGCTGGTCCACCGCCAGCCGGACGCTCCCGACGAGCGTGTCGTCGGACCGTGGCGTGAGCGTGACCTGCCACGCGTCCTGGCCCGCGACGCGGACCGCGGTGGGGTCGGACACACGGGTGGCCGGCGTGATCGCCTGCACCGCGCGGTCGGCCACCTCGGCCGGCGTCGTCGAGCCGGCGGTCGGCGTGCCGGCGGTCGGCGTGCCGGCGCGGTCGGGCAGCGTCACGTGCACCGCCTCGCGCTCCGCCGAGTCCCAGGTCCAGACGTCCGACCCGTTGCGGACGACGTCCTGCTCGGCGAGCTGCTGCGTCAGCTGGAACCGCTGCTTGTCCGGTCCGTCGACGTAGACCCGGGCGGTGTGCGAGGCGGTGAGGAGCCCGAGCACGTCGGACGCACCGTCCTCGAGCGACGATCCGCCGCTGCCGGTGGGGAGCTCGGGCAGGCCGAGGTCGCTCGTCTGCGACAGCGTGCCCGAGTACTGCGCGTCGCGCGACGCGGCGATGCTCGCCAGGACGTCCGCCGCGGTGGGGTCCTTCCCCGCCACCGGATCGGCCGCTGCGTTCGCGATGACCGGCGCGGCGACGGCACCGGCGACGACGACCGGCGCGATGACGGCGGGCAGCCAGGCTGACTTCTTCATCGGTTCCCCTTCGGAGGCTGGGTGGAACGGCGGAACGGTGGAGCGGTGGGTCGCGAGCACCGTACGTCGGGCAGCCGACAGCGCGCTGGGGATCAGCCGTCAGCGGCTCGGGCCGTCGTGTCCGCGCCCACCGGGGCCGAGCCGTCGTACCCGCAGATCGCCCGGACCTTGTCGGCACTCGCCGAGGTGGGGTCGAACGCGTAGCCGAGCCACTCGTGGACCAGGCGGCGGGCGAGCTCGACGCCGACGACCCGCTGCCCCAGGCACAGCACCTGGGCGTCGTTCGACCGCACCGACCGCTCGACCGAGAACGAGTCGTGCGCGGTGACGGCACGGATGCCCGGCACCTTGTTCGCGCTGATCGCCACACCGAGCCCGGTGCCGCAGACCAGCACCGCCCGGTCGGCTCGACCGTCGGCGACCATCCGCGCGGCCTCGACGGCGACGTGCGGGTAGGCGGTGTGCCCGTCGGCGTCCACACCCACGTCGACCACGCGCACCACGCGGTCGTCGGCCTCGAGGTCCCGCTTGAGCACCTCCTTGTAGTCGAACCCGGCGTCGTCCGAGCCGATCACGAGACGGAACGTCATGCCGTCACTCCTTCCTGCTGTGCGGTGTGCACGGCGAGCACCTCGCCCACGCGTGTGAGGACCATCCCCATCGACGTCGCGCCGGCGTCGGGTGTGCCGAGGCTCTTCTGGGCGAGCGGGCGGGCACGGCCGACCCGTGGCGCGAGGTCCGCGGTCGCCGCGGCCGCGTCCACGGCGACCGCTGCCGCCGCTCGCCAGGCCTCGGGCAGTCCCGTACCGGCGGCCACCTCGTCACGCAGTGCGTCGACGAAGGGCAGCAGGGCGTCGAGCAGCGTCTTGTCCCCTCGCGACGCGCCGCCCAGGTGCACGATCGCGTCGGCGAACGCCTGGGCGGCCTCCACGACCTCGCCCGCGCCGATGCACGCGGCGTCGTCACCGAGCGTGCTCCCGAACGCCTCGAGGGCCGCACCCCACAGGACACCGGAGGTGCCGCCCGCGCACGCGGCCCACGCGGCGCCGGCGCGGCCGAGGACGAAGGCGACCCCGGCCTCCCGGTCGGTGTGCTCGACGGCCCGCCGGGCCGCACCCGCCCCCTTCACCATGCCGCGCCCGTGGTCGCCGTCGCCCGCGACGGCGTCGATGCGCCCGAGCGTCTCCTCGGCGTCGCGGAGGAGCTCGTCCACCGCGACGATCGCGGCCCGCGCGGTCGCGGCAGCCGACCGGGAGGCACCGCTCGCCGCCGGCACGACCGTCGCCTCCGCCGTCGCCTCGGCCACCGCCGCAGCCGGCACGAGCGCGGCCACCGGCGCGGCCACCTTGCGGTAGGCAGGCGTGTAGGCGTCCGCGCGCCAGAGCCGCTCGAGCTCGTCGTCGAGCCACTGCAGCGTGAGCGAGCACCCGCCCATGTCCAGGCTGGTGACGAGTTCGCCGACCTCCGGCTCGACCACCTGGAGCCCCGCGCCGGTCAGGAGCGGCAGGACCCGCCCCCACAGCAGGAAGAGCTCCTCGTACTTGGTGTCGCCGAGCCCGTTGAGGACCGGCGCCACCCGGGTGCCGGCACCGTCCGGGCGGTGCGCGAGGAGCCGGTCGACCAGCAGCGAGGCGAGCTCCGACGCGGACAGCACCGGGACGTCCTGGATGCCCGGTTCGCCGTGGATGCCGAGCCCGAGCCCGAGGTGCCCTTCCGGCACGCGGAACAGCGGGGCGGAGGCTCCGGGCATCGTGCAGCCGGAGAACGCGACGCCGATCGTGCGCGTCGCGGCGTTGCAGCGTCGACCGGCCCGCTCGACCTCGTCGAGTGACGCGCCGGCGGCGGCAGCGGCGCCCAGCGCCTTGAACACCGCGAGGTCGCCCGCGATCCCGCGACGATCGGCCGCGGACCGGGCCGAGGCGACGTCGTCGGTGACCGCGACGACGCGGGTCTCGATGCCCTCGGCGCGGAGCCGCTCCGCCGCGAGCCCGAAGTTCATCCGGTCGCCGGCGTAGTTGCCGAAGGACAGGACGACCCCGCGCCCCTGGTCGGCGGCCTTCGCGACGGACCAGACCTGCGCGGCCGAGGGCGAGGTGAAGACGTTGCCGACGACGGCCCCGGTCGCGAGGCCCGGGCCGACGAGGCCGCAGAAGGCCGGGTAGTGGCCGGAACCGCCGCCGACGACGACGGCGACCTGCGGGTCGGCGCCGGCGGTGGGCAGGGAGACGACGCCGCCGTGGACGGCACGGACCCGGTCGGCGTAGAGCGCGGTCCAGCCGGCGAGCTGGTCCTCGGCGAAGTCCTCCGGGGCGTCGTGGATCGTGGTCATGGTGGGGCTGTCCTGTCGTGGTCGAGGCGCGAGGGACGAGGGGAGCGGACCGTGGCGCACGGGGCGCCGGGTCCGGCCAGGTCGCGACGACGGTACACCATCCGGTACTCCAGTCCAGAACATCACGTACTGCTACGGTGGCGTGGTACCCACCGACTCGCAAGGGAGCGACCATGACCACCGACCTCGCCGCGGCCCTCCGTCCGGGCCCCGCCACCGTCGACCTCACCAACGACCTCACCGGCCGCACCGCCCTCGTCACCGGCGGCGCCTCGGGTATCGGCGATGCCGTCGCCCGGGCCTTCGCCGAGCGCGGCGCCCGGGTCGCGATCGTGGACGTCCGCGCCGACGCCGCCGCGTCCGCCGCCGCCGACCTGCCCGCGGTCGCGGCCGGGGCGCACCTCGGACTCGCGTGCGACGTCACCGACGACGACTCGGTCGCGAGGGCCGTGCAAGCGGTCCTCGACGCGGCGGGGTCCGTCGAGGTGCTGGTGAACTGTGCCGGGATCGTCGCGCTCGACGCCGCCGAGGACCTCGGCACCGGGGCGTGGGCGCGCACGCTCGACGTGAACCTCACCGGGACGTTCCGGCTCGCGCAGGCGGTCGGCCGCCACATGCTCGACGCCGGTGCCGGACGGATCGTGAACATCGCCTCGCAGGCCGCGCACGTCGGCCTCGACCGGCACGCCGCCTACTGCGCCTCGAAGGCCGGCGTGCTCGGTCTGACGCGGGTGCTCGCACTCGAGTGGGGCGGCCGCGGGGTCACGGTGAACACGGTGTCGCCGACCGTCGTGCTCACCGACCTCGGTCGTGCGGCCTGGGCGAACGACGCCGGCCTCCGGCACCAGGACGAGATCCCGACCGGCCGCTTCGCGACCCCCGCCGAGGTCGCCGCCGCGGTGCTCTTCCTGGCGAGCGACGCCGCCGGCATGGTGAACGGCGCCGACCTGCGGGTGGACGGCGGGTTCACGATCCGCTGACCGTCGGGCCGGACTACGATCCGAGTGTCGAGCACGAGAAGGGTCCCGTCGCATGTCCTCCGAGAGCACCACCGGAACGGAGGGGGCCCGGGCCCGCTTCCCGCTCGACACCGTCTACCAGGCGGCGCGGATGTACTACCTCGAGGACGCCACGCAGGTCGAGATCGCCTCGCGGCTCGGGGTCTCCCGCCCGACGGTGAGCCGGCTCGTCGCCGAGGCACGTCGCGCGGGACTCGTCCGCATCGAGGTCGTCGACCCGTTCCAGGACGAGACCGTGGCGCTGGCCGAGCGCCTGCAGCTCGTGCTCGGCCTGCGGGCGGTCCACCTGACCGCGGTCACACACCAGGCGACGCTCGGTGCCGACCTGGCCGCGCCGATCGCGACCGCGGTCGAGGGCATGGGCCTCGTGCCGGGGGACGCCGTCCTCATGTCGTCGGGGCGCACGGTGTCCGAGGTCGCGCACCACGGCATGCCCCCGCTCCCGGGCGTCCAGCTCGTGCCGACGGTCGGCGGGCAGACGGACCCGACGCCGTGGTTCCAGACGAACGAGATCACGCGGGCCGCGGCCCAGCACTCCGGGGCGATCCCCGCCTTCCTCTTCGCCCAGGCCCTGCCGTCGCCCGCGATGCGGGCCACGCTCGACGAGGACCCGGCGTTCCAGCACGTCGTCGGGCTCTGGGGTCGGGCGAAGGGCGCCGTCCTCGGCATCGGCGCGCCCACCCCGACGCGCGACGCACTGGCGCGGGGCATCCCCTTCGACGACGCCGTGTTCGACCAGGCCGCCGGGGACGTCTGCCTGAACTTCTTCGCCCCCGACGGCGCTCCCGTCGAGTTCCCGGGGAGCGAGCGCATGGTGCGCACGTCGCGCGAGGTGCTGGCCGGTGTGCCGCACGCCGTCGGGGTGGCGGTGGGTGCTGCCAAGGTGCCGAGCATCGTCGGCGCGGTCCGCGCCCGGATGATCAACGAACTGGTGACGGACGCGGCCACGGCGCGCGCCCTGCTCGACGCGCTCGCCTGACGCGTTGACGCGCTGACGCGCTGACGCGCTGACGGGCTGATGCGGCCGGACCGCGGCGCGCGCTCCGGCCGGACGGGAGGCACGGGGCGGCGTCAGGACGCGCCTCCCGTCCGTCGGCCGGTCACGCCGGTCGCGCGGCCGGCTCCGTGGTGCGGCGCACGTCCCACAGGTGGTGGACGGGGTCGTGCGCGTAGTAGGTGGCGAGGGTCGCCACCGTGAAGACGCTGCCGTCCGACCGGCGGCCGGTGCGCGACAGGGCACCGTCGGGGACCGCCGCGAAGGCGGCTGCCGCCGTCTGCGCCGCCTCGGTGAGCTCCCGGGCGACGACGGCGGGGTCCTGCTCGCCGTAGCGGTCCGCCACGGCCGTGGCGTCCTGGTCCCAGTTCGGGAAGGCCGGGTCGTCCTCGGTGAGCACGAGACGGAGGCGCTCCGCCATCTTCCGGTGGACGTCACGGACGTGCGCGCCGTACTCGAGCGGCGACCACGTGCTGTCGTCCGGACGCGCGCGGACGTCCGTCCGTACGAGCTGCGCAGGCCACGCGGCGGTGTTCTCGGCGATCACGTCGGGCACGTCGCGGAAGGCCAGCGCGGCCCCGTCGAAGCCGCAGTCGGGGCAGGCCGCCCCGATCACCCAGGTCCAGTTCTTCGTGTCCGGTTCGATCGCCACAGCCGAGACGTTACCGCCCCGTGACCTCCGGACCGATCCGCGACGGGGCGCGGATCCGCCCCGACCCCCCTCCGGGTGACACGCCGTTGCCTGTGAATCGCCTGCCGATGACATTTCGGTCGCTCGGTACCGTTGCTGGCTGTTCCGCGCCGGTCCGACCGGCGCACCAGACACCCCGAGGAGATCGCGTATGGGTTCCGACCCCAGCAGTACCACCGCCCGCCCGCCACGACGTCTGCGCCTGAGCGACGTCACGGTGGTCGACCGGAGCATGATGCGCCGCGCCGTCAGCGGCATGGTCGTGGGCAACACCATGGAGTGGTACGACGTCGGGGTGTACGGCTACCTCGCCGTGACGATGGGGAAGGTCTTCCTGCCCACGGCCGAGCCGTCGGTGCAGATCCTGTTCAGCCTCGGTGTCTTCGCGGCGACGTACGTCGCGCGGCCGCTCGGCGGGATCGTGTTCGGCCGGCTGGGCGACCGGCTCGGGCGGCAGAAGGTGCTCGCCACGACGTTGATCCTGATGGCGTCGTCCACGTTCCTCATCGGTGTGCTGCCGACCTGGGCGACGATCGGTGCCCTCGCCCCGATCGTCCTCGTGGTCCTCAAGCTCGCGCAGGGCTTCTCGACCGGCGGTGAGTACGCCGGGGCCACCACCTTCGTCACCGAGTACGCGCCCGACCGTCGACGCGGCTTCTTCGCGAGCATCCTCGACTTCGGAAGCTACATGGGCTTCGCGCTCGGCGCGACGGTCGTGACCGCGCTCCAGGTCGCGCTGGGCGAGGAGACGATGACCGCGTGGGGCTGGCGGCTCCCGTTCCTGCTCGCCGGCGTGATCGGTGTCGTCGCCATCTGGTTCCGCCTGCGCATCGAGGAGTCGCCGGTGTTCCAGGCGACGCAGGCCGCCCAGGAGGCGGCCGCCGCGAACCGCGAGTCCGCCGAGGGCGGGCGTCCCGCCAACGTCCTCGTGATGGTCCGCGACCACTGGCGGCCGATCCTCATCGCGATCATGCTCGTCGGTGCGTCGAACACCGTCGGCTACGCGCTCACCTCGTACATGCCGACCTACCTGACGGACTCGCTCGGCTACTCCGCGCTGGACGGCACCCTGCTCACGATCCCGGTGCTCGTGCTGCTCGCCGTGATGCTCCCGGTGGCCGGACGGCTCTCGGACCGCATCGGCCGGCGCACCGTGATGTGGATCGGTGCCGGCACCACGGTCGTGCTCGTCGTCCCCGCGTTCCTGCTCATCGGACACGGTGCGCAGTGGTCGACCCTCGCCGGCCTCGGGCTGCTCGCGCTCATGACCGCGCTGTGGGTGTCGAACCAGGCCGCCTCGCTGCCCGCGCTGTTCCCCACGTCCACCCGGTACGGCGGCATGGGGTTCGCGTACAACATCGCGATCGCGGTGTTCGGCGGGACGACGCCGCTCATCGTGCAGGCGCTCCTCACCGCGACGGGCGACCAGCTGGCACCGGCGTACTTCCTCATGGCGATGAGCGTCGTCGGGGCGGTCGGCGTGCTCTGCATGCGCGAGTCCTCGCAGCGGCCGCTGCCCGGCTCGATGCCCGCGGTCGAGACCGAGGCCGAGGCCCGCGAGCTCGTGCTCACGCAGGACACGAACCCGAACCTCGACCTGGGGGACCTGCCCTTCGCGGCGCAGGACCAGGCAGACGCGGCCGTGCGGCGCTGAGCCGGGCCGGGCCGGTGCCGCGCGCCGGATGAGGAGTCCGGTCGGGTGGTCACCGGGTCAGTCGTGCCGGTGCTCGTGCGAGGGGTCGAGCGCCGGCCAGACCGGGAACGGGTCGGCCCAGGAGCGCCAGACGTCGGGCCCCGCGAGCAGCTCGCCCGCGGTGAGCAGGGCACGGTCGAGGGCGTGTTCGACGGCGTGCACGTCGAGGCGTTCGCCGACGAACCAGATCGCCTGACCGACGGGGGCGTCCTCGTCCCACGACGGGTTCGCGGTGGGGTCGAGCGCGAGCATGGCCCCGAAGCTCGACCACGACCCGACGTGGTCCGGGCGCGATGCCAGTCGGAAGAACCCCTTCGAGCGCAGGACCCGCCCGTTCGTCCCCGCGCTCAGGTCGTCCGCGATGACGGCTGCGAGGCGCCCCGGGTGGAAGGGCAGCGGCTCGCGGTACCGCATGGTCACGAGGTCGTCACGGGGGTCGCGTCCCGTGTCCGTGCGACCCCCGTCGGTCGAGAGTGCGCGCATCCACCCGGCACCCGAGGCCAGCAGCCGGGCCGCTCCGCCGTTCGACGCCGGGAGGTCGAGCGGACCCCGCAGTGCGGGGGCCGCGACGATCACCGCGTGCGGTGCCATGCGGTGGAGCAGGGCGACGAGGGCTCGCCGCCTCCGCCCCGAGAGCGGCTCGACACGATCGAGCGCGATCACGGTGGCGTACTCGACGAGGGCGACCACGCGCTCGGCGGCGACGAAGGCGTCGTCGACGTCCGACCAGAGCAGGTGCGCGACGTCGTCCGCGCGCAGCACCGCGACCACGTGCCGGAGGACGCGGTCGTCGCCGGTCTCGGAGCGGGCCGCGTTCGCGAGCATCATGCCGACGGCGCGGACGTCGACCTCCGGGGCGAGGGTCACCACCAGGTCGTGGTCCGCGTCGGACCGGAGGGTGCGGTCGAGCTGGTCCCGACGCCCGGCGATGCCCCGCGCCGCGCTCAGGGCGTCACTGGCGACGTGCATGCGGTGTCCGCTGCCGATCCGTGCGGCGACACGGACGGCGTCGGCTTCGTGCAGGGCGGAGACGAGGGTGGTGGCGGCAGGACGCATGTCGGGTAGCCTACATGAAAACCGTTCTCAACAAGGAGGCGGTGACGGAGGAGGAGAACCCGTGAAGGTCCGCAACTCGCTCAAGGCACTGAAGAAGATCCCGGGATCGCAGATCGTGCGCCGCCGCGGCCGCGTCTACGTCATCAACAAGCGGGACCCCCGCTGGAAGGCCCGTCAGGGATGAGACCACGGGGCGTCCGTAGGGTGGGCCCATGCGACTCCTGCTCATCCGACACGGCCAGACCCCCGCGAACGTGAACGGTGTCCTCGACGCCGAGGTGCCCGGCCCCGGGCTGACCGAGCTCGGACAGCAGCAGGCCGACGCACTGCCGAGGGCACTGGCCGACCGGGGCATCGAGCGGCTCTTCGTGTCGTCGATGGTCCGGACGCACGTCACTGCAGCGCCCCTCGCGGCCGCGCTCGGGCTCGATCCCGTCGAACTGCCGGGGCTGCGCGAGATCGAGGCGGGCGACCTGCAGGGTCGGCGCGACCGGACGTCGGTGCAGCTGTACATCTCGACGGTGCACGGCTGGTCGGCCGGCGACCGCAGCGGCAGGATGCCCGGGGGCGAGAGCGGCGACGAGTTCTTCGCGCGGTACGACGACGCCGTGCGGCAGGTCCTGGCCTCGGGCGTCGAGGTGGCGGCGGTGTTCAGCCACGGCGCCGCGATCCGGACCTGGGCGAGCGCGGTCGCGCAGAACACGCCGGACGAGTTCGGCACGCAGCGCCACCTCGAGAACACCGGCATCGTCGAGGTCGAGGGCTCGTTCGAGGACGGCTGGCGGCTGGTCGACTGGGAGGGCGAGCCCGTCGGTGGCGAGGACCTCGTCGACCGGACCGCACAGGACCCGACCGGCGACGCGTTCTGACGCGACCGCACGTCCAGACCGCGTCCCTATCCGCGAAACGCAACGTCGGCGGTTCCTCGCAGCGGTGTGTCGCTGCGAGGAGCCGCCGACGTTGCGTCTTGCGATCCTGCCGGTCCGACTACGCGGGCTGCGCCGCCGTGTGCAGCGGCACGATCACGCCGTGCGACTCGCGCAGGACGTCGAGCGTCCGCTGGACCTCGTCCGCGCGCTCCTCGGTCGTCCAGCCCAGGGTGTCGGCGAGCACGTCGGCCAGCTCGTCGAGCAGGTCGATCGTGACCCCGCCGACGAACGCCAGGTTCGTGCGTCGGAGCACCACGTCGACCAGGTGGACGGCCTGCTCGTGCTGCGCGAAGTACGCGACCTCGGCGCGGGTGAGCGACGGGTCGGACTCGAGCGGCTCCACCGGGCCGTCGGTCAGGGCGTCGACGACCTCGGCCGCGCGGGTGCCGTAGCGCTCGAGCAGTCCCGCGACGACGGACTCGTCCAGGCCGTCGCGGTGCGACGTGATCCAGAGCGCGCGCTGCGCGTCGGTGGTCGGGAAGTCCTTGCCGCCGCCGATCGGCATGCCGGTCGTGTCGACCTTGCGGGCCACGCCGAGCTTCGTCGTGACGTCGCTCGACAGGTGCGCCGCGAGCGCGCGGAAGGTCGTCCACTTGCCACCCACCAGGCTCAGCACGGTGGTGTCCGGCAGACCCGCGATCGGGGTGTCCACGATCCGGTAGTCGCGGGACACGAAGCCGGGGGCGGTGTCCTCGTGGCGGGGGAGCGGGCGGATGCCCGAGTAGCGGTAGACGATGTGCTCGCGGGTCAGCTCGATCTGCGGGAAGACGTGCTCCACGAGGCCGAAGAAGTAGTCGACCTCCTCCTCCGTGCACACGGCCGGCTGCGAGGGGTCGGCGTCGATGTCGGTCGTGCCGATGAGCACGCGGCCCTTGAGCGGGTAGATGAGGACGATGCGGCCGTCGTTGTTCTCGAAGAACAGCTCGCGGCCCTTCGTCGCCTCGAGCAGCTCGTCGTTGTGCACGACGATGTGCGACCCCTTCGTGCCGCCCATGAACTTCGTCTCGCCGCCGAACGCCTCGTTCGTCAGGTCGGTCCAGGGGCCGGATGCGTTGACCACGACGTCGGCGGTGAAGACGAACTCGTCGCCGGTCTCGCGGTCACGGAGCAGGACGCCGCCGTCGCGGGTGCCGGCTGCCTCGACGTAGTTGACGGCGCGGGCGGTCGCGGCCTCGCCGGTGCCCTGCGCGGCCGCGAGGCCGTCCTTGAGCACGTCGAGCGCCAGGCGCTCCGGCTCGTGGACCGAGGCGTCGTAGTACGTGCCCGTGTACTTGAGGTCCTTGTTGAGCGCCGGCATGTCCGCCAGCGCCGCCTTCTTGGTGAGGAAGCGGTGCTTCGGTACCGAACCGCCGTCGCGCGAGAAGGAGTCGTAGATCGTCATGCCGATCTTGATGAGGGCCGCGCCGCGCTCCTTCGTCGAGCGCTGCTTGTGCGTGAGCATGCGCAGCGGGGCGTTCATGATGCCGGAGAAGGTCGAGAAGATCGGCATCGTCGTCTGCAGCGGCTTGACGTAGTGCGGTGCGATGCGGATGAGGCCGTTGCGCTCCTGCACGCTCTCGCGCACGAGGCGGAACTCGCCGTTCTCGAGGTAGCGGATGCCACCGTGGATCATGTGGCTCGACGCGGCCGAGGCCCCGCCGGCGTAGTCGCCGCGCTCGACGAGCACGACGTCGACGCCCTGCAGGGCGAGGTCGCGGAAGGTGGCGATGCCGTTGATGCCGCCACCGACGATGAGGACCTGTGCGTTCGGGCGCTCGGTGAGCGCGGTCACCGTGTTCCGGGGCTGCGTCTTCTTCGACATTGGTGCGTCGCTTCCTTGGGTCGGTTCCGTGGGGGACGACTCCGATGGTGCGCCTGAGTGAGAGGTCGGGCAACTCGTGTGCACGAACGTGCAGCACAGGTGTCCCGCGGTGCGTGACGCGCGCGAGCGACGGCCGGGAGGCGCGACAGGGGTTGCAGAGGCCGTGCACGTCCGTGCATGCTCGATTCCCATGAGTGACGCAGCGCAGCCGATGCGCACGCAGCAGGCGCTGCGCGCAGCGCACCTGTACTACCTGCAGGACCTGACCATGGACGCGATCGCCGACGAGCTCGGCACGTCGCGCTCGTCCGTGTCACGGCTCCTCAAGTACGCCAGGGACACCGGGCTCGTCGACATCCAGATCCGCTCGCCGCTCGACCAGGCCGCGGCCCTCAGCCGGAACATCCGGGCGCGCTTCGGGGTGCACGCGCACGTCGTCCCCGTGCCGGACCACACGAGCGACGTCGACCGGCTCGAGCGGGTGGCGCTCAGCGCGGCCCGGATTCTGACGCAGTACGTCGAGTCGAACATGGTGGTCGGGATCTCGTGGGGGTCGACCGTCAGCGCCGTCAGCCGGTACCTGGTGCCGAAGACCACGCACGGTTCCACCGTCGTGCAGATCAACGGCGCCGCGAACACCCGGACGACGGGGATCGTCTACGCGTCCGAGATCCTGCGGCGCTTCGGTGAGGCGTACGGCGCGTTCGTGCAGCAGTTCCCCGTGCCCGCGTTCTTCGACGACCCGGCGACGAAGGAGATGCTCTTCCGCGAACGGTCGATCCGCCGTGTGCTCGACCTGCACGAGCGGATGGACCTGGTCGTGTTCGGTGTCGGGGCACCGCAGGCCCCGGTGCCCTCGCACGTGTACTCCGGCGGGTACCTGGACCCGGAGGACCGCGACGAACTGGCCGAGGCCGGGGTCGTCGGGGACGTCTCGACGGTGTTCTACCGGGCCGACGGCTCGTGGAAGGACATCGGGGTGAACGCGCGGGCCGGGGCGCCGGACCTCGACACGATCAAGCGCGCGCCACGACGGGTGTGCGTCGTCGCCGGTCGCTCGAAGGCCGCGTCGCTCAAGGGTGCACTGGCCGCGGGCCTGGTCACCGACCTCATCCTCGACGAGAGCGTGGGGCAGGCGATCCTGCAGCCCTGAGTCAGGTCGTGACCTTCCTTGTCGGTGGCCCCACGTAGGTTCTGGTGCATGGTGCCTTCCCACGAGACCCGCGGTTCGTCGGTGTCGGAGCGCTCCGTCCCGTCGGTGTCGCCGCTCCGTGACGGCGGACGCCGCAGCGACAGCCGTTCCTCGCGACGCATCGTCGGGAGCGACGTCGACCAGGCGCTGTCCTTCTTCACCGGCGACTACGACTTCCGTGCACCACGCGTCCGACGCACGCGGCAGCGGACCCACTGGGACTTCGCGGGCGTCGGCGACGAGCTCATGTCCCTCCGATCGTCGCGGTTCCTGGTCGACCTGCGGACCGAGAGCGTCGTGGACGACCAGGTCATCATCGCCTGGCTCCGCTCCGGGTCGAGCACCATCACGTTCGGCGGCCGGTCCGTCGACCTCGAGCCGGGCGTGCCGGTCGTGCTGCCCGACGCGTACGAACTGCACCACCGTGACATCGGTCTCAACCTGGTGCAGCTCGACCGCGACCACGTGCGGTCCGTCGTCGGCGACCCCGACTTCGCGTTCGAGGCCATGCGTCGTCCGACGGCAGAGGGCATCCGGACGTGGCAGTCGGCCGTCCGAGCCCACGCGTCGACCTGGCTCGACGTCGACCGCGAGCTCGGAGCAGCGACACAGCGGAGCATCGTCGACGCCTTCGCCACCGCCGCGGTCGAGGCGTTCCCACACCGCGACCGCTGGCAGTCATCGGTGACGGGGAACGGCCCGGAGCACGTCCGGCTCCGACGGGCGCTGGAGTACGTGCACGCCCACGCGCGTGACCCGATCGGCACACCGGAGATCGCTGCCGCCGCCGGGCTGAGCCCGCGCGGGCTGCAGCAGTCGCTCCGCCGGCACCTCGACCAGACCCCTGGCGACCTGCTCCGCAGTGTCCGGCTCGACGGTGCCCGCGGCGACCTGCTCCGCGGCGACCGCGACGAGACGAGCGTCGCGGACATCGCCCGGGCCTGGGGGTTCGGCCACCTCGGTCGGTTCTCGGCGACCTACCGGGCCCGCTTCGGCGAGCTGCCGAGCGAGTCGCTGCGCGCACGCTGAGCGAGGGTTCGGTGCGTCGGCTCGGAGCACGGCTCCCGCCGAACACGATCGCACAGAATCCGCGTCGGTTTTGCAGATGTTCGGCCGAGGTGCGGCCGGAGCGAACGACGGCGCATCGTGGACCGTACCTGCACCGCCCACGAAGGAGTCCGTGATGCTGATCGGCGTGCCCACCGAGGTCAAGAACAACGAGTACCGCGTCGCCGCCACGCCCGCGGGCGTCGGCGAGCTCGCCCTGCACGGACACCAGGTGCTCGTGCAGGCCGGCGCCGGTGCAGGGTCGTCCTTCTCCGACGACGAGTACCTGGCTGCCGGTGCCACCGTCGTCGACACGGCGGCCGAGGTCTGGGAGCGCGCGGAGCTCGTGCTCAAGGTCAAGGAACCCGTCGTCTCGGAGTACGACTCGATCCGCCCCGGGCAGGTGCTCTTCACCTACCTGCACCTGGCGGCGGACCGTCCGCTCACCGATGCCCTCGTCGCCTCCGGGGCCACGGCGATCGCCTACGAGACGGTGCAGCTGCCGGACCGCTCGCTCCCGCTGCTGTCCCCGATGTCCGAGATCGCGGGTCGGCTCTCGGTCCAGGTCGGCGCGCACCAGCTCATGCGGACGAACGGGGGTCGCGGACTCCTGCTCGGCGGCGTGCCGGGTACCCCGAAGGGCCGTGTCGTCGTGATCGGCGGCGGTGTCGCGGGCGAGCACGCCGCGACGATGGCACTCGGCCTGGGCGCGGAGGTCACGGTGTTCGACATCAGCCTGCCGCGCCTCCGTGCGCTCGACGCCCGGTTCGACGGACGGATCACCACCTTGCGGTCCTCGACCCACGCGATCGCCGACGCACTGCGCGATGCCGACCTCGTGATCGGCTCCGTGCTCATCCCGGGGGCGTCGGCGCCGAAGCTCGTCACCGACGCGATGGTCGCCGACATGCGTCAGGGTGCGGTGCTCGTGGACATCGCCATCGACCAGGGTGGCTGCTTCGAGGGCTCGCGGCCGACCACGCACGACGAGCCCACGTTCGGCGTGCACGACACGGTCTACTACTGCGTCGCGAACATGCCGGGAGCGGTACCGCGCACGAGCACGATCTCGTTGACGAACGCGACGCTGCCGTACGCGCTGGCGATCGCCGACCAGGGGTGGGAGCAGGCGACCGCCGCCGACCCGGCGCTCGCGAGGGGCGTGAACGTGCACGCCGGCCGGGTCGTCAACGAGGCCGTCGCCGCCGCACACGGCCTGGCGACCGCCGCGCACTGACCGGCGGGCGCCGACGGGCCGGCGCCGACGGGCCGCCGCCGACGGGCCGGTGCCGACGGGCCGGGACCGACGGGCCGCGGCGCACGGCGGCAGCCCCCACGCCCCTGACTCACGCCGCGCGCGGCACCGGCCGCCGCCCACCGGCCCAGCCCGCGCGGGTGCGCGCCGCGAGCGTGACGACCACGACGGCCGCGATCGCGATGACCGCCGCGACCGCTGTCGGCACCGAGACGAGCGGGCCGTCGAGCCGGCCGGCCGCGACCCACGCCAGGCCCCAGGACAGTGCGACCGCAGGGGCGAGCCGTCCGCCGCCCCACACCGCCAGGAGCACCCCGACCAGGCCGGCGACCGCGGCGACGAGCACGCCCCAGACGTCCTGCCCGAGCCCGAAGCCCCGGAAGCCCGCGGCCGTCAGCACCGCTGCGGTGTTCGCCGCCGTCGCGACGCAGACCCAGCCGAGGTACAGCCCGAACGTCCCGTCGGTGACGATCGCCTCGACGGCGCCGGACGGCCGGGTGCGCCGCAGCACCGCGAACGCCCGTGCGAGGACGGCCAACAGCGCGACGATGATCGGCTCGCTCGCCCACAGGAACCCGAACTGCACGGACAGGATCCACGCCGCGTTGAGCAGCAGGGACAGCACCGCGGGCACGACCAGGCGCTCGTGGCGCTCGTCGTCGGCGGTGCGGAAGAACTGCCGCACCGCGTACGCGATCAGCCCGACGTAGACGACGCTCCAGATGGAGAACGCCGGTCCGTCCGGAGCGATCGCTGTGGAGGACGCGGAGAGCGCCCCTCCCGCCGCGTCCTGGATGGGCGTCCCGCCCGCAGCCCCCGAGCCGACGAACGCGCCGACCACCGCCGCGACCGCGCTCACCGCGACCGCGATGCGCTTCCAGATCCTCTTCATGTCCGCTCCGTTCGTCAGCATGCTGATGACCTGTACGGTAGGCCCGCCGCCGCGTCCGCCACGCAGCCCGCGCCCAGGTCGGGGAGGCGCCGCCGAGGAACGGAGCGACCCAGCGATGCGTACGGTGGCGTCGTGACCGTCGAGCTCAACACCGTCTACGTCGACCAGATCGCGCCGATGGCGTGCCCCTCGCTCGACGAGACCTTCCGCATGGTGGGGGAGCAGGGCGCCAGCGCGTGCATCGTCCTGCACGAACCGGACGCCGAGGAGCTCGGGGACGTCGCGGTCGCCCTCGGCCTGCACGAGCTCGCCGTCGAGGACGCCGCCGAGGGGCACCAGCGTCCGAAGCTCGAGCGCTACGGCTCGACGCTGTTCACGGTGCTCAAGCCCGCGGTCTACCACGACGGCGCCGAGGAGGTCGAGTTCGGTGAGGTGCACGCGTTCGTCGGTCGGGACTTCTTCCTGGCGGTCGTCGCGGCGGACCCACGCGGTCGGCAGGCCGTCCCGCGAGCGCTGCACCGCATGAGCGGCAAGCCCGGACTGGTCACCGCCGGCCCGCAGGCGCAGCTCTGGGCGCTCATGGACTCGATCGTGGACGGCTACGCACCGGTGATCGACGGCCTCGAGGAGGACATCAACCAGATCGAGGACCAGCTCTTCGCCGGTGTGACCGGGGTGTCGAGGCGCATCTACGAACTGTTCGGCGAGGTCGTCGACTTCCAGCGCGCGGCTCGACCGCTCATCGGCATGATCGAGAACCTGCACCGCGGTGCCGAGAAGTACCACCTGCCGGTGGAGCTGCAGCGGCGGTTCCGCGACGTGCTCGACCACGTGATCCGGACGGTCGAACGCCTCGACACCTTCCGGCAGCTGCTGCAGAACGCCCTGACGGTCGACTCGACCCTGGCCGCGCAGAAGCAGAACGACGACACGAAGCGCATCTCCGGCTGGGCGGCGATCCTGTTCGCCCCGACGCTCATCGCCGCGATCTACGGCATGAACTTCACGCACATGCCCGAGCTGCAGTGGACGTGGGGCTACCCGCTCTCCATCCTCGCGATGGTGCTCTTCGCGGTGGTGCTGTTCGTCGTGTTCAAGGTGAAGCGCTGGTTCTGATCGTCCGGGCGGAAGCGCCGGTTCTGATCGTCCAGCGCGAGTCGCGTTGCGGGAGCGTCCGCCGGCCACCAGGCTCGTGACGTCAACGACGCCGACCGGAGCAACGATGCCGACCACCACGCCGACCTCGCACGACCTCGTCCACCTCAGCGCCGGGGGCGTGTCGCTCGTCCTCGACTGTCGTGACCGGGCGCTCCCTGCCGTGGTGCACTGGGGTGCCGCCCTCGGGCCGCTCGGACAGACCGAACTGGTCGCGCTCGCCGACGCCGACGTCGCACCGGTCGCCCCGAACGAGGTCGACGTCCCCGTCCGGCTCGCACTGCTGCCGGAACCGCACCGGGGCTGGACCGGGCGGCCGGGACTCTCCGGCCACCGTGACGGTCGGGACTGGTCGCCGGCCTTCACGGTCACGGCGCTCGAGGTCGCTGACGACCGCGTCGTCGCCGACGCCGAGGACACCACCGCCGGCCTCGCTGTCCGACTGACCGTCGAGGTGCTCGTCTCGGGGCTCGTCCGCGCCCGCGCCGCGGTGACCAACGCGGCCGACGGGGTCTACACCGTCGACGACCTGACCATCGCGTTCCCGGTGCCGTCCCGCGCCCGCGAGGTCCTCGACTTCGCCGGCCGCTGGGGCAAGGAGCGCACCCCGCAGCGCTGCGAGCTCGTCGTCGGCACCCACGAGCGCGACAGCCGCAAGGGACGGACCGGTTCCGACGCCGCCACCGTGCTGAGCGTGGGGGAGCGCGGCTTCGGCTTCGCCCGCGGTGCGGTCTGGGGCGTGCACACGGCGTGGAGCGGCAACCACCGCCACTTCGCCGAGCGGCTCGCGACCGGTCGCCAGGTGGCCGGGGGCGGCGAGCTCCTGCTGCCCGGCGAGGTCCGGCTGGCCCCCGGCGAGACGTACGAGGGCCCGTGGGTGTACGGCGCGTGGGGTGACGGCCTCGACGACCAGGCCGGCCGCTTCCACCGATGGCTCCGGAGCCGGCCCCAGCACCCCTCGTCCCCGCGTCCGGTGACGATCAACGTCTGGGAGGCCGTCTACTTCGACCACGACCTCGCCCGCCTCACCGACCTCGCCGAGCGGGCCGCGCGGCTCGGGGTCGAGCGGTACGTGCTCGACGACGGCTGGTTCCGGAACCGCCGCGACGACCACGCCGGCCTCGGCGACTGGTACGTCGACGAGGACGTCTGGCCCGACGGCCTCGGCCCGATCGTCGACCGGGTGCGTGCGCTCGGCATGGAGTTCGGCCTGTGGTTCGAGCCGGAGATGGTGAACGAGGACAGCGACCTCGCCCGCGCGCACCCGGAGTGGATCATGCAGGCCGACGGCCGGCTGCCCGTGCGCTCACGCGACCAGCAGGTGCTCAACCTCGCGGTCCCGGAGGCGTACGCCCACGTGCTCGAGCGGATGACGGCGATCATCGACGAGTACGGCATCGACTACGTCAAGTGGGACCACAACCGCGACCTGGTCGAGGCGGGGCACCCCGGCGGCGGCGCGGCGGTGCACGAGCAGACCCTGGCGACCTACCGCCTCATGGCGACGCTCAAGGAGCGGTTCCCGTCGCTCGAGATCGAGTCCTGCTCCTCCGGGGGCGCCCGCGTCGACCTCGCGGTGATCGAGCACACCGACCGCGTCTGGGTGTCGGACGACATCGACCCGTACGAGCGCCAGCACATGCACCGGTGGACGCAGCAGCTCCTGCCGCCCGAGCTCCTCGGTGCGCACGTCGCGAGCGGGGTGAACCACACCACCGGGCGGTTCCACGACGTGTCGTTCCGCGCCGGCACCGCGCTCATCGGGCACCTCGGCATCGAGTGGGACCTGGCGCTCGCCACCGAGGACGAGGAACGCGCGCTCGCGTCCTGGATCGCGCTGCACAAGGAGTGGCGTGCCCTGCTCCACGGCGGCCGGCTCGTCCGGGTCGACGAGGCCGACCCGACGCGCCTGGTGTACGGCGTGGTCGCCGAGGACCGCCGAGCGGCCGCGTTCTTCGTCGCGAGCACGGGCCGGTCCGAGGTGTCCGGCGTCGGCCGGGTGGTCCTCCGCGGCCTCGACCCGGAGACCCGGTACCGCGTCGACCCGGTGGTCGTCGGCGACGGCCCCGGTGTGCAGGCCCCGGCCTGGTGGTCCGGCGACCGCGTCTTCAGCGGGCGCGCGCTCGAGCAGGTCGGCCTGCAGCCGCCGCTCGTGCCGGCGGACTGGGTGGTGCCGTTCCGCGTGACGGCCGTCTGAGCCGACGCGACCAGCGGACGGACGGGAGGGGCGCGCCGGACCCGACCCGCGCCTCCCGTCCGTCCCGTGGCCCGGCACGCGGGCCGCTAGGCTTCCGGTCATGCCGCAGACCGGGAACGCGACACGCACGACCACGCCGGTCTGGGCCCTCAAGCTCGCCGTCATCACCGCGCTCGTCGGGATCTCCGGCGGCGTCGCGGGCATCCTCGTCTGGCTCGCCCTGCAGGCCATCCAGTTCGTCGCCTTCGGGTACCCGTTCGGCGGCCACCTCGAGGCGGCCGACGCGTCGTCCGGGATGCGCCGCTTCCTCGCCCTGACCGCGGCCGGCGTCCTCACCGGCGTCGCCTGGTGGGCGCTCCGCCGCTGGGCGAAGCCGGTCGTGTCGGTGACGGCCGCGGTCGGCGGGAAGCGGATGCCCGCGCTCGCCACCGTCGCGAACGCCGGCGTGCAGATCCTCGCCGTCGGGCTCGGCGCGTCCATCGGCAAGGAGGTCGCGCCGCGGGAGATCGGCGCCTGGCTGTCGCAGCTCGTCACCGCCCGCGCCGGGTTGACCGCTCGCGAGGCTCGGATCCTCGTCGCCTGCGGAGCGGCCGCCGGCCTGGCCGCGGTGTACGACGTGCCGCTCGGCGGGGCCCTCTTCGCCGTCGAGGTGCTGCTCGGCGAGCTGACGTTCGCGACCGCGCTGCCGGCCTTCGCGACGAGCGCGATCGCCGCGTTCACGGCGCGGCTCGTGATCCCGGACGAGGTGCTGTACCACGTGCCCGCGATGCACATGTCGCCGTCGCTGCTCGTCTGGGCGCTCGTCGTCGGTCCGCTGCTCGGGTTCGCCGGGGTCGGCTTCGTGAAGCTGACCAACCGTCTGCAGGGGATGGCGCCGAAGGGCTGGCACCTGCTCGTCGTCCTGCCCGTCGTGTTCGCGATGGTCGGCCTGATCGCCGTGCCGTTCCCGGAGATCCTCGGCAACGGGCGCGCGCTCGGCCTCGTCGCGATGAACGCCACGACCGAGACGCCGACGTTCGCCGGGCTGTCGCCGATCGTCTTCCTCCTGCTCCTCGGCGTCATCCGCACGATCACGACCTCGGCGACCATCGGTGCCGGCGCGGTCGGTGGGACGCTGACGCCGTCGATCGCCATCGGATCGGCGGTGGGCGCTGCGCTCGGCGGGCTCTGGGTGCTGCTCTGGCCCGCTGACGGGTCGAGCCTCGCCGCCTTCGCGTTCGTCGGCGCCGCGGCCTTCCTCGCGACCACGATGCGGGCGCCCTTCACCGCCCTCGTGCTCGTCGTCGAGTTCACGCAGGAGGGCACGGACATCCTCATCCCGTCGCTCCTCGCGATCACCGGCTCGGTCGCGGTCGGGTACCTGCTCGCACGCCGGCGCAGCGCGCAGATGGCCTGAACGCCGTCGGTCCGAGCCGCTGTCGGTCGCCGCTCTCCCCGGACGCGGGCGCGGCGGCGGCCTACCATCGGCCGTGCGCGGGCGACCGGCCCGCACCACGACGAGGAGGCAGCATGGCAGGGTTCGACGACATCGCGAAGAAGGCACAGCGGCTCCTGCAGGACGGCAAGGTCCAGGACGCCCTGAAGAGCGAGAAGGCCGAGGGGGTCAGCGACAAGGTCCTCGACGGCGTCGCCGACGCCGTGAAGAAGGCCACCGGCGGCAAGCACGACGACAAGATCGACGGCGCTCGCGACCAGGCCGACAAGCACATCGGCAACCAGTAGCGTTCCCGCGCCGGGTCCGTCCGCTGTGGGCGATTGGACGCCGGGAGCATCACGGACCACGATTGAGTGGTGACCGTGCTCGCCCCGAACCAGCCGCTGACCGAGTCCGAGGTCGCCGCGATCAAGCGGGACTTCCCGATCCTCCAGCAGGAGGTCGACGGGCAGCCGCTGGCCTACCTCGACTCGGGCGCGACCGCCGAACGACCGCGTCAGGTGCTCGACGCCGAGCGTCGGTTCCTCGAGCAGGACAACGCGGCCGTGCACCGTGGCGCGCACACCCTCGCGGCGCGCAGCACCGACGCGTACGAGGACGCGCGAGCCACGGTGGCCGGCTTCATCGGCGCGGCCGCTCCGACCGAGGTCGTCTGGACGGCGAACGCCACGGACGCCCTCAACCTGGTCGCGTACGGCATCGCCAACGCCAGTCGCGGACGTGGCGGACCGGACGCCGAGCGCTTCCGCATCGGCCCCGGCGACGAGGTCCTCGTGACCGAGGCCGAGCACCACGCAAACCTCGTGCCCTGGCAGGAGCTCGCGGCGCTGACCGGTGCGACGCTGCGGTGGGTGCCCGTCGCCGACGACGGCACGTGGTCCGCCGAGGACGCCGTCTCCCGCATCACCGAGCGCACCAAGGTCGTCGCGTTCGCGCACGTGTCGAACGTCACCGGCATGATCGCCCCCGTCACGGCCGTCGTCGGCGCTGCCCGGGCGCACGGGGCACTCGTCGTCCTCGACGCCTGCCAGTCCGCCCCGCACCGACCCGTCGACGTGCAGGGCCTCGGCGTCGACTTCGCCGCCTTCTCGGGGCACAAGATGCTCGGGCCGAACGGCATCGGCGTCCTGTGGGGCCGCGCCGAGCTCCTCGACGCCCTGCCGCCCTTCCGCACCGGTGGGTCGATGATCACGACCGTGACGATGGAGGGGTCGGAGTACATGCCCGCGCCCGAACGGTTCGAGGCCGGAACGCAGCCGGTGTCCCAGGCCGTCGCGCTCGCCGAGGCGGTCCGCTACCTGCAGCGCATCGGCATGGAGCGCGTCCGCGCGCACGAGGAGCACCTCGCCCGTCGGATGCTCGACGGCCTCGCCGCGGTGCCGGGGATCCGGGTCGTCGGTCCGCCCGCCGGGGTGCCGCGCTCCGGGCTCGTCGCGTTCGACGTCGACGGGGTGCACGCTCACGACGTCTCGCAGTACCTCGACGCCCAGGGCATCGCCGTCCGGTCCGGGCACCACTGCGCACAACCGTTGCACCGTCGGCTCGGGCTCGTCGCGACGAGCCGCGCGAGCACGTACGTCTACACGACCGAGGAGGACGTCGACCGCTTCCTCGCGGCCGTCGGCGAGGTCCGCGGCTACTTCGGAGCGGCCTCGTGACCGGGCTCGACTCGCTGTACCAGCAGGTCATCCTCGACCACGCGAAGGCCCGGCACGGTGACGTCGTGCTCGACGACGCCGATGCGTCGCACTTCGAGCGGAACCCGACCTGCGGCGACGAGATCACCGTCAGCCTCCGCCTCGAGCCCGGCACGGACCGCATCGCCGCGATCGGGTGGCAGGGCGACGGCTGCTCGATCTCGATGGCGTCCGCGTCGGTGCTCACCGACATGGCCGTCGGCCGGACCGTCCCCGAGCTGCTCGAGCTCACCGAAGCGTTCCGGACGATGATGCGGTCGCGCGGGGCCGGGGAACCCGACGATGACGTCCTCGAGGACCTCGTCGCCTTCCACGGCGTCTCCAAGTTCGTGATGCGGGTGAAGTGCGGGATGCTCGCGTGGGTCGCCGCCGAGGCCGCGGCGCGTGAGGCGACAGCGGCCTGACGCACCAGGGCGACCCTCGGGTCAGTCGGTGGGGGCGGCGCCGACGTGCGCGAGCACGACCGGGTCGCTGCACCCGCGGGCGAACCCTGCGATGCGACGATCGATGTCCCGTTGCAGGACGAACACGCCGATCCGCTCGGCGAGCGGGGCCAGCCACGCGGGGCGACAGGTGAAGTTGTAGCGCCAGACGGCGAGTGTCCGGCCGGGGTCGTCCTCGACCGGCGTGAAGCGCCACCCGCCGCCCATCTTCTCGAAGAACCACGAGCCCTTCGTCATCTTCATGCCGACGTTCGACGGCGGGTTGTACGAGACGTACTCGCTCTCCATCCGCAGGCCCGTGCGCTGCACGGTAGAGGTCCGGACGCCCTTCGCCGGCGCGTCGGCGCCGATGAGGTGCTGTCGACGGATGAACGGGTCCCAACGCTTCCGGACCGGTCCCTGCACCTGGGACACCGCGAAGGCCACCTCGACGGGGACGGGAACGACGCAGCGGGACTCGACGATGGGCACGCCGCCATGCTGCCACGGCCCGCCCGCGCGTCACACGGCGTCACCGTGCGTGACGAGCCCGGCTCGCGGACGTAGCTTCGGCGCGTGACCCAGCAGCACGGCGAGCCCCGACAGATCCGCTTCAACGCGTTCGACATGAACTGCGTCGCGCACCAGTCCTCCGGGCTGTGGCGGCACCCCCGCGACCGCTCGCGGCACTACAACGACCTGTCGTACTGGACGGACCTGGCGCAACTGCTCGAGCGCGGGCGCTTCGACGGCATCTTCATCGCCGACGTCCTCGGGACGTACGACGTCTACGGCGGGACGAACGAGGCGGCGCTCCGCACGGGGTCGCAGGTGCCGGTGAACGACCCGATCCTGCTCGTCTCCGCGATGGCGGCGGTGACCGAGCACCTCGGCTTCGGCATCACCGCGGGCACCGCCTACGAGCACCCGTACCCGTTCGCCCGCCGCATCTCGACGCTCGACCACCTGACGAAGGGCCGCATCGGCTGGAACGTCGTCACGGGGTACCTGCCGAGCGCCGCGCGCAACATGGGACAGACCGACCAGCTCTCGCACGACGACCGCTACGACGTGGCGGACGAGTACCTCGAGGTGCTCTACAAGCTGTGGGAGGGCTCCTGGGAGGACGACGCCGTCGTCGAGGACCGCGAGACCGGCGTGTTCACCGACCCGGCCAAGGTGCACCCGATCGAGCACCACGGCATGCACTTCGACGTGCCCGGCATCCACCTGTCCGAGCCCTCGGTGCAGCGGAGCCCCGTCGTCTACCAGGCGGGCGCCTCGCCGCGCGGCATCCGCTTCGCCGCGGAGAACGCCGAGGCCGTGTTCGTCGGCGCCCCGACGGTCCCGCAGCTCGCGGCGACCGTCGGGAAGATCCGTGACGCCCTGGAGGCCGCTGGTCGCGACCGGTACGCCGCCCGCGTCTACACGCTGCTCACCGTCATCACCGACGCCACCGACGAGGCAGCGCAGGCCAAGTACCGCGACTACCTGTCGTACGCGTCGGCCGAGGGCGCGCTCGTGCTCAACTCCGGCTGGATGGGCGTCGACCTGTCGCAGTACGACCTCGACGAGCCGCTCGGGAACATCGAGTCGAACGCGATCCAGTCGGCGGCGGCGAACCTGTCCGCGGCGACGGGTGAGGACGGGTCGAACTGGACGGTCCGGGACATCGCCGAGCACACGGCGATCGGGGGCCTCGGACCGGTTGCGGTCGGGTCGGGCGCGACCATCGCCCAGCAGCTCATCGACATCCAGGAGCAGACCGACGTCGACGGTTTCAACCTCGCCTACGCGGTGACGCCGGGCACGTGGGAGGACGTCATCGAGTTCGTCGTCCCCGAGCTCCGCGCACGCGGGGCGTACCCGGAGGAGTACGTCGAGGGGTCGCTCCGCCACAAGCTGCACGGCCGCGGCGACCGGCTGCCGGACGAGCACCGTGGCGCCCGGTACCGGATCGGCACGCGGGCGACCGTCTGACCGACGCGTCGGGGCGTGCGACGTAGGGTGGTCGGGTGATCGGGTCGTCCTTCGTCGTGCGCACCGCGGACGCCGAGTCGACCGCGGTGGCGTGCGTCGACCTGTGGGTGGCGGCCGTCGCCGACCGTGACGGCACGCCCGCCTCGGCCGCGGTCCGCGAGCGCGCCCAGGCGAAGTTCGCCGCCGAACGGGTGGCGCTGGTGGTCGCCGACGACGACGACGGCGCTCCGGTCGGCTTCGCGCTCGTCACGGCCCCCGGCACCGGCGGGGCACCGAGCGACGCGGCGTACCTCAGCCTGCTCGCCGTGGCCCCCGGGGCGCAGGGACACGGGCTCGGGCGCCGACTCCTCGCGGCGGCGGTGTCCGCCGCTGCCGAGGCCGGGTACGCACACTGCGAGCTGCACGCCCTCGACGACAACGCCCCGGCGCTCGCACTGTACGCGGGAGCCGGGTTCCGCCCGGTCGGAGACCCCTTCCCGCACGCGCTGAGCGGTCGGCCGACCAGGGTCTGGCGGGCGGCCGCAACCGGGTGAGGTGAGGCTCACCTCACCGGCAAACCCCAGGTCAGGCCTGCCTCACCTTGCTGGCACGATGCGCGCGGGCGTGGTTCGATTGCCGCCATGTCGACCGCATCGGACCTCTCCCTCCCCGCCTCCGAGCACGACGCCACCAGCGCCGCCCGGCTCAACTGGCTCCGCGCCGGACTGCTCGGTGCGAACGACGGCATCGTGTCCGTCGCTGCCGTCCTCGTCGGTGTCGCCGGAGCCGGCGCGGGCACCGGACCGGTCGTCGCGGCGGGCACCGCGGCCCTGGTGGGCGGTGCCGTCTCGATGGCCCTCGGCGAGTACATCTCGGTGAGCGGCGCGCGGGACGCCCAGCGGACGGGCCAGGCGGCGCAGCAGGCGCAGCTCGAGGCCGACGCCGAGGATGCTCCCGCGCTCGCCGCGCACTACCGGTCGCTCGGAGTGGAGGAGTCGGTGGCGGACGCCGTCGCGCGCGAGCTCACGCGTCCCGAGGTCCGCCGTCGCCGGGCCGAGGCATCCCTGCAGGACGCCGAGGACGAGATCGTCAGCCCCTGGCGTGCCGCGTGGGTGTCCGCGGCGACCTTCACGGTCGGGGCGCTCCTGCCGTTCCTCGCGATGCTGCTCGCTCCGGAGCCTGCCCGCGTACCGGTCACCGTGACCGCGTCGCTCGTGGCGCTCGCCCTGACGGGGACCACAGGCGCGGTGCTCGGTGGTGCCCGTCGGGGCCGAGCGGCGCTGCGCGTGGTCGTCGGTGGCGCGCTCGCACTCGCGGCGACGTACGTCGCCGGCGCGCTCCTCGGGACCCACGCCCTCTGACCGGACCACCGGGATCGCGTCCACTCCGGATCACCCATGTGCGACCGACCGCCCCGACCCGCCACCGAGGGGACTGACCTCGATCTTGAAACGTCTCGTAGCGGCCCGGCTGTCAGACGCGTTCAGAAGCTCCGCGAAGTGACCCGAGGAGCGCGCCGGCTGTCTTGTACCGGTAGTTGGTGGCGCCAGGCGTGCCTGCGCCGAGCAATCGGACACTGCCGACCAGGTGACCATCATCGGCGCTCGTCACCTTCCAGTCCGAGGGAGACCCGGCCGGTGGGCCTTCGCAGTGGGGACCGGCCATCGAGACGACCGGTACTGTGTCGTCGCGGTCGCTCGACTGCTCGAACGGGGAGCTGCTGACCATGTCTGACGTCATCGAGGCGCAGCTTGACGCGATCTTCGCCGCCCGGAACCGGGAGGACATGCGACCGACCATCGACGCGCTGCTCCCCATCTACAACGAGCACCCGGAGAACCCTCGGGTCCTCTACGAGCTCGGTGGTGCGTACGACACGGCGGGAGACGAGGCGACGGCGCTCGGCTTCTACGAGCGAGCGATAGAAAGAGGATTCGCCGGAGACGTACGACGCCGCTGCTACCTCCAGTACGGCAGCACCCTCCGGAACCTCGGCCGGATCGACGAATCACTCCGGGCCTTCGCACGGGCGCGGGCCGAGTTCCCTGAGTCCGTCGCCCTCGGAGCGTTCGAGGCCTTGACGTTCCACGCCGATGGCCGGCCGAACACCGCAATCGCGAGCCTTCTGGTGCTGCTCGCGGAGCACGTGCACGCCTCGGAGCTCGACCGGTACAAACCGGCCTTGCGCGGCAACGCCGACCACCTCGCCTCACTGGACGCAGGAGACGGCGCCGCTCACCTGGAAGCCCGGTAGGGGATCCTCGTCGTTCCTGTCGGTTGGTCGCCGACGGAGCGTCCACCTGCACAGCCCGCCCAACGAGCGAAGGAGGTCGTCGCATGACAGACCGATTGAACGGCCCTGCATGGATGAAGGCGCTCGGCACGTTCCTCCTGTTGAGCTTCGGTGGAATGATCGTCCTCACGGTCGTCCTGACCAGGGAGATCGGTGTCGCTCCCGCCACGCTCACGATGCTGCCGTCCGTCCTGGTGCTCGCCGTGGGACTCCTCCTGGTGACGGCGTCGGTCCAGGTGGAAGTGGACGACCACATCGAGTTGCGCTTCGTGCCGGTCTGGCGGCGACGACTCGACTACGGCGAACTGGAGACCGTCGAGATCGCTGACCAGACCTGGTACCGGTTCGGCGGCGTCGGACTGCGGTGGAAGGGCAACGCGACCGGATTGATCCTCGGGGACCGGCCGGCCGTGGTCCTCCGCACCCGTGACGAGCACGAGTACGTGGTGCAGTGCCGCGATCCTGCCCGTGTCGCAGACTCCGTGCGCCTGCGGATGGAAGCACGATGACTGAAAGCCCATCCACTCTCGGACGGGCCGACCGCGTCTCCGGCAGACCCCATGGCTCGGGGGCGTTGGTACGGCGCGGCCTGGTCAGCGGGTGCCGAGCGCAGACTCGATCCGACGGATCGTCCGGCGCATCGCGTACTCGTCCTGTGCCGGCTGGTCGTCGGCCACCCACAGGTGGACCGCTCCGGGTCCCGACGTTCTGGGCGCGAGGTGGACCACGATTCCCCATCGATAGGCGACGCCGCGGGGCGTGGGCTCGCTGAACACGTCGAAGCCGAGCACCTCCGAACGGAGGGCGATCGGTGTCCCCTGCCCGTCGTTGCGTGTCGACCAGCTCGTGATCCCCGTCCGGTCGAACCCGAGGTCGCACGGAAACCAGACGCGCAGCCTCGGGCTCCAGGCCGCGAGGTCGGCCGCCGTCGATTCCGTCGCATGCGCGGTGACGAACGCGGTGCCTGGATGGGCCTCGGCCTTCTGCTGAAGGCGCGCCCGCCGGCGGTGGTTGGCCTCGGTGGTGAGGCAGGCGACGCCGAACCCGAACGTGATGAGGATGCCGAGACGGAGCTCGGTAGACAGGGCCCGTCCCCCGTCGGTGCCGATCAGGACCGCGAGGACGATCGTCGCGACACCGAAGACGACCGTGATGGCGGCGAGGAGGATCGTCGACGGGCGCACGGCTCGACGATGCCAGAACCGGACGCGCCGCGGAACGCTCACACGGACACAGTGAGCACGACGTCAGCGGACTGCGAACCGTTCGATGGCCCATCCGCTACCGGACGCTGCTACTGCAGCGCGCATCCGAGGTCGCCGAGGCCGGCCGTGAGGACGTCCGCGAGCAAGTGGGCGTGCGTGCCGTCCGGGTCGAGGTCCGGGTCGTAGACCGTCACCGATGCGCCGACAGCGCGAGGTGCGAGCCCGCGGAGCAGCTCGATCAGCTCCTCGGCCGTGCTGCCGCCCGGGTCGGGACTGTCGACGGCTGGCATCACCGTCGGGTCGAGGACATCGACGTCGACCTGCAACCAGTAGCCGGCAGCATCCGCCGTCGTCTGCAGGGCATCAACGACTGCGGCAGTCCCGCGGGCTCGCCACTCCGAGGTAGGGAGGACCGTACCGACCACGGCGCGGACCTCCGCGAGCTCGGCATCGTCGTCACGACAACCCATGTGAGCAGTCCGTGCAGGGTCGAAGTACGGGCCGGCACCGTCGATGTCCGACACGTCGGGCCAGTGGAGCCCGACCGCGGCCGCCAGGTCTTCCCCAGCCACGCTCGCGCAGTCGTCGCTGTTCCCGGGGTGCCGGAAGTCGGTGTGCCCGTCCACGTGCACCAGTCCGGCGCCACCTCGCGCTTCATCGCGAGGCCGGCTCCGAGGAGCACGCTGCAGTCTCCGCCGACGACCAACGGCGCCGCCCCGGTTGCGAGCACCGTGTCGATGCGGTCCGCGAGCCGCCGCGCATGGTCGATCATCGCGGCCTCGTTCCGCACGACGCCAGGACTGCGGGTCGCGTCGTCGTCGACGTACCGGCCGGCAAGGACCATGCCGGCGTGTCAGGACGACTCCGCCGTCCCTCGCTGCCGAGCACGCTCCTGGTGGGCGGCGAGGTGGACGCGAGTCGCGCCTCCCGGCCGGCAGCGGGGGAGACCGTCAGGCCGGGTCCAGCTGCCGGAGCTGGTCCACGTCCGGCCAGGGCGCCCACTTCGCCCGCGGTGCGTGCAGCAGGTAGGGCTGCGGGGTCGGGTAGGTGACGAGCTCGAGCGTCGACCCCCAGGGCGTACGGGTGTAGACGAAGCGGTTGCCCTCGCCGGCCTCCTCACCGCGCAGCGCGCGCGGGTCGGAGTTGCGGACGGCTCCGGCGACCTCCGCTCGGGCGAGGGCAGCGTCGAGGTCGTCGACGTACAGCGCCAGGTGCTGCCACCCCAGGTCCGACGGGTGCGCGGCGCCGCGCTGGTCCGGCCCGCGGTACTCGAAGAGCTCCAGTCCCGGCCCCTCGGGCAACGCGATCATGCGGATCGCGCCCTGCGCCATCGAGGACGGGATGCCGAGGTAACGGTGCGCCTCCGGCGTGCCGTTCGGCTCGTCGGTGGTCCGGCGCACGTCGTACAGCACCACGGCGTCGAAGGCGGTCACGAAGAACGCCGTCGCCGCGTCGATGTCCGGCACGGTGACGCCGACGTGGTCGATCCGGATGCCCCTGTTCATGCATCGATGATCACGGCGGCTGGTCGGTCGCGTCCGGCCGGCCGCGGAAGCTGCGCCAAACCCTGCGGCATCCCGCACCGGCTGAACCGGTGCACAGCATCGGCCGTCGGAACGCCCGTTCCAGACCGGCCGCCGTGTCACACGACCGTTACACACGGGAAACGGGCGGCGCGAAGAGCCTCCATAGCGTCGTCCACGAGCGGGGACCCCCGCCGCCCACTCCCACGGAGGACGCCTTGGCCACAGAGATCGCGACCCCGGTCGCCGCGCCCCACGCCCCCCGCACGACGTCGTCGGCTGCTGCCGGCCCAGGCGTCGTCAAGCCCGGGTACGACCCGGCGCTCACCAACGAGGACCTCGCCCCGCTGCGCGACCAGCGCTGGTCGAGCTACAACATCTTCGCGTTCTGGATGTCGGACGTGCACTCGGTCGGTGGGTACGTCACCGCCGGGTCGCTCTTCGCCCTGGGCATCGCGAGCTGGCAGGTGCTCGTCGCGCTCGTCGTCGGCATCCTCATCGTGCAGGTCTTCGCGAACCTCGTCGCGAAGCCGTCCCAGCGCACCGGCGTCCCGTACCCGGTCATCAACCGGGCGGTCTTCGGCGTGATCGGCGCGAACGTGCCCGCGGTCATCCGTGGCCTCATCGCGACGGCCTGGTACGGCGTGCAGACCTTCCTCGCCGCGCAGTCGCTCAACATCGTGTTCCTCAAGTTCATCCCCGGCTCGGCCGGGCTGCTCGACCACTCCTTCCTCGGACTGTCCGCGCTCGGCTGGATCTCGTACGGCATCCTCTGGGTCGCGCAGGCAGCACTCTTCTCGATGGGCATGGAGGCCATCCGCCGGTTCATCGACTGGGCCGGCCCCGCCGTCTACGTCGTGATGATCGCCCTCGCCGTGTACCTGGTCGCCAGGGCGGGCATCGGCAACATCTCGCTGACCCTGCACACGGGGGAGCCGATGTCGTTCGGCGCATCGATCCCGGTCATGCTCTCCGCGGTCGCGATCGTCGTCAGCTACTTCTCCGGCCCGATGCTCAACTTCGGGGACTTCTCACGCTACGGACGCTCGTTCCGGGCGGTCAAGCGCGGCAACTTCTGGGGTCTGCCGGTCAACTTCCTGTTCTTCTCGGTGCTCACCGTGCTCTGCGCCAGCGCGACCGTCCCGGTGTTCGGGAAGCTCATCACCGATCCGATCGAGACGGTGCAGGCGATCGACGCGCCCTTCGCGATCCTGCTCGGCGGCCTCACCTTCGTCACGGCGACGGTCGGCATCAACATCGTCGCGAACTTCATCAGCCCCGCGTTCGACTTCTCGAACGTCGCGCCGCGGAAGATCAGTTGGCGGACGGGTGGCATGATCGCCGCCGTCGGCTCGGTGCTGCTGACGCCGTGGAACTGGTACGGCAACGACCAGGCCATCCTCTACACGCTCGGGATCCTCGGCGCCCTGATCGGTCCGCTCTTCGGCATCCTCATCGCCGGGTACTACCTGGTCGCGAAGCAGCGGGTCGCGGTCGACGACATGTACACGACGGACCCCGCCGCCCGCTACTGGTACCGCGCGGGCTGGAACCCGAACGCGATGTGGACCCTGCTGATCGCCGGTGCGGTGTCGGTCGCGAGCGCCGTCCTGCCGCCCGCGACGGGCGTCCTGCCGTGGCTGAGCAACTACAGCTGGTTCGTCGGCTGCGGCCTCGGACTGGTCGTCTTCTGGGCGCTCGAGCGTCGGTCGCCGCGGATGCCGGTGTTGGCAGCGGACGACCCGACGGTCGACGACGGCGCAGCCGCCGGTCGCGACTGACCGGCGAGCGACCCGGCCGGGAGGCGCGACCCGCCTCCCGGCCGGAGCGTCGCGTCCGCCACCTCCTCGGCTCCACCGGTCCGCCCTCGGCCCGTCTCCGCTCGTTCCCACACGGAAGGACCCGCATGCGCATCCGCGTCGTCAACCCCAACACCACGGCCTCGATGACGGCCGCCATCGGCCGCGCGGCCGCCGCCGTCGCCGGCCCCGGCACCGTCGTCGAGGCGGTCACGCCGAGCACCGGCCCGGCCTCGATCGAGAGCCACTACGAGGAGGCCCTCGCGGTCCCCGGGCTCCTGGAGCAGGTCGCGCTCGGCGAGCAGGAGGGGGTCGACGCGTACGTCGTCGCGTGCTTCGGGGACCCGGGGCTCGACGCGGCACGCGAGCTCGCCGCCGGTCCGGTGATCGGGATCGCCGAGGCCGGCTACCACGCCGCCGCGCTGCTCGGGCGCCGGTTCGGCGTGGTCACGACGCTGGCCCGCACGACCGGACGTGCGTGGGAGCTGGCGGAGCGCTACGGGTTCGCGTCCCTGGTGACGGAGATCCGAGCGTGCGAGGTACCGGTGCTGCAGCTCGACGACCCGACGTCCGGCGCGCGGGCGCTCGTCGTCGCGGAGTGCCGGGCCGTGATCGAGGGCGGTTCCGACGCGGTGGTGCTCGGGTGCGCGGGGATGGCGGAGTTCTGCGCCGAGGTCTCGCGGGAGATCGGCGCCCCGGTGGTCGACGGCGTGGCTGCCGCGACGGTGCTCGCGGAGTCGCTCGTGCGGCTCGGGCTGCGGACCGGCAAGTCCGGCGAGTACGCCCCACCGCCGCCGAAGCCGGTGACGGGGTTGCTGTCGGGGTTCACGCTGCAGGCGGTCGACGGGGCATCCAGCCCTGCCCTGCTCACGGGGGTCTCGGCATGACCGCCGCCGCCCCCGCCGACCTGGTGCTCCGCGCCCGGCAGACGTGGGTCGACGGCGTCCTCCGGCCGGCCGCGGTGGTCGTCCGTGACGGCGCGGTCGACGCGGTCCTGCCGTTCGACGCCGAGGTCGCGGCGACCGTGGACCGGACGGTGCCGGACGAGCACGTGCTCCTGCCCGGGCTCGTCGACACCCACGTGCACGTCAACGAACCCGGCCGCACCGAGTGGGAGGGCTTCGCCTCTGCCACCCGTGCCGCGGCGCTCGGCGGTGTGACGACGATCGTCGACATGCCGCTGAACTCGATCCCGGCGACCGTCGACGTCGACGCCCTCGCGGTGAAGCGGGCGAGCGCAGCGGGGCGGGTCGCGGTCGACGTCGGGTTCTGGGGCGGTGCGGTCCCCGCGAACACCGGAACCCTCGACGCGCTGCACGACGCCGGGGTGTTCGGCTTCAAGTGCTTCACGGCGCCGAGCGGTGTCGACGAGTTCCCGCACCTCGAGCCCGCGCAGCTGCGCGCCGCGATCGCGGAGGTCGCCGACCTCGACGCGCTGCTCATCGTGCACGCCGAGGACCCCGACCACCTCGTGCCGCACCAGGCGCTCGGCGGCCGCTACGCCGACTTCCTCGCCACCCGCCCCGGCAGCGCCGAGCAGTCCGCGATCGCGCGGGTCGTCGAGGGAGCGCGCGAGACGGGCGCCCGGGTGCACGTCCTGCACCTCTCCGACGCCGGCGCGCTGCCGCTCCTCCGTGCGGCGAAGGCCGACGGGGTCCGGGTGACCGTCGAGACGTGCCCGCACTACCTGGCGTTCGAGGCCGGGTCGATCCCCGACGGTGCGACGGAGTACAAGTGCTGTCCGCCGATCCGCGACGACGCCAACCGCGACGCCCTCTGGGCCGGGCTGCTCGACGGCACGATCGACTGCGTCGTCTCGGACCACTCGCCGTCGACGGCCGACCTGAAGACCGACGACTGGGGGCTGGCGTGGGGAGGCATCGCCGGGCTCCAGGTGGGCTTCCGCGCCGTCTGGACCGAGGCGGTGCGTCGGGGGATCCCGCTCGAGGTCGTGCTGCCCTGGTTCACCACCGGACCGGCGTCGCTCGTCGGGCTCGCCGACCGCGGACGGATCGTCCCCGGTGCGGTCGCACACCTCGCCGTGTTCGACCCGTCGGTCGAGGACGTCGTCGAGGTCGCCGCACTGGCGCACCGCAACCCGGTGTCCGCCTTCGCCGGCCTGCGCACCGTCGGCCGGGTCGAGGAGACCTGGCTCCGGGGGCGGCTCGTCGCGACGGCCGTCACCGGGGTGGCCGCGACCGAGGGCGCACTCCTGTCCCGGACGCCCGACCCGCAACACGCACGAAACGAACGTTCCGGTATGGTCCTGAACGGAACGGAGGCACCATGACGCAGCCAGTGAACCCGCCCGCCCGACTCCTCATGGGTCCGGGCCCGATCGACGCCGACCCCCGCGTGCTCCGGGCGCTCTCGACGCCGCTCGTCGGGCAGTACGACCCGTGGATGACCGCGACGATGACCGCGACCCAGGAGCGCTACCGCCAGGTCTTCGGCACACACAACGACGCCACGGTGCTCGTCGACGGCACCTCGCGTGCGGGCATC
Source organism: Curtobacterium sp. MCSS17_008 (assembly GCF_003234185.1). Lineage (GTDB taxonomy): Bacteria > Actinomycetota > Actinomycetes > Actinomycetales > Microbacteriaceae > Curtobacterium. The sequence goes on from NZ_QKSM01000002.1 coordinate 56,471, forward strand.
GAAGCGGCGCTGGTCTCGCTCCTGGCGCCCGGCGACCGGGTCCTCGTCCCGGTGTTCGGCCGGTTCGGGCACCTGCTCGCCGAGATCGCCACCCGCGCCGGTGCCGAGGTGCACACCATCGAGACCGAGTGGGGCCAGGTGTTCCCGCCGTCGGTGATCGAGGACGCGGTCCGCCGCGTCCGTCCGAAGGTGCTCGCGATCGTGCAGGGCGACACCTCGACGACGATGAACCAGCCGCTCGACGAGCTCGGCGCGGTGTGCGAGCGACACGGCGTACTGCTCTACACCGATGCGACGGCGAGCATCGGCGGCAACCCGCTCGAGGTCGACGCGTGGGGCATCGACGTGGCGAGCGCCGGGTTGCAGAAGTGCCTCGGCGGCCCGTCGGGCAGCGCCCCGATCACCCTGTCGCCGCGGGCGGTGGCGGTGCTCGACGGCCGCCGGAGCATCGAGGCCGGCATCCGCGAGGCCGACGACGTCGTGTCCGACGATCCGATCCGCTCGAACTACCTCGACCTCGCGATGATCCTCGACTACTGGGGCCCGCGTCGGCTCAACCACCACACCGAGGCCGCGTCGATGCTCTACGCCGCGGACGAGTGCGCCCGCATCCTGCTCGAGGAGGGGCGCGAGGCCGTCGTCGAACGGCACGCCACCGCCGGCCGGGCGATGCTCGCCGGGGTCGAGGCGCTCGGTCTCCGCGTGTTCGGCGACGTCGCGCACAAGATGCACAACGTCGTCGCCGTGGAGATCCCGGACGACGTGGTGGGCGACGAGGTCCGGAGCGCGATGCTCGAGGACCACGGCATCGAGATCGGCACGTCGTTCGGCCCGCTGCACGGTCGTGTCTGGCGGATCGGGACGATGGGCTACAACGCACGGAAGGACACCGTCGTCCGGACGCTCGCCGCGCTCGAGCACTGCCTGCGCCGTGCGGGCCACGCCGTCCCGCAGGGTGCCGGTGTCGACGCCGCGCTCGACGTGCACGCCGGGCAGGGCCTGCCGGTCGCGGCCGGGGTGTCCGCGTGACCCCGGCGGCCGCTGCGACCGCACCGCTCGTCGCGAGCCCGCGGGCGATCGCCGACGCCGCGACGATCGTGCGCTGGTGCGACGCGCTCGCCGCGGTGTCGCAGGACGACGGTCGCACCACCCGCGTGTACCTGTCGCCGGAGCACGCCCGCGTGAACGCGATGGTGGCCGAGTGGATGCGCGACGCCGGGCTCCGCACCTGGCAGGACGCCGCGGGGAACCTGCACGGCGTCGCCGCCGGCGCCACGCCGGACGCGCCCGTGCTGCTCCTCGGCTCGCACCTCGACACCGTGGTGGACGCGGGCCGGTACGACGGTGTCGTCGGCGTCCTCATGGCGATCCGCACCGTCGCCCGGCTCACCGCGTCCGGGCCGCTGCCCTTCGCACTGCAGGTCATCGCGTTCTCCGACGAGGAGGGCACGCGCTTCGGCAAGGCCCTGCTCGGCTCGTCGGCGGTGGCCGGCGTGTGGGACGACGCCTGGTGGGACCTGGAGGACGGTGACGGCGTCACGCTCCGGCAGGCCTTCACCGACTTCGGGCTCGACCCGGATCGCGTCCGCGAGGCGGCCCTGGCCCCGGAACGGCTCGTGGGCTACCTCGAGGCGCACATCGAACAGGGGCCGTACCTCGAGCAGGCCGGGCAGGCGCTCGGCGTCGTCACGAGCATCGCGAGCGCCAGGCGCTTCGCGGTCGAGGCGGTCGGCGAGGCCCGGCACGCCGGCGGCACCCCCTACGAGCGCCGGCACGACGCGCTGCTCGCCGCGGCCGAGGCGGCACTCGCCGTCGAGCGGATCTGCCGTGCGGAGCAGCACGTCGGCACGGTCGGCACGATGTCCGTCGAGCCCGGTGCGGTCAACGTGGTTCCGGGTCTCGCCCGCTTCAGCGTCGACCTGCGGGGCGAGTTCGACGAGGGGCGCGACCGGGTGTGGGAGACGATCACGGCGGCGTTCGACGAGATCGGCGCCCGCCGCGGCGTGACGGTGGCACCGACCGAGGTGCACCGCGCCCCCGCGGTGTTCTGCGCGCCCGCGCTGATGGACGCGGTGCGTGCCGGCATCGCCTCGACGGGGGAGACCGCACCGGCCGAGTTGTTCTCGCGCGCCGGTCACGACGCGATGTCGCTCGGGATCGTCACCGACGTCGCGATGCTCTTCCTGCGCAACCCGGACGGCATCAGTCACCACCCCGACGAGTTCGTCTCCGAGGACGACGTCGCACTCGGCCTCGACGCACTGGCCGTCGCGGTCGAGCGCATCGCCGACGACCGGGCGGCGACCGCGTGAGCGCCGCACCCGACGTCCGCGCTCGCGTCGACGCGGTCTGGGACCGGCTGTCGCCCGCGGAGCGTCGTGTCGCCGCCATGGTCCGCCACGACCCGGAACTGCTGCTGGTCGGGACGTCCGCCGAGCTCGCAGCCGAGTCGGGCACGTCGAAGGCGACGGTCTCGCGGCTCGTGCGCTCCCTCGGCTTCCAGGACGCCGCGGAGGTCCGGCAGGAGCTCATGTCCGCCCGGGGCAGCGGGTTGCCGTGGGCCGCGGAGGACGCCGCGCACGTCGACCAGCGCGCCGTCGAGGCCCGGAACCTCGACGCCGCGTTCGCCTCGCTCGCCCGGGCCGACCGCGTCCGGCTCGCCCGCCGGATCGTCCGCGCGCGGCGGGTGCTCGTCTTCGGGGAGCGCGGCGCGCACCCCGTCGCGATGCAGCTCCGGTCACAGCTGGCGCAGGTGCGTCCGGACGTCCGCATCGGCCCCGCCCCGGGACAGCGACTCGGTGAGGAGGTCGCGGACCTCGACCGCCGTGACCTCGTCGTGCTCGTCACGGTCCGGCGGCACGCGGCCGGAGCCGAGCGCCTCGTGCGGCACTGCGTCGCGACCGGCGCCGACGTGGTCGTGCTCGGGGACCCGACCGCCGCCGTGATCGCGGCACCGGCGGCGACCGCGGTGCTGTGCCCGGTCGACTCACCGTCGGCGTTCGACTCGATGGCGGCGCTGTTCGCCGTCGTGGCCGCGATCGCCAACGACGTCTACGAGGCCTCCGGTCCGGCCGGCAGAGCGCGTGTGGACGCCGTCGCCGCGGCCTACGACGCGCTCGGGGAGCTCGCGGCGCGTTGACCGTCAGCGTCGCGCTCGAGTTCCTCGCGCAACGCTGCGTTCCGCCCTGCGATCAGCTGCGGCACGTACCGTGCCAGCGCGATCCGCTCTGCCGCCCACCCGAGCGGCCCGAGGGGCGCGCGGAAGACGATGTCGTCGACCATCCGCGTGCCGCGGGCCGACGGCTCGAACCGGTGCTCGTGCCGGAACCGCGCGAACGGCCCACGCACCTGTTCGTCGACGAAGCGGCCGGGAGCCTCCGACTCGGTGATCCTGCTCGTCATCCGCCACACGACCCCGAAGTGCCGCGCGCGCCACGTGACGGTCTCGCCCAGGCCGATCGTGCCGGACGTCGTCCCGGCCACCGCCCGCTCGCCGGAGCCGGCCATCGAGCGTTCGTGCGCCCCGACGTCGAGCGACAGTGCGAAGACGCGCTCCGGCGGTGCCGCGATCTCGGTGACCACCCGGAAGGCGATCGTCACGACGTCGGCCAGTCGCCGGAGAGCACGAGCCGGTCGGTCCGGAGCGTCACGGGGTGCACACCGCGAGCCTAGCCACGGCGAGGCGGCACGGTAGCGTCGGCGGCATGACGTTCGACTCCCTCGCCTTCCCGGTCATCGACGGCCACAACGACCTGCCGTGGGAACGCCGCGATTCGCACGACTCCGGTGTCGAGGGCATCGACACCGAGGAGGGCACGCTCCACACGGATCTGCCGAAGCTCCGCGCCGGCGGGGTCGTCGGGCAGTTCTGGTCGGTGTTCGTGCCGTCGGACGACCCCGACCCGGTGCGCACGACGCTGCAGCAGATCGACACCGCCCTGCGGATCGTCGAGCGGTACCCGGAGGACCTGGCGTTCGCGCGGACCGCCGACGACGTGCGGGCGGCCGTCGCGTCCGGCCGGATCGCGTCCCTGCTCGGTGCCGAGGGCGGCCACTCGATCGGCGACGACCTCGCCGTGCTCCGCTCCTTCGCCCGGCTCGGCGTCCGGTACATGACGCTCACCCACAACGACGACACGACGTGGGCGGACTCGGCCACGGGTGCCCGCGCGCACGGCGGCCTGACCGACCGGGGCCGTGAGGTCGTCGCCGAGATGGAGCGCCTCGGCATGCTCGTCGACCTGTCGCACACCGCGCCGGCGACGATGCGGGACACCCTGGACGTCGCCACGCAGCCGGTCGTCTTCAGCCACTCGTCGACCGTCGCGGTCGACGACCACCCGCGGAACGTGCCGGACGACGTCCTCGCCCGACTCGCGGGCAACGGCGGCGTGGTGATGATCACCTTCGTGCCGAAGTTCGTGTCGCGGGCGTGGGCGGACTGGGAGGAGGCCGGTTCAGAGGGCGAGCCCCCGCTCGTGACCGTCGCCGACGTCGCGGACCACCTGGACCACGCCCGCGAGGTCGCGGGCGTCCGCCACCTGGGGCTCGGGGGTGACTACGACGGCACGCCGGTGCTCCCGCCGGACCTGCGCGACGTGTCCCGGTACCCGGTGCTCGCCGAGGAGCTCCGGCGACGCGGGTGGGCCGAGGCGGACCTGCGGGCGCTGGCCGGCGGCAACGTGCTGCGGGTCCTCGAGGAGACGGACGACCGGTTCGCGCGGATCGACGTCGCGGCACGCCCAGGCACGTCAGCGGGCGTCATCGACAGGGGAAACGCCGGGCGCCGTCGCTAGGATCACGGGGGACCACAGCGCCTCCACCGTCGACGGCGCACGACCTGACCCGAAGGACGACAACGGATGACCGGCACCATCTACGACAACATCTCGCAGGCGTTCGGCAACACCCCGCTGGTCCGCCTGAACCGTCTGCCGAAGGCCGACGGGGCCGAGGTCCTCGCGAAGCTCGAGTTCTACAACCCCGGCTCCAGCGTGAAGGACCGTCTCGGCGTCGCCATCATCGACGCGGCCGAGGAATCGGGTGACCTGCGTCCGGGTGGCACCATCGTCGAGGGCTCGTCGGGCAACACCGGCATCGCGCTCGCCCTGGTCGGCGCAGCACGCGGGTACCGGGTCGTCATCACGATGCCCGAGACGATGAGCGTCGAGCGCCGAGCCCTCATCCGCGCGTTCGGGGCCGAGATCGTCCTGACCCCGGGGTCCGAGGGCATGAAGGGCGCCGTCGCCCGTGCCGGACAGATCGTCGACGAGACGCCCGGCGCGGTCCTGGCGCACCAGTTCGAGACCCCGGCGAACGCGGCGATCCACCGCAGGACCACGGCGGAGGAGATCCTCCGTGACACCGAGGGGCACGTCGACGTGTTCGTCGCCGGTGTCGGGACGGGCGGCACCATCACGGGCGTCGGTCAGGTGCTCAAGGAGCGCGTCCCCGGCGTGCAGGTCGTCGCGGTGGAGCCGAAGGACTCCCCGCTCCTGAGCGAGGGCAAGGCCGGCCCGCACAAGATCCAGGGCATCGGTGCGAACTTCGTGCCCGAGGTGCTCGACCGTGCCGTCATCGACGAGGTGTTCGACGTCGAGCTCGAGGACGCACTCCGTGTCGCCCGGGCGCTCGGCACCGAGGAGGGGATCCTGGCGGGCATCTCGTCCGGCGCGATCGTCCACGCCGCCGTCGAGATCGCTGCGCGGCCGGAGAACGCCGGCAAGCGTGTGGTCGCGATCGTGTGCGACACCGGTGAGCGCTACCTGTCGACGCCGCTGTTCGAAGGGCTCACTGCGTGACGCGTGCCGTCCGACGCGGCGTGCTGCGGACGGTCCGGGAGGACCTCGCTGCAGCACGCCGCGGTGACCCCGCCGCCCGGGGTGACCTGGAGAACGCGGTGGTCTACTCCGGCCTGCACGCGGTCTGGACGTACCGCCTGACACATCGACTCTGGACCGCCCGCGGGCTGCCCGGGTCGCGGTTCGCCGCGCGGGTGATCGCGCAGCTCGCGCGCTCCGCCACCGGGATCGAGATCCACCCGGGTGCGCGCATCGGCCGCCGCTTCTTCATCGACCACGGCATGGGGGTCGTGATCGGGGAGACCGCGGTGATCGGCGACGACGTCGTGGTGTTCCACGGCGTGACGCTGGGCGGACGCGGCGGGGAGCACGGTCCGGGGCGCCGGCGTCACCCCGCGGTGGGCGACCGGGTGGTGCTCGGCGCAGGATCGTCGCTCATCGGCGCGATCACCGTCGGCGCGGACTCGGTCGTCGGCGCGAACACGGTCGTGACGAAGGACGTGCCGGCGGGGTCGGTCGTCACCGGCGTCGCCGGCACCGCGCGGCCGAGGTCAGGACACGAGGGCCTCCCGACACTCTGACGCGGCGACGACCCGGGATGACCGAGGCGACGGCCCAGCGGCGACGCGTCAGCTCTTCTCGCAGGCGATGCCGTCGCCGTCGCGGTCCATCTTCTTGTTCGCCTTGTAGAGCGCGTCGTCCTTCTTGACGGTGCCCTTCAGGGCGCGGTGGGTGGTCTTCCCGCCCGAGGTGACCCGGTTCTTCGTCACGGACTTCTTCGCGATGCCGCCGGAGTAGACCTTGTGCACGGCGGTGCAGTTCGCGTAGACCTTCGGGGCGGCGGAAGCGGAGGTCGCTCCGCCGAACACGACCGAGGCGGCGAGGACGGTGGTGGCGGCGGCGACGCCGAGGGTACGGAAAGTGCGCACGGGTGTTCCCCCTGGGAGCGGATCGTGGCCGCTGGCGCGACCGCCGCGACCGCCGCGTCGGGTGCGCGGCGGGTCGATCGTACCCGAGCGGCACTCACGGACGGGTACCCCCCGATCGAGGTGGATGCGGCATCCTGGACCCGTGGACGGCGCAGCACTGCACGAGGTGACGACCCGGACGGCCCTGGCGCTGCCGGCGGTCGAGGAGACACGACCGTTCGGCGAGGGATCCGTCGTGCACAAGGTCGCCGGTCGGATGTTCGTGCTCGCCACGACGCTGCGCGGGGTGCCGATCGTCAACCTGAAGTGCGCGCCGCCGCACGGTGCCGCGCTCGTCCGCGACCACGTCGAGGTCACGCCGGGGTGGCACATGGACAAGCGCCACTGGATCACCCTCGCGCCCGGGGACGGGATCGACGAGACGTTGGTCGAGGACCTCGTGGCGAACTCGTACGACCTCGTGGTCGCCGGTCTGCCCCGAGGCCGCCGCCCGCTGGACCCCGCTCGCCGTCGTGCGGAGGACCCCGCCGCCGATCGGTAGCAGTCGGCGCCAGCGCGCTCGGCCGACGCGGCCCGAGCGGTCGACGGGTCAGACGCGCCCGCGCGCGAGCACCTTCGACACGTCGCGCACGACCTTCGGTGCGAGTCGGTCCCCGGAGTCGAGCACCGCCCTGGCCTGTTCCGGCGTGAGCCCCGCGGAGATCTCGCCGATGGTCACGCCGTGCGCCGGCCGGTGCGTGACGACGACCGGGTCGCCGGCGGCCACCGGTCCCGAGTGCAGCACACGCAGGTAGGCTCCCGGACGGTTCTCGACCGCGAACCGCTTCACCCAGCCGTCGATCCGCATCCGGCGGGCGAAGGTGCCGCACGGCGTGCGGGGGATCGTCACCTCGAGCTCGAGGGTGTCCCCGATCCGCCAGCGCTCACCCGTGACGGCTCCCGTCACGTCCACCCCGCTGGTCCGGAGGTTCTCGCCGAAGAGCCCGGGTGGCACGTCACGGCCGAGCACCTCGGCGAAGTACGCGGCGTCCTCGTCGGCGTAGGCGTACACGGCCTGGTCCTCACCGCCGTGGTGCTTGCGGTCGGCCTGCACGTCGGCGTGGAGCCCGAGCGGTCGGACGCGGACCGGGCCGTCGACGGGACGCTTGTCGATCGCCGTCACACCGATGCTCCCGGAATCGCGGAGGAGCTGTTCGACGCGGCAGACGGCGGTGACGACGGACATGTCACCACTCTGGCGCACGCCGGGACGTTCTGCGAAGTCGTGCGGACACGGTGTGACGATCGGCGCTCCGGTCCCGTCCCACAGGTGGAACCGGGAGGAACCGGAGGATCCCGGCGGACGCCGACACGGCCGTCGCCCGGTCCTCCGCCAGCCGCACGCGTGACCGGTGTCCAGGCATCCCCCACCCCTGACCAGTAGAAGGAACCCGTGCAGCACCAGTCCCTCGCCGACCTCGACGACGCCGTCCTCGCCGGTCGCTCGTCCGACGGTGACGTCCGGGCGTTCGAGGTCCTCATCCGGCGGTACACGCCGCTGCTCCGCGCCTACGCCCGGCGGACCCTCGGGTCCACGGACGAGCTCGACGACGTCGTGCAGGAGACCTTCATCACGGCCTGGAGCCGTCTCGACGCCCTCGCCGACGGCGCGAAGGTCAGGTCGTGGCTCATGCGGATCCTCAGTCGGAAGTGCATCGACCGCATCCGCGCACGGCGCGAGCACCTCGACGTCACCGAGCTCGAGGTCGCAGCGCCCCGTGACGACGCCCCGGAGCGTGTGGCCGAGGCCCGGTCCCGGGAGGAGGCGGTGGAGACCGCCCTCGCCGAACTCCCGGAGGCACAACGGCGGTGCTGGGTCCTGAAGGAAGTGCTCGAGTACCGCTACGAGGACATCGCGGAGGAGCTCGACCTGCCGGTCTCGACGGTGCGCGGCCTGCTCTCCCGCGCGAGGAGGAACATGATCCGTCTCATGGAGGCATGGCGATGACCGGACCCGACGACGTGCGCCTCGACGCACTCGAGCCCGACGACCTCGACGGCCACACGATCGACGAGCTCGCCGACTACCTGGACGCCGGTATGCAGCCGCCGGACCCGAGCATCGACGACTCCGCCGCCTGCCAGAACGCGCTCGCTGCGATCGTCCGACTCCGGCAGTCGTCGCTCGGCTCGCTCGACGTCGCAGCCGCTGCGGAGGCACCTGCGGACGAGTCGTGGGTCGGGGGCGTGCTGGCGAACATCTCCCTCGAGGCGCGAGCCGGCCGGGACGTCCCGCTCCGCCCGACCGCCCCGACGGAGCGGCCCGTGGTGACCGAGGGCGCGATCCGGTCCCTGGTCCGCAACGCGGGCGACCTCGTCCCCGGTGTCGTCGTCGCGCGGTGCGCGCTCGAGGGTGACGTCACCCGACTCGACGCACCCGTCCGTGTGGTCCTCGAACTGGCCGTCCGGTCCGGAGTCCCGATCCCGGCGACGGCGGATCGGGTCCGGCAGGCCGTGGCCGAGGCCCTGGCTGAGGAGACCGACCTGCTGCTCGCCGCCGTCGACGTCCGGGTCCGGGACCTCCTGCCCCCGCTGGCAGAGGACGCTGCGCACCCGCCCGTCCCCGCGACCCCCGACACCGACGAGGAGGACCGCGCATGAGTCCGGACGACGAGACCGTCGCCGCGATCGAGGCCGCGGTCCTCGCTGTGCCCGGCGTCGCCGAGCTCTACCGTGCGAAGCCGACCATCGGCAGTGCCCTCGAGACGGCGAGGCGCCTCGCCGCACGGGCGGCGGTGTCACGGGTCGTGCTCGACGACGGCGTCCTGCGTGTCGCGATCGGCACCGACGGCTCGGTGCCGGCGCCGGCGACGGCGCATGCGGCCCACGCCGCCGCGCTCGCCGCGGCGGCGGAACGGGGTCTCGCGCTCAGCCGGGTCGACGTGCGGGTCGCCCGGATCGGCTGACGGTCCGTCGGCACCACACGACGGACGGGAGGCGCGGCACCGACCGGTCCCGCGCCTCCCGTCCGTCCGCCGGTCGCGGGCGTCACCCGGAAGCGGCTCAGTAGAAGTTGTTGGCCTGCGAGTGCGCCCACGCCGCGCACGGGGTCCCGTAGGCCGCGCTGATGTACTGCAACCCCCAGGTCACCTGCGTGGTGGCGTTCGTCCGCCAGTCCGCCGCGACCGTCGCCATCTTCGATCCGGGCAGCGCCTGCGGGATGCCCGTCGCCCCGCCGTTCGGGTTGACGGCCCGGTAGTCCCAGCCGGACTCCTTGGTCCAGAGGCTGTCGAGGCACTGGAACTGGTCGGCGCCCCAGCCGTACTGTGACGACGCCATCGACGAGGCGGTCGCCTTCGCGCCCGCGACGGTGTTCGCCGCGGCCTGCCGCTCGGCCGCCGCCTCCGCCGCGGCCGCGGCCTCCGCGTCCGCGGCGGCCTTCGCCGCAGCCGCCGCTCGTGCGTCGGCGTCGGCCTTGTCCTGTGCGGCGCTGTCGTCAGCGACCTCGGCGGCCGCGTCCACGGTGGAGGCGATGCGCGAGGTGATCGTCGCACCGGACAGGTCGTGGTACTCCGAGAGGGCCGCCACCTGCCGCTCGAGCGCCTCGGTGTCGGTCTTGTCGTTGGCGTCCGCGATGACGGTGCGGGCGGTGGCGATGGTCGCCGCCGCCTGCGCCCGGTCGAGCGAGGCGCCGTGCAGTGCCGGTTCGGGCGACGCGCTCGTCGACGGGACGCCGAGCGCGTCGCCGATCGCCGGTTGGGTGCCGACGGCGGCGATGCCGCCGACCAGTGCCACCGCGGCGGCGCCGCCGGTGACGAGGGCGGCGCGGCTGCGGAGGGCTCTGCGGACGCGTCGGCCCGGGGTGTCGAGTGCCTGACGTCGGGTGGTCGGGGTGTGGGTGGGGAGTTCAGGGGTGTTGCGCGTCATCGGTTCCGGTGGTCGGCCGGCTGCTGCCGCGGTGCCCGCGCACGCCGTGGTCCGGCACGCGGGGTGGGGGAGCGTGCTCGGTCGTCGTGGGGGAACCGCGAGCCGGGGGAGGACCGGACGGTGGTGTGGGGCCCGTCCGTCCGCCGCTGGGGGCCGTGCGGCCGCCTGCTCGGGCGAAGCCGACACGATGACGCGTCAGCCTGGACGGGGCGTCCAGGGCGGCTGGCAGAACCGTCCGTCCACCCTTCGGTAACGGTTCGGTAACGCCCGACTCAGCGGACGTCGTTGGGAGCTTCCTGGACGCGGTCGCCCTGGCCGATCCGCTCGAGGGCGCCGAGGGCCGCGGCGACCGCCTCGACGTCCTCGGTCGGCAGGTCCGCGATGAGTGCGGCGACGATCCCGGTGCGGTCGGAGCGGGCACGTTCGACGGCGGCGATGCCCTCCGGCGTGGCCGACACCATGAATGCGCGGCCGTCGCGGGGATCTGCCTCGCGCGCGATGAACCCGCGCTGTTCGAGCTCCGTCAGGATCCGGGTCATGGTCGGCTTCGTGACCACCTCGATCCGCGACAGGTCGCCGGGGCGCAGGGGGCCCTCGGCCTGGATCGTCGCGAGCGCGGAGACGAGTCCGTAGCCGAGCGCGGCCGAGTCGGTCCGTGCGCGCCGGTTGATGCGACCGACGGCGGCGGCCAGGCGCGCGGCGATCTCGGTGCGGTCCGGCTGGCGGTTGCTCATGCGGTGCTCCGGGGCGTCGGGTCGAGGCGGGTCGGAGCGATGCTACCGGTCGCCGGAGGCGCGTGGCCGACAGGACGAGCGGGCAGGTGACTCGGACGGTAGCGACCGCCCGGAAGGGTCCGGACGGGCGTTCCTGTACAGGCGCTCAGGGTGACTCAGGACCGGACGTGGTGCTTCTCGCCCGGCAGCAGGTGGATCGCCTCGGTCGCGAGCTCGGCGGCGACGTTGTCGCCGGACTCGGTCGCCGCACGCAGCCGTCGGAAGTCGGCCGTCAGGCGGTCCCAGTCGATGAGTTCGTCGAGGTTCGGCAGGCGGAGGCGGAACGCGAGTCCGTCCGTCGTGTCGCGGCAGACGCGCTGCAGGTTCTCGTTGCCGCAGGCGTCGACGTACAGCCCGAAGACGTCGAGCGCGTCGCGGTTCACGGCCGGCACGTCGTGCGCCTCGAGCTCCGCGATCGTCCGGTCGAGCTGCGCCCGGATCTTCTTCCGGGTCGACGCGGTCAGGCGGGGGACCGCCAGGCGGACGACGCCGCCGAACAGCACGCCGAGGGTCTGCATCGCCTCGACGACCTCCTCCGGCTTCGGCGTGGTGACCCGGGTGTAGCGGTTCGGGGCCATCTCGATGAGCCCGGCGCGGGCGAGCTGGCTCAGCGCCTCGCGGATGGGGGTGCGGGACACGCCGAGCCACGCGATGAGCTCGTCGTCGTTGAGTCGCTCGCCCGGCTCGAGCGTGCCGTCCATGATGGCGGCGTGGATCTTGTGCCGGACGGTGTCGCGGAGGAGCTGGTGCTCGGTGGGGGCGCTGCTGGGGACCGGCATGCGGGTGTCCTCGTTCTCGGTGGACGATCGTGTCGGCGCCGGACCGGTCGGTGCGGACGCGTCATCACCGTACCTGGTGTGTGAACGGTCGTCCGTCGTCCCGTCGCCGTCCGGGCACGCTCAGCCGCCGACGTCGAGCAGGCGGACCGTCAGGGGGTCCTCCGTACCGTGGAACCAGCGGTCGAGCACCGCGCGGAAGGGCGCCGCGTCCTCCGCCGCGTGGGCGAAGAGCGTCATCGACGACCGGGCCTTCATCGCGTCGATGCCGCCGAACAGGTCGTCCGCGCTGCGGGCAGGCGCCGTGGCGGCCACCCGCGCGGCCTCGACCAGGCGGGGCCCGAGCAGCGGGTGCGCCAGGTACGCCCTCGCCTCGTCGAGCCCGTCGATCGCGTAGTGCTGCGCGGTCGCGCTCCGGCCGAGTCCGGCGAGCTGCGGGAAGACGAACCACATCCAGTGCGACCGTTTCCGGCCGTCGCGCAGCTCCGCCAGGGCCTGATCGTGCACACCCTCCTGGGCGCGGACGAAGCGTTCGAGGTCGCCGTCGCTCACCGGACCACGTCCCCCCACGCGTACCGCACGGTGGTGCCGTCGACCACGAGCAGCGAGTCCGGCTCACGGTCGAACAGCCCGGGCACGCCCACCGCGTCCGGCAGGTCGCCCTCGAGTCGCTCGAGCCGGGCGGACCGGATCGTCAGCGGCGGGTGCTGGCGCTGCCAGAAGAGCGTCTGCGCCAGGTGGCGCGCGTGGATGCCGGCGCGCGTGGTGAGCTCGACCGCGAGCGGGGAGTCGACGACGTCGCCCGCGGTGACCCGGACGACGGCGTCGTGCCGCGGTCGCGTCGTGCTCGGTCGACGGGTGCGCACGACGTCCCGCATCCAGCGGACGGGGTGGGCCGCCCGTGCGGGATGCCGGACGGACCGGTGGTCCAGCGTGTCCCCGCGGCGCGTCGCCCGGACGTGCGCGAACGTGTACGGCACGCCGAGGAGCGTGTTCGCCGCCACGATGGCGGGGACGTGGCCGGTGTCGACCGTGCGGTAGACGATGCCCCGCCGACCCCGGGCGTCCACGGTCGGCACCTCGATCGTCACCTCGGTCATCGAGCCGAGCCGACGCGACGGCGGGAAGGGCGGGACCGCCGTCTCCCGGAACACGTAGGCGGTGAGGCCGACCCACGCGCTGCCGTCGACGACGTCCGGCCGGGTGCCGCGCGGGACGAGCCGTGCGAGCGACGCCGGATCGTGGCGCCAGTGCGCGAAGACGATGTCCTCCCATGCGTGCACCGCGACGGGGCGGTGCAGCAGCGGGACGGCCGCGCGGCCGCGTGTCGCCTCCGTCACCGCGTCGGCGCGTGACGCCCGACGCGCACGGCCCAGGCGACGAGCGGCGCCTGCAGGGGCAGCCGCAGCACGGACACGAGCCGGGCCGCGCGGGAGGAACGGGGGCTGTCGAGCAGGTCGCCGGCCATCTTCACGTTGGCGGGGAAGACCGCGAGGAACAGCGCGGCCGCCGCCCAGCCGGACGCCCGGCGGGTCGTGGGGACGGCGAGCCCCGCGGCGATGCCGAGCTCGGCGGCGCCGGACGCCAGGGTGGTCAGGCGCGGCGGCAACCCGGACGGCACGATCCGGTCGTAGCCGCGGGGCCGCAGGAAGTGGGTGACGCCGGCGCCGCCGAGGAGCACGGCGAGCATCGTGGCCGTCCGGGTGGCGCGTCGTGCGCGCTCGCGTCGTCGCATGGCCCCATCGTGCCCGCGGCAGCCGCGCACCGGCTCAGGTCAGCGCGGTCGCGACGAGGTCGAGCACGGCCGTCGCGACGTCCGCCTTGCTGCCGGAAACCTCCCGCACGACGTCGCCGCCCGGTACCAGGACCTCGATGGCGTTCTCCTCGCGCTCGAAGCCCGCGTTCCACCCCACGTGGTTCACCACGAGCAGGTCGGCCGGCTTCCGGGCGATCTTCGCGCGGCCGAGTGCGATCCGCGCCGCACGGTCGGGCTCGGTCTCGGCCGCGAACCCGACGATGATCTGACCGGTCCGGCGCGTGGCGACCAGGTCGGCGAGCACGTCGGGGTTCCGGACCAGCTCGAGCGTCATGGTGTCGCCCTGGTCGTCCTTCTTGAGCTTGTCGGGGCGGACCTGGGCCGGCCGGTAGTCGGCGACGGCGGCCGTCATCACGACGACGTCGGCCTCGGCCGCGGCGGCGTGCACGGCATCGGCGAGCTCCTGGGCGGAACCGACCGGCACGACCCTCGCCCCGAGCCCGTCCGTCAGGCCGCCGTCGACGTTCGCCGCCACCAGGGTCACGTCCGCGCCCCGACGGACGGCGTCGGCGGCGATCGCCACTCCCTGGCGGCCGCTCGAGCGGTTGCCGACGAAGCGCACCGGGTCGAACGGCTCGCGCGTGCCGCCGGCGCTGACGACGACACGGACCCCGGCGAGGTCGCCCTGGTCGCCCCGCGCACCGGTCGCGGTCGACGCGCCTGCGGGGACACCGGCGGGGAGGCCCGCCCCACCCCCGTCGGACCGGCCCGGCTCAGCGGACGGCTCGAGCACCGCGAGGGCCGCGGTGACGATGTCCTCGGGCTCGGCCATCCGGCCGATGCCGGCGTCGTCGCCCGTGAGCGCCCCGACCACGGGGCCGACGAAGCGGACGCCGCGACCCTGCAGGGTCCGGACGTTGGCGCGGGTCGCGGGGTGGTCCCACATCTGCGGGTGCATCGCGGGGGCGACGACGACCGGGGCCTCGGTCGCGAGCAGGGTCGTGCCGAGCAGGTCACCGGCCAGTCCGGCGGCCATGCGCGCGAGCGAGTCGGCGGTCGCCGGCGCGACGACGACCAGGTCGGCCCGGCGGCCCAGCGCGACGTGCCGCACCTCGGCGACGTCGTCCCACACGCTCGTCGTCACGGGGTTCCGGCTGAGTGCCTCGAGCGTCGGCAGTCCGACGAAGCGCAGTGCGCCCTCGGTCGGGACGACGTGCACGTCGTGGCCGCGCTTGACGAGGTCGCGGACGACCCCGACGGCCTTGTAGGCGGCGATGCCGCCGGTGATCCCGACGACGACGGACAGACGGCGACCTGCTGCAGCATCCACGTCGGTCACGCTACCCGGCGTGCCGTGCGAGGATCGAGCCCATGTGCACCGTCGTCGTCCGCGTCGACCCCGCCGCCGCGTGGCCGGTCACCGTGCTCGCGCTCCGCGACGAGTCGCCGGACCGCCCCTGGGACGCCCCGGCCGCGTGGTGGCCCGACCGCGACCCGACGATCCGCGGTGTGCGGGACCGGTCGGCCGGGGGCGCGTGGCTCGCGGCGTCGGACCACGCCGGGCTCGCCGTCGTGCTGAACCGGGCCGAACCGGTGCCGAGCGACGACGGCACCTGGACCACCCGCGGGGTGCTCCCGCTCGACGCCGTGACCGGTGCCGTGCCGGGCGCGGACGGCTCCCTGCCGACGACCAGGGCCTTCAACCTGGTCCGGGCCACCGCCGAGGGGGTCGCGGTCGACACCTGGGACGGAACCGCGGTCCGCACGACCACGCTCGGCCCCGGCGTGCACATGGTCACGCACGGTGCCCCGGACGACCCCGCTGCGCCGCGCATCGGCCGGTGGCTCGACGCCTTCCGCAGCGCGCCCGCCCCGAGCGGTCCGCCCGTGCTCGCTCCCTTCGACGAGCTCCGGACCGCCGACCTCGGCGACGACGCGGGCGACGGGTGGAGCGGTTGGTTCGGGGTGCTCGCCGAGTCGTCCGCCCTCCCTGCGGACGATCCGGACGCGATCCTCCGCGACGCCGTCGAGCCGGAGGGGCACGTCGCGACGCTGTCCGTCGTCGCCGCGGCGATCGGCCGGGACCGGACCGTCCTGCAGCACGCGCGACTCGAGCGACCCGGACGCCTCGACGGTTCCGTGGAGCTGCACCGGGCCTGACCGCGGCCGCCTCTGGTCCCGGAGGTGGCGTGGCGGCGGCGCGTCGTGCCTCCCGTCCGGACCGGGGGTGCGGTCAGTCGGGGGCGTGCGTGTCCGTGAGGTCCTCGGCGACCGCCCAGAGCGAGCGGGCGAGGTCCGCGCTGCGCGCCGAGCGCGGCACCGACACCGTGGTGGTCGGCCCCGTGAGGCCGCCGAACCCGGACGGTCCGTAGTAGGCGCCGCCGACCGCCGCTGGACCCACAGCGGCGTACAGGAGCGGCTCGGCCCCCTGCTCGACCGCCTGCGTGAAGGGGAGGGCGCGGTCGCGGGACCGGACCGGGTGGGAGCGCCCGAGCGAGCGGCCCGCGGACTGCAGGTTCGTGCGGGTGTAGCCGGGGTGGGCCGCCGTGCTGACGAGGGGCCAGTCCCGCTCGACGGACAGCCGGTGCAGGTGCAGGGCGAGGAGCAGGTCCGCGAGCTTCGACTGCGCGTACGCGCGCCAGCCGTTGTAGCCGCGCTCCCACTGCAGGTCGGCGAAGCGGATGGTGCCCGGGATCGCGGCGAGGCTCGACATGGTCGCGACCCGCGGGGCGGGACGCGCGCCGGCGCGGGGGGCGGCCCGCAGCAGCGTCGGCAGCAGCAGGTTCGTCAGTGCGAGGTGGCCGAGGAAGTTCGTGCCGAACTGCAGCTCGAACCCGTCCGTCGTCTCGAAACGCCGCGGCGGAGCCATGACGCCGGCGTTGTTCACGAGCACGTCGAGCGGGCGGTCGTCGGCAGCGATGCCCGTGGCGAATCGGCGCACGCTGGCGAGGTCGGCGAGGTCGAGCTCCCGCACCTCGACGTCGGCCGTGGGGTGCGCACGGCGGATCCGGTCCGCCGCGTCGTCCCCCTTCGACGGGGTCCTGACCGCCAGGACGACGCTCGCACCCGCGCCGGCCAGGCGCTTCGCGGTCTCCTCGCCGGTGCCGCTGTTGGCGCCCGTGACGACGATGCGGCGCCCGGCCTGGTCGGGGATGTTCGGCATGCGCGCGACCGTACGCGTGCGGGGCTGGCCGATCGCCGTGCACCGTGCTATATTCATGCAAACGCATCGATCAGGAGGCGCGCATGAGCAACGCATTCGGCACCGACCGTCCCTCGGACGTCCCGCCGCCCGCACCCGAGCGGATCGGCTCGGTGCAGCTCGGTCTCGACACCTTCGGCGACGTCACCGAACGGGCGGACGGTTCCCTGCGCTCGGACGCCCAGAGCATCCGCGACGTCATCGACCAGGCGGTGCTGGCGGACGAGGTCGGCATCGACTTCATCGGCGTCGGCGAGCACCACCGCGAGGACTTCGTGGTGAGCGCGCCCGAGGTCGTCCTCGCCGCGATCGCCGCCCGGACGTCGCGCATCCGCATGGGCAGCGCCGTCACGGTGCTGTCCTCCGACGACCCGGTCCGGGTCTACGAACGCTTCGCGACGGTCGACGCGCTGTCGGACGGTCGCGCCGAGGTGATCCTCGGCCGGGGGTCGTTCACCGAGTCCTTCCCCCTCTTCGGCTACGACCTGTCCGACTACGAGGTCCTGTTCGAGGAGAAGCTGCAGCTCTGGAACGCGCTCCGCGGCGGCGACGCCGTCACGTGGTCCGGCACCAAGCGTGCCTCCCTCACGGACCAGGACGTCTTCCCGAAGCTCGAGCACGGCCCGATCCCGACGTGGATCGGCGTCGGCGGATCGCCCCAGTCCGTCATCCGCGCGGCGTCCTACGGGCTGCCGCTGTTCCTCGCCATCATCGGCGGGCAGCCGGCGCAGTTCGCCCCGTTCTCGCGGCTCTACCGACAGGCGCTCACGCAGCTCGACCTCCCGCAGCAGCCGATCGCGATGCACTCGCCGGGCTTCGTCGCCGAGACCGACGAGGAGGCCGCCGAGCGCTACTGGCCGTACCACAAGGCCGTCACCGACCGACTCGGCCGGGAGCGCGGCTGGCCGCCCCTCGACGCCGCCCAGTACCAGGCCGGCCTGTCCGCAGGCGGGTCGCTCTACGTGGGGTCGCCGGAGACCGTGGCGCGGAAGGTCGCGCGGAACATGCGGATCCTCGGCGTCTCGCGGTTCGACATGCGGTACGCGACCGGTCGCCTGCCGCACGAGGACATGATGCGCTCGATCGAGCTCTACGGCACGCGGGTCGCTCCGCGGGTGCGCGAGCTGCTGGCCGAGCCGGTCCCGGTGCCGTAGCGGACGCCGTCGCTGTCGTCCGGGAGGCCCGTCCCGCTCCGCCACGTCGGCTCACGGCGGCGGCGGGTACGGTCCAGGGCATGTCGCCCCGTGCCAACATCGTCGAGCGTCGGTTCCGTGGTCGGATCATGGGCGTCGGGACGACGTCGGGCGTCCGGTTCGTCGTCGGGATGTGGGAGCGCTCGCCGTTCGGGGCCTTCACGGACGTCTTCGTGGAGCAGCCCGACGGGTCGAGCGTGCTCCTCGCCCCGGACGAGATCGTCGCCGCCTACGTCTCCGGGACGTACCGTTTCGACACCGTCTCGGTCGTCGACGTGCGCGCCCGCCGGACCGCCCGCGGCCTCGAACTCGACGCGGGCCCGCTCCGCGCCACGATCGACGTCGGGACCATCTCCCCGCTCGGTCGGGTCCTGCGCATCGTGCCGAAGCCCGTGGCGCGTGACCCCCGGTGGCTGGCGGCGATCGACCCGATCGCCCGCCTCGTCGCCCCCGGGGCCGGGACGGCCGGCACCGCAGGCGGAGGACGCCGCGAGTACTACGGCGTGACCGGGGCGCACGACGTCACCGCGGTGCGCGGGTCGTGGGCGGGGGAGCCGCTCGGTGCCCTGGCACCGCTCGACCCGCCCGTGGCGTTCGGCTTCGCATCGATGCCACGAGTGCCCCAGGTCGTCGACGTCGAGACGACCATCCGCGAGCCCGCCGCCTGACCCGGGCTCGTCGGCGTGCTCGTGCTCGTGCTGGGCCCGTGCTCGTGCTGGGCCCCTGCTCGTGCTCGTGCTCGTGCCCGTTCCTTCCCATGACGACCGCGATGCCTGGTCGTTTCGGGCGTACCTGGCGTTCCCGGAGGGCCAGGTACGCCCGTTCACGCCAGGTACGCCCGTTCACGCCAGGTACGCCCGTTCACGCCAGGTACGCCCGTTCTGGCCAGGCGCGCGCCGGGCAGGTCCCAGCGACGAGGGGCACACTGGCCGGAACGGAACGCGCCCGGGCAGTGCCCGGCCGGACGTCGAGCACAACGGGGCGCACGACGAACAGGAGCATCATGACCGACACGCAGGCAGACCAGCGCGCAGCCATCTCGGACATCGTCCACGGTGCCCGCACCGCCCTGCTCACCACCGTCAGCGAGGACGGACAGCTGCACGCACGGCCCCTGGCCGTGCAGGACAAGGCGTTCCACGGGACGCTCCGCTTCCTGGTGCAGGACGGCAGCGAGAAGGTGGCGGACATCGCGCGCAACCCGCACGTCAACGTGGCCATCGAGTCGCAGGGCGGGTACCTCTCCATCGCGGGCACCGCGACGGTGACGCGCGACGAGTCCGTCGTCGACGAGCTCTGGTCACCGTTCGCCGAGGCCTGGTTCCCGGACGGCCGACAGGACCCGACGATCCGGCTCCTCACCGTCGAGGGCGACTCCGTCGAGTACTGGACGCAGGACACCGGCCCGGTGGGGAGTCTAGTGCAGACCCTGAAGGCCGCCATCGGCAAGCAGAGCCAGCCCGACACCGGCCACCACGGCACCGTCGAGCTCTAGCGGGACCCCTCGTCCGCGGGGAACGCAACGTCGGCGGTTGCTCGCAGCGCTACCGCACTGCGAGCAACCGCCGACGTTGCGTTCCGCGAGGGCGCGGGCGTCAGGGCGGGCCGAGCAGCCAGAGCACCGCGACGAGCACCGGCTGGCCGAGCAGTGCGCAGCTGACGAAGGTCCAGCGCATCCAGGGCCGGGCGACGAGCTCGGGGGAGCCGAACAGCGGCGCGAGCGGCATGAGCAGCCGGGGCGTCGAGGCCATCGGCAACGACACCGCGAAGATGTAGAGCGCGTAGGCGGCCGAGTACAGCACCGTCGTCGACCCGAGCCGCCGGGTCGAGCGTCGGAGGAGCCACACCGGGTACGCCACGAGCAGGAACACCACGATGAGGATGCCGCCGACGCCGAGCCACCGCGCGGCGATGAGGAACCACGGGGTCATCGGCGTGAACTCGACCCGTCCGATGAAGTTCACCCACCACGACATCTCGGTCTCGAGGTACGCGTCCGGCCGCCCGGTCACGTACGCGGCGATGGCGGGCCACGCGAGTCCGGCGGTGGCCATCACCACACCGGCCGCCACGACACGGACCCGCTCGGCGAGGGGGAAGGCGTCGAGCGACCGCACCCCGGTCCCCGCGGCCTCGCGACGTGCGCGGACCCAGCGGACGAGCGCGACGACCCCGAGCAGGAGCGGCACCGCGAGCGCCCCCGGACGCGTGAACGCCGCGACGACCCCGAGCGCCGTCAGCAGGCCGTAGCGTCGGCGTTCGAGCGCGAGGAGCGCCCCGAAGGTGAGTGCGAGGAAGGTGCTCTCCGCGTACCCGACCTGCAGCAGGAACGACAGCGGGCCGCACGCGAAGAAGAACACGGCCCACATCGCCGCGGCGTGCCCGGCGTGGTCGCTGACGAGCCGGTGCAGCAGGAAGGTCGCGACGAGCCCGGCGACGAGGGCGACGAGCGGTGCACCGACCGCGAACGGGACGCCCGTCGACGCCGTCAACATGCGGATGGCGAAGGGGAACGCCGGCAGGAACGCCCACGCGTTCTGCGACACGTGGCCGGCTTCGTCGAGGGGGAGCGTGGTGGGGTACCCGTGCACGGAGATCTGCTCGTAGTACTGCCCGTCCCACGCCGTCAGGAACGCGCCGAACCCGTGCTCGTTGCCCCAGATCGCGTTGTCCGGCATCGCCCGTGCCATGAGCGGGTAGGCCAGCGCGAGCCAGACCGTCGACACGATGCGGCCACCACCCCAGACGAGCAGCACCGCGGCCCACACGGGGAGGCTCGTCGCGAGGTCGACGATGCGGCGACGACCGTTCGCGAGCGACCCGGGGACGGCGCCGTCGTACCGGCTCACCGGCCCGTTCCGTCCGACGCAGGGCTGATGAGGGGCACCCTCCGAGGGTATCCAGGCGATCCTGGCATCCGCCGCACCGGCCGCCAGGCTCGTCGCCGGGTGCGCGGGCCGACCCGGCCCGCCGGGTGGTCGGCCGTCGTCGCGGCGGCGACCCGTGCCTCCCGGCCGGGCGCGGCCCCTCGCGCTCCCTGAGCGGAACCTCACCGTGCCGGCGGCGACGGCGGTGCGCTGGACGCGTCGCGCGGTCGGTCCGGCGGGCCGCGCGTGCAGAAACCGAGCGGGCATAGCATTCGACGTGACATGACGACGATGACGACGACACGACGGCGGGGGAGCACGGCGGTGGCCGTGCTCGTCGCCGGCACCTTCTTCATGGAGCTCCTGGACGGCACCATCCTGGCGACGGCCGCCCCGGCGATGGGACGGGATCTCGGGGTCGACTCGGCGGCGATCGGCGTCGCGATCACCGCGTACCTCGTGACCCTCGCCGTGTTCATCCCGGTGAGCGGGTGGCTCACCGACCGCGTCGGGTCGCGCACGGTGTTCGCCGGCGCGATCGCCCTGTTCACGCTCGCCTCCGCGCTCTGCGCCGCGTCGACCGGGCTGGTCGAGTTGACGCTCTGGCGCATCCTGCAGGGCCTCGGAGGAGCGCTCATGGTGCCGGTCGGGCGGCTCGTCGTGCTCCGCAGTGCCGGACGCGAGCAACTCGTCACCGCGATCGCCATCCTGACCTGGCCGGCGCTCGCGGCCCCGATCATCGCGCCCTTCGTCGGCGGGGTCCTCGTGGACACGTTGAGCTGGCACTGGATCTTCCTGGTGAACATCCCGCTCGGGGTCGTCGCCTTCGTCGCGGCGCTCGTGCTCGTCCCGCAGGAGCGCGCCCCCGAGCGGGTGCCGTTCGACTGGCTCGGGTCGTTGCTCGCCTGCGTCGGGCTCGGGTCCCTCGTGGTGATGGCGTCGCTGCTCGCGCTCGACACGGTCCCGCTCGTCGCGGTCGTCGCCTCCGGCGTCCTCGGCGCGGTGTGCTGCTGGCTCGCCGTCCGGCACTTCCGTCGGGCACCGCACCCGATCATGGGGCTCGGCTCGTTCCGCCTCGAGACCTTCCGCGTCTCGCACGCCGGCGGCAGCCTGTTCCGGCTCGCCGTGTCGGCCGTGCCCTTCGTGCTGCCGCTGCTGTTCCAGGACGCCTGGGGGTGGAGCGCGGTCCTCGCGGGCTCCGCGGTGCTCTGGGTGTTCGTCGGCAACCTCGGGATCAAGCCCATGACGACGCCGTTCCTCCGCTGGTTCGGCTACCGTCCGGTGATCGTCGTGTCGAGCGCGGTCGCGGCGCTGAGCGTCGTCGCGATGGTGTTCCTGACCGAGGACACCCCCTTCTGGCTGCTCGCCGTGCTCCTCGTGGTGAGCGGTGCCGCACGGTCGGTCGGCTTCACGGCGTACAACACCATCGCCTTCGCGGACGTCGAACAGGCGGACATGACGCCGGCGAACACGCTGTCCTCGACGCTCCAGCAGGTCGCGGCGGGCTTCGGCGTCGCCGTCGCCGCAGTCGTGATCCGTGCGGCGGCGGGGCTCGGCGGGACCGGGCCCTACGACGTGGCGTTCTCGGTGATCGCCGTGCTGCTCGTCGTCGCGTGCGTCGAGGGCGTGCTGATGAGCCGGACGGCGGGGGACACCGTGCGGCCGGCCCGGCGGGTGCGCGCCTGACGGCGGGGGACACGGTCCGGGTGGCGTCGCGCGCCCACCTGACGGCATCCGTTCCCGGCACGGTCACACGCGCGAAACCCGCGGTGCGCTACGGTCACAGCAACTGTCGGCGACAGCCGAGTACGGTTGCCGCGGCAGGGTGACCGAGACACCCAGGACGGAAGGCAGCATGGCCGGGCCACAGCACCAGGGGACGATCGCGGGCGAGACCGCCGTGCAGCCCACCGAGCTGCGTGTCGTCAGCTACAACCTCCGCGAGCACACCGCGAACAGCGAGCTCGCCGCCCTGGCCGAGGCCTCGCAGGCCGACGTCATCTGCGTGCAGGAGTGCGACAGCAACGACCTCGCTCCGAGCGTCGCGGGGCTGTCACTCGCCGCCTCGACGAAGGCGAACCGGCTCGGCCTGGCGATCTACAAGCGCGACGACCGGTTCGAGCTGCAGGACTTCAGCATCCACTCGCTGCAGAAGTCCCTGCACGACCGCGTCCTCGCCCCCGCCCACGAGCGGCTGATCGCCATGCACCTCCGCGACACCGAGGCCGACGCCGAGGTCATCGTGGCCTCGTTCCACGCGTCGCCGCTCACCGCCACGAACTCGCTGCGCCGCAAGCAGATCGAGGCCGCGCACCAGTTCGTCCGCGACCTCTCCGACGAGGCCCCGGCGATCATGGTCGGTGACTTCAACTACCCCTGGTTCCAGACGAACCTGCGGCGGAAGATCGAGCAGCACGGGTTCGCGCTGTCGCTCTCTGACCAGCCGACCTACCTGCGCTACCGGAAGTTCACGGGCCACTTCGACTTCGCGACGAGCGTCGGCCTGCACATCGCCGGCGTGGAGACCCTGCCCGCGGGCATCTCGGACCACCGTCCGATCCTGGTGCGTGCCCACTACGAGCACCCCGGCACCGCGACGGCCGCCGTCGAGGTCCCGGAGACCCCGACGGCCTGACGCGGCCAGCCCCCGCGTCCCGTTCGCACACCACACTGTCGCCCGGCCGTCCTGGTCGCACGACGCGCCGTCGCGCGGCCGTCCTGGTCGCACGACACGCCGTCGCGCGGGTTCGTGAGCGGCGAGTCGTGCGACCGGAGCACCCGCCGGCACCGCGCCCGCGGCGCAACCACACGACGGACGGGAGACGCGGTGCCAGCCGGCACCGCGCCTCCCGTCCGTCGTCGCTGGCGTCGCGTCAGCGCCGCAGGGTCGCCCGCGCCAACCGGTTGCCGATGAACTGCCCGAGCTGCACGATGACCACGATCGCCGCCACCGACACGTAGACGATCCACCAGTCGTACCGCTGCGAGCCGTACACGATCGCGTACTCGCCGAGGCCGCCACCGCCGATGAGGGCGCCCTGGGCGGTCATGTCGACGATGCCCACGAAGATGAACGTGTAGCCGAGGATGAGCGGTCCGACGCCCTCGGGGATGAGCACCGTGAGCAGGATGGACACCGGGTGCGCTCCCGACGCCCGCGCTGCCTCGACCACGCCCGGGTCGACCGCGAGCAGGTTCTGCTCGACGATCCGGGACACCGCGAACGACGCCGCGAGCGAGATGGCGAACGTCACCGCGGGGACACCGATCGTGGTCTGCACGGCGACCCGCGACAGGGGCGCGATGGCCGCGAGGAAGATCACGAACGGGATTGGCCGCACGATGTTCACGACCACGTTGACGATCGTGTACACCGCGCGGTTGCCGAGCAGGTTGCCCGGTCGGGTCGCGTACAGGACGAGGCCGAGTGCGAGCCCGATGACCCCGGCGACGACGAGCGAGACGAGCGTCATCACGAGGGTGTCGCGGATCGCGGCGAAGAACACGTCCGACGTGTCGATCACGCTCTGGAAGCCGTTGCCGTTCACGCTGCTGCCTCCTCGTCGACGGTGATCCGCCCGTCCCGCAGGGCATCGAGCGCCCGGTCGACGGCGGAGGGGTCGTCCGCCGTGAGCTCGTAGGTGAGCGATCCGATGCGCCGCTCGCGGATCTCGCCGACCCCGCCGAACACGAGCTCCGCGGAGACGCCCGCCGTGCGGAACGCGGCGTCGACCCGGTTCTGCAGGCCGACCTCGTCGGTGATCTGCACGGTCACGAGCCGACCGCGGTGGTGTTCGCGCAGCCGCGTGAGCTGCTCGGCGGATGGGCGGTCGTGCAGCGCGGTGCGGACGAAGCGCTGCGCGGCACCCGTCTGCGGCGAGGCGAAGACGTCGTAGACGTCCCCGACCTCGACGACGCGGCCCTGTTCCATCACGGCGACCCGGTCGGCGATCTGCCGCACCGCGTCCATCTCGTGGGTGATGACGATGATCGTCACGCCGAGCTCCCGGTTGACGCGGCGCAGGAGCGCGAGGACCTCGGACGTGGTCTCCGGGTCGAGGGCACTCGTGGCCTCGTCGGCGAGGAGCAGCTCGGGGTTCGAGGCGAGCGCGCGGGCGATGCCGACGCGCTGCTTCTGCCCGCCGGAGAGCTGCTCCGGGTAGGCGTGCGCCCGTTCGAGCAGCCCCACGAAGTCGAGGAGCTCGGCGACGCGGCGGTCCCGCTCGTCCTTCTCGACGCCCGCGACCTTGAGCGGGTACGCGACGTTGCCGGCGATCGTGCGGGAGCGGAACAGGTTGAACTGCTGGAAGATCATGCCGATCTTCCGGCGTGCCAGGCGGCGGTCCCGCTCGGGGATCGCCGTCAGTTCCTGCCCGCCGACGGTCACGCTGCCGGACGACGGCAGCTCGAGCGCGTTGACGAGGCGGACGAGCGTGGACTTGCCGGCGCCGGAGTACCCGATGACGCCGAGGACCTCTCCCTGGTGCACGTCCAGGGAGACGTCCTCGACGGCCACCACGGTCTCGCCGGTGTCGGCGCGGCGGTAGTGCTTGGAGACGCCGCGGAGTTCGACGAGGGCGGGCACTACTGCTTGGCCGCCTTCGCGTCCTGCTCGACCTTCGCGAGCTCGTCCTGCAGCTTCTCGGCGCTCTCGTCGCGGGCGACGGCCTCGGGCAGGTCCTTCGCGAACGCCTCCTGCACGGCCGGGTCCTGGAACAGCTCCGCCAGGTCGAGGTACGTCTCGTTGTCCTTGTCGGCGTCGCGCACCGCGAAGACGTTCACGTAGGGGGCGGCGCTCGCGCTCGACGGGTCGTCCTGGTAGATGATGTCGCTCGTGGGGAGCTTCGCGGCGGTCGCGAAGTTGTTGTTCACCACGGCGGCGGCGACGGAGCCCTGCTGCAGCGCGTTGGCGGTCTGCGAGGCGTCGAGCGGCTGGACGTCGACCTTCGACGACTCGACGTCGGTCGTGGTCGAGAACGCCGACCCGCCGTCCTCGAGCTCGAGGAGCCCGGTGGCCTGCAGGATGAGCAGCGCGCGGGCCTGGTTGATGGAGTCGTTGGGGATCGCGACCTTCGCGTTCTCCGGCAGCTCGCTCGTCTTGTCGTACTCCGTCGCGTAGAGCGGCAGCGGGTAGACGGCGGTCGAACCGATCGGCTGCAGGTCGTCGTTCGACGTGACGTTGTAGTCCGCCAGGTACTGGATGTGCTGGAACTGGTTGATGTCCAGCTGGCCGTCCTTGAGCGCCGGGTTCGGCAGCGAGTAGTCCGAGAAGTTCGTCAGCTCGACCGTCACGCCGAGCTCGTCCTTCGCGAGCTTCGTGTAGGTGCTCCAGTAGCCGAGCGACTTGTCGGCGACACCGATCGTGACGGTCTTGTCGGAGCCGCCGCCGGAGGCTGCGTCGTCGGACCCACCGGAGCGGACGGCGGCCACGACGACGGCGACGACGATCGCGACCACGACCACCGCCGCGGCGATGATCCAGCCGACGGGGCGCTTGCCCTTCGGCTTCTGGGGCAGGACGGGTGCTGCGGACATGGGGTGCTCCTCGTGGGGACGTGCCCGGACGGGCGGGGCGAGCCCGGACGGCTGCGTGCACGGGCGGTGCTGTGGCGGCCGCGGGTCCCCGCGGCACGCGTTCGAGTGTGACCGCCGCCGGCTCGCCGTGGCCAATCCGTTCCGCCGTGTTACATCGGGACGACTTCTCCACAGGTCACGTCCGGGGCCCCGAGGACGCAGCGCCGGTTGGTTGACTCGGACCGTGCGCAGCATCGAACTCGTCCTCGCCCCCGATCCCGACGCCGCCGTGCGTGCTGCGTGGGACGCCCTGATCGCCGCCGACCTGCCGAGCCTCGGGCGCTCGGGCACGAACAGTCCGCACGTCACGCTCGCTGCCGGCGACGACCTGCCGGTGCCGGACGGCTTCGACGTGCCGGTGCCGACCTCCGTCCGGCTCGGCGGGCTCCTGCTGTTCCCCGCCGGCCCGGACCGGTCGGTGTTGGTCCGCGCGGTCGTCGTCGACCCGGAGCTGGCCGCCTTCCACGCCGCGGTGCACCGGGTCGCGCCGGACGCCGTCGAGACCTCGTCGCCGGGCGCGTGGTCGCCGCACGTCACGTTCGCGCGTCGTGTCCGCGACGCCGACCTGCCGCGGGCGGTCGCCGCACTGCGCGCAGCGCCCCTGCCCGAGACCCTGACGATCGGCGGTGTCCGGCACTGGGACGGGGAGACGAGGACGGTCACCCCCGTCGCGTGACGCCAGCGAGGCCACGACCGGTCGGGAGGCACGGCTCAGGTCCGCAGGACCCGCTCGCCGAAGGCCGATGCGAACGTCCGCTCCGGGTCGGCCGCCGCCACCAGTCGCCGGAAGTCCGGCAGCCGCGGCCACAGTGCCGAGACCGCGTCCGCGTCCAGCGAGCTCATCTTCCCCCAGTGCGGGCGGCCGTCGAACGGGGCCAGCCGGGCCTCGAGGTCGGGCAGCAGCGCCGCGACCTCCGTCGGGTGCTTCTGCCAGGTGAAGGCGATGCAGAGGACGTCCTCGCCCTGCGTCGGGCTGAGCCAGTACGGGTCCGCCGCCATCGTCCGGAGTTCGCAGACGTGCAGGTGCGGCTGGATCCGGTCCGCGAGCCCGCGCACGGCCTCGAGTGCGGCGGCGGCGTGCCGCAGCGGGACGAAGTGCTCGCTCTGCACCTCGGACCCGACGCTCGGCACCGCGTCGATCGGGAAGTGCGGCAACCGGTCCCACCACGGGCCGACGGAACCGTCCCGCGCGGTGTGATGTCCGTCGGCGGGTCGCCCGGGCAGCCGCGGCGCGCCGAGCAGTGCGTCGGGGACGGTGACGTCGTCGGCGCCGTCGGGGACGCGGGACTTCACCAGCACCTCGCTGACCCGGTCCCCGAAGACGGTGTACGAGCACACCGAGTACGCCGCGGCGTGAACGTCGGCCACGTGTGCGACGAACCGCTCCCAGGGGATCGGTCCGTACGTGTCCTGGCGCATGCGGTAGGTGGGCTCGACGTCGACCTCGACGCGCGTGACGATGCCGAGCAGTCCGAGGTGCAGGACGGCTCCGTCGAAGTCGTCGTCGCCGCGCCGCAGCACGCGTCGGGACCCGTCCGCGCCGAGCAGCTCGAACGACCGCACGGCGGTGCTGAGCGACCCGAGCGTGGTCCCCGAGCCGTGCGTCCCGGTGGCGATCGCGCCGCCGATCGAGATGTGCGGCAGCGATCCGGTGTTGTGCAGGGCGACCCCGGCGGCGTCGAGCTCGGGTGCGACGAGTCCGTAGCGGGTGCCGGCACCCATGGTCGCGGTGCCCACCGCGGAGTCGACGACCAGGTCGGTGGGGATGCCGGTCAGGTCGAGGAGCACACCGGACGTGTCCGCGACGTCGTTGAACGAGTGGCGGGTGCCGAGGCCGTGCACCCGCGATGCCCTGGCGACGACCTCGGCGGCCTCGTCGATCGTCCGCGGTCGCACCACCCGTTCGGCCGAGTAGGTGACCGTGCCGGACCAGTTCAGCTCAGGCGTCGTCGACCGCATGGCGCCCACGATGCCAGGTCCGCGCGGGCGGGGCACCGTGGGCGGGACGGGGCTCAGTGCATCGCGGGCGCACCGGCGGGGGCGCCCTCGGGGGCCTCCGGGCGGCGGACCAGCGACGACGTCAGGATCCCGAACAGCGAGATCACCCCGCCGACCAGGAAGGCCGTCTGCACGCCGGACGCCGTCGCCGATGCGACCCCGGACGCGTCCGCGTCGGCTCCGGCCGTGGCGGCGCCGATCGTCAGCAGCGTCACGAACAGTGCCGTACCGGCCGCGCCGGCCAGCTGCTGCGCCGTGCCGAGCACCGCGCTGCCGTGCGAGTACAGCTTCGGCGGCAGCCCCCCGAGCGCCGCGGTGAACAGCGGCGTGAAGGTGAGCGCGAGGCCGATGCTCAGCACGACGTGGGCGCCGAGCACGAACCACACGCTGGTGTCGACGCCGACCGTGGAGAGCGCCCAGAGCACGGCGCTGATGATGACCGAACCGGGCACGAGCAGCACGCGGGGGCCGCGTCGGTCGTAGATCCGGCCGACGACGGGGGAGAGCAGGCCCATGACCAGGCCACCGGGCAGGAGCAGCAGGCCGACGGTCAGGACCTCGAGGCCGAGCACGCGCTCGAGGTAGATCGGCAGCAGGATGAGCGTGCCGAACATGGCCATGAAGCTGAGCCCCATCGCCACGATCGGCAGGGTGAAGCCCTTCGTGCGGAAGGTCCGGAGGTCGAGCAGGGCGCTGTCCGTGCGCTGCAGGCGGGTCTGCCGGAACACGAAGACCGCGAGGGCCGCGAAGCCGACGACCAGCGCAAGGACGGGCACGAGCGGCCCGGTCGATCCCGACTCGCCGAAGCTCGAGAGCCCGAACACGATCCCGCCGAAGGCGACGGCGGACACCACGACCGAGAGGACGTCGAGCGGCGCACGACGAGGTGTGGTGACGTTGCGCACCTTGAGCGCCCCGAGCACGAGGGCGGCGACGGCGATCGGCAGCACGAAGCCGAAGAGCCAGCGCCAGGTGAAGGCGTTCAGGATGAGGCCGGAGATCGTCGGGCCGACGGCCGGGGCCACCGAGATGACGATCGAGATGTTGCCCATGATGCGACCGCGGTGTGCGGGCTCGACGAGGTTGAGGACGGTCGTCATGAGCAGCGGCATCATGATCGCGGTGCCGCTGGCCTGCACGATCCGGCCGACCAGGAGCAGGGGGAAGCCCGGGGCCACGAGCGCGACGAGCGTGCCGGCGGAGAACAGCGTCATGGCCGCGATGAACACCTGGCGGGTGCTGAAGCGCTGGAGCAGGAAGCCCGTGATCGGGATGACCACCGCCATCGTCAGCAGGAAGCCGGTGGTGAGCCACTGCCCGGTGGCGGCGGAGATGTCGAGGTCCTCCATCAGCCGGGGCAGTGCGACGCCCATGATCGTCTCGTTGAGGATGACGACGAACGCGGAGACGAGCAGCAGCCCGATCACGAGTCGGGTCTCGCCGGCGGAGGGCTGCGAGACGCTCCCGGTGCGCGGGGCGGAATCGACGGCCTGGGTCATGCGGGGCTCCTGGTGGTGATCACGTGCGGCGACGAAGGGGGCGCGGGCGGCGCAGACAGGGCAACCGCCTGGACGGACCCGAGTATTCCGCGTTCGCGTGACCTCCTCGTGAACGGGCTGGTCACCGCAGGATCGCGAACCCGTCGCCGTCGCCGTGCGGCACGACGCTCCGCAGCGCGACGTCGGTCACCGTCGCCGTCGGCGGTCCCGTGCGCAGCAATCCCACGAGTGCGTCCACCGCCTCGGACGGCCCCTCGGCCTCGACCTCGACCGTCCCGTCGAACAGGTTCCTGGCGTACCCGGCGAGCTCGAGCCCGTCCGCCTTGCGTGCTGTCCAGTACCGGAAGCCGACCCCCTGGACGGAACCCGACACCACGGCGTGCACCCTCGTCACCGTCGTCATGCCGCCAGGCTACGGGCGGTCGGGACGGCGCAGGTTACGGCGCTGTTCCGGTCTGGTGACACGGCTGATAGTGTCATTACAACCCGAACACTTCGAGTCAGATTGACCTGAACCCGCATGAGCGCATCGTCCGACGGCATCCGCGTCGCGGTCTCCACCGTCATCGTGGCGCTGCGCCCGCACCCCGACACCGGCGCTCCGGCGCTGTGGATGCCCCTCGTGCGACGGGTGACCGATCCGTACGAGGGGTCGTGGGCGCTCCCGGGCGGGTGGGTCGGCACGGACGAGGGGCTCGAGGACTCGGCGGCCGCACGCCTGCGCGAGACCACCAACGTGCAGCCGCGCTACCTCGAGCAGCTCTACGCGTTCGGCGACGTCGACCGGTCCCCGACCCGGGTCGTCTCGATCGTCTACTGGGCGCTCGTGCACCCGGACGAGGCGGACTCGGTGCCCGACGACTGGAACGTGCGCTGGTTCCTGGCGGACGAGCACCCGCCGCTGGCCTTCGACCACGACCGGATCGTCGACTACGCGCTCTGGCGCCTGCGCAACAAGGTGTCGTACTCCCGCATCGCGCAGGCGTTCCTGGGGGACCGGTTCACCCTCGCCGAGCTCCGCGGCGTCTACGAGGCGGTGCTCGGACGGACCCTCGATCCCGCGAACTTCCGACGGCAGGTCGCGCAGGGTGACGCCGTGCTGCCCACCGACGAGACGACGAGCGGGGACCGCCACCGTCCGGCCCGGCTCTACCGCTCGAACCCAGACTTGGCGTACGCCGACAACGGGCCGCTCACGGCCCCGGCCACCGCGAAGCCCCCGACCCGATAGGAACCACCGTGTCCATCGCGCTCACCATCGACCGCATCTCGAACGGCAGGGCCGCCGGCAGCACCTGCACCCCCGACCTGGCGATGCCCAGCTGGGCGGTCGACGCCCTGCCCGGCTACGGACCGGGCTCGTCGATGTCCGACGTCATCCCGACGACCGCTCCGCGCCAGGGGAAGATCCCGGACGAGTACCAGCACGCCACCGACGAGGAGCTGCACGAGCGGATCGAGCGGGCGAAGGCGACACTGGGGGACCGGGTCGTCGTGCTCGGGCACTTCTACCAGCGCGACGAGGTCGTGCGGCACGCGGACTTCCTCGGCGACTCGTTCCAGCTGGCCAACGCAGCCCTGACGAAGCCCGACGCCGAGGCGATCGTGTTCTGCGGCGTCCACTTCATGGCGGAGACGGCGGACGTCCTCGCCCGTGACGACCAGCGGGTCATCCTGCCGAACCTCGCCGCTGGCTGCTCGATGGCCGACATGGCCGACATCGACAGCGTCGAGGCGGCCTGGGCCGAGCTGACCGCGGTGTACGGCAGCGAGCCGGACGCCGACGGGCGCGTCCCGGTGATCCCCGTCACCTACATGAACTCCGCCGCCGACCTCAAGGCGTTCTGCGGACGCAACGGCGGGATCGTCTGCACCTCGTCGAACGCCGCGACGGTGCTCGAGTGGGCTTTCGAACGCGGGCAGCGCGTCCTCTTCTTCCCCGACCAGCACCTCGGCCGGAACACCGCCAAGGCGATGGGGATCAGCACCGACCTCATGCCGATGTGGAACCCGCGGAAGCCACTCGGCGGCAACTCCGTCGCCGACCTCGAGGCGGCCCGCGTGGTGCTCTGGCACGGCTTCTGCTCCGTCCACCGCCGGTTCACGGTCGAGCAGATCGAGCAGGCCCGACGGGAGCACCCGGGCGTCCAGGTGATCGTCCACCCCGAGTGCCCGATGGCCGTCGTCGACGCCGCGGACGCCGCGGGCAGCACCGACCTCATCCGCCGGACCGTCGCGGCCGCCACCGAACCGACCACGTTCGCGATCGGCACCGAGATCAACATGGTGAACCGCCTCGCCGCCGAGTACCCGCAGCACACGATCTTCTGCCTCGACCCGGTCGTCTGCCCGTGCTCGACGATGTACCGGATCCACCCCGGGTACCTCGCCTGGGTGCTCGAGGCACTCGTCCGCGGCGAGGTCCTGAACGAGATCGTCGTCCCGGCGGACGTGCAGGCCGACGCCCGGGTCGCGCTCGAGCGCATGCTCGCCGCGAAGCCGCGCGGCTGACCGGCGCGACGCCCGACCCGACCCGGACCGAGACCGAGAGCAGCAGGGAGCACACCGTGCACGTCGTCATCGTCGGGTCCGGCATCGCCGGGCTCACCGCCGCGATCCGCGCGAGCACGCGGCACGACGTCACGCTCGTGACGAAGGGCGGGCTCGCGGACGGCGCGACCGCCGCAGCGCAGGGCGGCATCGCCGTCGCGCTCGGCGCCGACGACTCCGTCGCCCTGCACGAGCGCGACACCCACACCGCCGCCGCCGGCAGCGCGGACGCGCGGGCCGTCGCCGTGCTCTGCGCCGACGGGCCGGCCCGCGTCCGCGACCTCGTGGCGCTCGGTGTCCCCTTCGACCGGACCGGTGACGCCGCGTCCCTCGAGCGCCACGGCGACGACCTGGCCCGCGGACGCGAGGCGGCGCACGGCCGCTGGCGCGTCGTGCGCGCCGACGGTGACGCCACCGGGGCAGCGATCGAGCGGACGCTGGTGGCGGCCCTGCTCCGACGACACGTCACGGTCCTGGAGCGCACGTGCCTCACCGACCTGGTCCTCCGCGACGGCGCCGTCGTCGGGGTCGACGTGCTCGACCTGTTCGGCGAACCCCAGCGGATCCTCGCCGACACGGTCGTGCTCGCTTCCGGGGGCGCCGGGCACCTGTACCGCGAGACCACGAACCCGCTGGTCGCGACCGGTGACGGCGTCGCCGCCGCGTGGCGCGCCGGCGCGGTCGTCGCCGACCTGGAGTTCGTCCAGTTCCACCCGACCCGACTCGCCGTGCCCGGCGGCGGACTCGTCTCCGAGGCGGTCCGCGGCGAGGGGGCCGTGCTCCGCGACGCATCCGGGCGCCGCTTCATGCCGGCGGTGCACCCGGACGCCGAGCTCGCCCCGCGCGACGTCGTCGCGCGGGGGATCGCCGCGGCGGTGCGCGACCAGGACGGCGAGCCCGTCCTCCTCGACGCCACCGGTCTGGATCCCGCGTTCCTCGTGGGACGCTTCCCGGGCCTCACCCGAGCGACGCGGGCGGCCGGGTTCGACTGGACCCGCGAGGGCGTCCCCGTCGCCCCGGCCGCCCACTACGCGATGGGCGGTGTCGCCACCGACGCCGAGGGCCGCACGAGCCTGCCCGGGCTCCTCGCCGTCGGCGAGGCGGCCTGCACCGGCGTCCACGGCGCGAACCGGCTCGCGTCGAACTCGCTGCTCGAGGGACTGGTCTTCGGCGTCCGCGCCGCGGACGCCGTCGGCGTGCCGCGTCCCGCGCGCCTGCGTCTGCGCGGTGACGTCGCGCTGCCCGTTCACGCGGTCCCGGACGACCGGGCGACGCACGAGGCGGCGGTGGTCCGTGCCTCCCGTCCGGACCGCACCGCTCACCGGTCGGGAGGGGACCGTCGGTCGGGAGGCACGGACCACCGTCCCGACGTCGACGACGTCCGCCGAGCGGTCCAGACCGAGATGACGGAGCGGGTCGGGCTGCTCCGCGACGCGACGGGACTCGCCGCGGCCCGGCGTGCACTGGCAGCGCTCCGTCCGCCCACACCGCGGACGGTGCGCGACCACGAGGACCGCGCACTGCTCGACCTGGCACGGGTGACGGCGCTCGCGGCCGAGGCCCGCACGGAGTCCCGGGGCGCGCACGCGCGGACCGACCATCCCGACACCGACCCGTCCGTGCCGGCCAGCACCGCATGGGTGCGCGCCACGCGCCCGGGAGCCGCCACCGACCCCGTCGTCACCGAATCGACCGTCCCACAGGGAGTCCCCGCATGACCAGCACCACCGGAGCCGTCGCCGGAGCGACCGCCGTCGCCCCGTCCGATCCCGGCTCGATCCCGCCGCACGCCCTGCGTCGGGTCGTCGAGACGGCGCTCGAGGAGGACGCGCCCTGGGGTGACGTCACCAGCGAGACGCTCATCCCGGCGGATGCGGTCGCGACCGCCGTCCTCGCCGCTCGGGAACCGGGCGTGCTCGCCGGCGGCGGCGTCTTCACGGCGGTGATGCAGGCGGTCGACCCGACGATCCGCACCGAGCTGCACGTGTCCGACGGGTCGGCGTTCACGGCGGGTCAGGTCCTGGCGACCGTGTCGGGACCCGCGCGGGCGGTGCTCCGGGCCGAGCGGGTCGGCCTCAACCTCGTGCAGCGGATGTCGGGCATCGCGACCCTCACCGCGCGGTACGTCGAAGCCGTCGCCGGCACCCGGACCCGTGTCGCCGACACCCGGAAGACCACTCCGGGCCTGCGCGCGCTCGAGCGGTACGCGGTGCGCTGCGGCGGCGGGCACAACCACCGGAACTCGCTCTCCGACGCGGTGCTCGCCAAGGACAACCACCTGGCGGTGCTCCTCGCCGGCGGGACCTCGATCGGGGACGCCGTCCGCGACGCTCGGCGTCGCCTCGGACACACCGTGCACCTGGAGGTCGAGGTCGACCGGCTCGACCAGGTCGAACCCGTGGTCGCGGCTGGCGTCGACACGATCATGCTCGACAACTTCACGCCCGAGCAGCTCGTCGAAGGGGTGCGGCTCGTCGCGGGCCGCGCGCTCGTCGAGGCCTCCGGTGGGGTGTCGCTCGAGACCGTCGGCCGGATCGCCCGCACCGGCGTCGACGTCGTCTCCGTCGGCGCGCTGACCCACTCGGCCCGCGCGCTCGACCTCGGGCTCGACGTCGACGTGACGACCGCCGTCGACTGAACGCCCGTGTTCTACCTGGACCGCGCCGCGACCACCCCCGTGCGCCGCGAGGTGCTCGAGGCCATGTGGCCCTACCTGACCGGTGTCTTCGGCAACCCCTCGTCGCCGCACGCGGTGGGCGACGCGGCCGCCCGCGGGCTGGCCGACGCCCGTGCCGCGGTCGCGACGTTCCTCGGCTGCCGACCGGGCGAGGTCGTGTTCACGTCCGGGGGCACCGAGGGGGCGAACACCGCCGTGAAGGGCATCGCGCTCGCCGCACCGCGTGGTCGCCACGTCGTCACGAGCGCGATCGAGCACGAGGCCGTCCTCGAGAGCTGCCGGTACCTCGAACGGCACCACGGCTTCGACGTCACCGTCGTCCCGGTCGCCCCCGACGGGCTGGTGTCCCCGGAAGCGCTCGCCGCCGCGGTCCGGCCGGACACCACCCTGGTGTCCGTCGCGCACGCGGACAACGAGATCGGTACCGTGCAGGACCTGCCGGCACTCGCCGCGGTCGCGCACGGCGTCGGCGCACGCTTCCACACCGACGCGGTGCAGAGCGCCCCGTGGCTGCCCGTGGGGCTCGACCGGCTCGGGGTCGACGCGCTGTCGTTCTCGGGACACAAGCTCGGTGCCCCGAAGGGCACGGGCGTGCTCGCGGTCCGCGGCGGGGTACCGCTCGAACCGCTCCTGCACGGCGGTGGCCACGAGCGGGGGAGGCGCTCGGGCACGGAGGACGTCGCCGGCGCCGTGGCGATCGCCACCGCGGTCGCGATCGCCGCTGCCGAGCGCGACGACGCTGCCGCCCGCGCCACGGGGACGCGGGACGCACTCGTGCGGGGCGTCCTGGCGTCCGTGCCCGGCGCGGTGCTGACGGGGGCCGCCGAGCGGCGGCTCCCGGGACACGCGTCGTTCTGCTTCCCCGGGGTCCCGGACGGTCCGGCTGCTGTCAACGGCGAGACCGTCCTGCTCGAGCTCGAGCAGCGCGACGTCGTGTCGTCGTCGGGGAGCGCCTGCGCAGCCGGGAGCACGGAGGCGTCCCACGTCCTCACCGCGCTCGGTCTGTCGGCGGACACCGCGAGGACGGCGCTCCGGTTGACGTTCGACGCGGGCCTGGCGGACGAGGACGTCCCGGTCGTCGTGGCCGCGGTGGCCGAGGCCGTGGCGACCGTGCGCGCCCTCGTCTAGACGTGTACTAGACGTTCTACTCCATTGTTGGGGTCGTGTCCCCCCTTCTGCGGACAGCGCTCGTCCGTCACGATGGGGGCATGGCGAACGCGATCACGACCCGGGCTCGGCGGGGGGACCACTTCCGGGCGGTCCAGCTCCTCCCGGCCCCGGCCACGGTCGTCGCGCTCGCCGTCGCCGCGCAGCACGACCTCGGAACCGCCCCGTTGGGCGTCATCGCGACCGTGGGCGCCCTCGCCACCGTGGCCAGCGCGCTGCTGCCGATGGCCCACCCCGCGGCACTCCGTCGCTCGATGCCCGCACCGAGCGAGACCGACCGGTACCGAGGGGACACCGGCCAGCGCTGAGGAACACCACCGAGACCAGCACCGTGCGGTCCCGTCCCCCGTGGGACCCGCGGTGCCCCGACCGGACACGGAACCCCTGACCGTGTCCGGCGCGGGGCACGACATCCCCTGTCGTCGTGCCCCGGCGAACGCCGCGCCCGTCGTGGACGCGGCGCCGGACCCTGATCGGCGCCGCACCCCCTGTCAGTCCACGACGGGTCGCGGTGCCGTCACCGCTGCCGCGGAGTCCGGCGGTTCCGGTGTGCCCGGCCACACGTAGTCCAGGTCGTCGGGCACGTCCGGGAACAGCGGGCGGTAGTGCTCCGGCGCCTTCTGCACCAGCTTCGACCGGTGCGACCGGTGCACGGCCGGGTCGGCGTTCCACGCGGGGACCAGGAAGTCCCCGCGCTCGTACGCCGCGAGGTCCTCCGGCACCCGGCCGAGGTCGAGCAGCGTCTTCTCGAGGCAGGTGTCGGCGTGTCCGCGCTCGAGCCAGACCCGGCACGTCGCGTCCTGGTACGCCATGAGCGCCGGTCGGTACCCGCGCCACATGGCGACGACCGGGTGGTGCTGCCACCCGTAGTCCGGCAGGGTCAGGGCACGCATGACCTGGAGCGTCTCGACGCGCTGCTTGCCCAGCCGCTTGTCGTCGAGCACCTCGGCGGAGGCGCGGAAGTCGGCGTACGGCAGGAACGTCTGCATCACCCGGACGCTACGCCGGGCGGCTGGCACACGACACAAGACGTCACACCCGAGCAGGCTCGCGGACGGCGTGTGAGCATCGAGCGCATGGACGGAGCACTCGTCGTCGGCGTCAGCGGCAGCCCATCGGACCCCTCGCGCACGTCGACCCTCGTGGCGGCGACCGTGGCGCGGCTCGCCGAGGACCTGCCGGACGCCCGGACCCGGACCGTCGAGATCGGTCCGCTGCTGGCCGACCTCGGGGCTGCGGGGTCGCGGGAGGCGATGGCACCGGCGACCCGTGAGGCCCTCGAGACGGTCGAGGCCGCCGACGTCCTGGTCGTCGGCAGTCCCGCGTTCCGTGCCGCGTACTCCGGCGCCTTCAAGCTCTTCTTCGACTGGGTCGGCCAGTACGACCTCGTCGACACCCCCGTGCTCCTGACGGCCACCGGCGGCAGTGACCGGCACGCCCTGCTCGTCGAGCACCAGATGCGTCCGCTGTTCGGGTTCTTCCAGTCGACGACCCTGCCGCTCGGCGTGTTCGGCAACGAGCGGGACTTCACGAAGCGGGAGGGTGGCTACGACATCGCGAACGTCGACCTCGAGCTGCGCATCGACCAGGCGGTCCGGCGGGCGCTGCCGATCGTCCGCGGGGGCTTCGCGGCCGTCGGCGCCGAGGTGCGTCGCCCCGCTGACTTCTGACCCGTCCGCGAGGCCGCTCCGGTCGCACGGCACGCCGTCGGCGTCCCGTTCCGGTCGCACGGACATGCCGCCGGCGTCCCGTTCCGGTCGCGAGACATGCCGCCGGCGTCCGTTGCGGTCGCGAGACATGCCGCCGGCGCCAGAGGTGAGCGGCGTGTTGTGCGACCAGGGCTGCCGCCACGAGTCACCGGGAAGCGGGGAGCGAGGCGCCTCCACGGGGCGGACGGGAGGCGCGGGGCGGCGCCGCCACGGGCCTCCCGTCCGGTGACGCGCGGGCGGGGCGGCGTGTCAGGCCAGCAGCGACGCGACGTGCGCGACCGCCAGGCGGTAGCCGTCGGCACCCGCGCCGGCGATCACTGCGGTGGCGGCGGTCGCGACGTGGTCGACGTGCCGGAACGGCTCCCGCTTCCACGTGTTCGACAGGTGCACCTCGACGACGGGGACGCCCAGGGCCTCGACCGCGTCGTGCAGGGCGACCGAGGTGTGCGCGTACGCGGCGGGGTTGATGACGACGCCCGCGAAGTCGTCGAGCGCCTCGTGCAGCCACTCGACGAGCTCGCCCTCGCGGTTGGTCTGCCGGAAGTCCGCCTCGAGGTCGTGCACGGCCGCCTCGGTGTGCACGATCGCCTCGAGCTCGGCGAGTGTCACGGTGCCGTACTGTGCCGGGTCGCGGCGCCCGAGGATGTCGAGGTTCGGCCCGTTCAGGACGAGGATCCGCCGCGGACGCGTCGTGGTGTCGGTGACCGGCTCGCTCATGGGGAGAGCCTACCGAGCAGGAGGGCGGACGGGACGGCGATCCATGCCCCGGCTATGTGAACGGTCACATCGAGGTGTAACGTTCCCGTCCGGGTCGGCGCAGTTGCCGACTGCAACACATCGATGTGGAGATCGCATGGTTCTCGCTGCGGCGACCAACGGGATCCGGCTCGAACTGGGCTGGGTCGACTACTTGATGATCATCGTGTACTTCGCGGTGGTCATCGGCATCGGGTTCACCGCCAGACGGCAGGTGCGCACGAGCATGGACTTCTTCCTGTCGGGCCGCTCGATGCCCGCCTGGATCACCGGCCTGGCCTTCGTCTCGGCGAACCTCGGCGCGACCGAGATCCTCGGCATGGCGGCGAACGGCGCCGAGATCGGCATGGCGACGCTGCACTACTACCTCATCGGCGCGGTGCCGGCGATGGTGTTCCTCGGCCTCGTGATGATGCCCTTCTACTACGGCTCCAAGGTCCGCTCGGTGCCGGAGTTCATGCTCCGCCGCTTCGGCAAGGCCCCGCACCTGGTGAACTCGATCGCCTTCGCGGTGTCGAACGTGCTCATCGCGGGCATCAACCTGTACGCCATGGCCATCGTCATCGAGGCGATGCTCGGCTGGCCGGAGTGGCTCGCCATCCTGGTGTCCGCCGCGTTCGTGCTCGCCTACATCACCCTCGGCGGCCTCTCGAGTGCGATCTATAACGAGGTCATGCAGTTCTTCGTGATCATCGCCGGCCTCGTGCCGCTGACGATCGTCGGCCTGCACCGCGTCGGCGGGTGGGGCGGCCTGACCGAGGCGATC
The DNA here is from genome assembly GCF_003234185.1 of Curtobacterium sp. MCSS17_008. GTDB lineage: Bacteria > Actinomycetota > Actinomycetes > Actinomycetales > Microbacteriaceae > Curtobacterium. The sequence continues at coordinate 96,370 of NZ_QKSM01000002.1, forward strand.
AAGGAGACGCAGGGCGTGCAGCACCTGCAGACCTGGGTCGGCACCGGCATCGGCGACGTGACGAACCCGATCGGGGCGAACTGGCTGGCGATCGTGCTCGGCCTCGGCTTCGTGCTGTCCTTCGGCTACTGGACGACGAACTTCACCGAGGTGCAGCGCGCGTTCTCGGCGAAGAACATGTCGGCCGCTCGTCGTACGCCGCTCATCGCCGCGATCCCGAAGCTCTTCATCCCCTTCATCGTCGTCGTCCCCGGTCTCATCGCCGCGGCGGTCGTCGGCAACCAGTTCGCCTCGGGTGAGCTCACCTACAACGACGCCATCCCGAAGCTCATCCAGATGTACCTGCCGACGGGTGTGCTCGGCATCGCGGTCACGGGTCTGCTCGCATCGTTCATGGCGGGCATGGCGGCGAACGTGTCCTCGTTCAACACCGTCTTCACCTACGACATCTGGCAGCGCTACATCAAGCCGAACATGCCGGACCTGCACTACCTGCAGACCGGTCGCTGGGTCACCGTCGTCGGCGTGGTCGTCGGCATCGGCACGGCGTTCCTCGCCGCGCAGGCCGGCAACATCATGACGTACATGCAGACGCTGTTCTCGTTCTTCAACGCTCCGCTGTTCGGTGTCTTCATCCTCGGCCTGCTCTGGAAGCGGATGACCACGCAGGGCGCGCTGTGGGGCTACGTGCTCGGCATCGTCACGCCGACCATCACGTGGATCGCCTACCTGGTGAACCCCTCGCTGTTCTCCACGGCCACGGCCGAGACGATGTACGGCGCGATCATCTCGTTCGTCACCGTCCTCGTCGTCGGCGTCCTGGTGTCGCTCGCGACGAAGCCGAAGGACGTGTCCGAGCTCGGCGGCCTGGTGTACGGCGTCGGCAAGATCGACATGACGGCGGGTGCCGTCGCGACCGACACCGCCTGGTACCGCTCGCCCGCGCTGCTCGGCACGGTCGCGCTCGTGCTGTGCGTCGCCCTCTACCTGCCGTTCCTCTAGGCCCGGACCCGAAGGAGTACTCCCATGCGTGAGGACACCACCACGTTCACCGAGGAGCAGGCGGCCCTCGTCCGCTCCACCCGCCGACTCGACCTGCGCCGGATCCTCGGCGGCCTGTTCGTGCTCTACGGCGTGATCACCACGATCGTCGGCATCGTCCACTGGGACAGCGACCCGGAGAAGACCGGCGGCATCCACATCAACCTCTGGGTCGGGCTCTCGCTGCTCGTCGGCGGTCTGCTCTTCTTCCTGTGGGACCGGCTGAACCCGGTCTCGGCGGAGGACATCGTCGGCCAGGCCGAGGCCGAGGCGGACCAGCGTGCCGAGGGCGAGGGGCGCGAGCTCGCCTGAGCCGTCGCGCCCACGGGCGCCCGGTGAGAACGGGCGTACCTGGTGAGAACGGGCGTACCTCGTCGGTCGATCCGACCAGGTACGCCCGTTCTCGCTTCCCACTTCGAGCGTTCTGGGAAAGAACGAACGGCCGGGAGGCGCGGGTCGGTTCCGCCACGGAACGGTTGCGCCCGGCTCGCAGCAGGGCCAGGTTGGTGGTGACGAAGGGAACCGCTGTGGAACAGATGGTGTTCATCAACCTGCCGGTCGCCGACCTCGACCGGGCGGTCGGCTTCTACGAGGCGCTCGGGTACACGGTGGACCCGGAGTTCACCGACGAGACCGCCGCGTGCATCGTCGTGAGCAGCGCCGTGTACGTGATGCTCCTCACGCACGCGAAGTTCCAGGAGTTCACCGACAAGACGATCGCCGACCCGGGCACGATCGAGGTGATCAACTCCCTCAGCGCCGCCTCGAAGGACGAGGTGCACCGGATCGTCGACGCCGCCGTGCTGCACGGCGGGAACGAGGACCGGCCGGAGATGGACCTCGGCTCCATGTACCAGCGGAGCTTCACCGACCCCGACGGGCACCGGTGGGAGTACGTGTGGATGGACCAGCAGGCGATGACCGACGGTCCGCCCGCGGAGTGACGCCGCCCGTCGGTCGTCCACGCCAGGATGGGGTGGTGAGCACCGATCCCGCGGCCGCACCGTCCTCCGACCTCGTGATCGGCGAGGACGGTCTCGCCCGTCCGGTGTGGGCCTCGGTCGACCCGGTGCTCCGCGCGTACTACGACGTGGAGTGGGGCATGCCGGTCCGCGACGAGCGCGGGGTGTTCGAGCGGCTCTCGCTCGAGGCGTTCCAGTCCGGACTGTCGTGGCGCACCATCCTCGCGAAGCGGCCGGCGTTCCGCGCGGCCTTCGCCGACTTCGACCCCGATGCGGTCGCCGGGTTCGACGAGGACGACGTCGCACGCCTGATGGCGGACGCCGGCATCGTCCGGAACCAGGCGAAGATCCGGGCGACGATCACGAACGCGAACGCGACGGTGGCGCTCCGGGCCGACGGCGGCCTGGCCGACCTGGTCTGGTCGTTCCGCCCCGCCGAGACGCCCGCCCCGCGGACCGCGGCCGAGGTCCCGACGACGTCGCCGGAGTCCGTGGCGCTCTCGAAGGCGCTCCGGAAGCGGGGCTTCGCGTTCGTCGGGCCGACGACGATGCACGCGCTGATGGAGGCACTGGGCATCGTCGACACCCACCTGGTCGGCAGCCACCGACGCGGCACCTCCGGCGTCTGGGACTGATCCGTCGCGCTCAGGTGAGCGGGAGCTGCATCTGCGTCGCGGTGACGCGGTACCCGAGCGCCGCGTACAGGTCCTGCGCGCCGGTGTTGTAGCCGAAGACGTTGAGCCCGATGCTCGTGGCTCCGTTCTCGCGGGCGACCCGGTGCCCAGCCTCGATCGCGCGTCGTGCGTGTCCGCGGCGGCGGTGCTCCTCGTCGACCTCGACGTCGAACACCCACCACTCGGTGCTGCCCGCGCTGAACGGACCGATCCACAGGTACCCGACGACGGCGTCATCGTCGTCGACCACGTCCCACACGAAGTGCTCCGGGAGGGGAGCGCCGTCCGGGAACCACTGGTCGAGCGAGCGCTGCTGGTTCGCCTCCGCCTGCTCGCGGGACTCACCGGCGCGCACGCGCGACTCGACGTACTCCGCCATCGTGCGGTCGAGCCAAGCCGGGATCGCCGACGCGGGCATCGGGACGAGTCGCGTGCCGGTCACCGGTTGCCCTTGGACCCGCGCTTCGGCTTGCCGTTGCCGAGCCGCTGGGTGCCCGGGCGTCCGGAGCCGCGCGGCTTCCGGGCGCCCTTGCCCCCGGCCTTGCCACCGGAGGCCTGCTTCGCGGTGGCCTTGCCGCCGCCGGAACCACCACGGGACCCACGCGTGCCGCCGTCGTCCGCGCGACCCGTGCCTCCCGGACGGTCCGCTGCGTTCCGCGAACTGTTGGCGGTGCGGCCCCGGACGACGCCGATGAACTCCTCGGTGGTGTCGGATGCGTCGGCGTCCCGCCACACGAGCGCGATGCGGGTGCCGTCGGCCCCGTCGAGCGGCTTGGCGACGAGGTCCTTGCGGCTGGCGGCGCGGAAGAGCGACTGCGGGAGCACGACCACCCCGACGTTGGCCTCGACCAGGTCGAGCGCACCGGACACGTCCGCCGGGACCGGACCGGCGTCGACGACGTGCACGTCGGCGAGGTCGGCCTCGGTCACCGTGTCGGCGGTCGAGAGGGGACCGTCCTTCGGCATCGCGACGACCGCGGTCTCGGTCCAGAGCGGGATGGCGTTGAGGTGCGCGCCGACGGGCATCCGCGCGAAGGCCATGTCGGCCTCGCCCGTGAGCGCGTCGTCGACGCCGTCGGGGCCGATCGGCAGCAGGCCGAGCTCGGCGTCCGGGAAGCGTTCCCGCCAGACCCGGACCCACTTCGCGGGGGAGACCCCCGGGACGAAGGCGATGGTGAGGGCCGCGGTCATGCAACCGAGTGTAGGGGCCGTACCCTTGTACCCATGGCGCAGGAACAGACGATGAAGCCGGAGACGGCTGCGAAGAAGCTCGGCATCCTGCTGGCGGCAGCCCCGGAGTCGTTCCGCGCGGAGCCGGTCACGCGGACCGCCTTCGACGAGCTCCGCACGCAGCCGCCGACGTGGCTCGAGGAGCTCCGGCGCGACGGACCGCACCCGCGCCCCGTGGTCGCGCAGAAGCTCGGCGTGTCCATCTCCGGGCTCGTCCGCGCCGGCGTCGACGAGCCGCTGACCACCGCCGAGATCAAGGCGCTGCTGCAGGAGATGCCCGAGTGGCTCGTCCGCGAGCGTGCGACCCAGGCCGAGGTGCACGCCGAGAACGCCCGCGTGAAGCAGGAGCGGGCGGAGAAGGCCGCCGCGCGCGCCCAGGACTGACCCACCGGATCCACCGTGACCGCCGTGCACGAGACCGTCGCCGACGCGATGCTCGTCGTGCCGCAGTTCGCATCGGTGTGCTGCATCGTCGGTGACCGGTACCGGCCCCGCCCCGCCGTCATCGTGCCCGCGACCGTGATGCTCGTGGCGATGCTCCTGCCCGTCGTCCAGGCGGGGACGTCGTGGACACTGCTGGCCGCGACGGTCCTGCTGCTCCTCGCGCCGCTGCCGGTCGTGCGTCGCCGCCGACCGGACGGCCGCCGCGCGGAGCCGATGGACGTGCACCGGGCGCTGTCCTCGGTCGTCATGGCCGGCATGCTCCTGACGGGGCACGCCAGCGGCCTCACCGACGGACACACCGGGCACGGGATCGCGCTCTCGGCGGTGCTCGGTGCCGGCGTCATCGGCTACTGCGCGTTCAGCGGCTGGCTGCTCCGGTACGAGTGGGCGCGTGAGGACCGCCGTGCCGTCCGGAGCGGCGAGGTGTTCGCGATGACCGTCGCCGTGGTCGGGATGACGCTGGCGATGTAGCGGTGGCGTCGTCCAGCGGTAACGTCAGGGCGTGTCCGACCGTCCCGTCCGCCGCCCCGACCCCGCTCCGCGTCTCGACGATGTCGACGAGCGCATCCTCTGGACCCTCGCCGCCGATGCCAGGATGCCGAACAACCGGCTCGCCGCCGCGGTGGGCGTAGCCCCGTCGACCTGCCTCACCCGGGTGCGGGCGCTCGAGGACGCGGGGCTCATCCGCGGGTACCGCGCGGACGTCGACGTCGCGAAGCTCGGGTTCGCGATCGAGGCGATGGTGTCCGTGCGGGTGCACGCAGCCGCTCGGCACGAGCTCCGGGACTTCGCGAAGCGCCTGCTCCGCGTGCCGGTCGTGCAGGACGTCTCGTTCCTGGCCGGCGACAAGGACTTCCTCGTGCACATCGCCTGCACCTCGACCGAGCAGCTGCGGGACTTCGTCGCGGACGAGCTCAGCGGGGACCCGGCGGTGGCGACGACGCAGACGAACATCGTGTTCGAGCGGCTCGTCGCCGACCGGGCGCACCAGGGCCGCTCGTTCGACGAGCTCCGGCGCTGGCGCGCCTGAACCGGCGGTCTACCGGCGCGTGCGGGTCATCGGCACGTGGGGGATGGCGTCCTCGAGGAAGTCGTCCCCGGACCGGACGAACCCGAACCGGCCGTACCACTGCTCGAGGTGCGCCTGGGCGTTGATCGCGATCGAGGGGGAGCGCGACTCGGCGATCGCCGCCTCCATGAGCTGCGCTCCGAGACCCTGCGAACGGGCGTGCCGGGCCGTGGCGACACGTCCGATGCGCTCGGTGCCGTCGTGCTCGCGGAGCAGGCGGAGGGTCGCGTCGACGGTGCCCCGACCCGCCCAGAACTGCAGCGTGCCGGGCTCGAGGTCGCGACCGTCGATGTCCGGGTACGCACACTCCTGCTCGACGACGAAGACGTCCTGCCGCAGGCGGAGGATCTCGTGCAGCGTCACGATGTCGAGGTTGCGCGTCGGGGCGTTGAAGATCGAGACCACGTCCGGCCTTTCCTGAGAGTTCTTCCCGAATCCGGGTGTGGTCCGGGAACGGTCGGCGTACAGTGCCGGTCAACCACTCTACGTGCGCAGCCGAGATCAGGAGGTGAGCGCATGGACCAGCCGTTGCGCGACCCCTGGCGCGTGCTGCTCCGGTACGCCGTCGTCGGCGTCGGTGTCGCTGCTGCCCTCGTGCTGCTCTCGCTGCTGGTCGGGACGCGTCCGGCAGCCGCGGCCCAGTCGCCCGCGCAGCACCGCGGACTGGTCGGCGGCCTCGTGCAGGACGTCGGAGGGGCCGTGCAGGGCGTGGCCAGCGGTGTCGGGAAGACCGTCGGCACGGCCGGTGCGCCGGCCCGGCCCACGGCTCCTGCTCCGGTTCCTGCGGCTCCGGCACCTGTGGCTCCCGCTCCCGCTCCCGCTCCTGCTCCGGCGCAGCCCGTTCCGGCTCGCCCGGCGCCGGCCACGCCGCCGGTACACGCCGCGCCGGCGGCGCCGGCGGCGCCGGCGGCGCCGGCCGCGCCGGCGGCGCCGACCGGTCAGCGCGGCGATGGCTCGACGGAGGCCGCCATGCCGCACGCGCCCGCTGCGGCGCCCCACCCGGCCACCAGCGCTCCGACGGCGACCAGCCCCGCGACGGATCGCCGCGACGGCGGGGTGAGCAGCGCCTCCCGGCCGCTCACCGACACCGTCACCGGTGTGCTCCGACCGGTCACCGACACCGTGCAGACGATCGCCGACGCACGACCCGTCACGGGCGTCGTCGACACCGTCGACACCACGGTCGGGTCGCTCCCGGTGACGCGCGACCTGCTCGGCGACGACACCGTCGACACCGTCACCGCGCCGGTGACCGGCCTCGTCGACGACGTGGTCGGCACCGTCGGTACGACCGTCGGCTCGGTGCCCGGCACCGTCGAGCAGGTGCTCCAGCCCGTCGAGGGCATGCTGCCCCTCCCCGCCACGCCGGTCCTGCCGCTCCCGGTCGCGCCGACCCTGCCGGCCCCGTTGCCGCCCGTCCTGCCGGGAGGAACGACGCCCCTGCCCGGCGCCGCCCCGGCCCCGGTGGGCGGTCCCGTCGGCGAGCCCGCGGGCACCGGTCCCGTCACGGGCACGTCCGGTACGGGCGGCACCGACGACACGTCGCCGCAGCTCGACGCGGGGGCATCGTCCACCCCGCTCGTGGGAGCGCCCGACGCCGCTCCGGCAGCGCTCGGCGGCACGGCCGCCCCGGGCGTGGACGCCGGGGCTCCCGTCGCCGCTGCTGCCGTCGACGCGGTCCTGACCGCGGCGACGCTCGGCGGCGACGCGCTGCTCGTCCCGGCGGACGGTGACGGCCAGCACGGCCTCCCGTTCGGCCCCGATGCCCCCGGCGTCACTGGCGGCGCCCCCTCCGGTTCCGCGGGCGCTGCGCCCGTCGGGATCGACGGCACCGCCGGCGTCCGGTTCTCCCTCGCCGCGGGGTCGCGCGGCACCCTCGCCGACGACGCGGTCCCCGCTTCGGTCGTCGGCGACCACGACGTCGCTCCTGACTGAGATCGGTGCGCCTGTCCGGCACGACAGGCACGCACCACCCGACCGCGATCGCGGTCGGGGACAGATCTCGATCAGTGAGGAACGAACGATCATGAACAAGTACGTCTCGAGAGGGCTCTGGTTCACCCTCTTCGTCGGAGGCCTGACGGTCGGAGGGGCAGCGGCAGCCAACGCCGCGACGACCTCCGGCACGGACGGCATCCTGTCCGGCACCCAGGTCGCGCCGTCCGTGACCGCGCCCGTGTCCGTCACCGGGAACGCCCTCGGGGTGGTCGGTGACGCCGAGTCCGCGGCGGCGGCCCCGGCCCCGGCCGCTGCTCCGGCACCGACCGCTGCTCCGGCCCCGACGGCTGCTCCGGCCCCGACGACGTCCGGTGCGGACGGCGTCGTGTCCGGGACGCAGGTCGTCGGTGACGCCACCGCCCCGGTGACGGCGACGGGGAACGCGATCGCGGTGGCCGGTGACGCGGTCGCCGCGCCCACGTCGTCGTCGACTCCCGCGACGAGCACTCCGGCGGCGCCGGAGCCGAGCTCGGCACCGGTGACCTCCGGTTCGGACGGAGTGGCCTCGGGGACGCAGGTCGCCCCGGTCGTCTCGGTCCCGGTGACCGTGAGCGGGAACGGGATCGGCGTGCTCGGTGACGGTTCGGCGACGGGTTCGGCGCCCGCGGCTGGGTCGGGGTCGGGTTCCTCGGCTCCGACCGCCGGTGGCACGACCTCCGGTGATGACGCGGTGCTCGGTGGCACGCAGGTGTCCCCGGTCGTCGACCTGCCGATCACGATCGGCGGGAACGGGATCGGCGTCGTCGGTGATGGTTCGGCGACGGGTTCGGCGCCGGCGGCTGGGTCGGGGTCGGGTTCCTCGGCGCCGACGGCCGGTGGCACGACCTCCGGTGATGACGCGGTGCTCGGTGGCACGCAGGTGTCCCCGGTCATCAGCCTGCCGATCACGATCGGCGGGAACGGCATCGGCATCGTCGGTGACGGCATCACCACCCCGGGCGCCACGCAGGGCACGAACCCCGGTACGGACCCCGGTACGGACCCGGGCGCGAACCCCGGTACCGACCCGGGCACGGACCCCGGTACGGACCCGGGTACCGACCCCGGTACGACCCCCGGCACGGACCCGGGCACCGACCCCGGTACGACCCCGGGGACGGACCCCGGCACCGACCCGGTCACGACCCCCGGCGACGGCACCGACGGTGACGACACCTCCGGCACCGTCCTGCCGGGAGTGACCACGGTCCCGGTGGCGGCCACCGGCTCGACCGCAGCCGGGACGGTCGTCGCGACCAGTGCCTCCCGTCCGGCGGTGACGGCAGCTGCCGCCACCGGCACGGGGACCGCGGCCGACACGCAGCCGGCGCTGGCGTACACCGGCGCCGGGTCGCAGACCGTGCCCGCAGGCATCGCGCTGCTGCTCCTGCTCCTCGGAGCCGGCGCGCTGGCGCTCCGCAAGCGGATCGCCTGACACGAGGGGTCGGAGGGGCACCGTCCGCGGTGCCCCTCCGACCCGTGCCACCGGGCGCCGACCTCCTGCGAGCGGTCCGCATCGCCGAGACGCCGAGCGGTGGGTGGGACGCCGTCCTGTCCGGAGCCGTCTCGCCGCGGGGCGGCTTCCCACCGTGCGGCCGCTCCGGACGGGAGGCCCGTGGTGACCCCGCCCCGCGCCTCCTGTCCGTTCCCCGTCCCGCAGCACCCGTGTCACGCGACGCAACGCTCCGGGACGGACGGTCGGGGGCGTGGGGTATCGTTCCGGGTACGCAAGCGCTCCGGGGTCGGTGCAAGTCCGAACCGGTGGTGACAGTCCACGAGCTGACGACGGGTGCGAACCCGACCGATGCTGACCCGGTGGGATTCCGGGACCGACGGTGAGAGTCCGGATGGGAGGAAGCGCTGGCGGACAGGTCCTGCCCTCGCATGCGGGGTGCCACGGCCGGTCCGTCGATGCCGACGATCGTCGAGCGCCCCGGAGTCCCGTTGAGAGGACACCAGTGTTCACCGGCATCATCGAGGAACTCGGCACCGTCACCGCCGTCGAGCAGCACGGCGACTCCGTCGCGCTCACCGTCCGCGGCCCGAAGGTGGTCGCCGACGCACGGCACGGCGACTCCATCGCCACGAGCGGCGTCTGCCTGACCGTGGTCGAGCAGACCGACGAGACCTTCACCGCCTTCGTCATGAAGCAGACGCTCGACATGAGCGCCCACGGCACGCTCGCCGTGGGGGACCGCCTCAACCTCGAGCGCGCGGCCTCGGTCGGCGACCGGCTCGGCGGCCACATCGTGCAGGGCCACGTCGACGGCACCGCCACCGTGCTCGGGACCGACGACGGCGACGGGTGGCGGCGGGTACGGTTCTCGCTCGCGCCGGACCTCAGCCCGCTCGTCGTCGACAAGGGCTCGGTCGCGGTGGACGGCGTCTCGCTGACCGTCAGTGCCGTCTCGCCCGAGGACACCCCGTCGACCGACGCCTGGTTCGAGGTGAGCCTCATCCCCGAGACGCTCGAGGCGACCACGCTCGGCGCGCGGGTCCCCGGGGACCGGGTCAACATCGAGACCGACGTCCTCGCGCGGCACGTGCGCCGCATGCTGCGGCTCGACGCCGCCACGGCACCCGTCCTGGAGGCACGGTGACCGCCGTCGGGACCCCGCACGCCGCGCAGGCGGCCGGGCCGGTCCTGTCCAGCGTCGAGGACGCGGTCGCCGCGATCGCGGCGGGGCGTCCGGTGATCGTCGCCGACGACGAGCACCGTGAGAACGAGGGCGACGTGATCCTCGCCGCGGAGCTCGCGACGCCGGAGTGGATCGCGTGGACCGTCGCGCACTCGTCCGGGTTCATCTGTGCCCCCGTCAGCGCCGCGATCGCCGACGCCCTCGACCTGCCGCCGATGGTCGACCGGAACGAGGACGTCCGCGGGACGGCGTACACCGTGACGGTGGACGCGGCCACCGGTGTGACGACCGGCATCAGCGCGCACGACCGCGCCCGGACGCTGCGGGTGCTCGCCGACCCGACGTCGGAGCGCGAGGACCTGCACCGCCCGGGACACGTCGTCCCGCTGCGAGCACGACCCGGCGGCGTCCGTGAACGGGCCGGGCACACCGAAGCCGCGATCGAACTGGTCACCGCAGCCGGGCTCCGTCCCGCCGCGGCGATCTGCGAGATCGTCGGCGAGGACGGCGAGATGATGCGTCTGCCGGCACTCGTCGAACTCGGGGCGCGCGAGGGCGTGCCCGTCATCACCATCGCCGCACTCGTCGATTGGCTCGACGCGGCCGACCGGGCAGCGGCGACGTCCGTGCCCACGGAAGGAACGACACGATGAGCGGAGCAGGAGCCGCGGAACGCGACCACGTCGACGGGACGGGGATCCGGGTGGCCATCGTCACCGGGCAGTGGCACGAGACGATCGCCGGGGGGCTCCTCGCCGGGGCGCAGCGCGAGGTCCAGCGCCTCGGAGCGACCGCGCAGGTCGTCCCGGTCCCGGGGAGCTTCGAGCTGCCGGTCGTCGCGAAGACCGCCCTCGAGGCCGGGTTCGACGCGGTGGTCGCCCTCGGGGTGATCATCCGGGGTGGCACGCCGCACTTCGAGTACGTGTCGAGTGCGGCCACCAGCGGGCTCACCACGGTGGCGATCGAGACCGGCAAGCCGGTCGGGTTCGGCGTGCTGACCCTCGATGACGAGCAGCAGGGGATCGACCGAGCCGGGCTGCCCGGCTCGAAGGAGGACAAGGGGGCCGAGGCCGCGCACGCGGCGATCGCCACCGCGGTGTCGCTGCGGAGCCTCCGCCAGCTCGCCTGAGCCCGCACATCGCCGACGGTCGACGCCGCCGCGCTGGGCCACCCACCCACCACGAAGCGCCCCGCGCCACGGAACACCCGTGGTGCGGGGCGTTTCGTCGTGTGTGGACGGAGCGCCTCCCGACGTGTAGGTTTTGAACATGTTCGAAAATGCCGGCGGACCGGTCAGCAAACGGGATCGCACGCGTGCGCGCATCCGCGAGGTCGCGCTGCGGTCCCTCCGTGAGCAGGGCTACGACGGGACGACGATGCGTGGGATCGCAGCGGCGGCCGGGCTCTCGGTGGGGAACGCGTACTACCACTTCCCGACGAAGGACCACCTCGTGCAGGAGCTCTACGTCGAGGTGCAGCACCAGCACGTCGCCCTGGCGGAGCCGGCGCTCGAGGGGGTGGACGACCTGACCGACCGGGTCGGGGTCGTGGTCCGGACCGGCCTGTCGAACCTGTCCGCGTGGCACACGATCGCACCGCAGTTCCTCACCACCGCGATCGCACCGGACTCGCCGAACAACCCCTTCTCCGCGGAGTCCGCACCCGCGCGCGACGCCGTCCTCGGGCTCTTCGACGGTGCGGTCTCGGGCGCGAGGACCCGGCTGCCCGACGACCTGCAGGCCGACCTGCCGCGCGCGCTGTGGACCGCATACCTGCTCGTCACGCTCTTCTGGGTGTACGACACCTCGCCGGGGCAGCGACGGACCGAGCGCCTGGTGGACGCGGCGCTCGGCATCCTCCGCTTCGCGCTGCCGATGCTCCGCGTGCCGCCGTTCCGGCGTTCCGTCACCCGCATCGTCGGCATCGTCGCGGGGCGGGACGCATGAGCGGGCCCGCGGACGAGGGTCAGCCGCTCGGTCCCGCGCCCGGGTTCCCCGTCGCACCCCCGGTCGGGTCGCCCGCGCACCCGCCGGTCGCGCCCGTGGGACGGACCTGGACCTTCGCCGACTCGGTCGACCTCGAGGCACGCGCGTACGGCTGGATGATCGGGGTGGTGCTGCCCGTCCTGAGTCTCCTGCCGACGCTCGTCGGCCTGGCCGTCATGGTCTCCTCGCGCGACGTCGGCCTGTCGGACGCGACCGCCACGCTTCCCTGGGTGCTCCTCGTCCCGCTGCTCTCGGCGGTACCGACCTTCGTCGCGGCCTTCCTCGTCCTCCCGGTGACCTGGCTCGTGGGACGTCGGCTCCGGCGGGTGCGGTCCGACCGGGCACACGTCGCGTGGACGGCGCTCACGGCCGGGGTCCTCGCGACCGTCTCCACCATGGTGGTCGCCCTCGCGATGACGAGCGGGACCGGTGACCCCTTCGCGTTCGCCTGGTCGAGCCTGCCGATGGGACTCGCGGCCGGGGTGGCGGGTGCCCTCGCCCGGCGGGGACAGCTGCGGACAGCCCGCCGCCGCAGTGACGCCGGCGCAGGGGAGGAGCCCGGGCGGCGCGCCTGAGGACCGCGCGGTGTCGACCCGCGGAACCGGCATCGAACCAGCTGTGGGGGGTGGTTCGATGTCGGCTCCGGAGGGCGACAGTGCGGACGACGACGGCCCCGTACCTCTCGCGAGGTACGGGGCCGTCGTGGTGTGGCTGCGGTTACTTCTTGCCGAAGACGTGGATCGGCAGGAAGAACGAGATGGTCATGAGGAGCAGTCCGCCCATGAAGACGAACCCCTGGCCCGACTCCACCTGGAACGCGAACCCGAACAGGTACATCGACACCAGCAGCAGCAGGATCGAGAAGAAAGCGGCGATGACGCGGCCCACAGTGGTACCTCCGGTTCGAGCGGGTGGATCACGGCCAGTCTATCCCCAGGAAGGCAGGGACCGGTTCACCCGCGTCACGAGGACGGCCGGTTCACGCGCCCGGTCGGGTCGCGATGAGGCGGTCGACGACCGCGAGCAGGGCGTCCATGTCGACCGTGCCCCGGTTCGGGCGGAGGTCGGTGGCGATGGCCGCCCCGAGCGACGCCTGGTGGTACAGCCCGTCGCCCAGGAGCTTCACCGCCTGCGCCGTCGGCACGTCGCCGAGCGCGTCGACCAGGGTCTCGAGCCAGGCGTTCTCGGTCTCGTCGAGGGTGCGGCCGGCTTCTTCGTACCCGGCCTGCTGCAGGCGGCTGGCGGCGAGCAGGGCGAGGTCGAGCTCGCTCCCCACGTAGAGGCAGTTGCGCACGAAGTAGCGCGCGGCGCCGTCCTCGGCCTCGCGCATCCGGTCGACGTCGATCGCCGACAGGTCGGAGAGCCGCTCGCACAGCCCCTCGACGAGCGCGGCCTTCGAACCGAAGTGGTACAGCAGACCGCCCTTCGAGACACCGGCCCGTGCGGCGACGGCGTCGAGGGTCGCCGGACGCTCGCCCTCCTCGCACACGATGGCGACGAAGCTGTCCAGGACGCGGTCACGGGCACTTGCCATGCGGACGAGTCTAGGGAACCGTCCGGACCGTGACGACCGGTCGGTTCCGTGAACGTTCACGAACGCCTTGTCGCGCAGCACCGGCGCGGATAGCGTCGCCGTGACCGTGAAGGTGCACGACACGAACAGGATCCGCATGTCAGCGCAGACCGCGACCCCCTCGACCACACCCTCCGGCGACCCCGCCGCCGAGGGCACGACCGGCCCGGGATGGGCCGTCCTCGGCCCGGGCGGCATCGCCCGGCGCTTCCTCGCACAGCTCCCCGCGAGCACCGGCACCCTCGTGGCCGCGGGCAGCTCGTCCCCGGAGCGCGCGCAGGCCTTCGCCGGTGAAGCCGCCGGACACGGCTTCACCGACGTCCGCGCCGGGGCGTACGACGCGGTGCTCGCCGACGACCGGGTCGACGCCGTGTACGTGTCGACCGTGCACACCGGGCACGCCGACCTGGTGCTCCGTGCCCTCGACGCCGGGAAGGCCGTGCTCTGCGAGAAGCCGCTCGCACCGAACCACGGCACCGCGATGGCGCTCGTCGACGCCGCACGCCAGGCGGGCCTGCCCCTGGTCGAGGCCTACATGTACCGCTTCCACCCGCAGACCGCGGCCCTGCTCGACCTGGTCCGCGAGGGCGCCGTCGGCGAGGTCACCCACGTCGACGCCTCGTTCGCCTTCCGCGCCGGGGAGCGCACCGGGCGCCTGTTCGACGTCGACACCGCCGGCGGCGGGATCCTCGACGTCGGCGGCTACCCCGTCACGATGGCGTCCGCCGTCGTCCAGGCAGCCACCGGCGTCGCCGTCGCCGAGCCGGTCGAGCTCACCGCGACCGGCACCCTCGGACCGACCGGCGTCGACGAGTGGACGGTCGCACACCTGACCTACCGCGACGGGACCACCGCGAGCGTCCGGACCGGCGTGCGCGTGCAGGACGAGAACGCCGTGACCGTGCACGGCACCCGCGGCCGGATCGTGCTGACCGACCCGTGGACGCTCTCCGACGACCCGACGATCACGGTGCACACCGTCGACGACGACCCCGGCACACGCTCGTTCCCGGGGGCCCGGCCCTACGCCCTCGAGGCGGACGCCACGACGGCGGCCCTGGCGTCCGGTGCCGTCGAGGCCGCGCAGATGACCCTCGACGAGACGCTCGCCACCGCCCGGACGCTCGACCGCTGGCGCGCGGCCATCGGACTGCGCTACCCGTTCGAGGCGGAGACCGCGGACGTCCCGACCGTGAGCGGCCGTCCGCTGCGGGTGCGGGACGACGCCCCGATGCGGTACGGCGAGGTCCCCGGCGTCGGCAAGCGGATGTCGCGCCTGGTGATGGGCGTCGACAACCAGCCCGACCTCGCCCACGCCAGCGCGCTCTTCGACATGTTCGTCGAGCAGGGCGGCAACGTCTTCGACACCGGGTACATCTACGGCGGTGGCGTGCTCGAGGGCCGGCTCGGCAGGTGGATCGAGAACCGCGGGATCCGCGACGAGGTGGTGGTGATCACGAAGGGCGCCCACACCCCGTACTGCGACCCCGAGTCGATCACCCGGCAACTGCTCGAGAGCCTCGAACGCCAGGGCACCGACCACGCGGACGTGTACATGATGCACCGCGACAACCCCGACGTGCCGGTCGGCGAGTTCGTCGACGTGCTCGACGAGCACCGCCGCGCCGGGCGCATCCGCGTGTTCGGCGGCTCGAACTGGAGCCCTGCGCGCTTCGACGAGGCGAACGCCTACGCCGCGGCCAACGGCAAGCACGGCTTCGAGGTCCTCAGCAACCACTTCGGGCTCGCCGAGGCGTACGACGTGCCGTGGGACGGCTGCGAGCACGCGACCGACCCGGCGTCGAAGCGGTGGCTCGAGGAGCGCCAGGTCCCGCTGCTGCCCTGGTCGTCGCAGGCCCGCGGGTTCTTCACCGGACGCGCCGCGCCGGACGACACGAGCGACGCGGAGCTCGTGCGCTGTTACTACTCGGACGCCAACTTCGAGCGTCTCCGTCGCGCGCGGGAGCTCGGCGAGCAGTACGGCGTGCCGGCGACGGCGATCGCCCTGGCGTACGTGCTGCACCAGCCGTTCCCGACGTTCCCGCTGTTCGGTCCGCGGACCATCGGAGAGGCGCGGTCCTCGATGACGGGACTGTCGGTCGAGCTCAGCCCGGAGCAGGTCGCGTGGCTGGACCTGCGCGCCTGACCCGGACCGAGGTGACGGACGATGCGGCCGGGGCCGGACCGGTCGCGCCCGCGTCGCTCGGCCGCACGCCCCGCACGGTCGGGCTCCCGACGAGCCGCGCGACCATCCACGACGTCGCCTCGGCCGCCGGGGTGTCCCGCCAGACGGTGACCCGCGCGATGAACGGTCTGTACGGCATCAGCGAGACGACCAAGGAGCGCGTGCTCGCCGCGGCCGCCGCGCTCGACTACCGACCGTCCCGGTTCGGCCGCGGGCTCGTCACGGGTGGGGACCGTCAGCTCGGGCTGGTGGTCAACGACCTGCGCAACCCGTACTCGCCCGAGCTCGCCGCCGCCGTGCTCGGGCTCGCGGCGGCACGCGGGTGGGACGTCATGCTCGCCGACGTGGGCCTCGCCGGGGACTCGGACCGTGCGGTGCAGGCGCTCGGCCAGCAGACCGACGTGGTCGTCGGCTACCTCGGTGCCCGGGCACCCGAGTGGATCGAGCGCCTCGGACCCGTGCCGGTCGTCGAGCTCGACCCCGCCGGCGAGGTCCTCCGCGGTGCGGTGCGCATCGACCCCACCGAGGGGATCGAGGAGCTCGCCGACCACCTGGTGCGGACGGGGGTGCGGCACCCGGTCATCGTCGACGCGTCGGACACGGGACGCCCGAGCAGCCGCGGTCGGCTCATGCTCGACGCGCTGCGACGCCGCGGCTACCTGCCCGAGGTCGCGGTCGCCGACGCCCCCACGTCGGAGCACGGTGCCGCGATGGCCGCGCGTGCACTCGAACGGTTCCGACGTGTCGACGCGGTCCTGGCGTTCAACGACCTGATGGCGCTCGGTGTGCTCGCCGCCTGTCGACGTGCGGGGGTGGACGTGCCGGGAGACGTCCGTGTGGTGGGCGTCGACGGGCTCGCGCTCGGGACGCTCGTCGCGCCGACGCTCACCACGCTCGCGGTCGACCTCGACGCCGTGGCGCGCGAGGCGCTCGACCTGGCACTCGGCATGCTCGCGGGGGAGTCGCCGCGCTCCGGCGCGGCCGTGCAGCGCACGGTCCGGCACCGGCTGCTGCTGCGCGAGTCCGCCTGAGCGACCACGGTCGGCGGTGGCCGGCCAGGCGGACGGGAGGCCCGTGGTGACGCAGCCACGCGCCTCCCGTCCGCCGGTTGGTTGCCGTTGCAACCAGGACCGTCCAGACGGTACACTTACGGAGTCCTGACGGGGCGCGTGTGCATTCCGCGTCCCGTCTCGTCTGCCCCATCGAAGTGTCCGCCGTCGACCTGGTCCGGCTCGTTCCCCAGGGAGTCACCGTGTCCGCACTGCTCACCAGCCCCGTCGCCACCGCCGTCACCGGCAGCCGCGCCCGACGGTTCGCGGCGCTCGCCGTGCTGATGCTCCCGGTGCTGCTCATCTCCGTCGACAACACCGTGCTGAGCTTCGCGCTGCCCACGATCGCCCGCGCCCTCGACCCGAGCGCGACGACCCAGCTGTGGATCGTCGACGCCTACCCGCTCGTGCTCGCCGGCCTGCTCGTCGTGATGGGCAGCATCGGCGACCGCATCGGCCGGCGTCGGATCCTCGTCGTCGGCGCGACCGGCTTCGCGCTCCTGTCCGTCGCCGCCGCCTTCGCGACCGAGGCCTGGATGCTCGTCGCGGCCCGCGCGGTGATGGGTGTCTTCGGCGCGATGCTCATGCCCGCGACGCTCTCGATCATCCGCAACGTGTTCGTCGACGCGGGGGAGCGCCGCGTCGCGCTGGCCGTCTGGTCGACCATGTTCGCGGCGGGCAACGCCCTCGGCCCCCTCGTCGGCGGCGTCCTGCTGGCGCACTTCCACTGGGGCGCGGTGTTCCTCGTCGCCGTGCCGATCCTCGTGCTCATGCTCGTGGGCGTTCCCTTCTTCGTCCCGGAGTCCCGCGACCCGCGGCCGGGGCCGGTCGACGTGCCGAGCATGCTCCTGTCGCTCGGCGCCCTCGCCCCGACGGCATGGGCGATCAAGTCGGTCGTGCACCCGGAGGAGCGCGGCTTCGCGATCGCCCTGCTCGCGGTGGGCGTGCTCTGCGGCATCGCCTTCGTGCGGCGCCAGCTGCGGAGCCGTACGCCGATGCTCGACCTGCGGCTGTTCCGGAGCACCGCCTTCACGGGCAGCGTGCTCATGAACATGGCGGCGATGTTCTCGCTCACCGGGTTCCTGTTCTTCATCGCCCAGCACCTGCAGCTCGTCGCCGGGCTCGACCCGTTCGCCTCGGGACTGGTGCTCGTGCCGGGCTCCGTCCTGACCATCGTCGCCGGGCTCGTCGTCGTACCGATCGTCGCGCGGGTGGCGCCACGCTGGGTGGTCGCCGTCTCCCTGACCTTCTCGGCCGCTGCCTACGCCATGGTCTCCGTGCTGGGGCACCACGCGTCGATCGTCGCGCTGGCGTTCGCCTTCGTGCTGCTCGGCATCGGCATCGGCGCGTCCGAGACGGTGACGAACGACCTGATCATCTCGACGGCCCCGGCGGACAAGGCCGGGGCGGCCTCGGCGGTGTCCGAGACCGCGTACGAGATCGGTGCGGTGCTCGGTACGGCCGTGCTCGGGACGATCCTCGCGACGGCGTACCGGGCGCACGTGGTGGTGCCCGACGGGCTGAGCGGCTCGGCGCACACCGCGGCGCAGGAGACCCTCGGTGGAGCGGTGTCGGCGGCGGCGGACCTCGGCGGGACCGCGGGGCAGGCGCTGCTCGAGAGTGCCCGCGCGGCGTTCGACTCCGGCGTCACGATCACCGGCGCGGTGGCGGCGGTGCTCATGCTCGTCGCCGCCGCCGCGTCCGTCGTGATGCTCAAGCGCGACTGATCCGCCTGCGGTCCCGCGGACCGCGCGACCCGTCCGTGGAGCAGGAGACGTCGGGTCAGCACGACGCACCCGACGTCTCCTGCTCCATCGACCGGCCGATCCCGTCTCGCCGGACCCGATCCCGGTCGTCCGGCGCGCCCGGGATCGGGTGAACCTGGGAATGGTTGACCAGAACCCGTGTTGAGGTCCTACGTTGGGACGTGGCCGCGCAGCCGCGGTCCAGCTCACCCGGAGGAACCCCACGACTGCCATGCCCGACGAAGCACCGGCCACGACCGCCGACGCGTACAAGGCCGCCTTCCGCGGACACCCCGCCGGTGTCGCGGTCATCACCGCCGAGGGCCCGGACGGCCCGACGGGACTCACCGCCTCCAGCGTCGCGAGCGTGGCGGTCGACCCGCCCGTCCTCGTGTTCTCGCTGTCGACGAAGTCCGGTTCCGCCGGCGTCGTGCTCGGCGCCGACGTCTTCGTCGTGCACCTCGTGGACTCGCTGAGCGTCGGACTCGCCAAGCGGTTCGCCGCGACCGGCAGTCCGGCGGCCGACGACCCGATGTGGGGCACGCTCCCGACGGGCGAGCGGTACCTCCCCGCCGCCGCGACCGCCCTGCGGTGCCGGCCGCGGTCGACCACCGAGATCGGTTCGTCCACCGTCGTCGTCGCCGAGGTCCTCGACATCGTCGTCGGCCAGGAGCACGGCGAGCCGCTCGTCTACCACAACCGGGAGTTCCACTCCCTCTCCGATCGTTCCCGGCTCTCCTGAGCCGAGGAGCCCGCACCGCCAACCCCTGATCGAAAGGACCTCGCAATGGCCGAGTACACCCTGCCCGAGCTGCCGTACGACTACGCCGCGCTCGAGCCGCACATCAGCGGCAAGATCATGCAGCTGCACCACGACAAGCACCACCAGACCTACGTCACGGGTGCGAACACCGCGCTCGAGCAGCTCGCCGAGGCGCGTGGGTCCGGCAACCTCGCGAACGTCAACAAGCTCGAGAAGGACCTCGCGTTCAACCTCGGCGGTCACGTCAACCACTCGATCTTCTGGACCAACCTCGGCCCGGACACCAAGGTCCCGGAGGGCGAGCTCGCCGCCGCCATCGACGAGTTCTTCGGCTCGTTCGAGCAGTTCCAGGCGCAGTTCAACGCCGTCGCCACGGGCATCCAGGGCTCCGGCTGGTCGGTGCTCGCCTGGGACCAGGTCGGCCAGAAGCTCACGACCTTCCAGCTGTTCGACCAGCAGGGCAACGTGCCGCTCGGCGTCGTCCCGATCTTCATGCTCGACATGTGGGAGCACGCCTTCTACCTCGACTACCTCAACGTCAAGGCCGACTACGTCAAGGCCGTGTGGAACATCGTCGACTGGGAGAACGTCGCCGCTCGCTTCGCGAACGCCAGGTCGCAGTCGTTCGTCACCCTGTGACGTGATCGTCGGTCACCACGGTGACCGACCGACGGACGGGAGGCGCGGTGCCGGTGGGCACCGCGCCTCCCGTCCGTCGTGCGTGCCGGTCGACGATCAGGCGGCCGCCAGCCGGGCGCTCGTCGCGAGGTCCCGCGCGATGCCCCGCAGCGCACCGTCGACGTCGGCGCGGTCCGGATCCACCAGTGCGGCCCACTGGGCGCCGCGAGCGGCCTCGACCGCGGCACGGGCCGTGCGGTCGGCCTCGACGTCGCAGTGGCCGTGCGCACGGCACCAGGCGGCGAGTTCGGCCACGCGGCGTCGGTGCAGGCGTTGCTGCCGGTCGCGGCCGTCGAGGGACTCGACGCACCCGAGCTCGAACGTGAGTCGGACCGCGAGCGCGCGCTCCGGGCACGCCAGGCCGCCGAACACCGCGATGAGGTGCTCGACGAGCGAGGACGGGTCTGCGTCCGGGGCGAGTGAACGGTCCTCGGCGGCGGACACGTGGTCGACGACGGCGTCGATGAGGGCCTCGCGCGTGCCGAAGTGGTAGACGATCGGGTACGCGCTCGTGCCGAGCATGCGTCCGAGGCTCCGGACCGAGGCGTCCTCGAGCTTGGTGTCCCGGAGGTGCCGGGCGACCTTCGCGACGATGGCGGGCTTGAGGGTCGGGTCGGGTCTCCTGGGCATGGTCCCTCCGGCGCTGTCTCGAGTGATGGTCCACGACCGCGCGAGCACGATCATCTGGAATGTTAGCGGATCGGTCTGCTCCAGGGGTGGTCGACCGGAGGACGTCTGTGACCCGTCGAACCGGAGGAATGCTCGCCTCCTCGTAGGATGGTGGTCGTGTCACCTCCTCCCGATCCCGTCTCGACCCCGTCACGGCCCGCAGCACCACGTGCCGGACGCCGGGACGCCGGGCGGCGCCGCGGGGTCGGGAAACGCTTCCTGGTCGTCGAGGACGTGCTCGACGGCGTCCTCGTCCAGACCACCGCCGCGACGACGTGGGTGCACGACCCGAGCGCGGTCATCCGACACCGTCCGGTGGGTGCCGCGGGCAACGCAGCGACCTGGCTCGGCTGGCTCGGCGCCGAGGTCGACCTCGTCACCCGCGTCGGCGTCGACGACGTCCTGCGCCACGAGCGGTCCCTCGCGGCTGCCGGTGTCCGTGCCCACGTCCGGTACGACGCCTGCACCCCCACCGGTGCGCTCGTGTCCGTCCGGAACGACGAGGGCCGCACGACGATGTCGGACCCGGCCGCGGGCGGTGCGCTCTGCGCGGACGACGTCCCCGGCGACCTCGTGACGCGGGCCGACATCGTCCACCTCACCGGTGCGGCGATGCTCGGCGGCGGCGGCGGCGGCATCGGCGGTGGTGCGGAGCGCATCGCGGACCTCGTCACCCGGGCGCGGTCGGGCGGGGCTCGGGTGTCGCTGGACCCGTCGTCGGCGGCGGTCGTGCGGGCCATCGGCTCCGGGGCGGCGATTGCGGCGCTCGCCGGCGTCGACGTGCTCTTCCCGAACGTGTCGGAGGCCCTCGCGTTGTCCGGTGCCCCGCGACTGCCCGAGGCCCTGCGGCGGTTGACCGAGGTCGTGCCGTTGGTCGTCGTGACGACCGGTGCGGACGGTGCGGTCGTCGGGCGGGCGGGTCGTTCCCCGCTGCGCGTCCCGGCGGTGCCCACCGAGGCGGTCGACACCGTCGGCGTGGGTGACGCCTTCGCCGCGGGCTTCCTGCGCGCATGGGCGACCGATCCCGTGCGGGTCGGCTCGGCCGCGCGGGAGGGCACGAGGCTCGCTGCCCGGGCGCTCGGGTTCGTCGGGGGCAGGCGTCCCGTCTAGCCGCCGGGCGCGCAGGTCGTCCCGGACGGTGCCCGGTGTGCCCGGTCGGCCGGCCAGCCGGTCGGCCGGTCCTCCGTCAGCTGCCCGCGCCCCGGCTGGTGCTCGGCGTGCTCGTCCCGCCGGTCAGCGCTCGGCGGGCTCGGCCGTCACGACCAGGGTCTGCACGCGACCAGCGGCGAGCGGGGCGAGCCGGATCTCGACCCGGAGACGTCCCGCGCTGCCGGGCAGCCACCACCAGAGCTGCGACGGCACACCGGAGTGCTCCTCCACCGGTTCGGCACCGAGGTCCGCCCCGACGGCGTGCACGGCCTGGAGCAGTGCGCGCCGACGCGAGGACCAGGGCCGGTCGAGCGGCACGTTCGGGGTGCAGACCGCCGCTCCGAGGTCGGCAGCCTCGCGGTCGTCCACCTCGTCGGACGCCCACGCCCGGAGGAGCGCCGACACCGACGTCCGGGCAGCCCGGGTCGCGTCGAGCGTGCGCTGGACGCCGATCGCCGGCTGCGACCCGGCACCGGTCGCCGTCGAACCCGCCGGGCGTTCGGCCAGCGCCTCGGCGAGCAGGGCGTCGAAGGCCCGGTCGGCCGCGACGGAGACCTTCGCCTGGGTCGCGTTCTCGAACGCCACCACCCCGAGCCCGAGCTCGGTCGACCACCGCATGTGTGCGGAGAAGCCGGGGTACCCGCCGGAGTGCGAGACGATCTCACCGGATCGGGCGTCCTGCTCGACGAAGAGTCCGAAGCCGTAGGCGGTCGCCCGGGCCGACCCGGGGACGACCGACGGCGGCACGACCCGCATCGCCTGCTGCATCGTCCTGCGGTCGGCGGGGGAGAGCGGTCCGGCTTCCGGCACGGCGGACGAGGCGGACGCCAGGTGCCGGGCCCACCGCGACAGGTCGCGCACGGTCGAGAACAGGCCGCCGATCGCCGAGAAGGCGCCGGGCCCGGTCATCGGCTGCGGCGTCCAGACGCCGTCGTCGTCGCGCTGGCCGGTCACGACGTGACCGTGGGCCTCGGCGGCGCTGAACACGGTGTCCGTCAGCCCGAGCGGCCGGAGCACACGGTCCGTCGCAGCCTGGGGGAACGACGTCCCCGCTGCCCGGGCGACCGCGCGGCCGAGCAGTGCGTACCCCGTGTTCGAGTACGCGAAGCGCGTACCGGGTACCGAGTCGAAGAGCAGGCCCGCCCGGAGCACCGCGTCGAGGTCGTCGTCGCCCATCGACTCCTGTCGGTCCGCCCACGGATCGTCGGTCGGCAACCCACCCGACATCGTCAGGAGCATCCGCAGCGTCGGGACGGGTGCGTCCGACGAGGGCAGCTCCACCGCGGCGAAGGCAGGGACGGCGTCGGTGATCGGCGCGTCGAGGTCCACGAGCCCGTCCGCGACGAGCGTGAGCAGCGTCGCCGCGGTCACGCTCTTCGTGCACGATGCGATCCGGTAGACCGTGTCGGCATCCGGCGCACGCCCGTCGCCGCGGTCGCCGTGACCGCCGGAGGCGACGAGGCCCGTCCGGTCGAACACGCCCCACACGCTGCTCGGCGCGGTGCCCGAGGCGACCCGGTCACGGAAGACCGCGTCGATCCCGTCGAGGACAGCGGGCGACGGGGTCATGCGCGGCGCATCTGCTCGTAGGCGTCGAGCGCACGCTGCCGCGAGGCCCTGAGGTCGACCATCGGTTCGGGCCGGTCCTCGTCCGCCGGCACCCAGCGTCGCACGTACTCGCGGTGCGGGTCGAACCGCTCGAGCTGCCGATCGGGGTTGAAGACACGGAAGTACGGCGCGGCGTCGAAGCCCGACCCGGCGACCCACTGCCAGTTGCCGGCGTTGTTCGCGGGGTCGGCGTCCACCAGGGTGTCCCAGAACCACTGCTCCCCGATGCGCCAGTCGACGAGCAGGTTCTTGACGAGGAAGCTCGCCGCAGCCAGCCGCACGCGGTTGTGCATCGCGCCCGAGTGCCAGAGTTCCCGCATGCCGGCGTCGACCAGGTCGTAGCCGGTCCGGCCCTGCCGCCACCGGTCGAGCTCGTCCTCGTCGACCTCGCGCCAGGGGAACGCGTCGAACTCGCGCCGCACGTTCACCGTCGCGATGTCATCGCAGTGGAAGTACTCGTTCCAGTTGAACTCACGCCAGGCGAGCTGCCGGAGGAACGCCGGGGCCTGCCGGCGCTGCGCGGGGTCGAGGTCGCCGTGCAGACGGTGCCAGACCTGGTACGGGCTGACCTCGCCCCAGCGCAGGTGCGGGGAGAGGTCGCTCGTCGCGCCCATCGCCGGCTCGTCCCGCTGGTCGTAGTCCTCGAGGGCGTCGTGCACGAACTGCTCGAGCTTGCGGTGTGCGCCGGCCTCGCCGGGGTCCCACGCGTCGCGGAGGCCGCCGGCCCAGTCCGGCTCCGTGGGCAGCAGCCCCCAGGCGTCGAGGTCGTCCGAGTCCACCTCCGCCGGACCGGGGAGGTCACGGGGCGTGGGCAGCGGGTGCCGCGGCTCGGGCATGGCCTGCGCTGCGCGCCAGAACGGGGTGAACACCTTGTACGGCTCGCCCTGTCCGGTGCGCACCGTCCACGGCTCCCAGAGCAGGTTGGCCGCGAAGCTGTGGGCGTCCTTGCCGTCATCGACGAGCGCGCTCTTGATGCCGGCGTCGAGGTCGCGCTCCACCCTGCCGTACCGGCGGTTCCAGTAGACGGCGTCGGCACCGGCCTGCGCGACGAGTTCGGGGACCACCCGGGCCGCACTGCCGCGGCGGAGCACCAGTCGCGAGTCCCGGTCGCGGAGCTCCGCGTCGAGCGCGGCGAGGGAGTGGTGCAGCCACCACCGGCTGGCGGCGCCCACCGGGCGGATGCCGGGCGTCTCCTCGTCGAGCACGACGACGACCGTCACCGGCCCGCCGTGGTCGATCGCCGCCCGGAGCGCGGGGTTGTCCCCGAGGCGCAGGTCCTCGCGGAGCCAGACGACGGCGCCGCTCATGCCCGGACCCGGCCGGCGTCGCGGTCGCGCCGGTCGGACCCGCCGGCGGCGACGCGGAGCTTCGTGCAGAGCTCGGTGAGGGTGCGGAGCTCGTCGTCGTCGAGTCCGGCGCCGACCTGCTCCGCGATCGTCTGGGCGTGCTGCACGGCGACGGACCGGTACACGTCGAAGCCGCGCGCGGTGAGGGCGACGATGACCCCGCGTGCGTCGGTCGGGTCCGGCTGCTTCTCGACGATGCCGCGGGACGCCAGTCGGTCGACCAGTCGGCTCACGCTCGGTTGCGTCAGGAGCAGGTGGCCGGTCAGGTCGCGCATCCGGCAGCGGCGGCCGGGCTGCGTCGACAGGTTGAAGCACACGTCGTACTCGTTGAACGAGATCTCGCCACCCGGGAAGTCGGCGTTGAGCGCCCGCATCACGGTCACCTGTGCCCGGAAGAGGGCTTCCCAGGCCGCGACGGCCGTCGCCTTGTCGCTGCGGCGTGCGTCGTCCACGGTCGCCATCCCTCCGGTTGTACGGTCAACCCACACTACCGACGAGGGGCGACAGCGAGAGCAGCGCACGGGGGACAGCGTCGGACGCGGCGGGGAGGCTCGTCCCGACAGGACGGAGGCCGGTCGCCTTCTGGGCGACCGGCCTCCTCCCTTGCACCAAGAGTGTCCTGCAATCACATTCCGCAGACCGTGCCACAGCAAACACTGCCTGCGCGATCGACTGTATAACGGCACGGTAACGGCGCGCCAGCGTGTCCCGGATCCGTTCGCTGCGAGTTCACCGAACGGCTCCGGTGCGGATCAGAAGAGGTCGGGCGACGGCGTCGACGCGTAGCGCACCGCGACGTCCGCGTGCCGGTCGAACCGGTAGCCGACACCGCGCACCGTCCGGACGATCTCCTCGAACGCGCCGAGCTTCGACCGCAGACGACGCACGTGCACGTCGATGGTGCGCTCGTTCGGGGTCTCGTCCTCGCCGTCGGACCACAGGCCGTCGATGATGGCGGCGCGGTCGACCGTCTGGCCCTCGCGGAGGACGAGGAACTGGAGGAGCTCGAACTCCTTGTACGTCAGGGGGGCGGCCTCGCCGTCGAGCGTCACGCGCTTCCGCGAGATGTCGATGACGACCCCGGTCTCCTCGGGCTCGGGCTTCTCCGCCTGCTTCCGCGCGGCCACGGCGGAGCGGTCCTGCAGCGCGAGGCGCACGACGTCGACGTCACGCCCACCGGAGCCCTCGGCGGCCACCGCGACCGCGGCGTAGGTCTCCGACGAGGGGACGAGCTGCGCGGTCAGGGCCTTGAGCTGCTCGACGACCGCCGCGAGCGTCGTGCCGGCCGCGGCGGCGGCGGCCTCGTCGATGCCGACGTAGAGCGCGAAGCCGCGTGCCTCGGTGCCCTCCGGCAGCGCACGGTTGCGCTGCGGGGCCACGACCGGGCTGGTCGGGATGCCGCTCGGGACCGGCGGGGCCACCGGCTGCCGGCGCGGGCGGATCGGGGTGACGGTGCCGAGGTCGGTCGAGGCCGGGACGACGGTGCGGGGCTGGGCGATGGTGAGCGACATGGCGGTCCTCCGGGCGGGTGGCTGCGGTGTGGTGCACCGCGGCGGTGTCGAATGCGTCGGTCCGGGTACGGCGGATCGCCGTGTCGCCCAGCGGTCCTGCGGTGGACCGGGGCCTCCCGGGAGGTACGGGTGCCGGTGACTCGTGGGCTCGCAGTGCCTGCGCGTCGTCGAGGTGGCGTCACCCGGGGATCACACGCGCGCGACCGGGGTGGTGTCGCGGGGGATCCGGCTGGAACGGGTACCGATCAGGCACACATTCGACAACGCATGACCGCCGTCGTCGGCATCATCATGCCGACGGTCCCCAGGGCCTCGCAGAGGACTCGGGTGGACACGGTTGCAGTCATGGGACGAGTATCGGCGGTATACCAAGGCGCTGTCAACCGTCCGCCCGGACGGTGACGGGAGTGGACAGCGCCCGGTGCGTCCTGCGCGAGACGCCCCCGCCCGCGCAGCCCCACCGGACGGCGGGAGCCACGCCGACGGGGGCGTCTGGGGACGGGGAGCTACTCGGCGAGGCCGTAGAGGCGGTCGCCGGCGTCGCCGAGGCCCGGGACGATGTAGCCGTTCTCGTCGAGCTTCTCGTCGAGCGCGCCGAGGACGATGCTCACGTTGCGGTCGCCGACGGCCTGCTCGACGGCGGCGAGGCCCTCGGGAGCGCCGAGGATGCACACGCAGGTGACCTCCTCGGCCCCGCGGTCGAACAGGAAGTCGATCGCCGCGGCGAGGGTGCCGCCGGTCGCGAGCATCGGGTCGAGCACGAAGCACTGGCGGCCGGACAGGTCGTCGGGCAGGCGCTCGGCGTAGGTCTGCGGTTCGAGCGTGGCCTCGTTGCGGGCCATGCCGAGGAAGCCGACCTCGGCCGTCGGGACGAGCTTGACCATGCCCTCGAGCATGCCCAGCCCGGCACGCAGGATCGGCACGACGAGCGGGCGGGGCCTGGCAATCGCGACGCCCGTGGTCCGCGCGACGGGCGTGTCGATCGGGGTGGCCGTCACGCGGACGTTCCGCGTCGCCTCGTACGCCAGGAGCGTGACGAGCTCCTCGGTCAGGGCGCGGAAGGTCGGGGAGGGTGTGGTCCGGTCGCGGAGCACCGAGAGCTTGTGGGTGATGAGCGGGTGGTCGGCGACGTGGACTCGCATGGGATCGAGCGTACCGTGCCGATGGGGCAGGATCGACGCGTGGAACACCCAGCCGCCCGCCCGTTCACCGCGGCGATGGACCTCGCCCTCGTCGAGGCCCGTGCCTGCCTCGCCACCGGCGACGTCCCGGTCGGGGCGGTCGTGCTCGACGCCGCCGGCACGGTGGTCGCGGCCGGTCGGAACGAGCGCGAGGCCCGGCAGGACCCCACGGCGCACGCCGAGGTGCTCGCACTGCGGGCCGCGGCCGCGGTGACGGGGGACTGGCACCTCGCCGAGCACACCCTGGTCGTCACGCTCGAGCCGTGCCCGATGTGCGCCGGAGCAGCGCTCGCCGCACGCGTCCCGCGCATCGTGTTCGGCGCGTGGGACCCGAAGGCCGGGGCGAGCGGCAGCGTCTACGACATCGCCCGCGACCGACGGCTGCCGCACCGGTCCGAGGTCGTCGCCGGGGTGCGTGAGCAGGCCTGTGCGGACCTGCTCGACGCGTTCTTCCGCGAGCGGCGCTGACCGCTGCGGGTGGCCTCGCACCCTCCGGAGCGCCGCGGCCGACTCGTCCTCAGTCGGCGGCGCGGATGACGATCGCCTCGGTGGGCGGGCGGGGGCCGGTCCGGAGCACGTCCGGCTCGACGTAGATCACCCGGGCGATCGGCACGGCGTCGCGGATGCGCTGCTCGACGGTGTCGATGCCCGCCGCCACGTCGCCGAGCCGTCGGTCGCCGTCGACCGCCACCTTCATGCCGACCATGAGTTCGTCCGGCCCGAGGTACAGCGTCTTGAGGTGGACGATCGAGTCGACCTCGGGGCCGTCGAGGGCTGCCGCCGTGATCCGCTCGACGTCGGCGACGCTCGCCCCCTCGCCGACGAGCAGGCTCTTCGTCTCGATGCCGAGCACCACGGCCACGGCGATGAGGAGCAGGGCGATGAGGATCGTGCCGATCGCGTCGAACACACCGTTGCCCGTCACGACGGTGAGGCCGACGCCGAGCAGTGCGAACACGAGGCCGGTGAGGGCAGCGGTGTCCTCGAGCATCACGACCGGCAGCTCGGGCGCCTTCGCCCGGCGGACGAACTGGACCCACGACTGCGAGCCCTTCTGCGGACGCGCCTCGCGCAGGGCGGTGCGGAGCGAGAACCCCTCGAGTCCGATCGCGATGACGAGCACGGCGACGGGGAGCCACCAGTTCGTGAGCGGGTGCGGGTCGGCGAGCTTCTCGATCCCCTCGTACAGCGAGAAGACACCGCCGATGGTGAACAGGATGATGGAGACGACGAAGGCGTACACGTAGCGTTCGCGTCCGTGGCCGAAGGGGTGCTCCTGGTCCGCGGCGCGTCGGGCGCGCCGACCCCCGAGCAGGAGCAGGAGCTGGTTCGCCGAGTCCGCGAGGGAGTGCACGCCCTCGGCGAGCATCGCCGCCGAACCGCTGATCGCCGCCGCGACGAACTTGACGATCGCGATCCCGATGTTCGCGGCGAGTGCGGCGAAGATCGCCTTCGTGCCTCCCGAAGCGCTCACGGCTGTCCCTTCTCCCTGGCCTGCACCGACGCCCTGACCGGACCGATCCTAGGCGCGGGTGCTGGGTATGGTCGGGAGCATGACGATCGAACTGCCCCGCACCGCGATGCTCGGCGTCGGCTCCATGTCCGGCAGCATCCTCGAGGGCCTGCTCGCCGCAGGCCTCGACCCGGCGACCGTGACGCTCACCACGAGGTCCGAGGCCTCGGCGGCGGCATGGCGCGCGCGCGGACTGGAGGCGACGGCCACGGACACCGATGCGGACGCGAACCGGAACGCCGTCCGCGGTGCCGGACTCGTCCTGCTCGGGGTGAAGCCGTACCTGGTCGGCGACGTCCTCGACGAGGTCGCGGCGTCGCTCCACCCCGGCACCGTGGTCGTGAGCGTCGCGGTCGGCACCACGCTCGCCGCGATGGAGGCGCGCGTGCCCGCCGGGATCCGCGTCGTCCGTGCGCTGCCGAACACCCCGATCGGGGTCGGGCACGGCGTCACCGGGATCAGCGCCGGGTCCACGGCGGACGACGACGCGGTCGCACTGGCGTCGAGCGTCTTCGCCGCGTCCGGGCAGGTCATCGAGGTGCCGGAGACGCAGCTGGACGCCCTGTCCGCCGTTTCGGGTTCCGGACCCGCCTACGTCTTCCTGCTCGTCGAGCAGTGGCAGCAGGCCGCCGAGGGGCTCGGCTTCACCCCCGAGCAGGCCGCGACGATGGTGCAGGGGACCCTGCGGGGGGCCGTCGAGCTCCTCGCCGCCTCGGGACGGGAGCCCGCGGACCTGCGCCGTGCCGTCACCAGCCCGAAGGGCACCACCGAGCGCGCCGTCGCCGTCCTGCAGGAGGCCGACCTGGCCGCCACGTTCACGCGCGCGTCGCGCGCGGCCGTCGCGCGGGCCGAGGAGATCGCGGCCTCGTGACGGACGGGAGGCGCGTGGCGGTGCCGCCCCGCGCCTCCCGTCCGTCCGGTCGTCGCCCCGGGCGGCGCCTACTCGAGCGCCGCGAACCGCTCCAGGTCCGTCTCGGTCCCGGACACGATGATGACGTCGTCCTCGCCGATGACGCTGTCCGGCGTGGCCGGTACGAACGCCTTCCCCGGTGACTTGATGCCGAGGACCGTGAGACCGTGGCGGGTCCGGATGACGGTCGTCGCGAGGTCCTTGCCGCGCACCGCGCGCGGCGGGAACATCTTGACGACCGCGAAGTCGTCGTCGAACTCGATGAAGTCGAGCATGCGGCCCGAGACGAGGTGCGCCGTGCGTTCGCCGGCCTCGCGTTCCGGGTAGACGACGTGGTTCGCGCCGATGCGGGACAGGATCGTGCCGTGCGACCGGCTGACGGCCTTCGCCCAGATCTGCGGGATGCCGAGGTCGACCAGGTTCGAGGTGATGAGCACGCTGGACTCGAGGTGCGAGCCGACGGCGACGACCGCGATCGCGAAGTCCTGCGCACCGATCTGCCGCAGGGCGTCGATGTCCGTCGCGTCCGCCTGGACGGCGTGCGTGACGCGGTCGGACCACTTCTGGACGAGCGAGGCGTCGGTGTCGACCACCAGGACCTCGCGGTGCTGGCGCTCGAGCTGGCCGGCGGTCGCGGCGCCGAACCGGCCGAGGCCCAGGACGAGCACGGGCGCGTCGTGGCTGACGGCCCCGGTGACGGGGTGGGGTGCGCGGCGGTCGGCGCGGGGGCGGCGGTCAGCCAACGATCGGCCTCTCCTCGGGACGGCGGAACAACTGCCGGCTCTGGCTGGCTGCCAGCGCGGCGGCGATGGTCACTGTACCGACCCGGCCCAGGAACATCGTGGCGGCGAGGACGTACTTGCCCGCTTCGGGGAGTTCACCGGAGATCCCGGAGCTCAGACCGCAGGTCGCGAACGCGGAGATGACCTCGAAGAGCACGCGGTCGAGCGAGTCGCCGGTGATCTGCAGCAGGACGACCGTCATCACGGCGACGATCGTCGCTCCCCAGAGCACGACCGCGACCGCCACGCGCAGGACGTCGCCGGGGATGCGGCGCCCGAACGCCTCCATGCCCTGGCGACCGCGTGCCTCGGCGACGGCGGCCAGGAACAGCACGGCCAGGGTCGTCACCTTGATGCCACCGGCCGTCGACGCCGATCCGCCACCGATGAACATGAGCATGTCGGTGACGAGCAGGCTGGCGCCGTGCATCTGCTCGACGTCGATCGTGGCGAACCCGCCCGACCGGGTCATGGTCGAGAAGAACAGGGCCTGGAAGGCCGTGTGCCCGGCGCCCGCGTCCCCGAGGGTGCGCGGGTTCGACGCCTCGAGTGCCGTGTAGACGACCGCGCCGAGGACGAGCAGCACCGCGCTCGTGGCCAGGGTCAGCTTGACGTGGATCGGCCAGCGGCGCGGCGTGCGGAACTGCTTCGTCACCGCCCGGATGACGGGGAACCCGATCGAGCCCGCCACCACCGCGACCATGAGGAGGGAGAGGAACCAGTAGTCGTTCGCGAAGGGGACCAGGCCCTCGGCGTTCGGTGAGAACCCGGTGTTCGTGAACGCCATCGCCGCGTAGTAGAAGGCATCCCCGACCGCGGTCCAGAACGGGTACCCCGCCGCCAGCACGGACGGCAGCAGGAGGAGCCCGATGGCGACCTCGATCGTGAGGGTGCTGACCGCGACGGTGAGGAGCAGCGTGCCGACCTCGCCGAGCCGCACGGCCTGCCCCTCCGGCACCGCTCCGGAGTGCGTGCGGAGCGGGTTCGAGTCGCCGGCGGCGATGAGCTTCGCCCGGAGTCCGAGCCGTCGGGTGACGACGAGGCCGAGGATCGAGGCGAAGGTGAGGACGCCGACGGCCCCGATCTGCGTGCCCACGACGATGAGGACCTTGCCGAACACGGACCAGTGGGTGGCCATGTCGACCGTCGCCAGACCGGTGACGCACACCACCGACGCGGCGGTGAACAGCGCGTCCGCGAAGTGGGTGGGGCTCCGGTCCGCGGCGGCCCACGGTGTCATGAAGAGAGCCGTGAAGATGAAGATGAGCACGACGAAGACGAGGATCGCGAGCCGTGACGGGGACGACCGCAGGATGCCGAGCGCCCCGTCCAGACGCCGCCTGGCCCCGCTCACCGGCGGGTGCCGGTTGAGCGGCTCGGTGCGGTCGAGCATCGTGTGCCTCCGGAGCCGTGGGCAGGTCAGCGGACATGGTACATGCGTGTCCGTCCGGCTAGCCTTGCCGCATGGCCGACATCTTCACCGTCGTGGCGGACCCGACCCGGCGGGAGCTGCTCGGGGCGCTGCTCACGGCGTACGGGTCGGACACCACCGGCGGCGAGCTCAGCGTCGGACAGCTCGTCGAGAAGATCGGCGTCAGCCAGCCGACCGTGTCGAAGCACCTACGGGTCCTGCGCGACCACGGCCTGGTCTCCAGCCGCGAAGAGGGCCAGCACCGCTTCTACCGCCTCGACCCGGAGCCGCTCGTCCGGCTCGAGGAGTGGGTGGTCCCCTTCACGGGTGCGGTCGACGCGGACGGCACGCCGGCGACCACCTCGTGGACGCTGGACGGGCAGCCGGTGTCGGTCCGCCGGACCGGTACCGCGGGGCGGTCCACCGTCGAGGTCGGCACCGAGCTCGGCCGCGTGATGGCCGAGGCCTCGCACCGCGCGACGGCGGCGTTCACCGGTGCGCAGCAGGGCTGGGAGCGCGTCGTCGACCGGAGCCGGAAGCGCTTCACCCGCCGCGGCGAGGACGACTGACGCGGTCGTTCGTGTGCCGGCTCGGAGTCTCCTGGACACGCGGTCGCACGCGCCCCTACACTCACCCTGACCACACAGGTCACACCGACCCCGTGCTCGTGCACGGCCACCCGAAGGCGGACCATGACCGGCAGTTTCGACGACGTGCGCTTCCTCACCGTCGCTGAGGTCGCCGAGATGATGCGCGTCTCGAAGATGACCGTCTACCGGATGGTGCACGCCGGCGAGCTGCCCGCCATCCGCTTCGGTCGTTCGTTCCGGGTGCCCGAGTCGGCCGTCGCCGAGCTCCTGCGCGGCGGCATCGCCGACGCCGGCTGACGCTCGTTCGACAGGACCGCTGCGCTCCGCTAGACTCGGCCGGGTTGATTTTCCGCGGTCTCTTCGGGCCCGGTGTCCACACATCTGCATCGTTCCGAGCGAGGTCCACTATGGGTTCTGTCATCAAGAAGCGTCGCAAGCGCATGGCGAAGAAGAAGCACCGCAAGCTCCTTCGCAAGACGCGTCACCAGCGTCGCAACAAGAAGTAAGTCCAGTACTTGCACCCGAAGCCCCGGTCCGCCGGGGCTTTCGTGTTCCCGGGGCCGGTTATGGTGGGGACATGCCCGCCGTGACCCTCCTGACGAAGCCCGGCTGCCACCTCTGCGACGACGCACGCCCCGTCGTCGAGCAGGTCGTCGCAGCGCACCCCGGTGTCACCCTCGAGGAGCGGTCGATCCTCGACGACGACGCCCTGCGCGAGGAGTACGCCGAGGACATCCCCGTCGTCCTCGTCGACGGCCGGGTCCACAGCAACTGGCACGTCGATGCCGCCCGGCTGCACCGTGCCCTCGAGAAGGCCGAGGCCCGCGCGTGATCCACCACGTCGTCTCCTGGACCCTGCGCGAGGACCTCGACCGCGCAGCGATGATCGAGCACATCCGCGAGCTGCTGACCGGGCTCGTCGGCACGATCGGGTCGATCCGCTCGCTCGAGGTCGTGGAGAACGTCGCGTACCCGGGGAAGAACCAGGACGTCGCGGTCGTCGCGACCTTCGACGACCTCGCTGGGCTCGACGAGTACCAGGTCCACCCCGACCACCAGGCTGCTGCGGCGGAGATCCGCAGACTCGTCACGGGGCGGGCCGCCATCGACTGGGAGGGCTGATCGCGCCTCCCGACCGGCGGGCTCGTGCCCGCGGCGTCCGGACGCCGCCGGTGGAGCAGAAGACGTCGCCTCCCCGAGCGGGAGGCGACGTCTTCTGCTCCACCGAGACGACAGGGCGACACAGCGTCCCGTCGCCCGGCGTCCCCTACGGGGTCAGGCGCGTCGGACCGCGGAACAGGTACGTGACCTCGCGGATGGACGGCTCGTGCAGCGCGAGCATGAGCACGCGGGCCAGACCCATGCCGAACCCGCCGTGCGGCGGCACGCCGTAGCGGAAGAAGTCGAGGTACCAGCCGAGCTCCTCCGGGTCGAGGCCCTTCTCGACGGCCTGCGCCTCGAGGGTCTCGACGCGGTGCTCGCGCTGGGCGCCCGTGGAGATCTCGGCACCGTTGAACAGCAGGTCGTAGCTGTTCGTGAGCGTCGGGTCGTCGGCGTGCCGCATGTGGTAGTACGGCCGGATCGAGGCGTCGTAGTCGGTGACGAACACGAACTCGGAGCCGTGCGTCTCCTTCGCCCAGGCGCTCACGCGGCGCTCGCCCTCGGGGTCGAGGTCGCCGTCGGCGCGGACGACCTCGTAGCCGCTGTCGGCCACGATCTTCCTGGCCTCCGCCAGGGTCACGCGCGGGAACGGGGCGGTCGGCACGACGAACTCGAAGCCGAAGACCTCCTCGATCTCCTTGCCGTACTTCTCCTTGACCGCGGTGAAACCGGCGACGAGGAGCTCCTCGTGCATGGCCATGACGTCGTGGTGCGACTCGACCCAGGAGATCTCGGCGTCGACGCTCGTGAACTCGGTGGCGTGGCGGCTCGTGAAGGACGGGTCCGCACGGAAGGCGTCCGCGATCTCGAAGACCGCGCCGAAGCCGGCCGGCTGCGCCATCTGCTTGAAGTTCTGCGGCGACTGCGCCAGGTAGGCGGTCGTCTCGAAGTACTCGAGCTGGAAGAGCTCGGCGCGCGACTCGGACGCCGACGCCATGAGCTTCGGCGTGTGGATCTCGATGTAGTCGCGCTCGACCCAGTACGTGCGGAAGGCGTGCTCGAGCGTCGTCTGGATGCGGAAGATGAGGTTCTGCTTGCGGTTGCGCAGGTCGAGGAAGCGCCAGTCGAGGCGCTTGTCGAGCGACGAGTCGTCCGCGATCGGCGTCTCGGGGATGGCCGCGCTGACGACCTCGAGCGAGCCGACCTTGACCTCGAGACCCCCGAGCTTGACGCGCTCGTCGTGCTTCAGGGCGCCCCGGACGTGCACGAAGGTGCCGTGGGCCAGGCCGGAGATCTCGTTCGTGATGCCGAGGGCGAGCTGGGCGGCGTCGTCGCCGTCCTCGGCCTCGCGGGTGGCCGGGTTCACGAGCTGCGCGGCGCCGGTCTCGTCGCGGAGCACGACGAACTGGACCTTCTTCTGGTCGCGGACGGTCTCCACCCAGCCGGCGACGGCAACGGGGCCGTCGGGGAGGGCGGCGAGGTCGGCGATGCGGGTGCGTTCGATCACGGTCGTCGAGTCTACGGCCTCCTCCACAGGTGGGGTCGCGGCGTGCGCGCTCCACAGGTCCTGCCGGGAGGCGCGGGTCGGCCCCGGCCGGTCCGTAGCGTCGTGTACGTGGTCGGGTCGCGAGTCGAGAGGGGTCCTGCGGATGACGGCAGACGGAGGACGGCCCGCGGCCCGTCCGCCCGTGGCGGTGGCGGCGGTGTCATCGGTGTCGTCGGCGGCGGCGGCAGCGGCGGCGCTGTCGTCGGCCGGTCAGGGGAGCGAAGCGCGCAGGCTGCTGAGCGTGCCGATGAACTCCTCGGCCATGCCGGCCCGTTCGACGAGCTTGGCGTGCCGGGCGCGGGCGTCGTCGAGGGAAGCGTCGAGTCGCGCCGCGAGTGCCGTCTGGTCGTCCGGGGTCGCATCCGCCAGGGCGTCGACGACGCGCAGCAGCTCCGCCATCTCGTCCAGGGTGAAGCCGAGGGGCTTCATCCGCCGGATGACGAGCAGCCGCTCGAGGTCCTGGGCGGTGTAGACCCGGAAGCCGCCGGTGGTCCGGCCACTCGGCACCAGGAGCCCGACCTCGTCGTAGTGCCGGATGGTCCGGAGGGACATGCCCGCTCGCTCGGCCAGTTCGCCGATGTGCATGGTGCCGTCGGCAGTCGGTCCGGGGGAGTCGGTGGAGCTCACGGTCGCCATGGTGGCAGACCTCCTTCCGTCGTCGCTCGGAGCGGACGTCCCAACCCTACCCTCACGTCAGGGTAGGGTTGCCAGCGATGTCCCTCGCACCGCACGCGCCCACGGCGCCCAGCGTCCTCAGCGCCCTCCGCTCGCCCCGTCTCCTCACCCGCGAGGTCCTGGCGGGTGTCGTCACCGCGCTCGCCCTGATCCCCGAGGCGATCTCGTTCTCGGTCGTCGCCGGCGTGGACCCGGCCGTGGGGCTGTTCTCGAGCGTCGTCATCGCGGTCGTCATCTCGATCGTGGGCGGCCGACCCGCCATGATCTCGGCCGCCGCCGGTTCGGTCGCGCTCGTGATCGCCCCGCTGGTCCGCGACCACGGCGTCGCCTACCTCGTCCCGGCGGTGGTGCTCGGCGGGGTGTTCCAGCTCGTGCTCGGCTTCGTCGGGGTGGCCAGGCTCATGCGGTTCATCCCGCGCAGCGTGAACGTCGCGTTCGTCAACGCCCTGGCCATCCTCATCTTCACCGCGCAGCTGCCGAACCTGTTCGGCGACGAGGTCCCGCCCGTGGTGTGGCCGCTCACGGCGCTCGGCGTCGGCATCATCATCGCGTTCCCGTTCCTCACGAAGGCCGTCCCCGCGCCGCTCGTCGCGGTCGTGGTGGTCACGGCGATCACGATCGTGTTCGGCGTCGCCGTGCCGACGGTCGGCGACGAGGGAGCGCTCCCCACCGCGCTGCCCGGCTTCGGTGGCATCACCGTGCCGCTGACCCTCGAGACGCTGCAGATCGTCGCGCCCTACGCGTTCGGCGTCGCGATCGTCGGGCTCATCGAGACGCTCCTCACCGCACAGCTGGTCGACGCCCTCACCGAGACGCGGTCGAGCGCCTGGCGCGAGTCCTGGGGACAGGGCGTCGCCAACATCGCGTCCGCCTTCTTCGGCGGCACGGGCGGGTGCGCGATGATCGGTCAGACGGTCATCAACGTGAAGACCGCCGGCGCCCGGACCCGCGTGTCGACCTTCGCTGCCGGCGCCTCGGTGCTCGTCCTGACGATCGTGCTGCACGACCTGGTCGCGCAGATCCCGATGGCGGCGTTGACCGCCGTCATGCTCATGGTCTGCGTCGCGACCTTCGACTGGCACAGCGTCCGGCCGCGCACCCTCGGGCGGATGCCGCTCGGCGAGACGGCCGTCATGGTGATCACCGTGGTGGTCGTCGTCGCCACGGACAACCTCGCCACGGGCGTCCTGGTCGGCGTGGTGGTCGCCGCGCTCGTCTTCGCGCGCCGGGCCGCACACGTCGTCTCCGTCGTCCGCGAACCGGTGGACGAGCACACGGTGCGGTACCGGGTGCGGGGCGCGCTGTTCTTCGCGTCGTCGAACGACCTGGTCACCCGGTTCTCCTACGCCGAGGACCCGGAACGGGTGATCGTCGACATGTCGGACGCACACGTGTTCGACGCGAGCACGGTGGCGGCGCTCGACGGCATCGAGCAGCGGTACGCGCGGCACGGCTCGTCCGTCGAGGTCGTGAACCTCAACACCGGGTCGGTCGCCCTGCACGGCAGGTTGACCGGCCGGTTGGGCTGACCGGGGTCGCGCGCCGCCGAGGGGGACTGATGGGCTGACCGGGGTCGCGCGCCGCCGAGGGGGACTGAACGGTCGCACATCCGTGAATCCGCTGTGGGGCGGGTGGGGGCGGTGGAGCGACCTAGACTGGAACTCATGCCCGCGACACGGATCCACCTCGTCCGGCACGGCGAGGTCCACAACCCGGGGCGAGTGCTCTACGGTCGGCTGCCCGGCTTCGGCCTGAGCGAGCTCGGCACCCGGATGGCCGCCGCGTCGGCGGACGCGTGGCACGACGCCGGCGTCGACGTCCGACGCATCGTCGCCTCGCCGCTGCAGCGGACGCAGGAGTCGGCGGCACCCTGGGCCGCCGCGTACGGGCTCGACGTCTCGCTCGACGAGCGCCTGATCGAGCCGACGAACCGGTACGAGGGCCAGCGCCCCGGGTTCACGAAGCGCTCGATCGGCCGTCCGGCCGAGTGGCCCTGGATCGCGAACCCCTTCCGCCCGAGCTGGGGCGAGGCGTACGAGTCGATCGCCGAGCGGATGCTCGCCGCCGTCACCTCCGCGTGGGAGAGCGTCGACGGTGGCGACGTCGTCCTCGTCAGCCACCAGCTGCCCATCTGGATGGTGCACCGCAAGCTCGCGGGGGAGCCGCTCTGGCACGACCCGCGCAGGCGACGCTGCGACCTCTCCAGCATCACGACCCTCGAGCGTGTGCCCGCCACCTCGTCCGGTCGCTTCACGGAGGTCGGGTACGCGGACCCCGCGCAGTCACTGCGCGTCTCCGCCGTCGACGAAGGAGCAGTCTGATGTCCACTCACAGCCGGATGGTCGCCGTCGCGGCGTCGGCGGTGATCGCAGCCGTGGCGCTCGCCGGGTGCTCGTCGTCGAACGACCAGCTCTCGGAGCAGTACGGCAGCGGGACGACGCAGAACTACATCTCCGGCGACGGTGCGGTGACCGAGGTCGCGGCGGACGAGCGCGCCGCCCCCGTCGACTTCACCACGAAGGACTCCGACGGGGACACGATCTCGTCGAAGGACCTCCGCGGCAAGGTGGTCGTCCTCAACTTCTGGTACGCGGGCTGCCCGCCGTGCCGTGCCGAGGCGAAGTACCTCAACCAGGTGCACGACGAACACGCGGACGACGACGTGGCCTTCATCGGCGTCAACGTGCGTGACGAGGAAGGCACCGCGGCGGCCTTCGAGCGCACCTTCGACGTGCAGTACCCGACGGTGCTCGACGCCCGCGACGGCGCGATGCAGCTCGCCCTCTCGGGACAGATCGCGCCGAACGCCGTGCCCGCGACCATCGTGCTGGACAAGCAGGGCCGCGTGGCTGCCCGCGTCCTCGGCGCCGTCGACGGCCCGAGCATCCTGCAGACCCTGGTCGGCGACGAGCTCGACGGCAAGGCGTCCTGACCCGTGTCCGGCAACCCCTTCGCCGACGCGATCCTGAGCGGCCAGATGCTGGTGGCGCTGCCCGTCGCCGTGCTGGCCGGGCTGGTGTCGTTCCTGTCCCCGTGCGTGCTGCCGCTCGTGCCCGGCTACCTGGGCTACGTCGGCGGCATCGCCGAGGGCGGGCAGCGTCGGGGTCGGGTCGTGCTCGGGGTGGTGCTCTTCGTGCTCGGGTTCACCGCGGTGTTCGTCGCCTACACGACGGTGTTCGGGGCGCTCGGCTTCTGGCTGGTGCGCTGGCGTGACCTCATCACCCAGGTGCTCGGCGTCGTCGTGATCGCCATGGGGCTGGTGTTCGTCGGACGCTTCACCTTCCTGCAGCGCACCGTCAAGCCGTCGTGGACCCCGGCGACCGGGCTCGTCGGAGCACCGCTGCTCGGCATCGTGTTCGGGCTCGGCTGGACCCCCTGCCTCGGTCCGACCCTCGCCGCGATCAACCTGCTCAGCGTCCAGTCGGGCAGCGCGTGGCAGGGCATGTGGCTCGGTGTCGCGTACTGCCTCGGCCTCGGGGTCCCCTTCGTCCTGGTCGCACTCGGTGCCGGTTGGGCGACCGGGGCGATCCGGGCCGTGAAGCGCCACATGCGCACCGTCAACATCATCGGAGGAGCGATCCTGATCGTCATCGGTCTGCTCATGGTCACCGGTATCTGGTCGGCCGTCATGTCGAGCCTCGGGGCGGTGATCCAGAGCTTTGTCCCCGCGGTCTGAGCCCGACACCACCCCCGAGCCCGACACCACGCCCGAGCGCAGCGGCGCCGGGCAGACGAACGTCGACGACACCGCATCCGGTGCCGACCCGATGCGACCGTCGGACCACGTCGACAGTGCTGCTCCGGCGCGCGGTGACGACGGCCGGGTGACGCAGCCCAGGCTCGGCTTCGTCGGGTACCTGCGCTTCGCCTGGCGCCAGTTGACGAGCATGCGCACGGCGCTCTTCCTGCTCATGCTGCTCGCCCTGGCGGCGATCCCGGGCTCGCTCGTGCCCCAGCGCACGGCGGACCCGAACGGCGTCGTGCAGTACAAGGCGGACCACCCGCAGCTGTTCCCGGTGCTCGACGCGCTGCAGGTCTTCGACACGTACACCTCGGTGTGGTTCTCGGCCATCTACCTGCTGCTCTTCGTGTCGCTCATCGGCTGCATCGTCCCGCGCACCAGGCACCACTGGCAGGCGCTCCGCACGCGGCCGCCGAGGACGCCGGTCCGCCTCGGGCGACTGGCGGGCTACCGGTCCGTACCGGTCGACGCGACCAGCACGACGGGCGCGACCGGTGGGACCGACACGACCGGTGGGGCCGACGCGACCAGCACGACGAGCGCGACCGGTGCCGCCGACGCGACCACGGGCCTCCCGTCCGTCGACCACGCCGTGACACGCGCGATGGCGCTCCTCAAACGGTCCGGGTACCGCGTCGAGCGCTTCGGTGACTCGGTCAGCGCCGAGCGCGGGTACCTGCGCGAGACCGGCAACCTCGTCTTCCACGCGGCCCTCGTCGGCGTCCTCGTCGCGGTCGGGGTCGGTGGCGGCTTCAGCTACACCGGGCAGCGGCTGCTGGTCGAGGGACAGACGTTCTCCAACGTCCTCGGCTCCTACGACTCGTTCAACCCCGGTCGGTGGTTCCGGCAGTCGGACCTGCAGGGCTACAACCTGACGCTCGACAAGTTCACGACGACGTACGAGGAGCAGAACCTCGACGCCCTCGGTCAGGCGCTCGACTACTCGGCGACGGTGACGAGCCAGGAGAAGGGCCAGGCGGCGGAGACGAGCCGCATCGGCGTGAACGAACCGCTCTCGGTCGGCGGCACGAACGTCTACCTGCTCGGCAACGGGTACGCGATGCAGGTCACCGTCCGTGACGGCGAGGGGGACGTGGCGTTCCAGGACGTCGTGCCGTTCCTGCCGGAGGACGCGAACTACACCTCCACCGGCGTCATCAAGGTGCCGGACGCGTCGCCGTCGCAGCTCGGCCTGGTCGGGTTCTTCTACCCGACGGCGTCGAAGCTGTCGACCGGCGCCTTCGCGAGCGCCTACCCGGACGCGCAGAACCCGCTGCTGACGCTGCAGGTGTACCGCGGCGACCTGGGCCTCGACAGCGGCGTCCCGCAGAGCGTCTACTCGCTCGACACGAGCGGCCTCGAGCAGATCGCGGGACGGCAGTCGGACACGGCGAGCATCGAGCTCGAGCCCGGTGAGACGAAGACGCTGCCGGACGGTACGGGGTCCATCACGTTCGACGGGGTGAAGCGGTACGTCTCGCTCGACGTCCACCACGACCCGTCGCAGCTCTTCGTGGCCGGTTTCGCCGTGCTCGCGACGCTCGGCCTGCTCACCTCGTTGTTCGTGCCGCGCCGGCGCGTGTGGGTGAAGGCCGTCCCGCGCAGGGGCGCGGAGCACGGCGAGTACGACCTGGAGTACGCCGGCCTGGCGCGCGGCGAGGACCCCAACCTCGAGCGCGCCGTCGACGACATCGCACGCCGACACCTGTCGGACCTCGGAGTTAGGATTCCCGCGTGAACGACATGACGACGAACCTGGCGACCTACTCGGTCGTCCTGACGTACTCGGCCATGGCGGTCTACGTCATCGCGTTCATCTCGTTCGCGCTCGACATGGCGAAGCGCGCGGGTGAGGTCACCACCGCCGCCGGCGGCGGTGCCGCTGCCCCGGCCGAGCGCACGGTCGCGACGGTGCAGGGCGGCACGGTCG
The DNA here is from genome assembly GCF_003234185.1 of Curtobacterium sp. MCSS17_008. GTDB lineage: Bacteria > Actinomycetota > Actinomycetes > Actinomycetales > Microbacteriaceae > Curtobacterium. The sequence continues at coordinate 138,048 of NZ_QKSM01000002.1, forward strand.
TGCTCGAGAAGGTCGACAGCACCGCCGGTCGTCCCGGCGGGGGCGGGACGAAGTTCGAGCGCGTCGGCATGGCCATGACGATCCTCGCGCTCGTGCTGCACGTCGGGGCCACCGTCCTGCGCGGCATCGCCGCGGACCGGGTGCCGTGGGGCAACATGTTCGAGTTCTCGCTCACGGGCACGGCGCTCATCACGCTGATCTTCCTGCTCGTGCAGTTCTGGCAGAACCTGAAGTTCCTCGGCGTCTTCATCACCGGGCTGACGATCATCCTGCTCGGCATCGCGACGGTGAACTACTGGGTGCCCGTCGTGCCGCTGCAGCCCGCGCTGCAGTCGTACTGGCTGGTCATCCACGTGTTCGTCGCCATCGCCGGTACGGGCTTCTTCGCGCTGGGCGCCGGGCTCGCCGTCGCGCAGCTCGTGCAGACCCACCGCCAGGGGCGTCCCGCTTCGGGCAGGCTCCGGTTCATGGAGACCCTGCCGGACGCCGACCGGCTCGAGGTCCTGACCTACCGCGTCCTGCTCGTCGGCTTCGTGCTCTGGACCTTCACGCTCATCGCGGGTGCGATCTGGGCCGAGCGTGCGTGGGGCCGCTACTGGGGGTGGGACACCAAGGAGGTCTGGACCTTCATCATCTGGGTCGTCTACGCCGGGTACATCCACGCCCGGGCGACCCGCGGCTGGCGTGGTGCCCGGTCCTCGTGGCTGGCGCTCATCGGGTTCGCTGCCGTGATGTTCAACTTCTCGGTCGTCAACGTGTTCTTCAAGGGTCTGCACAGCTACTCGGGCCTGTGAGCCGCTGACGGGTCCGCCGGACGTGCCCGCCCCGGCGGGCGGGCCGCTCAGGCCGCAGCGAGCAGTCCGTGCACCCGTTCGAGCCGGGCGAGCCACCATGCTCGCCGCTCGGGCGACGCCGCGTTGCGCTCGAGCAACTCCCTGGAGGCCTCCGCACGCCGCACCGGCACCCGGCCGCCCGCGGGCAGCAGCGGCGTCGGCGTGACGTCCGACTCGAACATCGCCGCGGTCCCGAGGCCGGCCGCGAACCCGGGGGTCATGGCCTCCGCCGCCAGGAACGCCCCCATGCCGAGCCCGACCGAGGTGTCGAGCGCGCTGGAGACCACGCACGGCAGCCCCGCGTCCGCGACCACGGCCTGCGCCGCCGTCACACCGCCGAGGGGTTGGGCCTTCACGACGAGCACGTCCGCCGCTCCGGCACGGGCGACCGCGAGCGGGTCCGCCGCCTTGCGGACGCTCTCGTCGGCGGCGACCCGGACGCCGAGCCCGGCGGTCCGGGTGCGCAGGGCCGCGAGTTCGGGCACGGTCCGGCAGGGCTGCTCGGCGTACTGCAGGTCGAACGGGGCCAGACGTTCGAGCGCGTCGACGGCCTGGTCGAGCGTCCACAGGCCGTTCGCGTCCACACGGACCGCGGCGTCCGCGCCCATCACCCGCCGGACCTCGGCGACCCGTGCGACGTCGTCGTCGACGGTCGTACCGGGTTCGGCGACCTTCACCTTGGCGGTCGTGCAGCCCGGGTAACGAGCCAGGAGACCGGCGACGGCGTCGGGCGCGATCGCGGGGACCGTGGCGTTGACCGGGACGGAGTCGGCTGCCGGCTCGTGGTCGGTCCACCCGAAGTCGACCGCTGCGCGGAGCCAGGCGGCGGCTTCGGCGTCGTCGTACTCGACGAAGGGCGAGAACTCGGTCCAACCCGCCGGTCCGCGGAGCACGAGGGCCTCCCTGACGGTGATGCCGCGGAAGCGGACGCGCATCGGGAGGGCGACGACGTGCGCATCGGCGGTGAGGTCGGCGAGGTCGGGGAGCACACCCCATCCTCCCGCACGAGGGCCGGGGCCGTGCCGGCGTGCACGCCACCGGTCCGGGTGGTCACGTCCAGGCCACCCGCTGGTTCCTCGGAGCCGACCGCCAGGGCCGGGCACTAGCATGCATCGGTCGGCCGACCGCCGACGGCGCCGCGGAGCACCGCGGCAGGTTCGTGCAGCGACCGAGGAGAGGGAGGGCCGGTGGCGTCGGATCCGCAGCAGCGCGCCGCAGCCCAACGGGCGGCCGCGCAGCGCACGGCGGCGCAGCGTGCGGCGATGCAGCGTGCTGCGGCGCAGCGTGCGGCGGCGCCCGGGGGAGCGGCGCAGCGACCGGCGGCACCAGGGGGCGCGGCGCAGCGGGCTGCGGCACCATCCACCGCGCAGTCGAGGACGCGGGCCGGGGCAGCTCGCCCGGGTGCCGGATCCGCCGGGGACTTCGAGCGCCTCATGCAGCGGAACACCGTCGACACGCGGACGCTCGCGACGGCCGGCCGTCGTCGGAGGAACCCGGTCACCGGCAAGATCGCCCTCGGCCTGGCGGTGGTGTCCGCCGCCGTCGACGCGAGCGCCTTCGCCGTGTTCATGGGCGGCGACACGACCTTCGCCTTCGGCATCTGCTTCGTGGTCGTCTTCCTCACGCTCATCGCGGCCGTGCTCGGCTTCATCGCCGCGGTCGGGTCGTTCGGCCGTTGGTACGGCGTGGTCGGGGTGGTGCTGGCGTTCTTCGCGAACCCCGTCATCCTGATCGTGCTGCTCGTGGTCGTCGCGCCCGAGGCCCTGTCGGGGATGTAGCGACGCGGGATCGCGTCCCACCGGGACACCCCGACGGCAGGGGTGGCCGGATACGGTGGGGTCATGGCAGCTCCCGTCTCCGACCTGTTCGACCCCGACGTCTGGACCGCCGCCCCGGTCGCGGAGCACTTCACCGACATCACGTACCACAAGCACGTCTCGCAGGGGATCGTCCGGGTGGCGTTCGATCGTCCCGAGGTGCGGAACGCCTTCCGTCCCCGCACGGTCGACGAGCTCTACCGGGCGCTCGACGACGCCCGGCAGGACCCGCACGTCGGTGTCGTCCTGCTCACGGGCAACGGACCGAGCCCGAAGGACGGTGGGTGGGCCTTCTGCTCCGGCGGCGACCAGCGCATCCGTGGCCGGAGCGGGTACCAGTACGTCGGGGACGAGGGCGCCCCGCCCGAGGGCGTCGACCCGGCCGCGGCGCAGGCGTCGATGGGTCGGCTGCACATCCTCGAGGTGCAGCGCCTCATCCGCATGATGCCGAAGGTCGTCATCGCCGTGGTGCCGGGGTGGGCCGCCGGCGGCGGGCACTCGCTGCACGCCGTCGCCGACCTGACGATCGCGAGCGCGGAGCACGGTCGGTTCAAGCAGACCGACGCCGACGTGGGCTCGTTCGACGGCGGGTACGGCAGCGCCTACTACGCCCGACAGATCGGACAGAAGCTGGCGCGCGAGGTCTTCTTCCTGGCCGAGGAGTACTCGTCGCAGCGTGCGTACGAGATGGGTGCGGTCAACAGGGTCGTCCCGCACGAAGACCTCGAGCGTGAGGCGATCCGGTGGGGCGAGACGATCCTCGGCAAGTCGCCGACGGCGATCCGGATGCTGAAGTACGCCTTCAACGCCATCGACGACGGGATGGTCGGCCAGCAGGTCTTCGCGGGCGAGGCGACGCGGCTCGCCTACGCCTCGGACGAGGCCGTCGAGGGCCGCGACGCGTTCCTCGAGAAGCGGAAGCCCGAGTGGACGTCGTTCCCGTGGCACTACTGACGCCTGGTCGCCGCCCGTGAGCCGGCCGCTGGTGGCGCTGGGCGCGTCCGACCCGGTGGCGGTGCTCCGCGGTCTGGAGGCTGCACTCGCCGGCGGCCCCGCGCTCCTCCCCGTCGCCGAGGGGGCACCGTCGCTGCCGACGCCCGCTCCGTCGCAAGTCGCGCAGCGGGTCGCCCTGGTGGTCGAGACGAGCGGGTCCACCGGCACGGGCAAGCGCGTGGCGCTGTCGGCCGACGCCCTCCTCGCCGGCGCCGCATCCGCCGACGCCGCCCTCGGCGGCCCGGGCCGGTGGGTCCTCGCGCTCCCGACGCACTACATCGCCGGACTCAACGTCCTGACCCGGTCGGTCACGGCGGGCACCACGCCGGTCGTCCTCCCGCAGGGGCACTTCGACGCGCGGTCGTTCGCGGACGCGGTCGACCGGCTCGACGTCGGCCCCGATGCCCCCCGCCGCTACACCTCGCTCGTCCCGGTGCAGCTCGCCCGCGTGCTCGAGGATGCACGGGCCACCGCCGCCGCGACGCGGTTCGACGCCGTCCTGGTCGGCGGGCAGGCCACCCCGGCACCACTGCGGCAGCGGGCCCTCGACGCCGGGATCCGCGTCGTCACGACCTACGGCGCCAGCGAGACCAGCGGCGGGTGCGTCTACGACGGTACGCCGTTCGGGACCGTCCGGACCGAGCTCGTCGACGGCGCGTTGGAGCTCGCCGGGCCGATGCTCGCCGAGGGCTACCTCGACGACCCGGAGCGCACGGCCCGCACCTTCACGGACCGGGACGGGCATCGCTGGTACCGCACCGGTGACGCGGCCGCCATCGGTGAGGACGGACGGGTGCGCGTGCTCGGACGGCTCGACGACGTCATCGTCTCCGGCGGCGAGAAGGTCCCGCTCGGCGCCGTCGAACGACGGGTCCGGGAGCTCCCCGGGCAGGACACGGCCGTGGTGACACGCCGGACGTCGGGGGAGTGGGGCGAGGTGCCGGTCGTCGTGACCGAGCAGCCGCTCGACCTCGACACCGTGCGGGCGCACGTCGGTGACGCCCTCGGGCGCGCAGCGCGGCCGGCGGACGTGGTGGTGGTCGACGCACTGCCGATGCTCGCGTCCGGCAAGCCCGACCGTCGGGCCGTCCGTGCCCTCGTCGACCCGACGGGGGCACCGACCACGTAGTCGGCGCGGATACGATGGACGGCCGTGGCACGTACGAAGAACACGACCCCGGCCAGGCGCCGCAGCGGCAACCCCGCGAAGGCCGCGGGACCGCGGCGCACGAAGCAGCGGGCGACCGCGCGCGACTGGATCGGCGGAGCCCGGCTCCGCACCCTCACGCTCGGCGTCGTCCCGGTCGTGCTCGGGACCGGAGTGGCGTTCGTCGACTCCGGCGAACCGGGCGACTTCGGGAGCTACCTCGGCCGTGACCACCACCTGGCGGTCGCGCTCCTCGCCCTCGCGGTCGCGCTGTTCCTGCAGATCGGCGTGAACTACAGCAACGACTACTCGGACGGCGTCCGGGGCACCGACGAGTTCCGCGTCGGCCCGGCCCGGCTGACCGGTGCGGGGCTGGCGAAGCCGCGCACCGTGCTCACCGTCGCGTTGACGTTCTTCGGGCTCGCGGCCCTCGCCGGGCTGGTGATCGTGCTGCTCACCGGGCTGTGGTGGCTGCTGCTCGTCGGGGCCGCGGCGATCGTCGCCGCCTGGTTCTACACCGGCGGGAAGAAGCCGTACGGCTACAACGCGCTCGGCGAGGTCTTCGTCTTCGTGTTCTTCGGCCTGGTCGCCGTGCTCGGGACCCAGTACGTGCAGATCCGCGAGGTGACGGCGAGCGGCTGGGCGGCAGCGGTCGCCGCGGGCTTCTTCGCCTGCGCCGTCCTCATGGTGAACAACATCCGCGACGTCGACGAGGACCGGCAGGCGGGCAAGCGGACCCTGGCCGTCGTCGTCGGACGCCCGATCGCCCGGGTGCTGTTCGGCCTGTTCCTGATGCTGCCGTACGTCGTGCTGCTCTGGTTCGTGCTGCTCTACTTCCGCACCGGCTTCGCGTACTTCTCGCTGCTGCTCGCGCTCCCGGCGCTCGCCATCGGGGTCTCGTCGCGGAAGCCCCGCGAGCTCATCACCGCGCTGCAGCTGTCGTCGTTCGCGTCGCTGGCGTACGGCGTGGTGCTCGGACTGACCCTGGTGCTCCTGCCCTAGGCCGGCCGGCCGGCCGTCCGGGTCAGTCGGCGTCGGGCTCGCGGCGGCTGCGGTGCCGTTCGGTGTCGGAGACGGGAGGAACGGCAGGGCCCTCGGTGGCGGTGTCAGTGGCGGTGTCGGTGCCGGTGGCGTCGGTGTCGGCGGCGTCGACGAAGTCGTCCTCGAAGTCCGAGTCCGCGTCACGCTCCGGACGACCGCGCCGCGACGCGATGTTCGACGTGACCTGTCCACGCAACCCGGGCAGCGCGATGTAGGACACGAGCAGGCCGATGAGGGCGGCACCGATCGCCGCCCAGTACCACCTCAGTCCGACGAGGAGCAGGACGGCCAGCGCCGCGGCGAAGATGCCGAGCCGGGCAAGGGTGTAGACGAACCACGCTTTCACCCGTCGAGTCTACGGAACGGCGCCGGGACGTCGGCTGACGGGCAGGTCGGTCCCAGGAGCGCTGCCTACACTCCGGGGATGGTCCGTCTGTGGTTGATCGTCGCCGTCGCCGCCGTGGCCTTCACGGTCTACGCGGTCATCGACTGCGCGACCATGCCACCCCAGCGCATCCGCTCCCTGCGGCGCGGGTGGTGGGTCCTCCTCGTGCTCGTCCTCCCCGTCCTCGGCGGGGTGCTCTGGTTCCTGCTCGGTCGCGCCCCCGCGGCCCCCGGACCGACGCCCCGGTACCGTGGACCCGAAGACGACCCGGACTTCCTCGGTGGCCCCCGTGCCGCCGGGCCGCACCGCACCGGAACGGACCAGGACGACGCAACCCTCCGAGACCTCGAAGACCAGTTCCGTGACGAACGAGACGACGACAGCCGCCCCGATCGCTGACGGTCCCGCCGGCTCCGGCAGCCCCGCCACGGACTTCTCGCTCGCACTGCTGCGCGAACTCGCCCGCGCGGGGGTGACCGACGTCGTGGTGAGCCCGGGCTCCCGCTCCCAGGCGCTGGCACTCGCCGCGGTCGCCCTCGAACGGGCCGGCGGCACCACGGTGCACGTCCGGCTCGACGAGCGCACCGCCGGCTTCTTCGCGCTCGGGCTCGCCGTCGAGTCGGGCCGACCGGCCGCGGTGGTCACCACCTCCGGCACCGCCGTCGCCAACCTGCACCCGGCCGTCCTCGAGGCGTACCACTCCGGCGTGCCGATGATCGTGCTCAGTGCCGACCGTCCCGACGAGCTCCGGGGGATCGGCAGCAACCAGACCACGGTGCAGCCCGGGCTCTTCGGACCGGCGGTCGCCTTCGTCCGCGACGTGCAGGCTCCGACCGCCGGAGGGGGCGACGTCGAGGTCGACGCCGTCCGGTCCCTCGCGCGCGAGGCGGTCGCGGTCGCCGCCGGACACGCCGGGCAGCCCGGACCGGTGCAGCTCAACGTCGCGTTCCGCGAACCGCTGTCCGCCGGACTCCGCGCCGAGGACGTCCAGGGCGTGCCGGACGAGGAGGTCGACACCGACCGCGCCCGCCGCCGGGTGCACACCGGACTGCCGGTGGCCGAGCTCGCGCCCGACGACGAGCCCGCGACGGTCGTCATCGCCGGACACGACGCCGGCGAGGACGCCGAGCGCATCGCCTGGGAGCTCGGGGCGCCGCTGCTCGCCGAGGTCTCGAGCGGCGCGCGGTTCGGACGCAACCTCGTCGTGGCCTACCGCGACCTGCTCCGCGAGCCGGAGCTCGGCGGCGCGGTCCGTCGCGCCGTGGTGCTCGGGCACCCCACCCTCAGCCGTGAGGTCCCCGCGCTCCTGCAACGGTCCGACGTGGAGACCGTCGTGGTCCGCGGTCCGGGGGCCGACCCGTACGACCCGGCACGGGCCTCGCGACCGGACGCGGCGACCACCTTCGTGTCGGACGTCCGCGTGACGGGCCGCACCACCCCGGCACACCGTGCGTGGGTCGGCCGGTGGGTGACGTCCAGTCGCGCGCTCCTCGGCGACGGCGACGCCGGTCCGGACCTCGACGCGAAGCGCTCGGGGGACCGCGCCGAACGCAACCGCTACCTGCGTGACGAGGTGGCGCTCCGGCGCCGTCCCGTCGACCGGACGATGCTCGTCGACGCCGTCTGGGGCGCCACCTGGCCGCACGACCGGCTCGTGCTGGGTGCCTCGCAGCTCATCCGGGTCGCCGACGCGCACGTGCCGGGCAAGAAGCTGCGCGTGCACGCGAACCGTGGGCTCGCCGGGATCGACGGCACCGTGTCGACGGCGCTCGGCATCGCGGCTGCGCTCGAGCGGACGGCGGACTCCGTCGGGACGACACGGGTGCTCGTCGGGGACCTGACGTTCCTGCACGACCTCGGCGCCTTCGTCACGGGGGTCGAGGAACGGACGCACCGCGTGCAGGTCGTCGTCGGCAACGACGCCGGCGGGGCGATCTTCCGCGGGCTCGAGGTCGCGGCGACCACACCGGACGCGGACATGCGCCGGATGATGACGACGCCGCAGCACGTCGACGTCGAGCGGGTCGTGACGGGGCTGGGCTGGGAGTACCGGCGTGCGGCGACGTGGGGCGACCTGGAGGCCGTGCTCACCGACCCGGCGCAGCGTCTCGTCGTCGAGGTGCCACTGGCCGGCTGACGGCCGCGGCGCGGTCGCCGCGTCAGGCCAGCGCGTCGCGCATCGGCCGGAACTTCAGTGCGGTCTCCGCGACCTCGCGCGCGGGGTCGGAGCCGGCGACGATGCCGGCGCCCGCCCACGCCCGGACGGTGCCGTCGGTGTCGATCCGGGCGCTGCGCAGTGCGAGCATCCACTCGCCGTCCCCGTTCGCGCCGAGCCAGCCGACCGGTCCGGCGTACCGCCCGCGGTCGACGCCCTCGAGCTCGGCGACCAACCGCACCGCGACGTCGGTCGGCGTGCCGGCGACCGCCGCCGTGGGGTGCAGCGCGTCGGCGACGTCGAGCGAGGTCGTCCCCACCGGCAGCGTCGCGCGGACGTCGGTCGCCAGGTGCCACAGGTTCGGCAGCTGCAGGCGGAACGGCTCCGGGTCGGCCCGCAGGTCGCTCGCGATCGGGCGCAGCGCCTCGAGCAGGCTCGCGATCGCGAACCCGTGCTCCTCGACGTCCTTCGCGCTCGACGCCAGGGCCTCGGCGGCAGCACGGTCGGACACGGCGTCGGTGCCGCGCGCGGCGCTGCCGGCGAGCACCCGTGCGGAGAGCTGCGTGCCGTCCGTGCGCGCGAGCGTCTCCGGGGTCGCGCCGACCAGGCCGTCGACGGCGAAGGTGACGCACTGCGGGTACGCGGCGGCGAGGTCCAGGAGCACGGCGCGCCGGTCCGCACCGGCGGGGAGCGTGCCCACCAGGTCCCGCGCGAGCACGACCTTCTCGGCCTCACCCGCGGTGATCCGCCGCACGGCGTCGGCCACGGCCGCGGCGTAGCCGTCCTCGTCGACCTGACCGGGCCCGAGGACGACCGAGACGTGTCCGCCGACGGCGGGCACGGGCACCGAGGTGCGCGAGAACCCGAGCGGCGCCGGGTCGGGCGTCGTGTCGACCGCGGTCAGCCAGGCCTTCCCGCGGCGCTTGCCGACCACCACGCGCGGGACGACGAGGACGCTCTCCTCCGCGGAGTCGTCGGCGAACGCGAACGAGCCGAAGGCCACCAGGCCGGTGCCCCGCAGCTGCACCGGGTCGTCGACCGTCGCGCCGCGGACGAGCTCGCGCCAGACCGCGGAGGCCTGCCGCATCCGCTCCGGGCCGGAGAACGAGAACCGCAGTGCCTCGCCGATCCCGACGATCCCGTCGCCGTTCCGCACGAAGGCCAGCGGCGCGTCCCGCAGGGTGTGGCGGAGGACGTCCCCCGGGTCGTCGAGGATCCGGGTCGAGACCGTGAGCGAGGGGGCCGCCGTGGTGGTTCGGGTCACGGACCGATCGTACGCGCGCGCCGGCCCGCGGACCCCGGCCGTGCGTCCGGGCACCTGCGAGCCGTGACCTCTAGGATGGTGCGGTGAGCAGAGCGGACCTGAGCAAGCGGCCGGACGAGGTGGCGGCCATGTTCGACGACGTCGCCGCGAAGTACGACCTCACGAACGACATCCTCTCGGCGGGCAACGCTCCGCTGTGGCGCGTCGCGACGGTCCGTGCGGTCGACCCGCAGCCGGGGGAGCGGGTGCTCGACATCGCGGCGGGCACGGGGACGAGTGCCGCTGCCCTGGCGAAGAGGGGTGCGGACGTCACGGCGCTCGACCTGTCCGCGGGCATGATCGCCGTCGGGCGTGAGCGCCACCCCGAGATCACGTTCGTCGAGGGCGACGCGGAGCACCTGCCGTTCGACGACGACACGTTCGACGCGGTCACGATCTCGTTCGGGCTGCGCAACGTCAACGACCCGATGCAGGCGATCACGGAGATGCTGCGGGTGCTCAAGCCCGGCGGCCGCGTGGTCATCTGCGAGTTCTCCACGCCGCCGATGGCGCTCCTGCGCTTCGGCTACGGCGCGTACCTCAAGCGCGTGCTCCCGGGCATCGCGCGCCTGTCGAGCAGCAACCCCGCCGCCTACCGGTACCTGGCCGAGTCGATCGAGGCGTGGCCGGACCAGCAGGTCCTCAGCCAGTGGCTCCGCGGCGTCGGCTTCACGATGGTCGCGCACCGCAACCTCACCGCCGGCATCGTCGCGCTGCACCGCGGCCGGAAGCCCGTCGCGGGGACGGTCCGCGAGTCGGTCGCCCGTCGGGCGAAGGCGCGCCGCGAGCACCAGCACACCGGCGAGCAGCCGAGCGTCGACCCCTCCGACGCCTGACCGGTCCCTCGACCCCGAACACGGAGCAGCACTTGAACCCGAGCGTCCCGGTCGCACGTCGCGCACCGAGCCTCCGCGCCTCGCTGGGCATCGGCGAGCGGTTGTTCGCCACGCCGTCCGAGCGACGCTTCATCACCGCCGTCGACGACGGACTCGAGCTCGTCGAGCAGGGCCTCGAGGAAGCCATGCGATCCACGGACACGCTCGCGGACACCACGAGCCGGTACCTGTTGTCGGCGGGCGGCAAGCGGATCCGGCCGACGCTGACGCTCCTCATCGCGCAGCTGGGCGAGGGCGTCACGGACGCGGTCGTCAAGGCCGCGGTGAGCATCGAGACGACCCACCTGGCCTCGCTGTACCACGACGACGTCATGGACGAGGCGCCCGTGCGACGCGGGGTCCCCGCCGCCCACGTGACCTACGGCAACAACGTCGCGATCCTGACGGGCGACCTGCTGTTCGCCCGCGCCAGCCTCATCACCGCCGACCTCGGCGCCGAGGGCATCCGCATGCAGGCCGAGACCTTCCAGCGCCTCTGCATGGGCCAGCTGCACGAGACGACGGGCCCGCAGGCCGAGGACGACCCCGTCGAGCACTACATCCAGGTGCTCAGCGACAAGACCGGCTCGCTCATCGCCACCGCGGCGCGCGCCGGGGTCATGTTCTCCGGAGCGGACCGCGCCTACCTCGACGCCGTCGGCACGTTCGGCGAGAAGGTCGGCGTCGCCTTCCAGCTCGTCGACGACGTCATCGACCTCGCACCCGCGAAGGACCGGACCGGCAAGATCGCCGGCAACGACCTGCGTGCGGGCGTCGACACCCTGCCGCTCCTGCAGCTCCGTCGCCTGGCCGCCCGTGACGACGGCGCCGCCACGTTGCTCGCCCGCATCGAGCACGACGTGAAGGACGCCCCGGACGACGCGGTCGACTCGGCGCCCTACCAGTCGGCCGTCGCCGCCCTGCGCGAGCACGAGGCGACCACCGCCACCCGCGCCGTCGCCGTCCGCTGGGCGGAGGAGGCGGTCGCAGCGCTGGAGCCGCTGCCCGACGGCACCGTGAAGCGCGCGCTGACCCGCTTCGCCGAGTCCGTCGTCGAGCGCAGCCGCTGACCCGAGGGTCCACCGCCACCGACCGGGAGCACCCCGCCCGAACGAACTGGAGACATCAGTGCCCACCCTCCGACTCGCCATCGTCGGCGCCGGCCCCGCCGGGATCTACGCCGCCGACATCCTGCTGCGCGAGGCCCACGGTTACGACGTGTCGATCGACCTCTTCGAGCAGCTCCCCGCGCCGTACGGCCTGGTCCGCTACGGCGTCGCCCCGGACCACCCGCGCATCAAGGGCATCGTGAACGCCCTGCGCGACGTGCTCGACCGCGGTGTCGTGCGGCTGTTCGGCAACGTGCGCTTCGGCGAGGACATCACCCTCGACGACCTCAAGCAGCACTACAACGCGGTGCTGTTCTCAACGGGGGCGGTCAAGGACGCCGACCTCGACGTCCCGGGCATCGACCTCGACGGCTCGTACGGCGCGGCCGACTTCGTCAGCTGGTTCGACGGCCACCCCGACGTCCCGCGCACCTGGCCCCTCACCGCGTCCAGCGTCGCGGTCATCGGCAACGGCAACGTCGCCCTCGACGTCTCGCGCATCCTGGCGAAGCACGCGGACGACCTGCTGCCGACCGAGATCCCGGCGAACGTGTACGAGGGTCTCAAGGCCTCCCCGGTCACCGACGTGCACGTCTTCGGGCGCCGTGGCCCCGCCCAGGTGAAGTTCACCCCGCTGGAGCTCCGCGAGCTCGGCGAGCTGCGCGACGTCGACATGATCGTGTACGACGAGGACTTCGACCACGACGAGGCGTCGCGCACCGCGATCCAGACGAACAAGCAGGTCATGGTGATGAACCGTGTCCTCGAGCAGTGGCGGACCCGCGAGGTCGGTGCGGCGAGCCGCCGCCTCCACCTGCACTTCTACGCGAAGCCCGTCGAGCTCGTCGGTGAGGACGGGCGCGTCAGCGCACTGCGGTACGAGCGCACCCGTCCGAACGGCGAGGGCGGCGTCGAGGGGACCGGCGAGTTCCGGGAGGTCCCGGTGCAGGCGGTCTACCGCGCGGTCGGGTACTTCGGCTCGCCGCTGCCCGGCGTGCCCTTCGACGAGCGCACCGGCGTCATCCCCAACCGCGAGGGCCAGGTGCTCGACGAGGACGGTGCGCCGCTCCCGGGCGTCTACGCCACCGGGTGGATCAAGCGCGGCCCGGTCGGCCTCATCGGACACACGAAGTCCGACGCGATGGAGACCGTCCAGCACATCGTCAACGACCAGGCCTCGTGGTGGGCGCCGGCTGACCCCTCGCCCGAGGCCGTCCCGGCGCTGCTCCGCGAACGGGGTGTCGACTACACCGACCTCGACGGCTGGCACGCGCTCGACGAGCACGAGCAGGCGCTGGGCGCCGCGGAGGGACGCGAACGCATCAAGGTCGTGCCGCGCGACGAGATGGTCGACGTCTCGCTCCGCCGCACCGGCTCGGCCACGAGCTGAGCCCGCAGCGATGACCAGCGCACGCCCCGCACCGCCCACCGCGTCGCGGGGCGTGCTCGTCCCGCCGGACCGGCTGCAGGGGGTCGACGTCGCCCGGGCGCTCGCGCTGCTCGGCATGATGGCCGCGCACATCGGCGGGATCGCAGACGAGCTGGACTGGACGGACCCCGCGACCTGGTCGGCCGTCGCGCACGGCCGACCGTCGACGCTCTTCGCGGTGCTCGCCGGCGTCTCGATCGGCCTGACGAGTGGTCGGGCCAACCCGCCGGGGCCGCCGGTCATCGGCCGTGTGCGCGCGCGGCTGGCGGTGCGCGCGGTCGCCGTCGTCGGCATCGGTCTCGCGCTCATGGCGCTCGACACCCCGGTCTACGTCATCCTCCCGACGTACGGCGCGCTCTTCCTGCTCGTTGTGCCCGTCCTGCGGCTGCGTCCGGCCACGCTCCTCGTGCTCGCCGGTGTCTGCGCGCTGGCGTCGCCGTTCGCCGCGGTCGCCGTCGCGCCCGCCTACGCCGGCGCCGGGATGTGGGAGGTCCAGCTCGGACTCGTGTACCCGGTGGTCACCTTCCTGGCGTACGTGCTGGTCGGCCTGGCGGTGGCCCGACTCGGTCTGGGCCCACGCCGCGGATCCCCGGACGACGCGCCCGCGGCGGACGGGCCGCGCCTGTGGCGGGAGGCGCGGCGCACGCAGGTCGCGCTCCTCGTGTCCGGCACGGCCGTCGCCACCATCGCCTACGGCATCGGGAACCTCCTCGCGCCGGTCCCCGTGGACGCCGTGCTCGCCTTCCCCGGCGTCCCGTGGGCCCCGGCGTACAGTTCGCCGTCGGAAGCCCTCGCGCAGGTGCTGTTCTCGCCTCGTGACCACTCGTCGTCGGTGGTCGACGTGTGCGGCACGGCCGGGGTGGCGGTCGCGGTGATCGCCCTGTGCACGTTGCTCGTCGACGGTCGGGGGAGGACCGTCGCGCGGATCGCGTACCCGCTGACCGCCGTCGGGTCGATGCCGCTCACGGTCTACGCCGGCCACCTCGTCGTGATCGCGTTCCTGCCCGAGTACCCGGAGTCGGGCACGGCATGGGCCTGGTTCGCCGTCGGATCGGTGCTGTTCGCGATGTCGTGGCGGGCGTTCCTCGGCCGGGGACCGCTCGAGCGTGTGGTCGCACGGCTCGCCGGGCTGGTGCCGTCCCCGCGCTGACGCAGGCCCGGCGAGCGCACCGGGGGAGGTGGGTCGAGCCTCCCGGCCGGCCCTACTGCAGTGCCGCCGTGAGCCGCGCGACGTTGTCGAGGACCTGCGAACGGCGCGGCCGCTCGAGCCACGCGTCGAGCGTGAGCTCGAACGACGCGTCCTTGTAGGCGGACTGCACGTCCCGCAGCGCGTCGACGAACCGCTTCCCGCGCACCATGACGGAGACCTCGAGGTTCAGGCTGAAGGACCGCATGTCCATGTTGCTCGACCCGATCACCGACACGTCGTCGTCGATCGTGAAGTGCTTGGCGTGCAGGATCGTCGGGGCCCGGTACAACCAGATCTTCACGCCCGCGCGCAGGAGTTCCTCGTAGTAGGAACGCTGCGCGTGCCACGTCATCGCGTGGTCGCCCATCTCGCCGACGAAGAGCTCGACCTCGACGCCACGCTGCGCGGTCGTCGTGATCGCGTACAGCATCGAGTCGTCGGGCACGAAGTACGGCGAGGTGATCGAGACCTTCTCCTGCGCCGCGTACAGCAGCGCGTTGAACAGGCGCAGGTTGTTCTCGCCGTCGAACCCCGGTCCGGACGGCACGACCTGGCAGTCGAGGGCGTCACCGCGGTCGGCGCGGTGGACCGGGTCGCTCTCGCGCAGCAGCAGCTCGTCGGTCTCGCTGTACCAGTCGGTCACGAACAGGGCGTTGAGGCCGGCGACGACCGGCCCCTCGAACCGGGCGAACAGGTCCTTGTAGACCATGCCGCGCTCGAGGTGCGACTTCAGGTCGTACGACTTGTCGATGAGGTTCTGCGAGCCGGTGAACGCGACCGACCCGTCGATGACCATGATCTTCCGGTGGTTCCGCAGGTCGGGGCGCTGGAACTTCCCCTGGAACGGCTGGAGCGGCAGCATGAGGTGCCACTCGATGCCGGCTCGGTCGAGGAACGCGAGCGTGTCCTTGTAGCCCGGGTAGCCGCGGCTCGCCCAGTGGTCGAGCAGGAACCGGACGGTGACCCCGCGCGCTTGCGCGCGGGCGAGTGCCTCGAAGTACGGTCGCGTCGTGTCGTCGAGCGTCGCGATGTAGAACTCGACGTGCACGAAGCGACGGGACTGGTCGATCGCCCGGGCCATCTCCTGGATCGACTCGTCGTAGTCCGGGTACAGTTCCGCGGAGTTGCCGCCCACGAGGGGCATCGCGCCCAGCTCGCGGTTGAGCTTCGTCACGCTCTCGAGCCACGGCGGCCACGGGTGGTCGTGACGCACCCGCTCGATGCCCTCGGTCTGCTCGAGGATGTACGCGTTGATCTCGGTCTGCTTCTCACGTCGTGACCTCGGCAGCTTCGTGGACCCGATGACGAGGAAGACGACGAACCCGATGTACGGGATGAGGAAGATCGCGAGCAGCCAGGCGGTCGCGGTCTGCGGCTTCCGGTTGTACGGGACGTAGATGATCGAGAAGACACGGATCGCCAGGTCCAGCAGGACCAGGAGAACGGTGATCGCGACGCCGAGCCAGTGCTCCACGAGGGACGGCGCTAGCGGAAGTTGATGAACTGCAACGGCACGTCGAACTCTTCACCCTTGAGGAGCTGGATCGTGTTCTGCAGGTCGTCACGGCTCTTCGACGAGACGCGGAGCTCGTCGCCCTGGATCTGGCTCTTGACGCTCTTCGGCGCGTTCGCGCGGAGGAAGGCGCCGATCTTCTTCGCGACGTCCTGCTCGATGCCGTTCTTGAACTTCACCTCGATCCGGTACTCCTTGCCCGAGGGGTACGGGTCGCCGGCGTCGAGGCTCTTCAGCGAGATGTTCCGCTTGATCGCCTTGCTCTGCAGCACGTCGAGGACGGCCTTCGCACGCTCCTCGGAGTTCGCCTTGATGAGCACGTCGTCGCCGCTGAAGGCGATCGACGCGTCCGCGCCCTTGAAGTCGTACCGCTGCTCGATCTCCTTGGCGGCCTGGTTGAGGGCGTTCTCCGCCTCCATCTTGTCGACCTTGCTGACCACGTCGAAGGAACTGTCTGCCATGCGGGACAGCCTAACGGCGGACAGGTGGGCAGGTCGGGCCCCGCCGTGCGGGTGGTGACGAGCGGGTGCCCACCGGTACCGGTGGAGGAGCGGGCGGACGGCGGGGTGGTCACGAGCACCCTCCGGGATCCGCTATGCTCTTCAGCGCGCCTTCGGTTGGTGACCACACCGGCCGGGTGCGCACATGGCGAGTTACCCAAGCGGCCAAAGGGATCTGACTGTAAATCAGCCGGCGTAGCCTTCGGGGGTTCGAATCCCTCACTCGCCACCGTGCCGAGAGCAGCCCCGTCCGATCCGGACGGGGCTGTCCTCGTTCCGGCAGGCTGTGCTCGCTCCGGCGCACTGTCCTCGTTCCGGCAACCGGTTCGTTCCGGCAAGCTGGGGGCATGCCGGAGATGCTCACGCCCGCCCAGTTCGCCGACCTCGCCGAGTCCATCGCCCGCGAGGCCGCAACCCTCGCCGCCCGCAGGCGCGCAGAGGGGGTCGAGGTGGCCGACCGGAAGTCGAGCATCGTCGACGTCGTGACGGCCGCGGACCGCGAGGTGGAGGAGCTCATCCGCTCCCGCATCGCCCAGGCGCGCCCGGACGACGGCTTCCACGGCGAGGAATCCGGATCCGACACCGGTTCGACGGGCATCACGTGGGTGGTCGACCCGATCGACGGCACCGTCAACTACCTGTACGGCAGCGAGCAGTACGGCGTGAGCATCGGGGTGGTGCGGGGGAGCGCCGACCCGACGACGTGGCAGGCCGTCGCCGGGGTGGTCGTCGCGCCCGCGACCGGCAGCGTGTACCAAGCCGCCTCCGGCGAGGGCGCGACGCGCGACGGCGAGCCGCTGCGGGTCGCCTCGCCGGCCTCGCTCGCCGAAGCGCTCGTCGCCACGGGGTTCGGCTACACCGCCGACCGTCGACGGGAACAGGTCGCGGTGCTCGCGGGTCTGATCGGCGAGGTGCGCGACGTCCGTCGCGCGGGAGCCGCGTCGCTCGACTGCTGCGCCGTGGGTGCCGGGACCCTGGACGCGTACTACGAGCGCGGGATCAACCCCTGGGACATGGCCGCGGGGTCGCTGGTCGCCGCGGAGGCCGGTGCGACCGTCCGCATCTGGGAGGCCGGCGGTACCCGGTCCTTCCTGTTCGCCGCGCCCGCCGTCGCCGACGAACTCGAGTCGCTGGTTCGGCGGCTCGAGGGCGAGGTGCTCGGGAGCTGACCACGTCGGCGCAGCGTGCGCGACCGGACGGGACCCTCGCTCCGTGCGGCACTGCACGGTCGTGCACACGACTGGCGGTGGGCGACGCCCCCTGCTAGCGTGCTGCAGTCCCGTTACCTGCTCGTTACCAACGAGCGCCTCCGTGCCCCGATCAGGATCAGCCCCGAACACATGCCCCACGCCTCCCAGCAGACCGCGCAGACGCCCACCCGGACCGACACCGCGACCGAACCGGTCGTGCACCTGACCCGACGCGCGCGCATCGAGGCCGAGCGTCGGGCGGCGGCATCCCGGTCCGTCGTGGTCGCAGGCGTGTCCGCAGCGTTCGGCACCGCGCCGACCGCGCCCGCGGAGCCGGCCTCCGTGTCGCCCTCGTTCGACGAGCTCGTCGCGCCGACGACGCCGGTGGCCCCGGTCTCGCCGATCGACCTCGCCCCGACGTCGCCGGCGTTGCCCGCGCCCTCGGCCGGTGCCGTCACGCCGCCCGCTCCCGCGTCCCCGGACGTCGCACCCGTCGTCGACGCGACACGGGCCCCGACACCCCCGGCCGCCGGTCCCCGCCGTGTGCTCGGACAGGTCCCGCCGTCGCGTCGCCCGGTCCGCGCCGACCGCGCCACGTCCGCGGTGCACGTCGACCGTGCGACCAGGCACATCGCCGCGGCGCCGACGGGTGCGGCGGGCGCGCGTCAGCAGGCCGACCGCGGCACATCGTTCCGCCGTGCCGCCTCACGGGTGACCGCGGTCGGCGCCCTCCTCTTCACCGCCGGTCTCGTCGTGTCGACGTCGCTCCCGGCGCAGGCGCTGTGGGTCCCGCCGGCGGACACCACGTCGGCGCGCACGACCGCCGCCGGCGCCGCGCAGTCGCTCAGCGTCGGCGATGCGGCCGGCGACGCCGAGACCACCCGTGACGCGTACTCGGTGACCTCGGCCGCCCAGTACGCGAACGTCGACGCGTCGTCGTTCTCGAACGACCCGGACGGCACCATCCAGTGGCCGTTCCTCACCGGCGTGCCGATCACCTCGGGCTTCGGTGGCCGCCAGGTCGCGGGTTGCTCGTTCTGCTCGACGAACCACATGGGCGTCGACTTCGCGCCGGGCGAGGGCACCCCGATCCGATCCGTCGCCGCGGGCACGGTCATCAAGGTGCAGGCCAACGACGGCGGCTTCGGCAACGACGTGTGGGTGCAGCACGACGTCGACGGCAAGCAGTTCGTCAGTGTCTACGGCCACATGAAGGACGGCACGTTCAAGGTGGTCAAGGGCCAGCAGGTCGCCGTGGGCGACGAACTCGGCGAGGTCGGATCGACCGGCAACTCGACGGGGCCGCACCTGCACCTGGAGATCCACGTCGACGGTGTCCCGGTGGACCCGCTGACCTGGCTGCGAGCCAACGCGAACTAGCGGAGGAGCGGCGGCACGCCCGGGCGTCACGTCCGGTTCCTGACCACCGCCGCCCGTCTGCTATTCTCGTGTGGTGCCGCCGAGCGGCACTCGCCCCGATAGCTCAGTGGCAGAGCACTTCCATGGTAAGGAAGGGGTCGTCAGTTCAATCCTGACTCGGGGCTCCGACCCGGAGCTGTTCTCGCTCCGGATCTCTGGCGGGGTAGCTCAGTTGGTTAGAGCACACGACTCATAATCGTGGGGTCACGGGTTCAAGTCCCGTCCTCGCTACCACAGGCCCGGCGGCCAGCTCGCCGGGCTTTCGTCGTTCCCGGGCTCCGCTGTTCTCTGGCGCTGCATCGTCTGGGCTGTGTCGTTCCGGGTCTGTGCCGTTCTCGGGCTGTGCTGTTCTCGGGCTGCGTCGTCGCGCGCCGCATCATCGCCGGGCTCCGCCGCCCGTCCGGCCCGACCGTTCCTTCCCATGACGAGTGCTGTGCCCGGCGGGATCGGGCGTGCCTGATGGTTCCTCTCGACCAGGTACGCCCGTTCCCACCAGGTACGCCCGTTCTGCCCGGGGACATCGGCAGCGCGCGCCGGAGCACGACGCCGCTGCGCATCGGCAGCGCGCGCCGCAGTACGACGCCGCAGCGCATCGGCGGCGCGCGAGCCGCAGCACGACGCCCGCGGCCGACCCTCGCCTCGACGGCCGACGTGCGGCTCAGCGCGGGGGAGCGGTCAGCACGCCCGCGCTGCGGAGCGCCCGCTCGAGGGTCGCCTCCACCTGCTGCCACGCACTCCGCCGCCGACCGGCACCGATGCTCCCGCCGGACACCGCCGTGCCGTGCTGGGCGTGCCGCAACGTGATCGTGGTCGACGTCCCCGTGACGGTCGTCGACAGCTCGTAGCGTCGGAACTCCCGGGACGGGTGCACCAGCGCCCCGAGCAGGATCGTCAGCAGCCGGTTCCCGGTCGTCGCGGTGATCGTCCCACCCGTCGACTCGACCCGGTGCCCGGTCTCGCGGAGCGCCGCCCCGGCGACCTCCATGGCGGTGCACCGGTCTCCCGTGTGCACCGCGTACTCCGTCGTGTGCTCCATGCGTTCCTCCCCGACCCCGGAGTCGTCCCCCGACGTCCCCCCGGACGCCGTGGGCCGAGCATAGCCGATGCAAGCTCATGGATCGATTGTGTGTCGTGGGCGCTCGGTAGACTCGTCGTCGTGTCTGTGAACCCCGAGCTCGTCGGCAGGACGTTCCCGCCGGCCCAGCCCTACCTGGTCGGTCGTGAGAAGGTGCGGGAGTTCTCGCGCGCCGTGTTCGCGACGAACCCGATCCACCACGAGCCCGAGGCGGCTCGCGCCGCCGGGTACGCCGACGTCGTCGCGCCGCCGACCTTCGCGGTCGTGGTGCAGGAGGCGACGCTCGCCCAGCTCCTGGCGGAGCCCGACGCCGGCATCGACTTCTCGCGCGTCGTGCACGGCGAGCAGTCGTTCACCTACGACCGCCCGATCGTCGCCGGTGACGAGCTCACCGCGACGCTCACGGTGACGAGCGTGAAGACCCTCGGCGGCAACGCGATGGTCACGGCCGAGAGCACGATGAACGACGCCGCGGGGGAGCACGTCGTCACGGCGACGTCCACCCTCGTGGTCCGAGGAGACGACGCATGACCACCGCACCCGTCACCGCGCTCGAGGTCGGCACGATCGTGGCCGAGCGCGAGGTCCACCTGACCCGCGACGCGCTCGTCCGGTACGCCGGCGCCTCCGGGGACTTCAACCCGATCCACTACCGCGACGACGTCGCCGCGTCCGTCGGGCTGCCCGGCGTCCTCGCCCACGGCATGCTCACCATGGGCCTGGCCGTCCAGCCCGTGTCCGAGTGGCTCGGCGACCGCGGCTGGGTCCAGCGCTACGGCGTCCGCTTCACCCGACCGGTGGTGGTCGACCCGGAGCAGGGCGCGACCGTCGGCGTGGTCGCCAAGGTCGGCACGGTCGACGACGAGGGCCGTCCGCAGCGCATCGACCTCACCGTGACCGCCGCGGGGCAGACCGTGCTCGGCAAGGCGCAGGTCACGGTGGTGTTCCGCTGACCGGGACGACGCGGCTGGCCGACCTCACCACGTTCCGCGTGGGCGGTCCCGCGACGACGCTCCTGACCGCCGAGACCACCGACGAGCTCGTCGCCCACACGCACACCGCGTGGCAGGACGACGAGTGGCTCGTGGTCGGCGGCGGCAGCAACCTGCTCGTCGCCGACGACGGCTTCGCCGGCACCGTGGTGGTCGTCCGCACGCGCGGCGTCACCGCCGAGCCGGACGCGGACGGCGTCACCGTCCGCGTCGCGGCCGGTGAGCCGTGGGACCGTTTCGTCGCCACGACCGTCGAGAACGGCTGGACGGGACTGGAGGCCCTCAGCGGCATCCCGGGAACGGTCGGCGCCGCTCCCGTGCAGAACATCGGCGCGTACGGGGTCGAGCTCTCCGACGTGCTCAGCGCCGTCGACCTCCTCGACGCGTCGACGGGGGAGCGTGCGTGGGTGCCCGCCGCCGAGCTGGCGCTCGGCTACCGCACCTCGACGTTGAAGCACGGTCGGCGCGGCGTCGTCCTCACGGTGGAGTTCCGGCTGGGCACCGCGGCGGGCGCCGGTGTCCCGGTCCGCTACGCGCAGCTCGCCGGCTCGCTCGGGGTCGAGCTCGGTACCCCCGTCGACCCGGTGACCATCCGAGAGACGGTGCTGCGCCTGCGGTCCTCGAAGGGCATGGTGCTGGACGACGCGGACCCGGACACCTGGAGCGCGGGGTCGTTCTTCACGAACCCGATCGTCTCGGCGGCCTTCGCCGAGACCCTGCCCGCCGATGCTCCCCGGTGGCCCGCCGGCGACGACGTCAAGCTCAGCGCCGCCTGGCTCATCGAGCACGCCGGGGTGCACCGCGGGTACGCGGTCCCCGGGTCGCACGCGGCGATCTCGTCGAAGCACACCCTGGCGCTCACCAACCGTGGTGGCGCGACCGCGGCCGAGGTCGCCGAACTGGCGCGCTACGTCCAGGTGACCGTCCTGAACCGCTTCGGGGTCTCGCTCGTGCCGGAACCCGTCGTGGTCGGCGACCTGCTCGCCGCGGGCTGAGCGCCGGACGCGCGCCGCGCCTCCCGGACGACGCGGATCAGGAGATCAGGCGGAGAAGAACTCCGTGAGACGGCGGACACCCTCGGCGATGTCGTCGTCGCCGAGTGCGTAGGACATGCGGATGTAGCCGGAGGGGCCGAAGGCCTCACCCGGGACGACCGCGACCTCGGCGTGCTCGAGGATGAGGTCCGCCAGCTCGAGCGTCGTGGTCGGGGTGGTGCCGGCCCACTCGCGGCCGAGCAGGGCCGTGACGTCCGGGTAGACGTAGAAGGCGCCCTTCGGCGTCGGGGTGACGAAGCCAGGGATGGCGTTCAGCCCCTCGACGATGGTGCGGCGGCGGCGGTCGAAGGCCTCGCGCATGGCCTCGACCGGCTCCTGCGGGCCGGTCAGCGCCGCGATCGCGGCGCGCTGCGACACGTTCGCGACGTTCGAGGACAGGTGCGACTGCAGGTTCGACGCGGCCTTCACGGCGTCCGCCGGCCCGATGAACCACCCGACGCGCCAACCGGTCATCGCGTACGTCTTCGCGACGCCGTTCACCAGGATCGTGGTGTCGGCGAGGGCGGGGACCGCCTCGAGGACGCCGGTGAACCGGACGTCGTCGTAGAGCAGGTCCTGGTAGATCTCGTCGCTGATCACCCAGATGCCGTGCTCGAGCGCCCACTCACCGATCGCCTTCGTCTGCTCGGCGGAGTACACCGAGCCGGTCGGGTTCGACGGCGAGCAGAACAGCAGCGCCTTCGTCCGCGGTGTGCGCGCGGCCTCGAGCTGCTCGACCGTGACGAGGTAGTCCTGGTCGCTGCCGGCGAAGACCTCGACCGGGGTGCCGCCGGCCAGGCGGATCGCCTCGGGGTAGGTGGTCCAGTACGGAGCGGGGAGCAGGACCTCGTCGCCCGCGTCGACGATCGTCTGGAACGCCTGGTAGACGGCCTGCTTGCCGCCGTTCGTCACGACGACCTGCGACGGGTCGACGGTCACGCCGGACTCGCGGGCGGTCTTCTCGGCGATCGCGCGCTTCAGCTCGGGCAGGCCGGTGGCCGGCGTGTACCGGTGGTTCGCGGGGTCCTGGACGGCCAGGACGGCTGCCTCGACGACGTGCTGCGGCGTCGCGAAGTCCGGCTCGCCGGCGGCGAACGAGATGACCGGGCGGCCGGCTGCCTTGAGCGCCTTGGCCTTCGCGTCGACCTTCAGCGTCGCGGACTCGGCGATCGCGGCGATCCGCGAGGCGATGCGCGGGTGGTCGGTGGTCGCGTCGACGGCGTGCTGGACGGACTCGTGGGCGGTGGACTCGGGGCCGGGGGCTGCGGTGCTCACGGGCGCCAGCCTACCGGCGCGGCACGCCGGGGAGGCGGTCAAGTGGACAGCGTGTGACGGACTCCCGTACACTCGACCACCGGTGCACGGAACGGTGACGGGACGTGCCCCGGGGGTTCAACCCCTCCTAGGGCGGTGGCTCAATTGGTAGAGCAGCGGTCTCCAAAACCGCAGGTTGCAGGTTCGAGTCCTGTCCGCCCTGCAAGTCTGGAAGGTGTGAAGTTGGCGAGCAAGGACATGGAAACGACGACGGACGACGTCGTCGCGAAGGCGAAGGCCGACCGCGCCGAGCGCGGTGGCCCGTTCGCCGCCATCGCCCTCTTCATCCGCCAGGTCATCGGCGAGCTCCGCAAGGTCGTCACGCCGACGCGCAAGGAGCTCTTCAGCTACACCGGCGTCGTGCTCGTCTTCGTCGTCGTGATGATGATCCTGGTGTCGATCCTCGACTTCGTCTTCGGTCTCGGCGTCGGCTACGTCTTCGGCAACGGTCCCACGGTCTGATCCGACGTCGGCTGGCCCGGTGTCAGCTGTCCTGGCCGGATCCCGACAGGAGTACGGTCGCCCCGAGACCGCGACGGACGCGCACCGCTCCGGCCGAACACCCGATCCGCACCACCGAACGGAAAGAATCGACAGTGTCTGACAACTCCCGCGACGACATCGACCTCGCCACGGCTGCCGAGCAGTCCTCCGAGGTCGAGGAGAACCAGGAAGGCGACGTCGAGACGAGCGAGGGCCGTTCGGTCGAGTCCGCCGAGGAGCGCGCCATCTCGGTCGAGGACCAGGACGACGAGTCCCTCGGTCTGAGCGACGAGCCGGACGACGGCACGGTCGACGCCTCCATCGACGAGGCCCTCACCGCGCTCTCGGAGGCCCGCGACCCCGAGGCCGACGCCGTCGTGGACGACGCGCTCGAGATCGACTCCGCCGACGAGGCCGAGGCTGCCGTCGAGGCGGTCGAGGACGAGGAGGAGACCGAGCTCGAGGACGTCACCGCCGCCGAGGCGAACGAGACGCTCGCCGCCGACGAAGCCCTCGAGGACACCGAGGACGAGGCCGCCGAGGTCGACCCGTACGAGGCGTTCAAGGCCGAGCTGCGGATGAAGCCGGGCAAGTGGTACGTCATCCACTCCTACGCGGGCTTCGAGCGTCGCGTGAAGTCGAACATCGAGAACCGCATGGTCTCGATGTCGATGGAGGACTCGATCTACCAGGTCGAGGTCCCGATGGAGGACGTCGTCGAGATCAAGAATGGGCAGCGCAAGCTGGTCACCCGCGTCCGGATCCCCTCGTACGTGCTCGTCCGCATGGACCTGAACGAGGACTCGTGGTCGGTCGTCCGCCACACCCCGGGTGTCACCGGCTTCGTCGGCAACGCCCACAACCCGACGCCGCTCCGTTTCGACGAGGCGTTCGGCATGCTGAAGTCCCTGGTCCAGGTCGCCGAGGCCGCTCCGGCCAAGGGCGGCGCGAAGTCCGGCGGTGCCGCCCAGGCGCAGCCGCAGGCCGAGGTCGACTTCGAGATCGGCGAGACCATCACCATCAAGGAAGGCTCGTTCGCGGGCCTGCCGGGTTCGATCTCCGAGATCAAGCCGGAGAGCGGGAAGCTCACCGTCCTCGTCTCGCTGTTCGAGCGCGAGACCCCGGTCGAGCTCAGCTTCGACCAGGTCACGAAGCTCTAGGTCGTCCCCACCCATCGGCCTGGTCCCGAGGATCAGGTAGACTACTGAGGTTTGGCCCCGCGCGCTGCGGCGTGCGGGGCTTCACCGCGGTCCGGATCCGCCGGGCCAGCGGGAGAGTGCACGGGTCCCCGTGCGTTCGATTCCAGGAGGAAGCACAACATGGCACCGAAGAAGAAGGTCACGGGCCTCATCAAGCTGCAGATCAACGCGGGCGCCGCCAACCCGGCCCCGCCGATCGGTCCTGCGCTCGGTCAGCACGGCGTGAACATCATGGAGTTCTGCAAGGCGTACAACGCTGCGACCGAGTCGCAGCGCGGGAACGTCGTGCCGGTCGAGATCACCGTCTACGAGGACCGTTCGTTCACGTTCGTCCTCAAGACCCCGCCGGCCGCGGAGCTCATCAAGAAGGCCGCGGGTGTGCAGAAGGGGTCCTCGACCCCGCACACGGTCAAGGTCGCGAAGATCTCGATGGACCAGGTCCGTCAGATCGCCGAGACCAAGCAGGCCGACCTGAACGCCAACGACATCGAGCAGGCCGCGAAGATCATCGCCGGCACCGCTCGTTCGATGGGCATCACGGTCGAGGCGTAAGCCTCAGCGCCACACACACCCCGACCCCTTTCCGTGGGAGAGCCTCGCCGGCTCGTCAACCACGTAGCTCCTGAGGAGAACACCATGGCGAAGAAGTCCAAGGCCTACCAGGCCGCGGCCGCGAAGATCGAGGCCGACAAGTTCTACACCCCGACCGAGGCCGTCGCCCTCGCGAAGGAGACCGGCTCGGCGAAGACCGACTCCACCGTCGAGGTCGCGCTGAAGCTCGGCGTCGACCCCCGCAAGGCCGACCAGATGGTCCGCGGCACGGTCATCCTGCCGCACGGCACGGGCAAGACCGCCCGCGTCATCGTCTTCGCCGTGGGCGCTGCGGCCGAGGCCGCCATCGCCGCCGGCGCCGACGAGGTCGGTGGCGACGAGCTCATCGCGAAGGTGGCCGACGGCTACACCGCGTTCGACTCCGCCGTCGCGACGCCGGAGCTCATGGGCAAGGTCGGTCGACTCGGCAAGGTGCTCGGCCCGCGTGGCCTCATGCCGAACCCGAAGACCGGCACCGTGACCCCGAACGTGGCCCAGGCCGTCAACGACATCAAGGGCGGCAAGATCGAGTTCCGCGTCGACAAGCACGCCAACGTGCACTTCGTCGTCGGCAAGGCCTCGTTCACGCCGGAGCAGCTCGACGAGAACATCTCGGCCGCGCTCGAGGAGATCGTCCGCCTCAAGCCGTCCGCGTCGAAGGGCCGCTACATCACGAAGGGCGCCGTCTCGACGACCTTCGGGCCGGGCATCCCGCTCGACGTCAACGCCATCTGATCGACTGATCGGATCAGGAAGGCCCGCACCGTTCCCGGTGCGGGCCTTCCTGCGTGTCCGGACCTCTTCGCGGCAGTCGCCCTCGCGGTGTCCGCTGCGGGTCTAGACGCGGAACGTTCGGAGCTTGTCGAGCACCATGTCGGCGAGCTGCACGAGGCCGCGGATCTGCTCGTCGTCCCGGTCGACCCACCGGCACTCGGGTTCGTCCGCCACGGGCACGAAGTCGTCGTGCCGCTCCCAGACGAACAGGGTCCGGTCGGCGCCGAGGACGTACTGCTGCCACCACACCTGACGCAGGTAGTGCCGGGGGATGCTCCGCCAGGCCTTGCCGGTCGTCTTGATCTCGGCGAGCACGAGGCGCTGCGACGCGTCGTACCCGACCCCGTCCGGTGTCGCGAGGTGGGCCCGGTTCGTGCTGGCGTGGAACAGGTGGGCGGACGGTTCGATGCCGTGCGTCGCCGCGACCCACGCGGCGATCACCGGCTCGCGGTCCTTGCCGTGCTCGGTCCAGGCGTTGCCGGAGAACCGGGACCCGTAGCGCTTGTCCGCGACCACCGCTTCGACGGCGCGCAGGGAGGCGAGCCGGGCGACGTCGGTGGCGGTGATGCCCATCGCACGGGCGCGGAGCCACGCGACCCGGTCGGAGGAGTGCGCGACGATGCGCTCGGTGTGTCCGCGCAGGGCGGTGAAGGCACCGCGTGCCGGGACGGGTGCAGGGGGAGCCGACCGCGCACCGGACGCGGCCGGACCGGGGGACGCAGGGCGTTCCTCCAGGCCGGGGTCCAGGTCGCCCCACAGGGTGGGCTGCACGATCGTCACCCGACGATTCTCACCCCGCGGGCCGCCACGGCGCGAACCGACGCGCGCGGCGTCCGCGCTCAGGAGACGAGCGCGCGGCCCTCGGCGTACGCGACGAGCTCGTCGACGCCGACGGGGGAGAGCGCGTACCCGATCGCGAGCGCGGCGGCCCCCTGGAGCGCGGCGACGGAACCCGCGCGGGACTGCGCGATGACCAGGTGCTCGGTGGCCAGGGGCATGGAGCGGGCGTAGACGACCTCGCGGACACCGGCGAGCAGGTGCTCCCCGGCGCGGGTGATCGAACCGCCGAGCGCGATCACCGACGGGTTCATCAGGGACACGCAGGTCGCGAGCACCTCGCCGATGTCCCGACCGGCCTGGCGCACCGCTCCGATCGCGTCGAGCTCCGACCGGTTCACCAGGTCGATGACGTCACCGCTCGTCTGCACGTCGTGTCCCTTCGCGCGCAGGGCGCGGGCGATGGCGGGACCGGACGCGACGGCTTCGAGGCAGCCGGTGTTGCCGCAGTGGCACGGCACGTCGCCGGCGCGGGACACCCGGACGTGCCCGATGTCGCCCGCGGTGCCCTGGGCGCCCCGGCGGAGTTGCCCGTCCGACACGATCCCGGACCCGATGCCGGTCGCGACCTTCACGAACAGCAGGTGGTCCACGTCGGGCCAACCGTGTTCGCGTTCACCGAGGGCGGCGATGTTCACGTCGTTGTCGAGCAGCACGTGCGCCGCCACGTGCCCCCGCAGCCACCCGGGCACGTCGAAGCCGTCCCACCCGGGCATGATCGGCGGGTTCGCGGGGCGACCGGTGGAGAACTCGACCGGGCCGGGCACGCCGATGCCGATGGCGACGACGTCGTCGCGGACGCGGCCGACCTCGGCGAGGAGCTCGTCGATGGTCTCGACCAGCCAGGTGAGCGTCGGGACGGGGCCGGCGGCTATGTCGATCCGCGCCTCGCGGGTGGCCAGCGGTGCCGCGACGAGGTCGGTCACGGCGACGCGACCGTGCGAGGCGCCGAGGTCCGCGGCGATCACCAACCGGGCGCGCGGCACGAGGGCGACCTGCGCTGGCGGGCGGCCGCCGGTGGACGCGGCGGTCTCGACCGGTCCGACCAGCCCGACGTCGATGAGCGCGTCCAGGCGCACGGCGATCGTCGAGCGTGCGAGTCCCGTCAGGGCGGCCAGCTCCGCCCGGGTCCGCGGCACACCGTCGCGGAGGATCTGGAAGAGCTCGCTCGTCCCGACCGGAGGCGACGCTGCCGTCCGGGTGAAGTCGACCATGTCGGGAGTGAAGCACACATCCATCGCGCCACGCAACGAAGATCGTCGAGGAGGTCACAACTTTTGCTTGACCGCCGTCAGAAGGGGCCATAGTGTGACGCTCGATCACTGACGATCCACCATCTCGACGAGGAGAACACCTGGTGACGCAACCCCTGTCGGTCCAGCTCTACACCGTGCGCGACGCCCTCTCGGCCGACCTGCCCGGCACGCTCCAGCGCATCGCGTCCATCGGCTACACGAACGTCGAGGCCTTCGGCTTCGTCGACCGCGCCGAGGAGCTCCGGGACGCCCTGGCCGCCGCCGGCCTGCAGGCACCCAGCGGGCACGCGCGGCTCCTGGACGCCGGCGAGCAGGACCTCGAGCGCATCCTCCGG
This sequence comes from Curtobacterium sp. MCSS17_008, assembly GCF_003234185.1. Taxonomy (GTDB): domain Bacteria; phylum Actinomycetota; class Actinomycetes; order Actinomycetales; family Microbacteriaceae; genus Curtobacterium. Next base: position 166,836 of record NZ_QKSM01000002.1, read on the forward strand.
GCGAGCACGACCATCGGGTTGACGACGCTCATCGACCCGCACATCGACGAGGCGCGCTGGACGACCCGCGAGGACGTCGAGGCGATCGCCCGTGAGCTCAGCGCCCTCGCACCCCGCGCCGCGGACCACGGGCTCGTGCTCGGCTACCACAACCACGCGTTCGAGTTCTCGAACCGCATCGACGGCGTCAGCGCCTACGAGGTCTTCGCCGACGCCCTGTCCGACGACGTCGTGCTCGAGCTCGACACCTACTGGGTGCAGGTCGGCGGCGACGACCCGGTGGCGATCATCGGCAAGTACGGCGACAAGGTGCAGTTCCTGCACGTCAAGGACGGCGACGGCTCGCACGACGACAAGCAGCAGGTCGCGGTCGGCAACGGCGTCATGCCGATCCGCGAGATCGTCGCGGCGGCACCGGACGCGCTGCACGTCGTCGAGCTCGACGACCACGAGGGCGACGTGTTCCAGGCCGTCGCCGACTCCTACACGTTCCTCGAGGGGGCACGCGCATGACCGACACCGCACTGGACCAGCAGGGCACCGCCACGACGCGGACCGGTCCCGTCGGCGTCGGCGTCATCGGCGCGGGTGTCATCTCCGACCAGTACCTGTCGAACCTCACGGTGTTCCCCGACGTCGAGGTCCGGTTCATCGCGGACATCGACGAGCCGCGCGCCGCCGCCCAGGCCGAGAAGTGGGGCGTCGCCGGGTCCGGCACGGTCGAGGAGCTCCTCGCCGACGACGACATCGAGATCGTGGTCAACCTGACGATCCCCGCCGCCCACGTCGAGGTCGCGATGCAGGCCCTCGCCGCGGGCAAGCACGTCTGGGGCGAGAAGCCCTACGCCCTCGACCGCGAGAGCGCCGCGCAGCTCCGCGACGCCGCGGTCGCCGCCGGCAAGACCGTCAGCGTCGCACCGGACACGTTCCTCGGCGCCGGGCTGCAGACCGCCCTCCGGACCATCCGCGAGGGCCGCATCGGCACGCCCCTCAACGGGCTGACGCTGTTCCAGAGTCCCGGCCCCGAGTCCTGGCACCCGAGCCCCGAGTTCCTGTTCGCGTACGGGGCGGGCCCGCTGTTCGACATCGGCCCGTACTACATCACGACCCTCGTGCAGGCGTTCGGTCCGGTGGCGAAGGTCACCGCGACGGCGTCGAGGTCCCGCGCCACGCGCATGATCGGTTCCGGTCCGAAGGCGGGCACGGAGTTCCCCGTCGAGGTCCCGACGAACCACTCCGCGCTCATCCAGTTCGAGGACGGGGGGAGCGCGCAGAGCGTCTTCTCGTTCGAGTCGGACCGTGGCCGGACCGGCTTCGTCGAGATCGCGGGCGAGACCGGCACGGTCGTCTTCCCCGACCCCAACGAGTTCGACGGGGACACCGAGCTCTACGCGCTGGGCGCCGAGGAGCCGGAGACGATCCCCGCCGTGGGGTCCACCTACTCGCGCGGCACCGGCGTGGTCGACCTGGCCCGCTCGATCCGCGCCGGCCAGGGGAACCGGGTCCCCGGCGCCCTCGCCTTCCACGTCCTCGACGTGATGGTCTCCATCGCCGAGGCCGCCGAACGTGGTGAGACCGTGCTCGTCCAGAGCACCGTCGAACCCTCCCCGACCCTCCCCGAGGGCTGGGACCCCGCGGAGTCGACCCTGTCCTGACCGGGACGGGGCGCACACCGCTCGCGGGTCGGCACCGACGTCGGCCCGCACCCACACAGCAGCACCCGACACCTCCAACCCTCAGCACCATCTCAACGACGAGAAAGTAGAGAGTCATGCGCACTGCCATCCGCGCACTGGCCATCACCGCGGCCGCGGCACTCACCGTGACCGGCCTGACGGCCTGCTCCTCCGGGTCGTCCGGTTCCTCCGGTGACTCGAAGACGCTCACGTACTGGGCGTCGAACCAGGGCACGTCCCTGCAGAACGACAAGGAGGTGCTCACCCCCGTCCTCGAGAAGTTCACCGAGGAGACCGGGATCAAGGTGGACCTCCAGGTCATCGGCTGGAACGACCTGCAGAACAAGATCCAGACCGCCGTCACGTCGGGCCAGGGCCCCGACGTGGTCAACATCGGCAACACGTGGGCGACCTCGCTCCAGGCCACCGGCGCCTTCCAGGAGTTCGGTGACGCGGAGATGGAGGCCATCGGCGGCGCCGACAAGTTCGGCAAGGTCGCGCTCTCCACCGGAGGCGCGCCGGGCGAGACGGTCACGAGCGTCCCGCTCTACGGCCTTGCCTACGGTCTCTACTACAACAAGCAGATGCTCGCCGACGCCGGCATCGAGCCCCCCACCACGTGGGAGGACATGGTCGCCGCCGCGGAGAAGCTGACCGCCGACGGCAAGTACGGGTTCAGCCTCGCGGGCGGTTCGTACACCGAGAACTCGCACTTCGCGTTCATCAACTCGGCGCAGAACGGCGGCGAGTGGTTCGACGAGGACGGCAACCCCACCTTCACGTCGAAGGAGAACGTCGACGGCATCAAGCGCTACCTCGACCTCATGCAGGACGCGAAGGTCGCGAACCCGTCGAACGCGCAGTACGACAACGCGACGCAGTCGACCACGGACTTCGCGAAGAAGAAGGCCGCGTTCATCCTCAACCAGAACAACGCGAACGCGACGATCGAGTCGCTCGGCATGAAGTCGGACGAGTACGGCGTGGTCGCGCTGCCGGCACCGGAGGGCGGCGAGCAGATCGCCAGCTTCCCCGCCGGCATCAACCTGTCGATCTTCAAGAACACGGACAACAAGGACGGCGCGCTGCAGTTCGTCAAGTACATGACGAGCATGGACACGCAGACGACGCTCGACAAGCCGTACTCGGCGCTGCCGGTCCTCGCCGAGGCCGCGGACTCCGTCGAGGACGAGCAGACGAAGACGTTCCTCGACATCTACAACAACAAGGCGAAGCCGCTCCCGCTGGTGCCCGCCGAGGACCAGTTCGAGTCGACGGTCGGCAAGGCGATGAACGACATGTTCGCCAAGATCGCCACCGGCTCGACGGTGTCCGAGAGCGACATCGAGTCGGCGCTGCAGACGGCTCAGGACCAGGTGTCCCAGGCCGCCGGTTGATCCGCCCGGAGGCCCGGACCGCGTCCGTCAGGACGCGTCCGGGCCTCCGCCCCTCGGCTGGCCACCGTCACGCACCCCCTGTGCGGACGCACCAGCAGCCCCGCACCCGGCCAGCGCGCCGGGGGTGAGCCGATCGGCTCACGTCTGCCGTTCCTCCAGGCCGCTGCCACGGCCGGACGGACGAAGCACCCGATCCCATCCTCGCCGGAAGGCCACCACCCATGTCCACCTCGGTCCTGCCCGACTCCGAGCGCATCGACCTGACCCACACGAAGGCGCCGACGCTGTCGGGTCCCCAGCCGGGTCGGAAGCCGAAGCGCCACTGGCTGCCGTACGCGCTCGTCGCACCGGCCATCCTGTTCGAGCTGCTCATCCACATCGTCCCGATGCTCGTCGGCATCTGGATCTCCTTCATCCAGCTCACCAAGTACTTCATCGCGAACTGGGGCGCCGCTCCCTTCGCCGGGTTCCGCAACTACGCCGTCGTCGTCGACTTCGACCAGGCCATCGGTCGGGGCGTCCTCAACTCCTTCCTCGTCACCTGCGCGTTCACGGTGCTCGTCGTCGGGCTGTCCTGGGTGCTCGGCATGGCCGCCGCGGTGGCGCTGCAGAAGCCGTTCGCGGGCCGCGGCCTGTTCCGCACGCTCTTCCTCGTGCCGTACGCGCTGCCGATGTACGCGGGCGTCATCACCTGGAAGTTCATGTTCCAGCGGGACACCGGCGCGCTCAACCACCTGCTCGTCGACCAGCTCGGGCTGTTCGGCGGGAACGCCCCGTTCTGGCTCATCGGCAACAACGCCTTCGTCGCGGTCGTCGTCGTGGCGATCTGGAAGACCTGGCCGTTCGCGTTCCTCATGCTGATGGCGGGCCTGCAGTCCGTGCCGAACGACGTGTACGAGGCCGCCTCCGTCGACGGCGCGAAGCCCTTCCGTCAGTGGCGGTCGATCACCCTGCCGATGGTGCGCCCGGTGAACGTGACGCTCGTGCTCGTGATGTTCCTCTGGACGTTCAACGACTTCAACACGCCGTTCGTGCTGTTCGGCTCGACCGCGCAACCCCCGGCGGCCGACCTGCTCAGCTTCCACATCTACAACGCGTCGTTCATCACCTGGAACTTCGGCTCCGGTGCCGCGATGAGCGTCCTGCTCCTCATCTTCCTGCTCATCGTCACGGGCATCTACCTGGCCGTGACCAACCGGAGGTCCGTCCGTGCGTGAGACAGTCGGCGCCAAGTCCTTCAAGATCGTCACCCTGGTCGTCCTGACCCTGTTCACGGTCGTCCCGCTCTACGTCATGGTGACCACGGCGATGAAGCCGCTCGGTGACGTGCAGGACAACTTCACCTGGATCCCGTCGAACATCACGATCCAGCCGTTCATCGACATGTGGTCGACGGTGCCGCTGGGTCGGTACTTCGTCAACTCGCTCGTGGTCTGCACGGTCGCGACGGTGTTCTCGCTGATCATCGCGACGTTCGCGGCCTACGGTGTCTCGCGCTGGAACTTCAAGGGCAAGAGCGCCTTCACCACCGCGGTGCTCTCGACGCAGATGTTCCCGGGCGTGCTGTTCCTGCTCCCGCTGTTCCTCATCTTCACGAACCTCGGCAACGCGCTCGGCGTCCAGCTGGTCGGGTCGTGGCTCGGCCTGATCATCACGTACCTGACGTTCACGCTGCCGTTCTCCATCTGGATGCTCGCCGGCTACTTCGAGACCATCCCGCGCGAGCTCGACGAGGCCGCGATGGTCGACGGTTCGGGCCCGATGGGCGCGCTGTTCCGGGTGATCCTGCCCTCGGCGCGTCCGGGTCTCGTCGCGGTCGGGATCTACTCGTTCATGACGGCCTGGGGCGAGGTCCTCTTCGCGTCGGTCATGACGAACGGGCTCGGCTCCACCCTGGCGGTCGGTCTGCAGCAGTACTCGACGCAGACGAACGTGTACTGGAACCAGGTCATGGCGGCGTCCCTCGTGGTGTCGATCCCCGTGGTGCTGGCGTTCCTCATCGTGCAGCGCCAGTTCGTCGCCGGCCTGACCGCGGGCGCGGTGAAGTAGGCCTTCCGCCCACCGCAAGACACCGGTGTTCGCGCTCGACGCCCCCGCAGGACGCGGTGCGCAGCGCGAACACCGGTGTCTTGCCGTTCAAGCGACCACGGCACGACGTCGAACCGACAGGATGGGACCATGACCGAGACCCGAGGGCGCCAGCTGCAGCCCGGCCAGGCGAGCCGCGTGCACGTGTACGACGTCGAGACCCGGTCCGCCCGGCTCGTGTTCTCGTCCGACACCGTGCTGGTCGAGGCACCGAACGTCCTCGACGAGCGGACGCTCGTCCTCAACGGCGACGGGGACCTCTGGCTGCTGCCGCTGCCGGCCGACGACACCGTGCTCGACGAGACCGCGCTCGTCCGGGTGCCGATGCCTGGGGTCGACGAGATCAACAACGACCACGTGCTCGACCCGTCGGGGGAGTCCGTCGTCGTGAGTGCGCGCGACGGCGAGCTGTACCGCGTGCCCCTGCCCGAGGGCGGCGCGGCGACCCGGATCACCGACACCGCCGCCGTGCTGCCGGTGGTGCGGAAGTACTACCTGCACGGCATCGCCCCGGACAGATCGGCACTCGCCGCGATCGTGGGTGAGCGGACCCCGGAGGGCGTCTGGACCACGGACGTCGCGCTCGTCGACCCGTCGTCCGGCGTCACCACGTTCCTGACGCGCGACGCGCACCCGGATGACGGCTGCGCGATCACCCCCGACGCCGGCACCGTGCTGTTCAACACCGAGCGGTTCAGCCCGGGGACGGCCCAGCTGGCCGCGCTCCGGCTCGACGAGCGGGCGGACCCCGTCGGTCCCGTGCAGATCACCGGTGACGAGCGGGTGAACTGGTTCCCGCACCTGTCGCCGGACGGGTCGCACCTGCTGTACCTGTCGTACGGACCCGGCGTGCACGGCCACCCCGCCGACCAGCGGGTGGAACTCCGCCTGCTCCCGGGCTCCCTCGCCCGCGGAGCCCGCATCGCCGTCGTGCCGGAGACCCTCGTCACGCTCGACGGCGGCCAGGGCACGGTGAACGTGCCGCCGTGGTCGCCGGACTCGCGGTGGTTCGCCTACTGCGACTACCCGGTGGGCTGACGGGCCCGGGGCGACCGAGACCCGCGCGTGCGGGCGGCCCCGCGACGGTGAGACCGCGGGACCGTCCGCCTGCCCGAGACCGGACGTGGGGCCGCGCACCGCTCGGCTACAGCTCGCGCACGCGGCCCTGCTCGATGCGCAGGCGGCGCTCTGCGCGCTTCGCCACCCACGAGTCGTGCGTGACGATGACCACGGTCAGTCCGCGCTCCCGCCACTGCTTCTCGATGATCGCCGTGATCTCGTCGCGCGTCGACTCGTCGAGCGCGCCGGTCGGCTCGTCCGCCAGCAGCACGCTCGGGTCCTTCACCAGCGCCCGCGCGATCGCCACGCGCTGCTGCTGACCGCCGGACAGCTCCGCCGGCAGGTGGTCGAGTCGCTCGCCGAGCCCGACCTCCTGCAGCGCGGCCGTCGCCCGCGAGCGCACCTCGGCCTTCGACCGGTTCGCGAGCGACCCGGCGAAGGCGGTCTCCACGTTCTCGAGCGCGCTCAGGGTCGGGATGAGGTTGAAGCCCTGGAACACGAACCCGATCTCGGTCGCCCGCAGGTCGGTCAGCGCCCGGTCGCCGAGCTCCGTGACGTCGTGCTCGCCGAGCAGCACCTTCCCGGAGGTCGGTCGGTCGAGTGCTCCGAGCATCTGCAGCAGCGTCGACTTGCCGCCGCCGGTCGGCCCCTGGATCGCGACCAGCTGCCCCTGCGGGATGGTCAGGTCGACGTCCGTCAGCGCGGTGACGGTCCGGTTCTTCTGCGTGTACGTCTTGCGCACGCCCTGCAGACGGTAGACCGGACGGGAGGCGCGGCCCGCCTCCGTCGCGGGCGCTGTGGTGGTCGGGGTGGTCGGGATGGTCACGGGTGCTCCTGACGGGGTGTCGTTCGTCGTGTCGTTCGTCGGTCCGGTCATCAGGCCACGCTCCGGAGCGCTTCGGCCGGGCGGAGTCGGCTCGCCCGCCACCCGCCGAGCGCCCCGGCGAGGAGCCCGCCGAGGATCGCGAGCCCGATGGCGAGCAGGATCACCCCGACCGTCACGGGGGCGTGCAGGACGACGTCGGTCGTGCTCGCGGTGCTCCCGCCTCCGCCGAACCCACCGGCCGGGGCGCCGCCCGTGGTGCCGCTGCCCGCGGCAGCGGTCGCCCCGCCGCCGGGCATGCCGCCGCCACCCATCGCCCCCCGGCCGGACGTCGAGGCGCTCGCCGAGACGGTCGGGGCGACGACGTTCACGACGAGGATGCCGACCAGTCCGACGACCGCACCGATGACGCCGCCGAGGAGTCCCTGCACGAGCGACTCACCGGCGACCTGCCGGGTGATCCGACCGTTCGACCACCCGATCGCCTTCAGCGTGCCGAACTCGCGGGTGCGTCGGGTGACGCCCGAGATCGTGAAGAGGACGGCGATGAGGAACGCTGCGGCGAGGACCACGATCGACAACCAGGTGCCGAGGTCCGACACGAGGGTGGACGCGGTGCTGAGCGAGCCGGAGACGCTCGAGGCGAGGTCGGACTCGGTCGAGACGGTCGCGCTGGGGAGATGCTCCTCCAGGGAGGACTCGACGGTGCTGACGTCGGACGAGGACCCGGCGGCGACGAAGATGGACGTGACCTCCCCGTCGAGGTCGGCGAGGGACTGCGCGGTGTCGAGCGGGACGTACGTGTTCGACGTCGTGGTGCTCGACGATCCGGTCGAGGCGACGATCCCGATCACGGTGAACGTCTCCCCGCCGATGTCGAGGGTGTCACCGACGGCCTTGTCCTCGCTCTCGGCGTAGGCGCTGTCGAGCACGACGACGTCCTTGCCGGCGTCCTTCGCGGCGAAGGTGCGGCCCGCGGTGGTCTCGGTGCTCGTGAGCGGGCCGACCGCGGCGCCGGAGACCGGGATGCCGGTGACGGTGAACGAGTCGACGCCGAACGAACCGCCACCGAAGCCGCCGCCTCCGTCACTGCCGCCGCTGGGCGGACCCTGCTGTGCGCTGCTGCCGGAGTCGGTGCTGCTGCTGCCCTGCTGCACCTGGCCGGAGAACGTGGTGTTCTCCAGCGTGAGGACGCCGGTCGCGGCCTCCACCCCGGTGGTGCCGGTGACCGTCGCGAGGTCCGACGCATCCAGCGTGCTCGACCCGCGGGCGACGGTGAGCCGCGACTGCGACAGCTCGGTCGAGCCGCTGTCGCTGCCCGAGCGGCTGCCGAAGTCGAAGGACGGGCGCCCGGTGCTCGACGACGAGGGTTGCTCGGTCTTCGTGACCGTGATGTCGGTGCCGACGCCGTACACGGACTGCAGGACGCTCGTCTGCGCTGCCTGCACGCCGCTCGCGACGGACGACACGATGACGACCAGGGCGATCGCGAGCGCCATGCCGACGGCGACGACGACCGTCTGCTTCCTGCGGTTCGTGAGCTCGCGCCTGAGGTAGGTCAGGAACATGGTTCTCCTCGGTGTTGGGGACGAGGAGACGCTAGGGATCGAGTCCATGAGCAGGCCTGCCGGATCCCATGGAACGCATGAGGAAGCGGATGCACAGGCGGGTCATCGGCGCGTCCCAGACGCCTCATAGGAACCTCTCCGATCCTCGAGGACGTGACCATCTCCCAGCCCGCCGCAGCCCCTCGCCTCACCCGCGCCGACGGCACCCCGTTGCGCATCCTCGTCGTCGACGACGAAGCCAGCCTCACCGACCTGCTCTCCATGGCGCTGCGGTACGAGGGCTGGGAGGTCAAGAGCGCGAACGGTGGCCAGCAGGCCCTGGCGACCGCGCGCGAGTGGAAGCCCGACGCGATGGTGCTCGACGTGATGATGCCGGACCTCGACGGGCTGCAGGTGCTCGGCAGGCTCCGTCAGAACGACGACGACACCCCGGTGCTGTTCCTCACCGCGAAGGACTCCGTCGAGGACCGTGTCACCGGGCTCACCGCGGGCGGCGACGACTACGTCACCAAGCCGTTCTCGCTGGAGGAGGTCGTGGCACGCCTCCGCGGGCTCATCCGTCGCTCACAGATCTCGGTCTCCGAGGCCGGCGACCCGCGCATCGTCGTCGGCGACCTCGTGCTCGACGAGGAGTCGTACGAGGTGTCCCGCGCCGGACGGCCGATCGAGCTGACCGCCACCGAGTTCGAGCTCCTCCGCTTCCTCATGCGCAACCCCCGGCGTGTGCTGTCGAAGGCGCAGATCCTCGACCGCGTGTGGTCCTACGACTTCGGCGGCAAGTCGAGCGTCGTCGAGATCTACATCTCCTACCTGCGCAAGAAGATCGACGCGGGGGAGACGCCGATGATCCACACGGTGCGCGGCGTCGGGTACGTCATCAAGCCGACGTCCTGAGCGGCACCCCGTGACACTCCGTCGCCGCCTCGTCCTGAGCATCGTCGCGCTCGTCGTCGCCGTCAGCGCGGTCATCGGTGCCGGGAGCATCATCGCGCTGTTCTCCATCCAGCGGTCGGCGATCGACGAGCAGCTCTCCTTCGCGACGAACCGCGCACAGCGGTCGGTCGAGCAGCAGGGCCCGGGCGGTCCCGGCCTCGAGATCGGCCGACCGAGCGGGCAGTCCGCCGGGACCCTGACCGTCTACTTCCTGGACGGGGACGCCACGTTCGGGAGCGTCCTCGACAACGCCGGCGACATCGACCGGCTCGCGGCGTCCGCGGTCCGTCCGCTGGGCGACGTCACGGTCGACGGTGCGGCGCACACCGTGGACCTCGGCAGCGACCTCGGCCGCTACCGGGTCACCGCCGTGTCGCTCGGACCCGCCGTGCTCGTCGTCGGCCTGCCGATGGCGCCCGTGTACGAGAGCGTCTGGAAGCTCTTCGGGGTGGTGCTCGTCGTCACCGCGCTCGCCCTCCTGGTCGCGATCGCGCTCGCCGCGGTCGTCGTCCGCCGGTCGTTGCGTCCGCTCGAGCGGGTCGCCGAGACCGCCTCGTCCGTCGCCCGGATGCCGCTCGAGCGCAGCGACGCGCTCGACGGCGTCCGCGTCCCCGACACCGACCCGCGCACCGAGGTCGGCCGCGTCGGCACCGCGTTCAACCGAATGCTCGGGCACATCGCCGGCGCGATGCAGGCCCGGGAACGGTCCGAGCAGCAGGTCCGGCAGTTCGTCGCCGACGCCTCGCACGAGCTCCGCACGCCGCTCGCGTCGGTCCGCGGGTACGCCGAGCTCACCAGGCGCATGGGAGCGGACCTGCCGCCGGACGTCGTCTACGCGATGAGCCGGATCGAGTCCGAGTCGCTCCGGATGACCTCGATGGTCGAGGACCTGCTGCTCCTGGCCCGACTCGACGAGGGGCGCGAGGTCCGGTTCGACGACGTCGACCTCACGGGGCTGGTGCTCGACGCGGTCAACGACGCGCACGCCGCGTCACCGGGCCACGTCATCGAGGTGGACGTGCCCGAGGAACCCGTCGAGGTGCAGGGCGACGCGGCACGCCTGCATCAGGTGATCGTCAACCTCCTCACCAACGCGCGGACCCACACCCCCGAGGGCACGCGCATCACCGTCGGCATCGCGCGCGTCCCCGGCGGCATCGACCTGACGGTGCGCGACGACGGGCAGGGCATCGACGCGGCGTTCCTGCCGAAGCTGTTCGAGCGGTTCGCGCGGGCCGACAGCTCGCGATCACGGAGCGCGGGGTCGACGGGACTCGGACTCGCGATCGTCGACGCGGTCGTGCAGGCGCACGGCGGGAGCGTCGAGGTCGCGAGCGTGCCGGGGGACACCGTGTTCACGGTGCACCTGCCCGCCACGCGTTGACGGACGGGAGGCGCGTGACGGGCCCGTACCGGGCCTCCCGTCGGTGGTTGGCCGGCACCAACCCGCTGTGCTACGCTTCTCGAAGCCAAAGACCGCCGGTTGTCTGCGCGCTTGCGTGCAGACCGAAGGCCCTCATCCATGAGGCAACCAGCGCAGGTGTTCAGACCCACTCCTCCCGTTCGCGGGGGAGCAGCTCCGAGCCTCTGCGCCGGAGCTTTTTTCATGTGTGGTGGACCTGGGGCTGCCGGCAAGAACCCCAAGGAGAACCATGGCGAACAAGGAAGCTGCGGTCGCCGAGCTCACGGAAGCATTCCAGAGCTCGAACGCCGTTCTGCTCACCGAGTACCGCGGTCTCACGGTGGCGCAGCTCAAGGAGCTCCGCACCAGCATCCGTGAGCACGCCACGTACGCCGTGGTGAAGAACACGCTGACCAAGATCGCGGCGAACAACGCCGGCATCACGTCGTTCGACGACGAGCTCGCCGGTCCGTCCGCTCTCGCCTTCGTCCACGGTGACACCGTCGCCGTCGCGAAGTCGCTGCGTGCATTCGCCAAGGCGAACCCCCAGCTCGTGGTCAAGGGCGGTTACTTCGACGGTAACCCGCTCACCGCGACCGAGGTGGACAAGCTCGCCGACCTCGAGTCCCGTGAAGTCCTGCTCGGCAAGCTCGCCGGCGCCTTCAAGGCCTCGCTGTTCGGTGCTGCGTACCTGTTCCAGGCACCCCTCTCGCAGGCCGTCCGCACCGTGGACGCCCTCCGCGAGAAGCAGGAGTCCGCGGCCTGACCAGGCACGCGTTCATCAACCACACGTACTAAGTAGTAGGAGAAAATCATGGCGAAGCTTTCGCAGGACGAGCTCATCGAGGCCTTCAAGGAGCTCACGCTCATCGAGCTCTCGGACTTCGTGAAGAAGTTCGAAGAGGTCTTCGAGGTCACCGCGGCCGCTCCGGTCGCCGCTGCCGCTCCGGCCGCCGCCGGTGCCCCGGCCGAGGCCGCTGAGGAGAAGACCGAGTTCGACGTCATCCTCAAGTCCGCTGGTGACAAGAAGATCCAGGTCATCAAGGAGGTCCGTGGCCTGACGTCGCTCGGCCTCGGTGAGGCCAAGGCGCTCGTCGAGACCGCCGACGCCAAGATCCTCGAGGGTGTCAACAAGGAGACGGCCGACAAGGCGAAGGAGACGCTCGAGGGCGCCGGCGCCACGATCGAGCTCGCGTAAGTACCCCTTACGGCTCTTCACGGAGGCCGCTGCCCCTCGGGGTGGCGGCCTTCGTCGTGCCCGGCGCGCGACCGCAGCGTGCCGGGCCGCCGTGGCGACCGGCGGCGGACGGAGCCACACCTGTGGAGGGCGGTTCGCGCCTCGCGGCTGTGGACGAGTCTCGGCGGCGCTCCTGCGAGCCACGGCGGGAGTCGGGCGAGACTCGTGCTGACCGACGCATCTCGTGCCCTGCGGCGAGAGATGTGTCGTTCAGCACGAGACTCGGCCTGCTCAGTGCGCGCCGCGCGGCGCGCACGTCAGCGCAGCGTGCTGCGGCGGCGGCCGTAGGCCAGGTAGAGCACGGCGCCGACGACCATCCAGAGGCCGAAGGCGATCCACGTGCCGACGCCGAGGAACACCGCGAGCAGGACGCAGCACAGTGTGCCGAGCACCGGGACGACCGGGAACAGCGGGACGCGGTACGAGCGCTCGAGGTCCGGGCGGGTGCGACGGAGGACGATCACGGAGACGTTGACGAGCGCGAAGGCCACGAGCGTGCCGATGCTCGTCGCGTCGGCGAGCTCGCCCAGCGGCACGAGCGCTGCCACGACCGCGACGACGACGCCGACGATGAGGGTGTTCGGCACGGGGGTCCCGGTGCGGTGCGAGACGCGACCGAAGACCGGCGGCACCATGCCGTCCCGAGCCATCGTCAGCAGGATCCGCGTCTGGCCGTACAGCACGGTGAGCACGACGCTCGCGATGGCGACCACGGCGCCGACCGAGAAGACGAGGGCGACGACGGGCTGACCGGTGACCTCGACGACGATGCGGACGAGCGAGGCCTCGTCGGACGAGAACGAGGTCCACGGGCGAGCGCCGACCGCGGCGACGGCGACGAGGATGTACAGCGTCGTGACGATCGCGATCGAGCCGATGATGGCGCGTGGCAGGTCGCGGCGGGGGTCCTTCGCCTCCTCGCCGGCGGTGGACGCCGCGTCGAACCCGATGTACGAGAAGAACAGGCGGGACGCGGCGGCCGTCACGCCGGCGGCGCCCATCGGCGCGAGCGGCGCGAAGTTCTGCGACGAGAACGCGGTGAACGCCACGACGACGAAGAACACCAGCAGCGCGATCTTCACGACGACCATGACCGTGTTCGCCCAGGCGCTCTCGCGGGCACCGGGCAGCAGGACCGCCGTCGCCAGGAGCACGAGGACCGCTGCCGGCAGGTTGACGACGCCGCCGTCGCCCGGGGGTGCGGCGATCGCGGCGGGCAGGTGCAGGCCGAACACCCGGAGCGTCTCGTCGACGTACTCGCTCGCACCGACCGCGACGGCGGCCACGGAGACGGCGTACTCGAGCACGAGGCACCAGCCGCACACCCAGGCGATGCCCTCGCCCATCGTGGCGTAGGTGTACGAGTAGCTCGACCCCGAGGTCGGCACGGCACCGGCCATCTCGGCGTACGACAGGGCGGACAGCAGGGCGGCGACCCCGGCGAGGACGAAGGAGATCCAGACCGCGGGACCCGCGAGGGGCACGGCGGTGCCCAGCACCACGAGGATGCCCGTGCCCAGGGTCGCCCCCACGCTGATCATCGTGAGGTGCCACACGCCGAGGGAGCGTCGGAGCGGCTCGCCGTTCACGCCTGCCGCGGCCTCGGCCTGCAGCTGTTCGATCGGCTTGCGGCGTGCGAGCTGCTGCCGGAGCGACGTGGGGCGGGAGGGCGCGGACGTCATGGGACCTCGGTGTGGGCGGGGGAAGGGGGACGGACGATGGTCGCACGGCCCCTGAACGGGGTCAAATACGCCGAGGGCTGACGACCGCTGCCCGGCTGGCCGGCCCGGGTTACGTTGGTCCCATGAGCATGGGCCACGGGATGCGTGCGGGCGGTCCCCGCGGCGGCGGGCGGATCTCGAGCGGTGACGTCACGGCGCAGAAGGCCGCCAACGCCGAGGCGCCGCGCATCCCGCACCTCGTCCGGCGCATCGCGGGGCTCTTCGCGCCCCACCGCCGGTCCATCGTGCTGACCGTCGCACTCGTGCTGCTCGGCGCCGCGCTCTCGGTCGTGCCCCCGCTCCTGACCCAGCAGGCCTTCGACCGCGGGCTCTTCCCGCCGTCCGGCCGCCCGGACGTGCCGGTGCTCCTCGAACTCGTCGGCGGGATGATCGCGCTCTGGATCGCGAGCGCCGGCATCGGCATCTGGCAGACCCACCTGACGGCGACGGTCGGCAACCAGGTGATGGGCGCGATGCGCATGCGGCTCTTCGCGCACCTGCAGCGCATGGAGCTCGCCTTCTTCACACGGACGAAGACCGGCGTGATCCAGTCGCGGTTGCAGAACGACGTCGGCGGGGTCGCGAGCGTGCTGAACAACACGATCTCGTCGGTGCTCGGCAACACCGTGACGGTGATCGCCGCGGTGGTGGCGATGCTGCTGCTCAGCTGGCAGATGACACTGGTCGCCGTCGTCCTGCTCCCGCTGCTCGTCATCGCCCAGCGTCGGGTGGGCCAGGTGCGTGCCCGGATCGCCGCCCAGACGCAGGAGTCGCTGTCCGACATGACGGCGATCACACAGGAGGCCCTGAGCGTCTCCGGCATCCTGCTCGCCAAGAGCTTCAACCAGCAGCGCAGCGAGACGCAGCGGTACGGGGACGAGAACCGGAACCAGATCCGGCTGCAGGTGCGCCAGCAGATGTCCGGCCAGTGGTTCTTCGCCATCGTCCAGGTGTTCCTGTCGATCATCCCCGCGGTCATCTACCTCGTCGCCGCCTTCCTGATCATCGGGGACGTCCCGATCACCGCCGGCACGATCGTCGCCTTCACGACGGTGCAGTCGCGACTCCTGTTCCCGACCGTCGGGCTGCTGCGGGTGGTGCTCGACCTGCAGACGTCGGGAGCGCTCTTCGCGCGCATCTTCGAGTACCTGGACCTGCGTCCCGCGATCACCGACGCACCGGACGCGCGCCCCGTCGACGGATCGCGTGTCGGGCACGTGGCGTTCGAGGACGTCACCTTCACCTACCCGGACGGCGATCCCGACGAGCCGACGCTCCGTGGGGTGTCCTTCGAGCTGCAGCCCGGCCGGTTCGCCGCCTTCGTCGGGCCCTCCGGCGCGGGGAAGACCACCATCTCCTACCTCGTGCCGCGCCTGTACGAGGCGACCGCGGGGTCCGTCCGGTTCGCCGGGGCGGACGTACGCGACATCGAGCACGAGGACCTCGTGCGGCACGTCGGCGTCGTCAGCCAGGAGACGTACCTGTTCCACGCCTCCATCGGCGACAACCTGCGGTACGCGAAGCCGGACGCCACCGACGAGGAAGTCGAGCGCGCGGCCCGCGCGGCGAACATCCACGAGACGATCACGTCGTTCCCGGACGGCTACGACACGGTCGTGGGGGAGCGGGGCTACCGGTTGTCCGGCGGTGAGAAGCAGCGGATCGCGATCGCGCGCGTGCTCCTCAAGGACCCGCCGGTGCTCGTGCTCGACGAGGCGACGAGCGCCCTCGACTCCATCTCGGAGCGGGTCGTGCAGACCGCCCTCGACACCGCTGCCGCAGGGCGCACGACGATCTCGATCGCGCACCGACTGTCGACCGTCCGCGACGCAGACGTCATCTTCGTGCTCGACCACGGCCGCATCGTCGAGCAGGGCACGCACGACGAACTCCTCGAGCGCGACGGCACGTACGCCGCGCTCCACCGGCAGCAGAACGCGGCGTCGACATCGTTCGTCGCATCCCAGCAGGCACTCGGCCCCGCGACCTAGACTCGGCCGGGTGCGTTACGCGAACTCCGTCGTCGACCTGGTCGGCGACACCCCGCTCGTCCGACTGAACCGTGTCACCGACGGGATCCGGGCGACCGTGCTGGTGAAGGTCGAGTACCTGAACCCGGGCGGCTCGTCGAAGGACCGCATCGCGACCCGGATCATCGACGCGGCCGAAGCGTCCGGTGACCTGCGCCCCGGCGGCACGATCGTCGAACCGACCTCGGGCAACACCGGCGTCGGGCTCGCCCTCGTCGCCCAGCAGCGCGGGTACCGGTGCGTGTTCGTCCTGCCCGACAAGGTGGGTGAGGACAAGCGGAACGTCCTGACCGCGTACGGCGCCGAGATCGTCGTGACGCCGACGGCGGTGGCCCCCGACGACCCGGAGTCCTACTACTCCGTGTCCGATCGGCTCGTCCGTGAGATCCCGGGGGCCTACAAGCCGAACCAGTACGCGAACCCGAACGGGCCGCGCAGTCACTACGAGACGACCGGGCCGGAGATCTGGCGCGACACCGAGGGGCGGATCACCCACTTCGTCGCGGGCGTCGGGACCGGTGGCACCATCACCGGTGTCGGCCGGTTCCTCAAGGAGGCCTCGGACGGACGCGTCCGCATCGTCGGCGCCGACCCCGAGGGCTCGGTCTACTCGGGCGGCTCCGGCCGGCCGTACCTGGTGGAGGGCGTCGGCGAGGACATCTGGCCGCCCGCCTACGATCCCGAGGTCCCAGACGACATCATCGCGGTCTCGGACGCGGAGTCGTTCGCGATGACCCGGAGGCTCGCGCGCGAGGAGGGCCTGCTCGTCGGCGGCTCGAGCGGCATGGCCGTCGTCGCCGCACTGCGCGCCGCCCGCGACCTCACCGAGGACGACGTCGTCGTGGTGCTCCTGCCCGACGGCGGCCGCGGCTACCTCGGCAAGATCTTCAACGACCGCTGGATGCGCTCCTACGGCTTCGCGGACACCGACGACGCCCGCACCGTCGGCTCGGTCGTCGCCGACAAGGACGGCAGGCTGCCCGACCTCGTGCACGCGCACCCGTCGGACACCGTCCGCGACGTGGTCGACATCATGTCGACCTACGGCGTCTCGCAGATGCCCGTCCTCAGTGCCGAGCCGCCCGTCGTCATCGGCGAGGTCGTCGGCGCCGTGGCCGAGAAGGACCTGCTCCAGCAGGTCTTCACCGGAGCCGCCGCGATGACCGACGCCGTCAGCGGCTCCGTCGGCGACCCGCTGCCCCTGATCGGCATCGGCGAGTCCCTGTCCGCAGCCCGTCGCGCCCTCGAGACGGTGGACGCGCTGCTCGTCGTCGATGACGGCAAGCCCGTCACCGTGCTCACCCGCCACGACCTGCTCACGTCGCTCTCCGCGTGACGCACCGACCCACGAGGAAGACCCGCAGCATGACCGAGTTCGCCACCCGCGCCGTCCACGCCGGCCAGGACCCCGACGCAACGACCGGCGCCGTCATCCCGCCCATCCACGTCACCTCCACCTACGTGCAGGACGGCGTCGGGAACATGCGGAACGGCTACGAGTACTCCCGCGGCGGCAACCCCACACGCGACGCGCTGCAGACCCTGCTCGCCGACCTCGACGGCGGCGTCGCGGCGTTCTCGTTCGCGTCCGGTCTGGCCGCAGAGGACGCCCTGCTGCGCGCCCACCTCGAGCCGGGCGCCCGGGTCGTGATGGGCAACGACGTGTACGGCGGCACGCACCGTCTGGTGAACCGGCTGCACGTGCCGTGGGGCGTCGAACTGGTCGTCGTCGACATGAGCGACGTCGACCTGGTCCGCGCCGCCCTCGAGGGCGCCCCCGCGAAGACCGTGCTCTGGGTCGAGACCCCGACGAACCCCCTCATGAAGATCGCGGACATCGCCGTGCTGTCCGAGGTCGGGCACGCCGCGGGTGCCCTGGTGGTCGTCGACAACACGTTCGCGTCCCCGTACCTGCAGCAGCCGCTGTCGCTCGGAGCGGACGCGGTGTCGTACTCGACGACGAAGTACCTCGGCGGCCACTCGGACGTGGTCGGCGGCGCGGTCGTCCTGCGCGACGAGGCGTTCGCGGAGCAGGTCGGCTTCCTGCAGTTCGGCGCGGGCGCGATCGCGTCGCCGTTCGACGCGTTCCTCACCACCCGCGGGATCAAGACGCTCCCGATCCGGATGGAGCGGCACTCGTCCAACGCGCAGGCCGTCGCCGAGGCGCTGGTCGGCGCTCCCGGGGTGGAGCGCGTCTACTACCCGGGGCTCGCCGACCACCCCGGCCACGAGGTCGCGGCGAAGCAGATGCGCGGGTTCGGCGGCATGCTGTCGGTCGCCCTGTCCGGCGGCCCCGAGGCGGCGAAGCGCTTCGTCGAGTCGACCGAGGTCTTCTCGCTCGCCGAGTCGCTGGGCGGTGTCGAGTCGCTCATCGGCTACCCGAGCGAGATGACGCACGCGTCGGTGAAGGGCACCGAGCTGGCGGTGCCGGAGAACGTCGTGCGCCTGTCGGTCGGCATCGAGGACGCCGGCGACCTGGTGGCGGACGTCCTGCAGGCGCTGTCCAGGTGAGCGCGGCCCGCTGACGGGGCGTGACGGACGGGAGGCTCCCCACCGGGCCGGCGGGGAGCCTCCCGTTCGTCACGTTGCCCTGTCGGCTCGTCGGTGTGCGCCCCTGGGTCGGCCCGGCGAGCAGCGCGGCGGGGTCCTCGCCCGGATCCCTCCCGGGCGGTAGCGTGGCAGTCCGACCGAGCGGAGGACAGCGAGTGCGCACCATCGTCGTGGCCGTCCTGATGGGAGCCACCCTCGCCCTGACCGGGTGCCAGGGTGCGACGACCGCTGCGCCGACGCCGGTGCGGAGCACGGACCTGACGAGCTCCGACGGCGGTTTCGACCGGAACGCCCTGGTCGGCGTGGTGCTGGCGGACGGTGACGACCGGCTCGCGGCGGACCTCCGGGACGGCCTCGACGACGCCGGGTTCCGACCGGACGTCCGTCTCGCTCCGGCCGACGGAGCCGCCGCCGCGCAGCGTCGGGCGGTGGACGAGCTCGTCCGCGGCGGGGCGAAGGCACTGCTGGTGCGGGCGGTGGACGCGGACGCGTTGACCGGCGTCGTCCAGACCGCACACGACGCCGGCGTGGTGGTCGTCTCGCTCGGTGACGGCGTGCCGACGAGCGGTACCGGGGGCGACGGGGTGTCAGCCGACCACCGTGTCCACGAGTCGGACGATCCGGCGGTCACCGCGCGGACGGCGGTCGACGTGGTGCGGTCGCTGCAGCGCGGCGAGCGGCCGGACGCCGACGACTGACCTGCTCGCCCCCGTGCGGGCGCGGGACGGCGGTCCGGGGTCTCCCGGTCAGTGCCACCAGGCCGGGAACGACAGCGTGATCGTCTCGACCAGGGACCTGCGGGAGCGACGCGGTCCCGCCAGCCAGGCCTCGATCGCGCCGACGAACCCCTGGGCGACGAAGCCGGCGGCGACGTCGTCGAGCAGCGGCGGGCGCGTCGCGGGGTCGAGCTCGCGGATGTGCTGCGCGCTCGACACCGTGAAGTGCTCGACCAGCATGCGGTGCAGTGCGGCGTCCTCGGTGTCGGGCAGCCCGCGGGCGTAGATGTCACGGTGCGAGACGACGTGCTCCACGACGGCGTCGATGCCCCGACGGGTGATCGCGGCGAGCTCGTCCGGACCGGCACCGCGCGCCGATGCGGTACGGCGGGCGTCGAGGTCGTCCTCGCGGATGCGGTCGAGCTCGGGGGTGAGCACCTCGGCGAGCAGCGATCCGGGGGAGACCGCGTGGGAGTAGAAGGTCGCGCGGTTGATGCCGGCGGCCCGTGTGACGTCGGCCACCGTGATGGCCGAGACGGGCCGGTCGGCGGCGAGTCGGAGGATCGCCTCGCGCAGCGCTGCCGTGGTGTGCAGGATCCGGGCGTCGACCACGACACCACCCCCTCTTCGTTCCGTCCGCTCGACGCGGTCCCGAGCAGTCCGACGCTACCGCATGGCGACCGCGCGGACGGGACACTGCGCGCGGTGTGAGGGGGCGGATCACGCGGGAGCGTTCCGAGAGCGCTCACGCAGCCCGTAGGATGGTTCCGCGGCCGAATCGATTCGATCCGACACGACGGACCACCTCCGGCGTCCGCGACCAGCACCGCACCCGGCACCCGTGCCCGCCCCGTCGGCCCCGTGGCTCCGGGGCCGGTCCGTGTGCCGCCCCCTGTGCCGGCCCTGCCCGTGCAGACCCTCCCTGTGCCCGTCTCTCCCCGTGAAGGACCGCTCGTGACCGCGCCCGCCACCACCGGCTCGCTCCGCGTCGTGCTGCACCCCGGTGACTCGCTCACCCGTGGCCAGCGCCTCGTCTACGTCTTCGTGCTCGGCGCGCTCACCGCGCTCGGGCCGTTCACCATCGACCTGTACCTGCCGGCGTTCCCCTCGCTCGAGCACGAGTTCGGGATCAGTGAGGGCGCCGTCCAGCTCACGCTCACGGCGACGACGCTCGGCTTCGCGGTCGGACAGCTGCTCGTGGGCCCGTGGAGCGACAAGGTGGGACGGCGGCTGCCGCTCATCATCGCGACCTCGGTGCACGTCGCCGCCTCGGTGGGCGCCGCGCTCGCCCCGGACGTCGAGGTGCTCGCACTCTTCCGCGTGCTCCAGGGCATGGGGGCCGCGGCCGGTGGTGTCGTCGCGATGGCGACCGTGCGCGACCTGTTCGGCGGGAAGCCGCTGGTGCGGATGCTGTCCCGCCTGGCCATGGTGAACGGTCTCGCGCCGATCCTCGCGCCGCTCATCGGCTCGCAGATGCTCCAGTTCGTCAGCTGGCGCGGCGTCTTCGTGTTCCTCGCCTGCTACGGCGCGGCGGTCGTCATCGCGTCGTCGCTGCTCATCGTCGAGACCCTGCCGCCGGAACGCCGCCGGGAGGCCGGACACTCCACCATCGGGCAGCGGTACAAGGCCCTGTTGTCCGATCGGATCTTCGTCGGCGTCGCGCTCATCGGCGCGATGGTGTTCAGCGGCCTGTTCTCGTACCTCAGCGCGTCGCCCTTCCTGTTCCAGACCGTCTACGGGCTGGACGCGCAGCAGTACGGACTGCTCTTCGCCGTGAACTCGATCGGCGTCGTCGTGGGTGTGCAGGTGTCCTCGCGGCTGGCGCAGCGGGTCGGTCCGCAGTGGATCCTGGCCTGCGCGACGGCGACGCTGTTCGTCGCGGCCGTGTCGATCATCGTGCTCGACCAGCTCGGCGCCGGGCTCGTCGGGGTCCTCGTGCCGCTGTGGTTCTTCATCGCCGCGTGCGGGTTCACCTTCCCGCTCGTCCAGGTGATCGGGCTCGCGGCCCACGGCAAGGAGGCCGGTACCGCCGCGTCGCTCCTCGGCGCGCTGAACTTCGGCGTCGCCGGACTCGTCTCACCGATCGTCGGCCTGCTCGGCATCGACGCCGCGACGCCGATGGCCGGTGTCATGGCGTGCACGTCGACGGTCGCCGTGTTCGTCCTCTGGGTGGTCGTCCGACCGCGGACGGTCCCGGCGCTCTCGCACTGAGGGGACGCACGGACGACCCGGCGGACGGCCGTCCTCCGACCACGCGGAGGCGCTCCGTGCGACGGCGTCGTCCCACCGGCGACCAACCCACTGCCGGCCGACCCACTGCCCGGCCGAGGCGTTGTCCCGGTCGGGTACTGGTGGGGCGATCGTCACGGTGACGGACGAAGCGGTGCGCCGACACCGGTCGCGTCGCCGCTGACGTGGTCTCGGGGTCAGCGGGTCAGGGCGCCCACGGTCTCGACCGCGACGAGGCCGGCCACGATGCACACCGCGACGGCGCCGATCGCGAGCACGCCCGCACGGCGCTCGTACCAGGTGCGGCTCCCGGGCCAGCGGCGGGTGGCCTCGCGTACGTCGACCGGACGGCGCTCGTGCTCGACCGGGACGTCGAGGGTCTCGAGCACGCGGTCGAGGGCGGCGTCGCCCCACACGTCGGCGCCCATCCGGAACAGGTGCACACCGTCGGCGTCGAAGGCGAGCAGCTCGCGCGTCGTGCGGTCGGCCGAGGCGCCGTAGGTCGGCGCGACCACGATCCGCTGCACCCGGTCGCGGGCGATCCGACGGTTCGGGGTGAGGACGGCGTTGAGCACGACCGAGTCCGAGTCGATGCCGAGGAACGCCTGGCCGAGACGGACGAAGAGGACACCGACCAGGACGGCGAGGACGACGACGAGCGACGCGACGAGGGGCCACCAGCGCACCGGCAGCGAGACCCAGACCAGGGCGACCGCGAGCGGCACCGCGGAGAACACGACGCTGAGCACCGTGGACCGCACGAGCGAGCGACGCGGGCGGAGGAGCACGTCGAAGACCGGCGTCCGCAGCCGTCCGGCGGCTGGCATCGTCGCTTCCCCCACGTGGGTCTCCTCACCCCTCGGGCGCGCGGGCAGGCGCGAGCGCCCGTCCGCGGGCGACGCCCCTGCCGCCCGCTGCACCGTGACCGACCCGTCCCGGGGTCGTCCGTCTGCACAGACTAGGGGGTGCGACGGGCGGGAGGACAGTCCGTTCCACCCCGGAGCGGCGTGTTCCGGCCAGATCGGGTGCGACGGGGTGCAGGCGTGTCCCGCGTGCGGGGGACGTCGGGCGCCGGGAACGACAGCAGGCGCGCCCACCGGGTGGGCGCGCCTGCTGGTCCTCGTACTGCTGTCGGCGGAGAATGGGGGATTCGAACCCCCGAGGGCTTGCACCCAACACGCTTTCCAAGCGTGCGCCATAGGCCACTAGGCGAATTCTCCCGGTGCCATCTCGCGATGACGACACCCCATGGTACAGGTCTCCAGGGGTGCTCACGACCACTCCGTCCACCTGGCCCGGGACTCCCAGAGCGTACGGTGGCCGCGCGACTAGCCTGGGACCGTGTCGACCCGCATCTACATCACGTCAGCAGAAGGACACACGGGCAAGAGCACGGTCGCCCTCGGTGTCCTCGAGACACTCGCGCGGTCCGTCGGACGGGTCGGCGTGTTCCGACCGGTCGCCCGGTCGGTCGCCGAGCCCGACTACGTGCTCGAGCTCCTGCTGCAGCACAGCGCGGTCGGGCTGTCGTACGACGAGGCGGTCGGCGTGACCTACGACGACGTGCACGCCGATCCGGACGCGGCCCTCGGCACGATCCTCAACCGCTTCGCCCAGGTCGAGCGGCAGTGCGACGCGGTCGTGGTGCTCGGGTCCGACTACACCGACGTCGGCAGCCCCACCGAGCTCTCGTTCAACGCGAAGGTCGCCGCGAACCTCGGCGCACCCGTGCTCCTCGTGCTCGGCGGTCGCGATGCAGCCGAGCGGGGCGCTCGCACCCCGGACGCGATGGCGCAGGTCGCGGACGTCACGACGAGCGAGCTGCGGGCGGCGCACGCGCAGCTGCTCGGCGTCGTGGTGAACCGCGCCGACCCGGACGACCTGGCAGCGATCGTCGCGAGCGTCGAGCGCGCCGTGCGGGACGACCACCCGGACACACCGGTGTGGGCGATCCCGGAGGACCGGGTGCTCGTGGCGCCGACGGTCCGCGCGCTGCTCGACGCGACGGACGCGACGCTCGTCCGCGGCGACGAGGCGCTGCTCGACCGCGAGGCCCTCGGCACCGTCGTGGCCGGCATGAGCATGGAGAACGTCCTGCCCCGGCTGATCGAGGGCGGGATCGTCGTCGTGCCGGGGGACCGCAGCGACGTGCTCCTCGCCACCGTGCTCGCGAACCAGTCGGAGACCTTCCCGAGCCTCGCTGGTGTGATCCTCAACGGCGGGTTCGACACCTCCCCGCAGATCACCCGGTTGCTCGAGGGTCTGTCCAGTTCGCTGCCGATCGCCCGGAACGACCTCGGCACCTACGACACCGCGCTCCGCATCACGCACACGCGGGGTCGCCTCGCTGCCGACTCGCCACGCAAGGCCGACCTGGCGCTGGCGCTCTTCGAGCAGCACGTCGACGCGGACGCCCTGCGCGATCGTCTGCAGCTCACGCCGTCCGGTGTCGTCACACCGCTCATGTTCGAGCACGGACTGCTCGATCGTGCGCGGCAGTACGGCAAGCGCATCGTCCTGCCGGAAGGGGACGACGACCGCATCCTGCACGCCGCGTCGACGCTGCTGGCGCGGCAGGTCTGCGACCTCACGATCCTCGGCGAACCGGCCACGATCCGGGCCCGAGCGACCGAGCTCGGGCTCGACCTCGAAGGTGCCCAGCTCGTCAGCCCGTTCGACCCGGAGCTGCGCGAGCGCTTCGCCGAGGAGTACACGCGGCTCCGGGCCCACAAGGGCATGTCCATCGAGCTCGCGCGGGACACCGTCACCGACGTCTCCTACTTCGGCACGCTCATGGTCCAGCTCGGGTTGGCGGACGGCATGGTGTCCGGCGCGAAGCACACCACCGCGCACACGATCCGCCCGTCCTTCGAGATCATCAAGACCCGTCCGGACACGTCGATCGTGTCGAGCGTGTTCCTCATGGCCCTCGCGGACCGCGTGCTCGTGTACGGCGACTGCGCGGTGATCCCGGACCCGACGAGCGAGCAGCTCGCGGACATCGCGATCTCGTCGGCGGAGACCGCGACGCAGTTCGGCATCGACCCGCGAGTGGCGATGCTCAGCTACTCGACCGGCGACAGCGGCACCGGTGCGGACGTCGACAAGGTCCGTGCCGGCACGGCGTTCGTCCGCGAGCGGCGCCCAGACCTGCTCGTCGAGGGGCCCATCCAGTACGACGCCGCCGCCGACCCCACGGTCGCGCGCACGAAGATGCCGGACTCGCCCGTGGCGGGCCGTGCGACGGTGTTCATCTTCCCGGACCTCAACACCGGCAACAACACGTACAAGGCCGTGCAGCGCTCGGCCGGCGCGGTCGCCATCGGGCCGGTGCTCCAGGGGCTGCGCAAGCCGATCAACGACCTGTCCCGCGGCGCGCTCGTCAGCGACATCGTCAACACCGTGGCGATCACGGCGATCCAGGCCGGCACCGCGACCGACGCGGCCTGACGGACCTGGCCTGACAGACCCGGCCGCACCGCGCCTCCCGTCCGACACAGAAAGTGACCACGAAGTGACCGCAGCCCTCGTCGTGAACTCCGGATCGAGTTCGTTCAAGTACCAGCTCATCGAGCTCGAGGGCGAGCGCACGCTCGCCTCGGGCCTCGTCGAGCGCATCGGGGAGTCCACCGGCTCGTGGAAGCACACCAACGCCCTGACGGGGGAGTCGTCGTCGAACGAGTCGGCGTCCGTGCCCGACCACGCGGCGGGGTTCCAGGCGATGATCGACGCCTTCGCGAAGGTCGGGCCGTCGTTCGACGAGCACCCGCCCGCCGTCGTCGGCCACCGCGTCGTGCACGGCGGGACCACGTTCGACCGCGCGACCGTCGTCACCGGCGAGGTCGAGCAGCAGATCGAGGACCTCAACAGCCTCGCCCCGCTGCACAACCCGGCGAACCTCGAGGGCATCCGCGCGGCGAAGCAGGTGTTCTCGGACGTGCCGCACGTCGCCGTCTTCGACACGGCGTTCCACCAGACGATGCCGCCGCACGCCTACACCTACGCGATCCCCGCGGACCTCGCCGAACGGTACCGGATCCGCCGGTACGGCATGCACGGCACGAGCCACAAGTACGTCTCCGAACAGACGGCGGTGTTCCTGGACCGCCCGCTGTCCGAGCTGAAGACGATCGTGCTGCACCTGGGCAACGGCGCGTCCGCCGCGGCGATCGACGGCGGGCGGTCGATCGAGACGTCGATGGGCCTGACGCCGCTCGAGGGGCTCGTCATGGGCACGCGGTCCGGTGACCTCGACCCGGCGGTGCTCATCCACCTGCACCGCGAGGCCGGTCTCGGCTTCGACGAGCTCGACACGATGCTCAACAAGCAGTCCGGGCTCCTCGGCCTGACCGGCAACGGTGACATGCGCGACGTGCAGGACGCGGCGCTCGGCGGTGACGACGAGGCCGAGGCGGCGCTCGCCGTGTACCGGCACCGGATCCGCCGCTACGTCGGGGCGTACACCGCGCAGCTCGGCGGGCTGGACGCGGTGGTGTTCACGGCCGGCGTGGGCGAGAACAACGCGCTGCTCCGGCGACGGGTGCTCGCCGGGCTCGAGCACCTCGGCATCGAGATCGACGCCGACCGGAACGAGCTGCACTCGAAGGAGGCGCGGCTCATCTCCACTGACGCGTCCCGTGTCGCGGTGCTCGTCATCCCGACGAACGAGGAACTCGAGATCGCGCGGCAGTCGGCGGAGGTGGCGCTGTAGGGCAGCGCTGCCGCGCCGCCGCGCTGCGCTGCGCGAGACGCCGCACCGCGGGTGAGACGCCGCCGGATCCGGCGGCGCCTCACGTCCCGGACGGCGTCTCGCGTCGACGGCCCGGTGTCGATCGGGCGGCTGCGAGCCCACCCGGGCCGGCGAGCGACGGACCCGTCGCGGCCGGTCAGCTGATGGCGTGCAGGGCCGCGGGGATCGGGGTGTTCCCGCTCGTCACCTCGAACTGCACGCCGACCGCCGTGTCGTCGAGCAGCGCGTGCAGGACGACCGCGGCGACGTCCGCGCGGGGGATCGAGCCACGGGGGACCGTCCGACCGACGTGCACGGTGCCCTGCGGTGGCGTGTCGAGGAGTGCTCCCGGACGGACGATCGTCCACCGGAGGTTGCGCATGCGGATGTTCGCGTCCGCCTCGGCCTTGGCGCGGAGGTAGACCTGGAACACGTCGGCCTCGGTCCTGGCCGGCACCTCGGCACGATCGGGGTCGTAGGTGTCCGCCGCCATCGCGGAGATCATCACGTACCGCTGGATGCCGATCCGCTCGGCAGCGTTGGCGAGCAGGATCGCGGCGTCCCGGTCGACCGTGAGCTTGCGTTCGGCGCCGCTGTTCGGACCGGCGCCCGCGGCGAAGACGACGGCGTCGACGCCGCGCAGTCGCAGGCCCAGTTCGTCGTCGTCCAGCTGTTCGAGGTCCGCCACCAGGGCGGTCGCGCCCTGCTGCTCGACGTCGGTCACGTGAGCGGGGTTGCGGATGATCGCGACGGCGTCGTGCCCTGCATCCGTGATGAGTCGGGCGAGGAGCAGTGCGATCTGGCCGTGTCCTCCGGCGATGGCGATCTTCATGTGTTCGATACTGCCCGTTCCGTCCGGTAGACTTCCGGAGGCTCCTCACGTGACGCCATCCAGGCCAACTCCCCCAGGGCGGAAACGCAGCAAGGGTAACCGGGCTCTGGCGGGTGCGTGAGGAGTCTTCTCGTTGCTGCGTGCGGCGTCGCTCCGTGCTCCGCGATCGGCCGGGAGGCGCGGAGCCGCCTCCGTGTCCCCGCCCCTCCACAGGTGGTCGCGCGGGCCGCGCGCTGTCGGCCGTCCCGGCTACCCTTGTCGCGTGGTCACCGCCCTGTATCGCCGTTACCGGCCCGAGAACTTCGCCGAGCTGATCGGACAGTCGCAGGTCACCGACCCGCTGCGGACCGCGCTGCGGACGAACCGCGTGAACCACGCCTACCTCTTCAGCGGTCCCCGGGGCTGCGGCAAGACGACGTCCGCCCGCATCCTCGCGCGCTGCCTGAACTGCGCCGAGGGGCCGACCGACACGCCGTGCGGCGTCTGCCCGAGCTGCGTCGAACTCGCCCGCGGCGGCGGCGGCTCCCTCGACGTCATCGAGATCGACGCCGCGAGTCACAACGGCGTCGACGACGCGCGCGACCTGCGGGACCGCGCCGTCTTCGCCCCGGCTCGCGACCGCTACAAGATCTTCATCCTGGACGAGGCGCACATGGTGACGCCGCAGGGCTTCAACGCGCTCCTCAAGCTGGTCGAGGAACCGCCCGAGCACGTGAAGTTCATCTTCGCCACCACCGAGCCGGAGAAGGTCATCGGCACCATCCGGTCCCGGACCCACCACTACCCGTTCCGGCTGGTCCCGCCGGCGACCATGCTCGAGTACGTCGAGCAGCTCTGCGCGCAGGAGTCGGTCTCGGTCGCGCCGGGTGTGCTCCCGCTCGTCGTGCGCGCCGGCGGGGGATCGGTGCGCGACACCCTGTCGTTGCTCGACCAGCTCATGGCCGGCAGCGAGGACGGTGCGATCGCCTACGAGCGCGCCGTCGCGCTCCTCGGGTACACCGACGCCGCGCTCCTCGACGACGTGGTCGACGCGCTCGCCGTGGCCGATCCGGCATCGGCGTTCGCCGCCATCGACCGGGTCGTGCAGACCGGGCAGGACCCGCGCCGCTTCGTCGAGGACCTGCTCGAGCGCCTGCGCGACCTGATCGTCGTCGCGGCCACGAACGAGAGCGCCGCGGCGGTGCTGCGCGGCGTCTCGCCGGAGGAGCTCGACACCATGACGCGCCAGGCGGGCGTGTTCGGCGCGACGGCGCTCTCGCGCTCCGCCGACATCGCCAACCGCGCGCTCACCGAGATGACCGGTGCCACGTCCCCTCGGCTGCACCTCGAACTCATGACCGCTCGCATGCTCGTCCCCGAGGCGGACGACACGCAGCGTGGGGCCCTCGCCCGGGTCGAGCGCCTCGAGCGCCGGGTCGGCGTCGGCGACGCCGGCGGACACCCGGCGTCGGCTCCGACCGCCCCGTCGGACGGGGCGAGCGCTCGTCCCGCCGATGCCTCGACCACCCGAGTGCAGCCGGACGGCGGGCGTGCCCCGGCCCCGTCGGCGGAGCAGGCCGCCGCGACCGGCCCGTCCGCTGTCTCCATGGCGCAGTCCGTTCCCGCCGCGTCCAAGGAAACGCCGTCGCGGACCGAGCCGCCGGCTGCACAGCGCGACCCCGGGGCCGCCGTCCGTGATGCCGCGGCCTCGTGGGCCGCCGTGGCACCGAGCACGACGGACGCCCCGGCCTCGTCGGGCCGGGCCTCGTCGGGCCGGGCCGCGTCTGACCCTGCTGTGCCGGCCCGTCCCCAGGCCGCGGCTCCGCAGGAGCCCGCGGGCACCGCGAACGGCTCGTCCACGGGGCAGGGCACTGCTGTGGGCGACGAGCCCGTCGTCCGTCCCGTCGCCGCCGTCGGGTTCCAGCAGCTCCGTGACGCCTGGCCCCAGGTCGTCGAGCACGTGCAACGTGCCCGGCGCTCCGCCTGGTCGGTCGTGGTCACGGCGCAGGTCACCGCGCTCCGTGACGACGTGCTCACCCTCACGTTCCCGAGCCACCAGGACGTGGCGTCCTTCAAGGAGATGTCCGACCCGTCGACGAGCGTGAGCGAACTGCTCCGCTCGGCGATCATCGACGTCCTCGGCATCCGGGTGAAGTTCGTCGCCCGCGGCCCCGGGCAGCAGCGTCCCGCCGGTGCGACCGGTGCTACCGGTGCAGACGGTGGTCGGCCCCAGCCGACGCAGCCCACGGGGGCGGTGCCGCAGCGGCCGACGCAGCCGACGGGGTCGCCGCAGCAGCAGCCGACGGGGTCGACGGGGTCGCCGCAGCAGCGGTCCGGTGGCGCGACGTCGCAGGCGAGCGGATCGCCGCAGCAGGACGAGCGGCAGCAGGCGCCACGGCAGGCCGTGCAGCAGCCGCAGCAGACGGCGCCGCAGCAGGCCGCGGCGCAGCGGGTCACCGCCCCGGCGCCGCAGCGGACGACGCAGGCGGAGCAGCACGCGCCCGAGGAGCGACGACAGCAGTCGTCGGGCTCGCCGCAGCAGCCGACCGGACAGCAGGAGCCGGCGACGACGCAGGGAGCACCCGAGCCGGCACCGGGCTCGAGCGGACCGGTCACGGACTGGGTGGTGGCCGCGATACCCGCCACCGACCCGACGGCCGGTGTGGTCCCGGAACACCTCGAACCGAGTTGGTCCGCCCCCTTCGGCACCACCGACACCGGGGAGCCCGTCGCGCCCGTCACGCCGGTGTCCGACCCCGCTGCCGATGCCGCGCTCGCCGCGCAGCTCCGCCCGGCCTCGACGCTCGGCGGCGGCGCAGAGCGCCCGCAGTCCGCAGTGCCGGCCCCGGCGTCGGTGTCCAGCACCCCGGCGGCGCCGGGCGCCGGGCCCACGGCACCGGCAACCGGCCCGGACGTGCCGGTCGACGACTACCCGCTCGACGACGACCCCTACGACGACGGTGCACCGTTCCCGGATCCGGGAACGGTGCCGTCCCAGCCCCAGCAGACGCCGACGCAGCGCCCGGCGGGCACGGCACCGGACCGGACCGGACCGGTGCAGCCGGCTCCGACGCAGTCCGCTCCCGCGCAGTCGGCGCCGGGGCAGCAGCGTCCGGCCACGCCCCAGGTGCGCCGCACCCCCGTGGCCGGCCGCTACGGCGAGGCCGTCGTCCGTGAGATCCTCGGCGCCCAGTTCATCGAGGAGACCGCCCTGCACGAGGAAGGCGCCTGATGTACGACGGCATCGTCCAGGACCTGATCGACGAGTTCGGCCGCCTGCCGGGCATCGGACCGAAGTCGGCGCAGCGCATCGCGTTCCACATCCTGCAGACCGAGTCGTTCGATCCCGCACGGCTGTCCGAGCTCCTGGCCGAGGTCAAGGAGAAGGTCCGCTTCTGCGAGATCTGCGGCAACGTCACGGAGAACGTGCAGTGCAGCATCTGCCGCGACCCGCGCCGGTCCCCGAGCGTGATCTGCGTCGTGGAGGAGGCGAAGGACGTCGCCGCGATCGAGCGCACGCGCGAGTTCCGCGGGCTCTACCACGTGCTCGGCGGCGCGATCAGCCCGATCGACGGCGTCGGCCCGGACGACCTGCGGATCCAGCAGCTCATGACGCGCCTGGCCGACGGCACCGTGGACGAGGTGATCATCGCGACCGACCCGAACCTCGAGGGCGAGGCGACCGCGACCTACCTGAGCCGCCTGCTCGTCCCGATGGGCATCCGCACCACCCGGCTGGCGTCCGGACTGCCGGTCGGTGGTGACCTGGAGTACGCGGACGAGGTCACGCTCGGCCGCGCGTTCGAGGGTCGCCGCGTCGTCGGGAACTGAGACCGACCCCGCGCAGGATCGTTGCGTCGGCACCGGCTGGCACGCAACATCCGCGGAACACCCTCTACGATTGACAGACCGCGCGATCGTCGCGGAACCATCGTCCCCGGGAGTACCAGCCAGTGGCCCTGATCGTGCAGAAGTTCGGTGGATCGTCCGTCGCGGACGCCGAGAGCATCAAGCGCGTGGCGAAGCGGATCGTCCAGACGAAGAAGGCCGGCAACGACGTGGTCGTGGCCGTCTCGGCGATGGGCGACACCACCGACGAGCTCGTCGACCTCGCGCACTCCGTCACGCCGATCCCCGCTGGTCGCGAGCTCGACATGCTGCTGACCGCGGGGGAGCGCATCTCGATGGCGCTGCTCGCGATGGCGATCAAGAGCCTCGGTGTCGAGGCGTCGTCGTACACCGGCAGCCAGGCCGGCATGCTCACCGATGCGCAGCACGGCAAGGCCCGCATCGTCGACGTCACCCCCAAGCGCGTGCGCGAGGCGCTCGACGCCGGGCACGTCGCGATCGTCGCCGGCTTCCAGGGCTTCAACCGCACGACCGGTGAGATCACCACGCTCGGCCGCGGTGGGTCCGACACGACGGCCGTCGCCCTCGCCGCGGCGCTCGACGCCGACGTCTGCGAGATCTACACCGACGTCGACGGCATCTTCACGGCGGATCCCCGCGTCGTGCCGAAGGCGCAGAAGGTCGACCGGATCACCAGCGAGGAGATGCTCGAGCTCGCCGCGTCCGGCGCCAAGGTCCTGTACATCCGTGCCGTCGAATACGCCCGCCGGCACGGCGTCACCCTGCACGTCCGTTCCTCGTTCAGCAACGCCGAGGGCACCATCGTCTACAACCCTGCAGAGGGGGAAACCGTGGAAGAACCGATCATCACCGGCATCGCCGGAGATCTCTCCGAGGGCAAGATCACCGTCGTCGGTGTGCCCGACACCCCGGGCAAGGCCGCCGAGATCTTCACGATCGTGGCCCGCGCCGGCGCGAACATCGACATGATCGTGCAGAACGTGTCCGAGGCCGTGACGGGCCGGACGGACATCTCCTTCACGCTGCCGAAGGACCAGGGGCAGGGCGTGCTGACCGCGCTCGAGGTCGCGAAGGCCGACATCGGGTACGAGGGCATCCAGTACGACGACCAGATCGGCAAGCTCGCCCTGGTCGGCGCCGGCATGCGCACCAACGCGGGCGTCTCCGCGGCGCTGTTCCGCGCACTGCACGAGGCCTCGATCAACATCGAGATGATCTCCACCTCGGAGATTCGCATCTCCGTCGTCACCCGTGCCGACACCCTCAACGAGGCCATGCGCGTCGTGCACAAGGCCTTCGGCCTCGACGCCGACCAGGAAGCCGTCGTCTACGCCGGCACCGGGCGCTGACCACGGCACCCGCCGCACCGGCACGACCCACGAGCAGGAGCACCACATGAGCACCACCGTCGCCGTCGTCGGCGCCACCGGCCAGGTCGGCGCCGTGATGCGCCGTCTCCTCGAGGAGCGCGCGTTCCCGGCCGACCGCGTCCGGTTCTTCGCCAGCGCCCGGTCCGCGGGCACCACGCTGCCGTTCCGCGGCGAGGAGATCGTCGTCGAGGACTCCGAGACCGCAGACCCGTCGGGCATCGACATCGCCCTGTTCTCGGCCGGTGCCACCGCCTCACGTGCGCTCGCGCCGCGGTTCGCCGCTGCCGGCGCACTCGTGGTCGACAACTCGAGCGCCTGGCGCATGGACCCCGACGTCCCGCTGGTCGTGAGCGAGGTGAACCCACACGCCATCGACGACGCCCCGAAGGGCATCATCGCGAACCCGAACTGCACGACGATGGCGATCATGCCGGTCCTCAAGGTGCTCGACACCGAGGCCGGTCTCCGTCGTCTCGTCGCCACGACGTACCAGGCGGTCTCGGGGTCCGGGCTCGCCGGGGTCGAGGAGCTGCTCGGTCAGGCGAAGGCCGCGCTCGAGCAGGACGCCGCCGCGCTCACCCACGACGGCGCGGCCGTGACCTTCCCGGAGCCGGTCAAGTACGTGCGCCCGATCGCGTTCGACGTGGTCCCGCTCGCGGGTTCCATCGTCGAGGACGGCATGGGCGAGACCGACGAGGAGAAGAAGCTCCGCAACGAGAGCCGCAAGATCCTCGAGCTGCCCGACCTGCTCGTCGCCGGCACCTGCGTCCGTGTCCCGGTCTTCACCGGGCACTCGATCTCGGTGCACGCCGAGTTCGCGCAGCCGCTGACGCCCGAGCGCGCCGCCGAGCTGCTCGCGGCAGCCCCGGGCGTCGAGCTCGCCGACGTGCCGACGCCGCTCCAGGCAGCGGGGCAGGACCCGTCGTTCGTCGGCCGCATCCGCGCCGACCAGTCCGCGCCCGAGGGGCGTGGCCTGGCGCTGTTCGTCAGCAACGACAACCTGCGGAAGGGCGCCGCGCTCAACGCGGTGCAGATCGCCGAGACGATCCTCGAACGCCGGACGGTGGCCGCCTAGGCAGACCGCCGGTCGCGAGGCGACCACGGGTCGCGACGCGACCGACACGCAGGACGGGAGGCCCGTGGCGAGACCGCCACGGGCCTCCCGTCCGTCGTGCCCGCCCTGTCAGCCCGCGCTTGTAGGATCGACGGGTGGCAGTGAAGCAGGTGGATCCGATCGACGTCGTCCTGGTCGGGGGAGGGATCATGAGCGCCACGCTCGGCGCCATCATCCACCGCCTCGAACCCACGTGGAAGATCCGCGTGTACGAGCGTCTCGGGTCCGTCGCGCAGGAGTCCTCGAACCCGTGGAACAACGCCGGGACCGGTCACTCCGCGCTCTGCGAACTGAACTACACGCCCGAGATGCCCGACGGCCACGTCGACATCGCCAAGGCCGTCACGGTCAACGAGCAGTTCCAGGTCTCCCGGCAGTTCTGGGCGCACCTGGTCGAGACGGGCGCACTGCCGCAGCCGTCGAACTTCATCAACCCGACCCCGCACATCTCGTTCGTCTGGGGGGCCGAGAACGTCGAGTACATGCGGAAGCGGTACGAGGCACTCAAGGACCACCCGCTCTTCGCCGGCATCGAGTACTCGGACGACCCAGCCCGGATCCGCGAGTGGGCGCCCGCGCTCATCCCGGGTCGCAAGAAGGACCAGCCGATCGCGGCGACGTACTCGGAGGCCGGTTCCGACGTCGACTTCGGATCGCTCACCCGGCAGCTCTTCGACGAGCTCGAGATCGCCGGCGTCGAGTTCGAGCCGTCGCACGAGGTGAGGAAGATCACGCGCTCGAAGGTGTCCGAGGGCTGGGCCCTCGACGTCCGGAACGAGGTCGGCCGGTCGACGCAGCGCATCGCGGCGAAGTTCGTCTTCGTCGGCGCCGGTGGCGGTGCCCTGCACCTGCTGCAGAAGTCGGGGATCCCGGAGATCCGCGGGTACGGCGGCTTCCCGGTGTCGGGCGAGTTCCTCCGCACGGACGAGCCCGAGGTCGTGCAGAAGCACGCCGCGAAGGTCTACGGCAAGGCGAGCGTCGGCGCTCCGCCCATGTCGGTCCCGCACCTCGACACGCGCATCGTCGATGGCAGGGCCTCACTGATGTTCGGCCCCTACGCCGGCTTCAGCCCGAAGTTCCTCAAGCAGGGTTCGCTGCTCGACCTCTTCCGGTCGATCCGACCGCACAACCTCCGGCCGATGCTCAGCGTGGCGTTCTCGAACTTCGACCTGGTCCGGTACCTCGTGGGGCAGCTCCTCGCGTCGAAGCAGACGAAGTTCGACGCCCTGCGGGACTTCATGCCGACCGCCGAACCGGACAACTGGCACCGCATCACGGCGGGGCAGCGCGTGCAGGTGATCAAGCCGGACCCGGAGAAGGGTGGCGTGCTGCAGTTCGGGACCGAGGTCATCACCTCTGCCGACGGCTCGATCGCGGGCCTGCTCGGCGCGAGTCCCGGAGCGTCGACGGCGGTGCCGATCATGCTCACGATGCTGCAGCGGTGCTTCCCGGACCGCTGGGACGCCTGGGCCCCGATGGTCCGGACGATGGTCCCGACCTACGGGAAGGACCTCGGCGCTGACCCGCAGTTGGCCGACCGGACGCTCGAGCACACCGCGAAGGTGCTGGGCCTGCACCACTGACCCGTCGCCGCTTGCACCGAGTTCGAACGTGTGTTCGAATGAGGGCATGCGGTGGAGTGGGCAGGCGATCGGTGCGGAACACGACGACGCGCTCCCGGGTCTCGAGTCGAACAGCGGGCTGGTCCGCAGCGTCACCACCCCGGAGTTCGCGGGCGTGACCTTCCACGAGGTACTGGCGAAGAGCGCACTCAACCGGGTGCCGGCGGCGGACGGCAGCGGCACCTACGGGTGGACGATCAACCCGTACCGCGGCTGCAGCCACGCGTGCGTGTACTGCTTCGCCCGGCCGACGCACACCTACCTCGAGTTCGACGGCGGTGCCGACTTCGACCAGCAGATCGTCGTGAAGACGAACGTCGCCGACGTCCTGCGGCGCGAGCTCCGTCGGCCGAACTGGGACCGGCACCCGGTGGCCCTCGGCACGAACACCGATCCGTACCAGCGCGCCGAGGGGCGCTACCGCCTGATGCCCGGCGTCATCCGCGCGCTGGCCGAGTCGGGGACGCCGTTCAGCATCCTGACCAAGGGCACGTTGCTCCGGCGCGACCTGCCGCTCCTGGTCGAGGCAGCACGGTCGGTGCCGGTCGACCTGGCGATGTCGATCGCCGTGTACGACGACGCCCTGCAGCAGCAGGTGGAGCCGGGCACGCCGACGACGGCCGCGCGCCTGGCGACGGTGCGGGCGATCCGCGACGTAGGGCTCGAGTGCTCCGTGTTCCTCATGCCCGTCCTGCCGTTCATCACCGACACCCGCGCGCACCTGGACGACGCCGTCGGGCGCGCTGCCGCCGCCGGGGCGTCGAGCGTCACCTACTCGGCGCTGCACCTGCGCCCCGGGGTGAAGCCGTGGTGGTTCTCGTGGCTGCAGCAGACCCGGCCCGACCTGGTCGCCCGGTACCGCTCGATGTACCTCGACAACACCTACGCCCCGGCCGACTACCGACGGTGGCTGGCAGAGCGGGTGCGCCCGATCCTGCGCGCGCACGGACTGGGGCCGGGACGCGTCGATCCGACGACCGGTTCCATGGGCTTCAGCGATCGTCGGGCCGACCTCGTCCCGGACCGGACCGCTGCGTCGACGGCGCCGACGGGGTCCCGACCGGGGATCTCGAACGGGCACCGGGTGCCCGTGTCGCTCGACGAGCAGTCCCGTCCGACCACCTCACCGCTCAAGCGGGCCGACCCCGACTGGGACCGCCGGTCCGCGGTCGTCGGCACTGCCGCCGGCGTGGGAGGCCCCACGTTGTTCTGAGGAGAGTCCACCTTCCGCGTCCGGGGGACACCCCGTGTCGGCGATCGGCGGTAACATCGAGCGGGTCGCCGGACCGTGCTCGATTCGGGGTACACGACAGCTCCCGCGCGGTCGTGACGGCCAGCGACCGGACGACTCCCGGAAGGACCCTCGACCCGTGCTCGGCATCCCCACGCACCTCGCTCCGCGGGTGAACGCGTGGTCGACCGTGCGTGCCTTCCACGCCGCGGCGGTCGGGTCGATCGTCGCCGCGGCGGTCACGCTGCTGCTCTACCGGCTCGCCGAACCGGAGGTCCGTGTCGCCGGCGCTGTGCTCGCGCTGCTGCCGATGCTCGGGATGATCGGCGTGCACGTGCAGCTCGGCACGTGGCGGTCCGCGGTCGCCTTCCTGCTCACCGGCGGTGTCTGCACGTGGTGGTTCACGGTGATCGTGCAGCGCGAGGTGCCCGCTGGGTGGGTGACCAGCTCCCTGCTGTCGCTCGCGGTGGTCCCGCTCGTGCTGGTCGGCGGCGCCGGAGCCGTCGCGGGACGCGTCGTGCTCTGGTCCGTTGGGGGGTTCCTGGTCGGGCGTCTCGCGGCCTCGATCGCCCTGCTGCAGGCCGGGGGACCGCCGCGGCCGCTCGTCCTGGCCTGGATCACCCTCGGTTTCGTGGTCGCGCTCGTGCTGTTCACCAGCCGGAACACGGCGCGGTCGGAGCGGGTCCAGCCCGAGCTCCTGCGCTCCGCGCGCGAGGAGCACGTCTCCGCCTACCGAGCCGGTGTCGAAGCCGAGGCCGCGGCCATCCTGCACGACACGGTGCTCAACCACCTCGGGGCCATCGCGCTGGCGCCCGACGGTCCGATGGACGCGCAGCTCGCCCGGACGGTCGAGGCCGACGTCGCCATGCTCACCGGCAGGCAGTGGCTCGCGCCGCAGGACCCCGCCGGCGAGCCGGACCCGGACGCCGCGGTCGCCGCGTTCACCGCGATGGTGGACGAGTACCGGGCCGATGGGCTCGAGGTCGCGGTCACCGGTGACCCCGCCGCCCTGTCCCGCCTCGACGCGTCCGGCATGACCGCACTGCTCCGCGCCGTCGGCCAGTGCCTGGCGAACGTCCGCAAGCACGCGGGCACCGACGCGGCAGAGGTGAGCGTGTTCGACGACGGTGCGTCGTGCACGGTCATGGTGGTGGACGACGGGCGTGGGTTCGACGAGCAGGAGACCGCGTCCGACCGGATGGGTCTGCGCGGCTCGGTGCGGGAGCGCATCGGCCGGGTCGGCGGCGACGTGCAGGTCTGGTCCTCGCCGGGCTCCGGGACCAGCGTGATGATGACCGTGCCCTACGAGCCGGTCCGGAGTCCTGCCGACGACGCCGGGTCCTACGCCGCGACCGGCGAGTCCGATCGGGGGAACACCCGGTGAGCCGGGTGGACGCGGTGCGCGCGGCGGCCCGGGGCTCGAGGACGGCGCAGCAGTACGACCCGCTCGGAGCGATGGGATCACGGCCGCTCGCCGTGGTGCTCGGCGCAGGCGGGGTGCTGTGGGCGGTCCTGGTGTCGGTGTTCGACCGCGACGTGCCCGGGTCCCCGACGCTCAGTGCCCTCACCGTGCTGCTCCTGGCGGCGTCCGGTGCCGTGGTGATCGCCGCGTCGTCGCCGTTCCGGGCCCCGTTCCCGCGGTGGGCCTACGTGCTGCACGTCGTCCTGCTCGGCGCAGCGTCGGTGGCGAGCGTCGCGGCGCAGTGGGGCCCCGACCGGAACGCCCTCAACGACTTCATGTGCCTGCTCACCGCGACCGGCATCGTGGTGGTCGCACCGTACCGACCGTGGCGGGAACTGGCGATCGGCGGTGCGGTGCTCGCGGTCGTCGACGCCGCCACGTGGGGCGTCGCGGCCTCCGTGTTCCCGCACCAGGTCCCCGTCTCCGTCGCCGCGTTCCTGAGCGCTGCGCCGACGCTCGTGCTGACCGCGGCGTCCGTGGTCTTCGCGTGGACCTTCGGCGGGCTGGCGGAACGGGTGCAGATCCGCGCGGGCTCGTACTCCGTCGCCCGTGCCGAGCGCGACGGCATCGCCGCGAGCGTGCAGCAGGACCGCTCCGTGATCCTCGCCCGCGACGTCGCGCCGTTCTTCGCCGAGCTCCGCACACGCGAGGTCATCACCGACGCGGACCGTGCCCGCGCCCGCACGATCGCGGACGGCATCCGGCGGGCCATGGTGGCCGACGCCGACCGGACGTGGTTCGAGTACGCGGTCGTCGTCGACGGTGGGTCGACCGAGTCCGTCGACGACCCGGACGGACTCATCGCGACCCTCGACGCCGACCAGCGGACGGTCGTCCGGACCTTCCTGCGTGCCGCCCTCGGCGCGGCCACCGTCGACCCGTCCCGCTTCCACGCCACCGTCCGGCGCGCGGAGGAACCCGGCGCGTCCGCCGACCGCGTCACGGTGCGGATGGAGGTCGCCGTCGACGACTCCGACGTCGGCATCCACCGCACCTTCGATCCGTACTTCGCGGTGCTCCGCGTGACCTTCCCCGACCTCGACGTCGCGGTCCGACCATCGTCCCTCGCACTAAGGTTCTCGTATGACCAGCACTGACCCGACCCGGACCACGGAGGGCGTGCCCCCGCTCCCGCAGCCCGGAACCCGACGCGTGCGGCTGGCGATCCTCGACGACCACGAAGTGCTGCTCGACAGCCTGTCGAGCTGGATCGCCGTGAACGCCTTCGACTTCGACCTCGCCCTCACAGCGCACACGTGGCTCGAGATGGTGCACAGCGAGAACTTCCCGACGGACCTCGTGTTCCTCGACTTCCAGCTCAAGGAACCGGTGTCCATCGAGGCGCGGGTGCGCACCTGCCGCGCGGCCGGCGCGAAGGTGATCGTGCTCTCGAGCGTCGACAGCCGCGAGTCCCGCGACCGTGCCCTCGCGGCCGGCGCAGCGGCCTTCCTCTCGAAGTCGTTGCCGATGCGCGAGGTCATGGACATCGCGCGCGAGGTCATGGGCGTCTCCCGCGAGACCCCGCCGCAGCGCGACTGGCGCCCGCTGCCGACCGGGGCGAACGCCCACCAGCGTCCGAAGCTCAGTGCGGGCGAGGAAGAGGCGCTGCGCCTGTACGTCTCCGGCTACTCGACGAACGAGGTCGCCGCGCAGATGAACGTGCAGTACGAGACCGCGAAGACCTACCTGCGTCGCGTCCGCGAGAAGTACAGCAAGGTCGGTCGGCCCGCGTCGAAGAAGTCGGACCTCATCCGCCGTGCCGCCGAGGACGGGTTCCTCGCGTAGTGGCGAAGCTCTACTTCCGGTACGGCGCGATGAACAGCGGCAAGAGCACCGGGCTCCTGCAGGCGGCGTACAACTACGAGGAGCGCGGGCAGCGCGTGCTGCTGGCCAAGCCCTCCGTGGACACGAAGGGCGATCGGGAGATCGTCTCCCGCCTCGGGGTGACGCGTGCGGTCGACGTCGTGTTCGCTCCGCACGACGACGTCCGTGCTGCCGTGGCCGATGCCGGCGCCACCGACCCCGAGTCGGACCGACTCGACGGCATGGTGCGGGCGGTGAGCTGCGTGCTCGTCGACGAGGCGCAGTTCCTCACCCCGCGCCAGGTCGACGACCTGCTCCGGATCGCGGTGCTCGACGACGTCCCGGTGCTCGCGTACGGCATCCGCACCGACTTCCGCACCGAGGCCTTCCCGGGGAGCGCCCGGCTGCTCGAGGTCGCGCACTCGCTCGAGGAGCTGAAGACCATCTGCCGCTGCGGTCGCAAGGCGGTCTTCAACGCGCGCAAGGTCGACGGCCGCTTCGTGTTCGACGGGTCGCAGGTCGCGATCGACGGCGTCGACGTCACCTACGAGTCGCTCTGCGCGAACTGCTACCTCAGCGAGTCCGGCGGGCGACTCGACGGCGAGCTCGCGCACTGACCCGGCATCCGGGCACGCCGTGACCAGGTGACGGACGGGAGGCCCGTGGCGGCGCCGCACCGCGCCTCCCGTCCGCCGTCGCTGGCGGAATGCGGCCGCCGTGGTACCGGTTGCACCCCGCATGAGCGACGCCACCGTGCACCTGTCCGTCCTCGACCTGGCCACGCGCGAGTACGGTCAGTCGAACACCGAGGCCCTGCAGGGCTCGATCGACATGGCCGTGCACGCCGAGCAGCTCGGCTACGAGCGCATCTGGGTGGCGGAGCACCACGGCATGCCGG
The DNA here is from genome assembly GCF_003234185.1 of Curtobacterium sp. MCSS17_008. Taxonomy (GTDB): domain Bacteria; phylum Actinomycetota; class Actinomycetes; order Actinomycetales; family Microbacteriaceae; genus Curtobacterium. Next base: position 207,175 of record NZ_QKSM01000002.1, read on the forward strand.
GCATCACCTCGTCCGCGCCGGCGGTCCTGCTCAGCGCGGTGGGGGCCGCGACGTCGCGGATCCGGATCGGGTCCGGCGGCGTCATGCTCCCGAACCACGCGCCGCTCGTGGTCGCGGAGCAGTTCGGCACCCTGCGCGCGCTGTACGGTGACCGCGTCGACCTGGGCATCGGACGGGCCCCCGGCACCGACGGCGCCACCGCGATGGCGCTCCGTCGCACCGACCGTCTCGACGTGGACGACTTCCCGCAGCAACTCGCCGACCTCATCGGCTTCTTCACCGGGATGGACGAGGCGAACCCGCTGTCGCGCATCCGCGCCGTCCCCGGGTACGGCGACGTCCCGGAGTTCTGGCTGCTCGGGTCCTCCGGCTACAGCGCGCAGGTGGCCGGCGCGCTCGGCGTCTCCTTCGCCTTCGCGCACCACTTCGCGTCGGACAACACCGAGGCAGCGCTCGCGCTGTACCGGGACTCCTTCCGGCCGTCGCGGTTCCGGCAGACGCCCAACGCCCTCATCGGCGTGCAGGTCGTGACCGACGAGGACCCGGCGGTCGTCGAGGAGCAGAGCGCCCCGGGCATGATCTCGTTCATCCGGATGCGGCAGGGCGCGAAGCCCGAGCCGGTGTCGATGGAGGAGGCGCGGGCGTACGAGTTCTCCGACCTGGAGCGGCGGTTCATCGCGGCGCGGACCGAGCGGCAGGCCTACGGCTCGCGCGACCAGGTCGCGGCGAAGATCAACGACCTCGTCGCGTCGACCGGCGCCGACGGCGTGATCGTCGCCCCGGGGGCGGCGCAGGCGCGGTACCGGCACCAGGCGCTCGACGTGGTGGCGGCGCTGCAGGCCGAGGGGCGGCTCGTCCCGGCCGGCGCGACGGTCTAGCCGTCCCGCCGGTCAGCCGAGCAGACCGAGTCGGGTCGCAGCGGTGATCGCGGCGACCCGGGTGCCGACGTCGAGCTTCCGGTACACGTTGTAGACGTGTCGCTTCACCGTCCCGGTCGCGAGGCCGAGTTCGGCGGCGATCTCGGCGTTCGAGCGTGCGGCAGCGACCAGCCGGAGCACCTCGAGTTCGCGGTCGCTGAGCGGCGTACCCGCGCGAGCGCCGCTGACGAGGTCGACGGGGAACGTCACGGGGGCCGCGTCGGTGCGGGTCGCTCGGACGATGCGGTCGACGAGTTCCCTGCTCGGGGTGTCCTTCGTGACGAAGTCGACCGCCCCCGCGTCGAGCAGTGCCCGACGCAGGACCGCGTCGCGGTGCATCGTGAGCACGACGACCCTGATGTGCGGGTGGGTGCGTCGCACCGTCGCGATCGTGGTCCGCGCCGGAGGGCCGTCGAGTTCGACGTCCAGCAGGAGCACGTCGATGGCGGCCGCCTCGGGGGAGTCCAGGACGACGGACGGACGCGCGCCGTGCGCCACCACGCGGATGGTGGGCGCGGCCGACAGGAGCGCCGCGAGCCCCTCGCGGAAGAGGCGGTGGTCGTCGACGAGTGCGACGTGTGTGATGCCGCTCACAGGGATCCCCTCGGGACGGTCAGGCGGACGGTCGTGCCGGCACCCGGAGCGCTCTCGACGTCGAGCCGGGCACCGAGGACGCCGGCGCGTTCCCGCATCGTGCGCTGGCCGAGACGGCCCTCGGCATCGCCACCGGGCGTGAACCCGGGGCCGTCGTCACGCACGGTGACCACGACGGTACCGGGGGACCAGGCGAACGTCACCGTGGCCGTCGACCCGGGAGCGCGCTTCCGACGGTTGGTGAGCGCCTCGAGGAGGATCGTCAGCGCTTCCTCGGCCTTCCAGTTCGGCAGCGTGCCGACGACGCCCGTCGTCGTGATCGTCAGGAGGTCGTCCCCGGGGAACAGGTCGTCCACGTGCCGTCGGAGCGCGTCGTCGAGCCGGTCGTCACCGACCCGCGCGTGGAGGGAGACGGCGAGGTCCTGCACGTCGGTCAACGCGGCACGGAGCAGGCGTCCGGCGGCTTCGAGCTGCTCCGTCCGGTCCGGTGCCGGGGGATCGGTGAGGAGCACCAGGTCGAGCCGCTGCAGCCCGGCGAGGACGCCGTGGGCGACCCGGTCGTGCAGGTCCCGCGCGAGCTGGGTCCGCGCGTCCAGGTTCGCCGTGGTCACGCGCTGCCGGAGGGCCTCGGTGTAGGCGATCGCCCCGGCCGGGAACCGGCTCCAGACGCCCGCGTGCAGGGCGCGGGCGGCGCGGAGCACCTCGGCGGGCGTGCGGGCTCCGACCTCGTCCACGAACACCGGCAGGTACGCGTCGAAGAGCATCTCGGCGGCGAGCATCGCGCCGGCCGGGTGCTGGGCGTGCTCGGCGTGCAGGGCGCCGGTGGCGAGGTGCTCGGGGTCGAGGTAGCGATCGCTGACGATGGCGGGAGGACCGTCCCCGGCGTAGCGCGCGTGGGCGTCCGCGACCATCGACGTCACGTTCTCGAACAGGCTCTGCGCGAGGACGGGATCGTCGGCGAGGTGCGGGAAGCGGGCGCCGATCTCCGCGAGGACCACGGCGAGCGGGGCGGGGAGCGTCATGACGGTTGCGAGCGTAGCGGGGACGGCTCGCGTGACGGAACCGGTCTGCGCCGAGTGTGCCTGTGGACACAGTGCGGTGCGGCGCCGGCGGGTCAGGAGGGAAAAGAGAAGCCCGGGTCCGAAGACCCGGGCTTCCTCACTGTCTCAACACAGTGTCGGGGTGACAGGATTTGAACCTGCGACCTCCTCGTCCCGAACGAGGCGCGCTACCAAGCTGCGCCACACCCCGCGGTGTGATCACTCCGAACCGGAGCGACCAGGAAAGTCTACCGGACGTCAGGGGGTGCTCACGACCATCCGCGGAACCCCCGGGCGCGTCGCGACGGGGCGCGGCCTACGACGTCCGGGCGGTGAGCGTCACGACGACCGCCTCGGGGCGGCAGGCGAACCGCACGGGTGCGTAGATCGACGTGCCGATGCCCGCGGACACCTCGAGCCACGACCAGTGCCCGCGGTGCTGCCACCGGTGCAGGCCGCTGACGTACCGGCGGGGGAGGTCCGAGTTGGTGACGAGCGCGCCGACACCGGGCACCTGCACCTGGCCGCCGTGCGTGTGCCCGGCGAAGACGATGTCCGCGCCCTGGTCGACGAAGGCGTCGAGCACCCGGCGGTACGGTGCGTGCGTGATGCCGATCGCCACCGGTGTCGGACCATCCTCGTCCTCGGTCCACGGCACGCTGCTGCGCATCTCGTCGACGTTCGTCGGGAGCAGATCGAGCCGGTCCCAGTCGCGGTGGGCGTCCGAGGTGCCGAAGAGTTCGAGACGGGACCCCCGGAGCTCGATCGCGTGCGCCTGGTCGTTGACGTCGAGCCACCCGAGGGACTCGAAGAACGCGGTCTGCCGGTCCACGTCGAGGTCGACCGGTGCGCGGTGCGTGTGCGCGCGGCTCGGGCCACCGAAGTACCGGAGCGGGTTGCGGGGGGAGGGGCCGAAGAAGTCGTTCGAACCGTGCGCGAAGGCACCGGGAACGCCCCGGAACGGCTCGAGCGCGTACTCGACCGCGGCGTTGGCGGTCGGGTGACCGAGGTTGTCACCGGTGTTCACCACGAAGTCCGGCTCGACCAGGCTCAGGTCGCGCAACCACTGCTGCTTGTCGGCCTGCCACGGGGCCATGTGGATGTCCGACAGGTGCAGGACGGTCACGTCCCGCGAACCCGGCGGCAGCACCGGCACGGTCTCCCAGCGGATGCCGAAGCGGCGACGCTCGACCAGGGAACCCCACGCCGCCGTCACCGTTCCGGCAGCCGCACCAGCGGCGAGGACGCCGAGCGTGGCGCGGCCGCGGCTCACCGGCAGCCCTTCGGCGCCTTGCCGTCCTTCGTCCCGAAGAGCTGGAGCGTGATCGTCGAGTCCTTCGCGACCGCGGAACCCTCTCCGGGGTCGACCGCCGCCACCTTGCACTGGTCGTCACGGCCGCCCTTGGCGTAGTCGTCCGAGACCGTGATCTTCGTGAAGCCCTCGCTCTGCAGGGCGTTGCGGGCGCCACCGGCGCTCTGCCCCGTCACCTGGGGAACGCTGGCCTGGCTGCCGTCCGTCGCGTACACCGTCACGCTGGAGCCCTTCGACAGCAGCGTCCCGGCGGCCGGCGAGGTCGACGACACCGTGCCCGGTGCCCCGCCGCCTGGCTGCGTGCCGCCGTCCACGTAGGTGAAGCCGGCGCCGGCGAGCGTCGCACGGGCATCGTCCGCGCTCTTGCCGCGCACGTCGGGCACGTTGATGCTGTTGCCGCGGAGCGCGGTCTGCGAGGGCTCCGGGAACGGCTCCGCCGGGTGCAGCTGGTTGACCGGGATCATGGCCTGCTGCCAGACGTGCGCACGCTGCGAGGCGTACGAGCCGTACCCCGCGGTGTTGTAGTAGTGCCGCAGGTTGTTCTTCGCACCGTCGGTGTTGCCCTGCCAGTAGGCGGTGGCGACCTTCGAGCTCGCGCCGACGAGCCAGATCTGGTCGGCGTCGTCGGTGGTGCCGGTCTTCGCGAACAGCTGCGTGCCGTCCGGGGTCTGCGCGCCCTGCGCCGTGCCGTACTGGACGGTCCCGCGCATCGCGTAGGCCGCGGAGGCGGCGACGGCCGGGTCGAGCACCTGCTTGCACTGCTTCGGCTGGCCACCGAGCTTCTTGCCAGCCGCGTTCGTGATCTCGTCGATCGCGATCGGCGCGCAGTACGTGCCGCCGTTCGCGATGGTCGCGTACGCCGAGGCCATCGTGAGCGGCGCGATGTTGTTCGTGCCGAGGATCGACGACGGGTACGCGTTCAGCTCGGTCTTCTCGTCGGCGGAGTGTACCCCGAGGTCCTGTGCCGTCTGGCGGATGTCGCAGAGGTCGAGCTTGGCGGCCATGGACGCGAACGCGGCGTTCACGGAGAGCGCCGTCGCCCGTGCCACGGTGTACTGGCCGTTCTCGCCGGCGGAGTCGTTCTTCGGCGCCCACGGCGAGGTGATCGTCGAACCGCACTGGGTCCACTGCGAGGTGTTGTGCGGGGTGCCGTTGACGCTCTCGTTGAGCCCGTGCCCGGCCTTCAGCCAGTCGAGCAGCGTGAAGACCTTGTAGGTCGAGCCGACCTGGAAGCCGATCGACCCGCCGTACTCCTTGTCGACGCTGTAGTTGATCGACGTCGCGGTGGGCGGCGACTGCAGGGACTGGTCGTAGTCCTTGTTCTGCGCCATCGTCAGGATCCGGCCGGTCGAGGCCTCGACCGAGTTGAGCGCGCCGCCGAGCTGCAGCCGCGACTCGGTGTTCGGGTCGTAGGTGTTGAGCAGGTCCTTCTGCTGACCGTTCAGGTTGATGTCGAGCGTCGTCTGGATCTTGTAGCCGCCGTTGCGCCACGCCTGGTCGCGCTCCTTCTGCGTCCCGCCCAGCTGCGACATCTTCTTGACGACCTTGACGGCGTAGTCACAGAAGAACTGCGCGCCGTTGCCCGCGGCCGACTGGCAGCCCTGGTTCGGCTCCGTCAGGTGCACGTAGTCCTTGGGGTCCGAGGCGATGGCCTCGTCGAACTCGGCCTTGCTCAGGTGCTTCTGCGCGTACATCGACTTGAGGATGACGTCGCGTCGAGCCTTGTTCGCCTCGTAGTTCTTCTCGCTCGCCAGGTTCCGCGTGTTCGGGGACTGGACGATCGCGAGGATCGATGCCGCCTCGGCCGGGGTCAGGTCGGTGGCGGACTTGTTGAAGTAGTGCTGCGCGGCGGCCTGCACGCCGTACGTCTGGTCGCCGAAGTACGCGATGTTCAGGTAGCCGGTCAGGATCTCCTTGTGCGAGTACTTCTTCGCCAGGCCGATCGCCAGCTTCATCTCCTCGAGCTTGCGGGGGATGGTCTGCTCGACCGCGTCGTTGTACGCCTTCTCGCGCTCTTCCTGCGTCGGGAGCTCGAGGGCCTGCTGCATCTTGATGTTGCGGACGAGCTGCATGGTGAGCGTCGACCCGCCGCCGGACTCGCCCAGCCCGCCGGCGATGCTGCCCACGCCTGCGCGCACGAGCGAGGTCATGTCGACGCCGCCGTGCTCCCAGAAGCGCTTGTCCTCGCCGTCGATGGCGGCGTGCTTCAGCTCGTCGCTGATCTGGTCGTACTTGAGCTCCTCGCGGTTCTGGTCGTAGACCGTCGCCAGCTTCACCGGCTGCCCGTTGGCGTACGCGTAGATCTCGTTGCGCTGCGGCAGGTCACCGATCTCGATGTACTCCGGCAGCGACTCGAACACGCCGATCGTCGAGGTCGTCGTGACGCCGGCCACGGCGATCGCCGGGGTGACCCCGATGGTGACCAGCAGGCCGGCGAGCGCGCTGAATCCGACGAAACCGACGAAGGCGCCGATCGCGGAGACGGGCTTGGTCCGCGAGGCAGACTTCTGGGCAGACATAGGATGCAGCCTAAACGACGCTCACGACCGGAAGGCTGGCAAGGAACCGCATGACTCGCTGGGAGTACTTCACCACGCCCCTGATGATCCACAACACCGCCGCGATCCTGAACGCCCACGGGGACGAGGGGTGGGAACTGGTCCAGGTCGTCACCGGCCCGGAGGGTGGCCTCGTCGCCTACCTGAAGCGCCCGAAGGCCGACGCGTGAGCATCGCGGACCGCCTGGCCGAGCTGGGGCTGTCGATCCCGTCCGTCGCGGCACCGGTCGCCGCCTACGTCCCCGCTGTCGTCACCGGCCGGTACGTCCACACGGCGGGCCAGCTGCCCTTCGTCGACGGCGCGCTGTCCGTCACCGGCAAGGTCGGCGCCGGGGTGGACCCGGAGACCGCGGCGGCCGAGGCCCGCACCGCGGTCCTGAACGCCCTCGCCGCCGTGCAGTCGGTCGCGGGCTCGCTCGACCGGGTCGCGCGCGTCGTCAAGGTGACGGTCTTCGTCGCGTCCGACCCGTCCTTCACCGGCCAACCGGCGGTCGCCAACGGCGCGTCGACGCTCGTCGGCGAGGTCTTCGGCGATGCCGGTGTCCACGCGCGCAGCGCGGTGGGCGTCGCGGTGCTCCCGCTGGACGCGCCGGTCGAGGTCGAGCTGGTGGTGGAGCTGACCGACTGACGGAACGTCAACGACGCGCCTGCAGCGAGCCGCGCCTCCCGGACGAACGGTCTGGAGGCGCGGCTCGCGTCGTCCCCGCTACAGGAGTTCCGCGATGGTCGCCATGATCGTCGGGTCGGCGAGCGTCGTCGTGTCGCCGATGCGGCGGCCCTCGGCCGCGTCGCGGAGGAGCCGGCGCATGATCTTGCCGGAGCGCGTCTTCGGCAGCTCGGGCACGACGACCACCTGGCGGGGCTTCGCGATCGCGCCGATGCGCTTGCCCACCCAGTCGCGGAGCTCCTTCGCGACGGCGTCGCGGTCGACGTCCACCGCGGCCTCGGCGGTGAGGATCACGAAGGCGACGACGGCCTGACCGGTGGTCTCGTCGGCGGCGCCGACGACCGCGGCCTCGGCGACGCCCTCGTGCCCGACCAGTGCCGACTCGATCTCAGCGGTCGACAGCCGGTGCCCGGACACGTTCATGACGTCGTCGACGCGGCCCTGCACCCAGATGTCGCCCTCGCCGTCCAGGCGGGCGCCGTCGCCGGCGAAGTACCGACCGGGGAACCGTGACCAGTAGGTCTCGACGAAGCGGTCCGGGTCCCCCCAGATGCCACGCGCCATCGACGGCCACGGCTCGGTGATGGTGAGGTAGCCGCTCTCGCCCGGGTCGACCCGCTCGCCGTCCTCGTCCACGATCTCGGCGACGATGCCCGGCAGCGGCGTCTGGGCGGCTCCGGGCTTCAGCTTCGTCACCCCGGGCAGGGCGGAGATCATGATCGCGCCCGTCTCGGTCTGCCACCACGTGTCGACGATCGGGGTCCGGTCGTGGCCGATGACCTGGCGGTACCACTGCCACGCCTCCGGGTTGATGGGCTCGCCGACGCTGCCGAGCAGGCGGAGCGTCTCGAGGCTCCGGGCCTCGGGGACCTGCCGGCCGGCCTTCATCGCGGCGCGCACGGCGGTCGGGGCGGTGTAGAGGACCGTGACGCCGTAGCTGTCGACGATGTCCCACCAGCGGCCGGGCTCCGGCTCGTCGGGCGTGCCCTCGTACAGCACCTGGGTGACGCCGTTGGCGAGTGGCCCGTAGACGACGTACGAGTGCCCGGTGATCCAGCCGATGTCCGCGGTGCACCAGTAGACGTCCTTCTCCGGGTGCATGTCGAACACGTTGCGGTGCGTGTACGCCGCCTGCGTCAGGTAGCCGCCGGAGGTGTGCACGATGCCCTTCGGCTTCCCGGTCGTGCCCGACGTGTAGAGGATGAACAGGGGCGTCTCGGCGGGGAAGGCCTGCGCCTCGTGCTCGGGACCGGCCTTCGCGAGTTCCTCGTGCCACCACAGGTCGCGATCCGTCCACGCGACGTCGTTGCCGCCGCGCCGGACGACGAGCACGTGCTCGACGCTGTCCGTGCCCTCGCCGGTCAGGGCCTCGTCGACGGCGGGCTTCAGCGGCGACACCGCACCGCGACGCCACCCGCCGTCAGCGGTGACGACGAGCTTCGCACCCGCGTCCTCGATGCGGGCACGGAGGCTCTCGGCGCTGAAACCGCCGAAGACGACGGAGTGCACGGCGCCGATGCGTGCGACCGCGAGCATCGCGACGACGGCCTCCGGGACGAGCGGCATGTAGACGACCACGCGGTCGCCGGGGCCGACGCCGAGTGAGGTGAGCATGTTCGCGGCTCGCTGGACCTCGGCGGCGAGCTCGGCGTACGTGATGCGCCTGGTGTCGCCCGGCGCGCCCTCGAAGTGGATCGCGACCCGGTCGCCGTTGCCCGCGCGCACGTGCCGGTCGACGCAGTTCTCGGCCACGTTCAGCGTGCCGTCGTCGAACCAGGTCGCGAAGGGCGCGCCCGACCAGTCCAACGTGCGTGTGAACGGGGTGCGCCAGTCGAGGAGCGTCCTGGCCTGGGCCGCCCAGAACGCCTCGCGGTCCGCGGCGGCCGCGTCGTGCAGGTCCGCTCGGGCGACGGCGTCCGCGACGAACTCCGCCGGCGGAGCGAAGGTGGGGCCGTCCTGGTGACGTTCGTCGGCCTCGGTCGGTGTGGACATCGGTGTCCTCTCGCGTCGTTGCGGCAGGGGTGCAGTCGGAGACTACCCCTCGTCCGGTCGCCGTTCGCGACCCGGAGCGCGCGGTGTCGGACGACCGTGCCGGAGGGGTTGCCGAGCAGGGTCGTTCATGGGGTACAGTGGTTCCTGCCGGACTCGTTTCCGGCGGCACCGGGTCGGATTCCCCCCAATCCTCCGATGTCGAGGCGGCACCAGTTCCCCCCAACCGGTGCCGCCTCTTCTTTTTGTGCGACGGGTGTCGAGCAGCCGGACTGCGAGCGATCGGCCGATCCGCGTCCTGGTGCGGAAGAGTGGACAGAACTGTCCACGCCCTCGTCGCACGGTCGCAGCGGCGAGTCGCTCCCGAGGTGCATCGGTACCGCGTGGTTCGGTCGGCGACGCGGCTCGCCGCGCCGCAGCGCGACGGTGGTACCGAACGGGGTACGGCTTTGCGTTCCGGGGTACAAAAGCGTCCGCTGCCGGTGGGCTGCCCTGTCCTCCACAGACATGTGGATTCCTCCCGCTGCGCGGGCTTGTCGTCCTAGCGTCGGCGGCATGCACCGACACCGAGCCGAGGCCTCCGCGAGCGACCGCGGGGACTCGGGCCGCCGGCGCGCCGACGAGCCCGCGGTGGCCCCGTTCCTGCCCGGTGTCGACCGACCCCGCCGACGGCGCACCCTCGACACGGCCGACTTCGAGGAACTGGCCGCACTCGTCGGCGACGCCGCGACGACCGACGTCCTGGTGCTCGGCGGGCGCGGCACGTGGGTCGACCGGGGGCGGGGGCTCGAACGCGTGCGGCCGGAGCTGTCCGAACGGCGCGTGCGGGCGCTCGCGTCGGAACTCGTCGCACTCGGCGGGCGGCACGTCGACGAGACGACGCCGTGCGCCGACGTCCGGCACGGCGACGGCGTGCGGGTGCACGTGGTCCTCGCGCCGGTGTCGGTGGGCGGGACGGCGCTGTCCATCCGCCTGCCCCGCCCCGAACGGCCGACCCTCGCCGAGCTGGAACGGCTCGGTGCGTTCCGGGCCGTCCCGCGCAGGGTGCTCGAGGGCGCGGTGGCCGAGCGGCGGAACGTCCTGGTCACCGGCGCGACCGGGAGCGGCAAGACCACCGTGCTCGCGTCGATGCTCGGCGCGGTGCCGCACGACGAGCGGATCGTCACCGTCGAGGACGTCGCCGAGCTCCGCGTGGACCACCCGCACGTCGTGTCGCTCGAGGCGCGACAGGCGAACGCCGAGGGGGTCGGAGCCCTCGGCCTGGACCGACTCGTGCGCGAGGCCCTGCGCATGCGGCCGGACCGTCTCGTCGTGGGGGAGTGCCGCGGAGCCGAGGTCCGCGAGCTCCTCGGCGCCCTGAACACCGGCCATGCCGGTGGTGCCGGGACGCTGCACGCCAACGGGCTGCCCGACGTCGGAGCCCGCCTCGAGGCACTGGGGGCGCTCGCCGGGCTCGGCCCGCAGGCGCTCGCGCGTCAGGTCGTCAGCGCCGTCGACCTCGTCGTGCACGTCGAGCGGAGGTCGTCGTGGCGGGGCGTGGTCGCCGTCGGGGAGTTCGCCGTCGACCACGACGGCCGGCTCGAGGTCCGCCCGGTCCGCGGGACCGTCCACGCGTGACACGCCGCGCGGCACCGGCTGACGACCCGGCGGTCGTCGCGCGGACGCTCGACCGGGTGGCGGTGCTCGTCGGCGCAGGGGTGCCGCCGCCGCGGGCCTGGGCGCTCGTCGGTGGTCGTCCGGACCACGTGTCACCGGCCTGGCGGGACGTGCGGGTCGTCCTCGAGGTCGCGGCCCGCACCGGCGCGCCCTCCGCACGCGCCCTGCGAGCGCTGTCGACCGCGATGCGACGGAGCGCTGCCGCGGACCGGGCCGTCCGGGTGGCCCTCGCCGGACCGCGGGCGAGCGCGCGGGTGGTGCTCGCGTTGCCGCTCCTCGGGCTCGGTCTGGGGTCGAGCTGGGGCGCCGGTGCCCTCGAGGTGCTCCTCACCCGTCCACTGGGCTGGGCGTGCTGCGTCCTGGCGGCAGGTCTGGTGGTCGTCGCCCAGCGGTGGTCGCGCCGGCTCGTGCTCCGCGCCACCCCGGACGGGCACATCCCGGGGATCGTCCTCGACGCCTGGGCGGTCGCACTGTCCGGCGGTGGTGCCTGGTCGGCCGCCGAGGAGACCGTGCGCGAGGCGCTCGCCGGGGCCGGCCGCTGCTGCGACGACGTCCGCGACGCCGAGTCGTGGGCACGGGTGCGCGACGTGCTGGAGCTGAGCCGTCGCGCCGGTGTCCCGGCAGCGGCCCTGCTCCGCGCCGCGGCCGAGGACGTCCGGGACGACGCGGCGGCGGCGGGACTGGCCGCGGCCGAGCGGCTGGCCGTGCGGCTCGTGCTGCCGCTCGGGACGTGCGTGCTGCCGGCGTTCGTGCTGGTCGGGGTCGTGCCCGTCGTGGTCGGGGTCCTGTCCTCCACCGTCGGTGGTCTCCGCTGAACGGTCCACAGATCGCGCGGAGCCCCTGCGCCGGGTCGGCGCGGTCGGAGATCGTCGACGCACCACAGAGGAAGGGGAACGACCATGATCCACACCACCACTCCGCCGCGACCGCGGACCCGGGCGGCACGCGCAGCACGCCGCTGGGCCGATGACCGCGGATCCGCGACGGCGGAGTACGCCGTCGTCATCCTGGCGGCGGTCGCCTTCGCCGGCGTCCTCGTCGCGGTGATGCGCTCGGGCGAGGTCCAGCAGATCCTGACCGACCTCGTCCGCGGGGCGCTCGTCCCGTGAACACCGGGGTCGTGCGTCCGCGGTGCGGTCGCGCGGACGTCGGGTGGGGACCGGACCGCGGCAGCGTGAGCGTCGAGTTCGCGGTCGGACTGCCGCTCGTCGCGCTCGTGCTCGTGTCCCTCGTCGCCGGCGTCGTGCTCGCCGACCGGGTCGGCCGGTTCCAGTCGGCTGCGGGGGTCGCTGCACGGGCCCTCGGCCGTGACGACGACCGGACGGCCGCCACGGCACTCGCCGTCGGCGCGCCGGGAGCGACGTCCGCCGTGCAGCGGGGCGGCGGGCTGGTCTGCGTCGTGGTCCGGGGCTCGGCACCGGGGCCGTTCGCCCTCCTGCCGCTCCGCGCGACGGGGTGCGCGGCCGAGGGCGGCCGGTGACCGCGGTGGCCAGACCGCTCCCGACCACATCGGGCGACGAGCGCGGGTCGGCGACCCTGCTCCTCGTCGCGGTCGTCGCCGTGGCGCTCGTCGTCGGGACGGCCGCACTCGGCGGAGCGCGGACGCGTGTACTCGACGCACGTGCCCGGGCCTCGGCGGACGCGGCGGTGCTCGCGGCCGCGGCCGTCCTGGTCGGGCGGGTCCCGGGAGCGCCGTGCCCGGTGGCGGGGCGGGTCGCCGCGGCGAACGGCACCGTGCTCGGCAACTGTGCCACGACCCGCGCGACCGCCCGGGTGCGGGTCGTCGCCGGGTCGGGACCGTTCGCCGTGAGCGCAGTCGCCGTCGCGGGCCCCGCAGTCGGGTCGTGCGAACAGTGTGTGTATGGTGTGCACGTCGGCCCCCGGTCACCGTTGTCCCGGTCGACCCGGACCCCGCTGCGGTCCAGGGCCGGCACGCACCATCGATCAAGGAGTCACGTGCCAGGCACGAAGAAGCTCGTGATCGTCGAGAGCCCCGCGAAGGCGAAGACGATCGCGCAATACCTCGGCGACGGATACGAGGTCCAGGCGTCCGTCGGACACATCCGCGACCTCGTCGAGCCGAAGAACCTGCCCGCTGAGCTCAAGAAGGGCTCGCTCGGCAAGTTCTCGGTCGACGTCGACAACGGCTTCGAGCCCTACTACGTCGTCTCCGACGCGAAGAAGAAGACGGTCACCGAGCTGAAGCGGGCGCTCAAGGACGCCGACGAGCTCTACCTCGCGACCGATGAAGACCGCGAGGGCGAGGCCATCGCGTGGCACCTGCTCCAGGTCCTCAAGCCGAAGGTGCCCGTCAAGCGCATGGTGTTCCACGAGATCACGAAGGAGGCCATCCAGCGCGCGCAGGAGGCCACCCGTGAGCTCGACACCGCGCTCGTCGACGCGCAGGAGACCCGCCGCATCCTCGACCGCCTGTACGGGTACGAGGTCTCGCCGGTGCTCTGGCGCAAGGTCGGACCGGGGCTGTCCGCCGGCCGAGTGCAGTCCGCGGCGACCCGTCTCGTGGTCGACCGCGAGCGCGAGCGCCTGGCCTTCGTGTCCGCGAACTACTGGGACCTGACCGCCCGGTTCGAGAAGGCGGGGGACTCCGCGTTCACGGCCCGCCTCGCCCGGCTGCAGGGCACGCGCGTCGCGTCCGGCCGCGACTTCGACGACCGCGGCGCGCTCAAGGGCGACGCCGTCCGGCTCGACGAGGCCTCGGCGGCAGCGCTCACCGCGGTGCTCGAGGGTGCTGGCGACGCGGTCGTGCGCAGCGTCGAGTCGAAGCCGTACACGCGACGACCGGCCGCGCCGTTCACCACGTCGACGCTGCAGCAGGAGGCCGCGCGCAAGCTCCGGTTCTCGGCACGCCAGACGATGAGCGTCGCGCAGTCGCTCTACGAGAACGGCCACATCACCTACATGCGTACGGACTCGTCGTCCCTGTCGCAGCAGGCGGTGACCGCCGCGCGCAAGCAGGCCTCGGCCCTCTACGGACCGGAGACGATCCCGGACAAGCCGCGGAGCTACGCCGGCAAGAGCAAGAACGCGCAGGAGGCCCACGAGGCCATCCGTCCCGCCGGTGACACCTTCCGCACCCCCTCCGAGATGGACGGCGTGCTGCGTGGCAACGACTGGAAGCTCTACGACCTCATCTGGAAGCGCACCGTCGCCTCGCAGATGGCGGACGCGAAGGGCTCGACGGCGTCGGTCGTCCTCGGCATCACGTCGCCGGACGCCGTCGCGGGCATCGCCTCGACCGCGGACGGCACGGACGCCGAGTTCACCGCGTCCGGCACGGTCATCACGTTCCGCGGGTTCCTCAACGCGTACGAGGAAGGCCGCGACGAGGAGCGCCACGGCGGCGGGGAGAACGGCGACGCCAAGCTGCCGCAGATGGCCGAGGGCGACCACCTCGGCGTCGACGAGGTCGAGGCGAAGGGCCACGACACGTCGGCACCGCCGCGCTACACCGAGGCGAGCCTCGTCAAGACGCTCGAGGAGCTCGGCATCGGCCGCCCGTCGACCTACGCCGCGATCATCTCCACGATCATGGACCGCGGCTACGTCACCCAGCGGGGGAGCGCCCTCGTGCCGAACTGGATCGCGTTCAGCGTGGTCCGGCTGCTCGAGGACCACTTCGCCGACCTCGTCCAGTACGACTTCACCGCGGGGATGGAAGAGGACCTGGACCGCATCGCGAGCGGCGACGAGGACCGGGTCGACTGGCTCAAGGAGTTCTACTTCGGCGGCGGCGACCAGCGTGGTCTGCGGACGGTCATCGACAACCTCGGTGAGATCGACGCCCGGGACATCAACTCGGTCGAGCTCGCGCCGGGGCTGACCCTGCGCATCGGGCGCTACGGGCCCTACATCGAGGTGCCGAGCGACGACCCGGAGAAGCCGCGCCGCGTCAACGTGCCCGAGGACCTGGCGCCCGACGAACTCACCGCCGAGAAGGCGCAGGAACTCGTCGACGCGCCGGTCGTCGGCGACCGTGTCGTCGGGATCAACCCGGAGACCGGCAAGGAGGTCCTGGCGAAGGACGGCCGCTTCGGCCCCTACGTGACCGAGCGGACCCCGGAACCGGAGCCGACCGTCGACCCGTCCACCGGAGAGGTCGTCGAGCCCGCCGCCGCTCCGGAGAAGGCCGCGTCGACCGCGAAGGCCGCGTCGACCGCGAAGGGCGCGAAGACTCCCGCGAAGAAGACGACCAAGAAGGCCGCGGCGCCGAAGGAGCGCACGGCGTCGCTGTTCAAGTCGATGGATCCGCAGACCGTCGACCTCGAGACCGCGCTGAAGCTCCTCGACCTGCCGCGCGTCGTCGGCAAGGACCCGGAGTCCGGCGAGGACATCACGGCCCAGAACGGTCGCTACGGTCCGTACATCAAGAAGGGCACGGACACCCGGACGCTGCCCAGCGAGGACGCGATCTTCGACGTCGACCTGCCCGGCGCGCTCGAGCTGTTCTCGCAGCCGAAGTACGGCGGACGACGGGCGGCCACCGCGGCGCTCAAGGAGTTCGACGCGGACCCCGTGTCCGGCAAGCCGATCAAGGTGAAGGACGGCCGCTTCGGCCCGTACGTCACCGACGGTGAGACGAACGCGACGATCCCGCGCGGCGAGGACGTCGAGGCGGTCGACCACGCGCGGGCCGTCCAACTCCTGGCGGACAAGCGCGCCAAGGGGCCGGTGAAGAAGAAGGCGCCGGCGCGGAAGACCGCGGCCAAGAAGAAGTGACCGGTCGGTTCATCACCCTCGAGGGTGGCGACGGCGCGGGCAAGACGACGCAGGCCGAGCTCCTCACCGCGTGGCTCGAGGAGCACGGCCGCACGGTCGTCCGTACGCGGGAGCCCGGCGGCACCGACCTCGGGCAGCGCATCCGCGAGATGGTGCTGCACGAGCGTGGTCACGTGGCGCCGCGTGCGGAGGCACTGCTCTACGCGGCCGACCGCGCACACCACGTCGAGACGGTCGTCCGGCCGGCACTGGATCGCGGCGAGGTCGTGCTGCAGGACCGGTACATCGACTCGTCGGTCGCGTACCAGGGGGTCGCCAGGGGGCTCGGTGCGGAGCGCATCCGGTCGGTGTCCGAATGGGCGGCGAGCGGGCTCGTGCCCGACCTCACCGTGCTGCTCGACCTCGACGTCACGGCCGGACGCGCCCGGGTCGCCGCGGCACGCGGGGACACCTTCGACCGACTCGAGTCCGAGGCCGCGACGTTCCACGAGACCGTGCGGCGGGCGTTCCTGGACGCAGCGGCGGCGGAACCCGAGCGGTTCCTCGTCGTCGACGCGTCCGCGTCCGCCGAGGTCGTGCAGTCCGCGATCCGAGCCGCGGTCGGCCCGGTCGTGGGCATCGACGGCGACGGTGCCGCGTGACGGTGGCGGCTGACAGGATGACCCCGTGAGCGTGTGGGACGGCCTGACCGGTCAGGAAGAAGCGGTCGCGGCGCTCCGAAGCGCGGCCGAGGCGCCCGACGGCACCGGCGGGATG
The DNA here is from genome assembly GCF_003234185.1 of Curtobacterium sp. MCSS17_008. GTDB lineage: Bacteria > Actinomycetota > Actinomycetes > Actinomycetales > Microbacteriaceae > Curtobacterium. The sequence goes on from NZ_QKSM01000002.1 coordinate 223,401, forward strand.
ACCCACTCGTGGCTCATCACCGGTCCGCCCGGCTCCGGCAGGTCCAACGTCGCCGCCGCGTTCGCCGCGGCCCTCGTCGGCTCCGGACCGGACGATGAGCACACCCTGCGGCAGATCACCGCGCGGACCCACCCCGACGTCTCCGTCCTGACCACCCAGCGGGTGATCATCACCATCGACGAGATCCGGCAGCTCGTCACGTCGTCCCACTACTCCCCGTCGGTCGGGCGGTACCGGGTCGTGATCGTCGAGGACGCCGACCGCATGACCGAGCGCACCTCGAACCTGCTGCTGAAGGCGCTCGAGGAACCGCCCGAGCGGACGGTGTGGATCCTCTGCGCCCCGAGCGAGGCCGATCTGCTCCCGACGATCCGTTCGCGTGTGCGTTCGGTCCGACTGCGCGTGCCGGGCATCGAGTCCGTCGCGGACCTCATCGTCGCGCGCACCGGCGTGGAACGCGCCCTCGCCACCGATGCCGCCCGCCAGGCGCAGAGCCACATCGGGATGGCGCAGCGCCTCGCGACGAGCGAGGACGCCCGCGACCGACGACGCCGGACGCTGGAGACCGTGCTCGGCGTGCGCTCGGTCGGCGACGCCGTGATGGCCGCCGCCGAGCTGCTGGCCGTGGCGGACGAGGACGCGAAGGCGATCACCCAGCAGCGCGACACCGAGGAACGGGACGCGGCACTCCGGTCGCTCGGGGTGGAACCCGGCGGGACCGTGCCGCCCGCGCTCCGCTCGCAGTTGCGCGCGCTCGAGGAGGACCAGAAGCGTCGCGCAACCCGGAGCCTGCGTGACGGGCTCGACCGCATCCTCGTCGACGTGTCCTCGCTCTACCGCGACCTGCTGCTGCTCGGGCTCGGGGCGCCCGCGGAGCCGGTGAACCTGGCGATGCGCGAGCAGCTCGACCGGGCGCTCGAGGTCGTGCCGCCCGCAGCGGCGCTCGAGGTGCTCGACGCCGTCGCGCTGGCGCGTCAGCGGATCGCGGCGAACGTCGCGGCGTTGTTGGCGCTCGAGGCACTGCTCGTCACGATCGCCCGCGCCACGCGCTGACCGTCCGGCCTGCGGGCACCCCGGGGTCCGTCAAGAGACCCTTCGCATCCCTGCAGCCGGTCGCTCGGCTCGACGTGAGAAGATCGCGACATGCCCGACGCCGCACCCGGCCTCCGCGAACGCAAGCGCCGCGCCACCCGTCTCGCGATCCAACAGGCCGCGCTGCGCATCGCGCTCGAGTCCGGCTGGCCCGCCGTCACCGTCGACGAGATCGCCCGACGTGCTGACGTCTCTCCGCGGACGTTCTTCAACTACTTCCCCAGCAAGGAGCAGGCGCTCCTCGGCGACGACCCCACCCTGCCCCCGGGGCCGGCTCTCGACGACTTCCGCGCCGGTGGGCCGACCGGTGAGCTCCTCGCCGACCTCGGCGCGCTGCTCGTCCACGCGACCGAGGAGCTCGTCGACGAACGGGACCTGCTCTCCGAGCGGCAGCAGGTCCTCCGCGCCGCGCCCGAGCTGTTCAGCAGGCGCATGGCGTCGATGAAGGAGTTCCAGGCAGAGATCGAGGACGCCGTGACGGCGCGCCTGGCGGCGACCGAGCCGGACTTGGCCGTCGAGCGGGACGCGCTGCGGCGCAGGGCACGACTGGCCTCGGTGGTGTCGCTCGCGGCGCTCCGACACGCGTGGTGGGAGTGGTCGGACGGCACGACCGAGACCCTCCTGGTGGACGAGCTCCGGCGGTCGTTCACGGAGCTCGAGGCGCTCGTTTCGCGTTCGCTCGTCTGAACCTGTATAGTCGTCTCCCGTGCCGCTCCGGCAACGGAGGGTCCGCCGCCTTAGCTCAGTCGGCAGAGCGATTCACTCGTAATGAATAGGTCGTCGGTTCGATTCCGACAGGCGGCTCGACAAGAAAGCCCCGTTCGCAACGGTCTCCGGACCGGAGCGAACGGGGCTTCTTCGTGGTGCAGGTGCCGCCAGCAGTACGTCCGGAGCGAGCGGTGCACAGCAGGCGGTCCGGTGCGCATCGCCGTCGCGAGCGCGGCGACCCGGTGTGGTGGTCCGAGCACCCACCCGGGCGGCAGCGGGGCCGCCTGGTAGACAGGAGCCATGACGGTTCGCTGGGGAGTCATCGGCACGGGCGGCATCGCCCACTCGTTCGTGGCGGACTGCACCGCCGCGGGGATCGAGTTCGCCGCGGTGGGGAGCCGCACCCTGGAGGGGGCCGAGGCGTTCGCCGCTGAGCACGGCATCGCCCGGGCACATGCCTCCTACGAGGACCTGGTCGCCGACGACGGCGTCGACGCGGTGTACGTCGCGACGCCGCACTCCCGCCACGCCGAGGACGCCCTGCTCGCGATCGCCGCGGGCAAGCACGTGCTCGTCGAGAAGGCCTTCACGATCACCGCGGCCGAGGCGCGGCGGGTGGTGGACGCCGCGCGCCGTGCCGACGTGGCCGTGATGGAGGCGATGTGGACGCGCTTCCTGCCGCAGATGACGATGATCCGCGAGCTCGTCGCCGAGGGGCGCATCGGTCGTCCGCGCGTCGTCGAGGCGACGCACCACCAGGCCCTGCCGACGGACCCGCACCACCGCCTCAACGACCCGGCGCTGGGCGGTGGCGCGATCCTCGACCTCGGTGTGTACCCGATCTCGTTCGCCGTCGACGTCCTCGGGGTGCCGACCGCGGTGGCGGCGGCCGGCACGCTGAGCGAGCAGGGCGTCGACACGCAGATGGGGATCGTGCTCACGCACGAGGGCGGCGCGCAGTCGATGGTGCACTTCGGGCTCGACCTCCGGAGCCCGAACACCGCGTCGATCATCGGCGAGGACGGTCGCATCGACCTCGACGCGACCTGGTACACACCGACCACGTGGCGACTGCGAGACCGGGACGGCGTCGTGGTCGAGGAGTTCGACGCGCGTGAGGAACGCACCGGCTACGCGCACGAGGTCCGCGCCTTCGAGACGCTGATCGCGTCCGGCACGCACGAGGGCGGCGCGATGGACCCGGAGGAGACGATCGCCGTGATGGCGGTGATGGACGAGGCCCGCCGTCAGGTGGGCGTCCGCTACACGGCCGACCAGGACACCGTCGACGACCCGGTGGACTGACCGGTCCCGCCGGGCGCGGTTCCGGTCTGGAGGCTCCTCCCGCAGCCACGTAGGATCGTCGCGATGTCCGACCAGCAGCCCACGTCGAAGTCCGTTCCCGCGCGCCTCCGCGGTGCGGTCGCTGCCGCCCGTCGGTCCGCGGCCCGACGTCCGGTCCCGTGGATCGCCGGCGGCCTCGCGGGTGTGCTCGTGCTCGGATCGGGTGGCGCCGTCGCCGTCGCGGCAGCGACGATGCCGTCTCGTCCGGTCGCGGCCCCGTCGACCAGTGCCGCCCCGCGCACACCCGCGAGCACGCCCCGTGCGACCCGGACGCCGAGCGCGGCACCGACGGCCGACGCGCGCGCGGTCCCGGACGAGACCACGGGGCCGAAGGCACTCTGCACCTGCACGATCGACGACGCCGCCTCCGCCGCCGGGCTCGGCTCCTTCGAGGGGTTCGTGATGGACGCCGAGACCGGCGAGACCCTGTTCTCGAAGGACGGGGACGAGGCGGCGCAGACCGGCAGCGTGATGAAGACGCTCACGAGCGCCACCGCGCTCGCCGTCCTCGGTGGCGACCACCGGATCCCGACGACGGTGACGAGGGAAGCGGACGGCACGATCGCGCTCGTCGGGCACGGCGACGCCACGCTGTCGGCCGGCGGCGGCACGGTCTACCCGGGCGCGCCGACCCTGGCGCAGCTCGCGCAGCAGGTGAAGGCGCAGCTGGGGGACGCCCCCGTCACCACGATCGTCGCCGACGACAGCTACTGGGACGACGCCGACGCGTGGGACCCGACGTGGCCCGAGAACGAGCGCACGATCGGCTACCAGCCGCGGGTCACGGCGCTGATGGTCGACGGCGACCGCGCGAACCCGTCGGCGGCGACCTCACCCCGTTCCACCGACCCGGTCGGTCGTGCCGGCGCGGCGTTCCGGACCGCCCTGGCGGACGCCGGGGTGGCCGGTGCCGCGGACGCACAGGTCGTGCAGCGTGCGACGACGAGCACCGACACGATCGCGTCGGTGTCCTCGCAGCCCGTCTCGACGCTCATCGGGCAGATGATCCCGAACTCCGACAACACGCTGGCCGAGATGCTCGCCCGCGTCTCCTCGAAGGAGTCCGGCGCGGGTGGTTCCGCCGCGTCGCTCACCGGCGTCTACCAGGACGCGCTCGCCGGGTACGGGGTCGACCCGGCCGGCATCGCGATCAAGGACGGCTCGGGGGAGAGCGCCGCGAACGCCGTGTCGCCGTCGTTCGTCGCCCACCTCATGGTGCGGGTCGCCGCTGGCGAGGAGGGACTCGGCGTGCTGTCCGAGTCGCTGCCGGTCGCCGGGGTCTCCGGCACCCTGGCGAGCCGGTTCACCGGGGCGAACGCGGTCGCGCGGGGCAGGGTGCACGCGAAGACCGGGTGGATCGACAGCGCCAACACCCTGGGTGGCTGGATCGACGCCGCGGACGGCACGCGCCTGACCTTCGCCTTCTACGCGATCGGGTCCTCGCGAGCGGCGGCGCTGCCCGCGCTCGACGCGGTGACCGCGGCCACGTACTCGTGCGGTGGGGACCTCACCTCGTCCTGATCACCACCCGGTCCTGAGCCCCACCCGGTCCTGACCCGAACGTCGTCCGGAGGGTGAGGGTGCAGGATGGATGCATGGCCAGGGCACTGCTCATCGTCGACGTCCAGAACGACTTCACCGAGGGCGGTGCGCTCGGGGTGACCGGGGGCGCTGCCGTCGCGAAGCGCATCAGCGCCTTCCTCGGACGGCACGCCGACGAGTACGACCTCATCGTCGCCTCGCGGGACTGGCACCACGGCGACGACGACAACGGCGGGCACTTCGCCGGTCCCGAGGGACCCGACTACGTCGACACGTGGCCCGTGCACTGCGTGGCCGGGACACCGGGCGCGGACTACCACCCGGACCTCGACACGAGCGTCGTGGACGTGCACGTGTTCAAGGGGCGTGGCCGACCCGACTACTCGGCGTTCCAGGCGAGCACCGACGACGGCACGACGCTGCCGGACCTGCTGGCGGACCGCCGGGTGGTGACGGTCGACGTCGTCGGCATCGCCACGGACCACTGCGTCCGGGCCTCGGCGCTCGACGCCCGTGCCGCCGGGTACGACGTCGCCGTGTACGAGGACCTCGTTGCCGGCGTCGACCCGGACCGCAGCGCCCGTGCCCTGGACGAGATCAGCGCGGTCGGCGGACACGTCGACCGCAGCGACATGGACGAGGGGCTCGCGAACCCCGGAGGAGCAGTACTGTGACCACGACCGAGACCACCACCAGCGGCACCACGACCAGGGTCGCCGACGAGCACGTCTCCGTCGCCGACGTCCCCACCGGGCTCTTCGTCGGCGGGGCGTGGCGGGCGGCGAGCGGCGGCGCGACCTTCCCGGTGCGCGACCCGAGCACGGGCGAGGTCCTCGCCGAGGTCGCCGACGCCACCCCCGAGGACGGCATCGCCGCGCTCGACGCCGCGGTGGCCGCCCAGGAGGGCTGGGCTGCCACCGCGCCGCGGGAGCGGTCGGACGTCCTCCGCCGGGCGTTCGACCTGGTGCACGAGCACGAGGACGATCTCGCGGCACTGATGACGCTCGAGATGGGCAAACCGCTCGCCGAGTCCCGGGGCGAGGTCGCCTACGGCGGCGAGTTCCTCCGGTGGTTCTCCGAGGAGGCAGTGCGCATCTCCGGCGACTACCGCACGAACCCCGAGGGCACCGGGCGCGGCATCGTCCTGCGCCGCCCCGTCGGGCCGGTGTACGCGATCACACCGTGGAACTTCCCGCTCGCGATGGCCACCCGCAAGATCGGACCCGCACTCGCCGCCGGGTGCACCGTGGTGCTCAAGCCGGCGGACCTCACCCCGCTGACGACGCTCTTCCTCGTCGACCTGTTCCGCCGCGCCGGACTGCCCGACGGCGTGCTCAACGTCGTGCCCTCGTCCGACGCCAAGGCGCTCTCGGAGCCGATCATCGCCGACCGACGCCTGCGCAAGCTCACCTTCACCGGGTCGACGCCCGTCGGCTCGGCGCTCCTCAAGCAGGCGGCGGACAACGTCCTCAGGACGAGCATGGAGCTCGGCGGGAACGCCCCGCTGCTCGTGTTCGACGACGCCGACCTGGACGAGGCGGTCGCCGCGGCCATGCAGGCGAAGTTCCGGAACGTCGGCGAGGCATGCACGGCGGCGAACCGTTTCTTCGTGCAGGAGGGGATCGCGGACGCGTTCACGGCGGCCCTCAGCGCGAAGGTCGAGGAACTCCGGGTGGGACGCGGCACCGAGGAGGGCACGACGCTCGGTCCGCTCATCGACGACCGCGCCGTGGACAAGGCCGCCGGGCTCGTCGACGACGCCGTCGAGCGGGGCGCCCGCCTGGTCACCGGCGGGGAGCGCGTCGACCGTCCGGGCACGTACTACGCGCCGACGGTGCTCGACGAGGTGCAGCCCGGGTCGGACATCCTGACGACGGAGATCTTCGGGCCCGTGGTGTCGATCACCCGGTTCGCCACCGAGGACGATGGCATCCGGCTCGCCAACGACACCGAGTACGGGCTCGTCGCCTACGCCTTCACGACGGACCTCCGTCGCGGCCAGCGCCTCGCGGAGCGCCTGGAGACGGGCATGCTCGGCCTCAACACGGGGGTCGTGTCGAACGCCGCGTTCCCGTTCGGCGGCGTGAAGGCCTCCGGGCTCGGGCGCGAGGGCTCCCACGAGGGCCTCGAGGAGTACCTGGAGTCGGTGTACGTGCTGACGCCGGACCCCTTCACCGCCTGACCCCCGCAAGACGCAACGTGGGCGGATCCTCGCAGCGCTATGTCGCTGCGAGGATCCGCCCACGTTGCGTTTCGCGGAACGGGCCGGCCCGACCTGTCGCGGTCAGACCAGGAGCTGGTGCTTCGCCAGGTCCCGGTACAGCGGGGTGGACTGGACGAGCTCGGAGTGCGTGCCCGTCCCGATGACCCGGCCGTGCTCGAGCACGACGATCACGTCGGAGTCCACGACGGTGGACAGCCGGTGCGCGATGACGAGCAGGGTCCGGTCTGACGCGACGGCGTCGATCGCCAGACGCATCTTCTGCTCGTTCACCCCGTCGAGTGACGACGTCGACTCGTCGAGCAGCAGGATCGGGGGAGCGGCGAGCAGCGCCCGGGCGATCGCGAGCCGCTGCCGCTCACCGCCGGAGAGCATCACGCCGTCCTCGCCGACCTGTGCGTCGAGACCGCGCGGGTCGCGGTGCAGGACGTCGCCGAGGTTGACCGCCTCGAGCACCCGGACACAGTCGTCCTCGGAGGCGTCGGGGGAGCCGAGCAGCAGGTTCGCCCGGATCGTACCGGCGAGCACGGGGGCGTCCTGCTCGACGTACCCGATCTGCGCGCGGAGCTCGGCACGGTCGAGCCCGCGGACGTCGACGCCGCCGAGCCGGATCACGCCGGAGGTCGGGTCGTAGAACCGCTCGATCAGAGCGAGCGTCGTCGACTTGCCGGCCCCCGAGGGGCCGACGAGCGCGACCCGGGCGCCGCGCGGCACCCGGAACGAGACGTCGTCCAGCACCACGTCGTCCGCCGGGGCGCCCCCGTCGACGGCAGCCGTGCCTCCAGACCGGTCGGGACCGTCCGCAGCACCCGCGGCGCCGTCGGCCCCCGAGGCGTCGGCAGCCCGCGCGTAGCGGAACGTGACGTGCTCGAAGGCGATGGCGTCGTCGGTCTCGGTCGCGGCGGCGACCCGGACGGCGTCGTCGTCCTGGTCCTCGGTCGGCAGGTGCAGGATCTCCTCGATGCGGCCGAGGGCCCCGAGCGCCTGCGCGACGGCGACGGCGGCGCCGAGTGCCTGCCCGAGCGGCATGACCATCATGAAGAGCAGCAGGATGAACGTGATGAGCGTCGCGATGGTGATCTGGCCCGCGGCGACCTGCGCCCCGCCGACGCCGAGCACGGCGATGAAGGCGACCTGCATGACGATGCTCGCGACCGGTACGACGAACGCGGACATCTTGGCGATGTCGAGCCCGCGGCGGTAGGCCTCGGTGGCGTGCGCGTCGACCTCGGCGACCTCGCGGCCGGTCGCGCCGGCTGCGCGGATGGTGCGGACCGCGCCGATGCCCCGCTCGACCGCGGCGGTCAGGTCGCCGACCTTCTCCTGCGCGCGCTTCGACGCGACGCGGATGCGCCGGCTGAGGCCGCCGACGACGACGATCGCGACGAGCACGATGACGACCGTGATGCCGAGGAGCAGCGGGTCGATGACCGCCATCGCGATGATCGCCCCGACGAACGTGAGCGCTCCGCCGATCGACTCGATGAGCCCCTGCGTGAGCACGGCACGCAGCAGCGTCGTGTCGCTGCCGACGCGGGAGACCAGGTCACCGGTGCGGCGCGTGTCGAACTCGGAGATCGGCAGGTTGAGGATCCGGGCGATCAGCTTCCGGCGGGTGGAGAGGACGACCCCCTCACCGGCGCGCTGGAGCAGGAAGTGCTGGATGCCGTTGAGGAGCCCCGACACGATGACGAGGACGACGAGCGCCCAGACCAGGATCGAGAGCGTCTCGCCGTGCTGCACGGCGGTGACGACCTGGTTGACGAGCAACGGCTGGGCGAGCGAGGCGCCGGCGCCGAGCACGCTCAGGACGATGATCACGGCCATCGCCGGCTTGTTCTCGAACAGGTAGGTCAGCAACCGACCGAAGCTCGCGCGGGGGCCGTCGGTCTTCTTGGGGCGTGCGAAGGGGAGGCTCATCGTTCCTGGTTCCTGCCGCCCGTGCGTGAGGTCGCGGCGGCCACCGTCCAGTCTCCCACCGTCACCCGGCCGCGCGGTGCGTGGACGACGGACGGACGGGAGGCGCTGCACCTGCTGGTGCGGTGCCTCCCGTCCGTCGGCGGTCGCGTCCGTGGCGCGGCGTCAGGCGCGCACGTCGGCCGGCGCGGCGTCGGGCGATCCGGCGGCGTCGGCCTCGTCGAGGCCGGCGCTCTTCGTCTCGCGCACGAACAGCAGCGCGACGAACGTCACGACCGCGGCGATCGTCAGGTACAGGCCGACCAGGAAGATCGTGCCGTCCGGCTGCCACAGCGCCAGCGCGATCGTCGGCGCGAGCGACGCTCCGAGGATCGACGCGACGTTGTACGCGATCGCGGAACCCGTGTACCGGACGTTGGTCGGGAACAGCTCGGGCAGGAGCGCGCCCATCGGCCCGAAGGTCAGGCCCATCAGCGACAGGCCGACGATGAGGAACGTGACGACCGTGATCGGACCGGTGGACGCGGCGAACCAGAACTGGAACGTCAGGCCGAACAGGGCGATGCCGATCGTGGTCGGGATGAGCGTGCGACGGCGGCCGTACTTGTCCGCGAGCCAGCCGGCGATCGGCGTGAAGATGCCGAAGAACACGACGCCGATCATGAGCAGCGTGAGGAACTCGCCCCGGCTGTAGCCGAGCCCGACCTTCGGCACGAGCGGACCGGCCTCGGCCCCGGTGGTGCCGTAGGACAGCGTGAAGGTCGTCATGAAGTAGAAGAGCACGTAGGTCGCGACCATGCCGAAGGTGCCGACGATGAGCGCCTTCCACGAGGTGCGGAACACCCGGCCGAGCGGCACCTTGGCGACCGAACCGGACTCCTGCACGCCGCGGAACACCGTCGACTCGACGAGCTTGAAGCGCACGTAGAGCCCGACGAGCACGAGCACCGCGGAGAGCAGGAACGGGATGCGCCATCCCCACGCCTGGAAGTCGGCGTTCGGGGTGCCGTCCGCGCCGGCGGGCATGGCCGCGTTGATCGCGATGAACAGGCCGTTGGCGAGCAGGAAGCCGATCGGGGCGCCCAGCTGCGGCATCGAGCCGAACACGCCGCGCTTGCCCTTCGGAGCGTTCTCGGTCGCCAGCAGGGCGGCGCCGGACCACTCGCCGCCGAGCCCGACGCCCTGGGCGAAGCGCATCACGGCGAGGAGCACGGGCGCCCAGATGCCGATCGCGTCGAACGTCGGCAGGCAGCCGATGAGGAACGTCGCCGTGCCCATCACCAGCAGCGATGCGACGAGGGTGGCCTTGCGGCCGACGCGGTCACCGAAGTGGCCGAAGACGATCGAGCCCACCGGCCGGGCGAAGAACGCGAGCGCGAAGGTGACGAACGACGACAGCTGCGAGGCCGTCGGGTCCTCGTTGGGGAAGAACAGGGTGGGGAAGACGAGGACGGCGGCGGTCGCGTAGACGTAGAAGTCGTAGAACTCGATGGAGGTACCGACGAGGCTGGCGACGATCACGCGGGAGCGCGGGTTGCCGGTGGGCTTCGTGGCGGCTGGTGCCGGTGCGGCGGTCATGTACGGGGGACTCCGGAGGGAGCGCTCTCATCGAGCGCGGCAGTGTGCCGAAGCTGCGGACACCGGTCGGTCGCGCGGGGTGGCGCGTGCTCGGACCGGGTGCGTTCGGTGGGTGGTGGACCGCTCGTGACGGGACCCACAGCTTACGACACCCGTCGCTCAGCTGGAAATCAGCCGGGAGGCACGTGGCACCGCCCGCGTGCGGCGGACGGTCCGTCAGCTGGCCGCGCCCGCCTCGAGGTGCGCCGGCAGCTGATGTCCCATGCGGTCGCGCTTGGTGTCGAGGTAGCCGGCGTTCTGCGCCGAGACGCCCACGACGAGCGGCACGAGCGCCGACACCGCGATGCCGTGGTCCTCGAGCTGGCGGCGCTTCTCGGGGTTGTTCGACAGCAGCCGCACCCGGGAGATGCCGAGGTCCGACAGGATGCCCGCGGCGCCGCCGTACTCGCGGGAGTCGGCCGGCAGCCCGAGCGCGAGGTTCGCGTCCAGCGTGTCGAGCCCGTCCTCCTGCAGGCGGTACGCCTTGAGCTTGTTGATGAGGCCGATGCCCCGACCCTCCTGCCCGCGCAGGTACACGACGACCCCGCCCTCGGCCGCGATGGTGTCGAGCGCCGCATCGAGCTGCGGCCCGCACTCGCACTTCAGCGACCCGAAGGCCTCGCCGGTCAGGCACTCCGAGTGCACCCGCACGAGGGCATCGTCGCCCGGCATGGATCCGTCGGGCAGCGCGGCGATGATCGCGACGTGCTCGGCGCTCGTGACGAGGTCGCGGTAGGCGCGCATCTCGAAGGTGCCGTGGGTGGTCGGGACGTTCGTCGCGACCTCGAACTGGACCGGGCTGCCCGGGGTGGGGGAGGTGAGTGCGTCGGTCATGGGGTGCTCCGGTCGTTCTGCGCCTGGTCGGCTCCTGCTGCTGCAGCGGTGGGCGTCGCCCCGTCGGTGGGACGGGCGGTGCCGGTCCGGGCGCGGTGGGGTCGGGCACGGACCAGGAGGTCGGGTCCCAGGCTGGTGGTCGATGTTACGTCCAACTGGTGGCGTTCGCCGATGCTTCCCACGCCGACGTCCCCGATGGCGACGCGGGGGCCGCCGAGCAGCACGGGGGCGAGGTACACCAGCACCTCGTCGACCAGGCCGGCTGCGATGAGCGCGGAGGCGACGGTCGGGCCGCCCTCGACGAACACGGAGTGCACGCCGTGGTCGCGGAGGGTGCGCAGGGACGCGGCGAGGTCGTGCCCGGGCAGCGTGAGGACCCCGCGCGGGTGCCGTCGGACGGCGGCGGCGTCGGGGACGGGGCGGTCGCCGACGACGACGGGGAGCGGCTGGTCGGCGAGCAGCTCGCCGGCGTCACCGCGCGCGGTCAGACTCGGGTCGTCGGCGAGGACGGTGCCGGTGCCGACCAGGATCGCGTCGTGCGCGGCCCGCTGCTCGTGCACGTGCTGACGGGCAGCGGCACCGGTGATCCACCTGCTCGTGCCGTCCGCGGCGGCCGCGCGACCGTCGAGGCTCGACGCCCACTTCACGGTCACCCAGGGCCGCCCGGCCCGGACGGACAGCAGCCATCGTTCGAGGAACGCCTCGGCCTCGTCGGCGAGCACCCCGGACACGACGTCGACACCAGCCGCCCGGAGCCGGTCGGCCCCGCCGTGCGCGTGCTCGCCGGGGTCGTCGACGGCGTAGACGACCCGTCCCACGCCGGCCTCGACGAGTGCGACCGCGCAGGGGCCCGTGCGGCCGACGTGGTTGCAGGGCTCGAGGGTCACGACCGCCGTGGCGCCGCGGAGCTGCTCGGCGGGGACCTTCGCCATCGCGTCGACCTCGGCGTGCGGGGTCCCGGCGCCCTTGTGCCAACCCTCGGCGAGGACCGCACCGGTGGGGGAGAGGACGACGGCGCCGACTCGGGCGTGGTCGCCGACGGCAGGTCCGAGCGCGGCGAGCTCGAGCGCACGACGCATCGCCCGGACCTCTGCCGGGCGGGCTGCTGGGACGGGCTTGTTGGTCACGCTCCGACACTACCGACGGCGCGTCGGTGACACGTCACCGTGCTGTCCCCCCTCAGCGAACGACGCGGCCGGCCAGTCCAGGTCGGACGCCGGGGCGCCGTCGGCGCGGCGGCGCCCGGTCCAGGCGGACGTCGGCCCGCCGTCGCGCGCGGGGATGCGGGCGGTGCCGGTGCCGGTGAACGAGAACCCCGCCGCTCGCGCCACCGCGGCGGAGCCGACGTTGCCCTCGTAGCACTCCCAGGACACGTCCGGGGCGCCCTGGGAGAAGGCCCACCGGACGACGAGCTCGACGGCGTCGTGCACGAGGCCCTCGCCGCGTGCGGACGGCGCGAGCCAGAAGCCGAGGTCGCGGTGCTCGGTGCGGAAGGAGACGACGCCGACGAGCCAGTTCGAGCCGGTCCGTCGGATGCCCCACGTGTACTCGCGGTCCGACGCCCAGCCCGGTCCGACCAGCGCGTCGACGAAGGTCTGCGCGTTGCGCTCCGTGTACGGCGTCGGGACCGTGGTCCACCGGACGACGTCGGGGTCCTGGCACCCTTCGGTGATGGCCGCCGTGTCGGACCGGGTGGGCACCTCGAGCCGCACCCGGTCCGACGACAGCGTGACGGGGAGCACGGTCAGCCGCGGGCGCGGGGCACGAAACCGATCCGGTCGTACACGCGGGCGAGGGTCGCCTGCGCGATCGACTCGGCACGCTCGGCCCCGACGGCGAGCAGCCGGTCGAGCTCGGCTGGGTCGTCGAGCAGCTCGAGCGTCCGGGCGCGCACCGGCTCGAGCTCGGCCACGACGGCGCCGGCCACGGCGCCCTTGAGGTCGCCGTAGCCCTTCCCGACGAACTGCTCCTCGAGCGACGCGACCGGGGTCCGCGTGAACGCCGACAGGATCGCGAGCAGGTTCGTCACACCGGGCTTCGCCTGGCGGTCCGCCCGGATCTCGCGCTCGGTGTCGGTGACGGCCGAGCGGATCTTCTTCGCGGTGCGCTTCGGGTCGTCGAGCAGGCGGATGAGGCCGTTGTCGGACGCCGCGGACTTGCTCATCTTGCTCGTCGGGTCCTGCAGGTCGTAGATGCGTGCGGTCTCGGTGCCGATCTGCGCCTTCGGCACGACGAAGGTGTCGCCGAACCGCGAGTTGAACCGGGTGGCCAGGTCGCGCGTCAGCTCGACGTGCTGCCGCTGGTCGTCACCGACCGGCACGACGGCGGTGTCGTAGAGCAGGATGTCCGCGGCCATGAGGATCGGGTACGTGAAGAGCCCGACCGACGCCGCCTCGGCGCCCTGGCGTGCCGACTTGTCCTTGAACTGGGTCATCCGGCTCGCCTCGCCGAAGCCGGTCAGCGTGTTGAGCACCCAGGCGAGCTCGGCGTGCGCGGGGACGTGGGACTGCACGAAGAGCGTCGACTTGGTCGGGTCGATGCCGGAGGCGATGTACTGCGCGGCGGTCGCCCGGGTGCTCGCACGGAGCTCGGACGGGTCCTGCGGCGAGGTGATCGCGTGCATGTCGACGACGCAGTAGATGGCGTCGTGGTCGTCCTGCAGGTCGCGCCACTGCATGAGCGCCCCGACGTAGTTGCCGAGGTGGAGGGACCCGGCCGAGGGCTGGATGCCGGAGAAGATGCGCGTCTTGGTCATGGTGGTGTCCTGGTCGTGCGGTGCGGTGCGGTGCGGTGTGGTGGAGGGCTGGTCAGAGCTCGTAGTCGACGACCACGGGGGCGTGGTCAGACCATCGCTGGTCGTAGGCCGCGGCGCGGTCGACCGTGTACTCCGTGACCTTGGCCGCGAGCTCCGGCGTGGCGACCTGGTAGTCGATGCGCCAGCCGGTGTCGTTGTCGAAGGCCTGTCCGCGCCACGACCACCACGTGTAGGGGCCGTCGACGTCACCGGCCTGGTCACGCCCGACGTCGACCCAGCCGAGGCCCGGTCCGGTCGACCCGTCCGCGCCCTCGACCTGCTCGCCGTCGGCACCGAAGAACCGCGAGAAGTAGGCACGCTCGCGCGGCAGGAAGCCCGCGCGCTTGACGTTGCCCTTCCAGTTCTTGATGTCGCGCTGGTCGTGCCCGACGTTCAGGTCGCCGACGACGACCGCGAGCGGGTTGTGCGCGCGGAGGGCGGGCAGCCGCTCGGTCATCGCGTCGAGGAACTTCCACTTCTCGTCCTGCTTTGGGGTGTCGACCTCGCCCGAGTGGACGTAGCAGGACACGACCGTGACGGTGGTGCCGTCGAGCTCGTAGTCGGCTTCGATCCAGCGGCCGGCCGAGTCGAAGTCGGACGGCCCGAGCTCGACGCGGTGGATGTGCGCGCGGTGCCGCGAGGCGATCGCGACCCCCGCGCGGCCCTTCGCCGTCGCGGGGTCGTGCACGATGTCCCACTCGTCGCCGAGCAGCCCGGCCAGGTCGTCGGTCGAGGCACGCACCTCCTGCAGGGCCAGCACGTCGACGTCGCGGGTGTCGAGCCAGTCGCCCATGCCCTTCCGGAACGCGGCGCGGACGCCGTTCACGTTGACGGATGCGAGGCGCAGGCGTGTCATGCCGACCACCCTACCGACGCTCGCCGACGGGTCCGACGCGGCAGTGCCGTGCTGTTCCGAGGTCGGTGGAGCAGCAACTGTCGGGTGCGGGCCGGCGGCCCGACGTCTTCTGCTCCACGACGGCCGTGGCCGCCCGCTACGACGGACGGGAGGCACGGTGCCAGCTGGCACCCCTCCCTCGCAGGCTCGGTCGGCGCGGCCCGCGTGATGCTGGCGCGTCACCGCTGAGCGGGCCGCGCCCGTCCGTCAGCGGGTCGCGCGACGCGACCGGTGCGCTCAGGCCGCGTCGTGGTCCGTCTGCAGGAACTCGACCAGGCTGTCGGCGGTCGTCTCGGCGTCGTCGCCGCTCACCGTCAGCGTGACCTCGTCGCCGTTCTCGATGCCGAGCCCGAGGAGCGCGAGGATGCTGCCCGCGTTGCCGGACTTGTCACCCTTGGCGATCGTCACCTGGTGGCCGGACGCCGTGACGGTCTGGACGAAGAGGGACGCGGGGCGGGCGTGCAGACCGGACGCGCTGGCGACGGTGACGGTGCGGGTGGCTTCGGACATCGATGGACTCCTGTCGACGGGTGGTGCGCTCATGCTAGCGAGCGCGTGGTGGGCGGTTCCGGGGACGGCGGCGGTCAGTCGCGACCGGGCCAGAGGACCTCGGTGCCGGCGGCCTCGACCTCGCGCACGAGGTCGGCGTTGACGCCGGGGTCGGTGATGATCGTGTCGATCGCGGCGAGCGGCGCGACGCGTCCGAACTCCTCGCGACCGAACTTCGTGTGGTCGGCGAGCAGGATGCTCCGGCGCGCGGACTTGATCATCGCGCTCTTCACGGCGGCCTCGGCCATGTTGTGCGTCGTCAGGCCGCGCTCCGGTGTGATGCCGTTGATGCTGAGGAAGGCGACGTCGACACTGACCATGCCGATGAGCTGGTGCGTCCACGTACCGACCCCGGCGAGCGAGTCGCTCCGGATGTTGCCACCGAGCAGGTGCAGGTCGATGCCGGCACGGTTGGCGACGGCCATGGCCACGGGCAGTGAGTGGGTCACGACGGTCAGGCCGCGGTCGGTGGGGAGCATCTCGGCCAGGCAGATCGTCGAGGTCCCCGCGTCGATCATGACCGAGCCGTTCTCCGGCAGCTCGGCCAGCGCGGCCTCGGCGATCACCATCTTCTCCGCCTGGTTGATGCCACCGCGGTCGCCGACGCCGGGGTGCAGCGTGATGCGCTCAACGGGGATCGCGCCACCGTGCGCCCGTCGGACGAGACCGCGGCGTTCGAGGCTCGTCAGGTCGCGACGGATGGTCTCCGGGGTCACCTCGAGGAGCTCGGCGAGGTCCTTGACGTCGACGCGGCCCTGCGCGCGGGCACGCTCGACGATGCGCTGGTGGCGCTCTGGTGCGTACATCGGACCTCGTCGTCTCGGGTCGGACCGGGTCGGGGCGGTCGGGGCAGAACGGACATGCTCGGGCGCGATCGCGGCGGATCTGTCCGGATCAGTTGGTCCGTCAGACGCAAACGGGCATCTGTTTCTGCATTTTTATCCCCGGATGTGTTTGTTTGTCAACGCGGATCGGGGTATGGTGCTGCCAAGCCGCACGGGCGTGGTCCGTCCGTGCCGCTGCGCACCGAACGAACCACCCCCACCGTCAGCGCGTGGAGATGAAGGAGTCTCGAATGTCCGAACTGCTCGGCACCGGCGTCGGCCGTGGCGTCGCCAACGGCCCCGTGCTCCGCATGGCGGACCCGCTCGGTGAGCCGTCGAAGGACGCGCTGACCGGCACGGCGGACGAGGCGAAGCAGGCGGTGGCCGAGGCGCTGGCCGCGGTGGCGCAGGACCTCACCGCGCGCGGGCAGCTCGCCGGCGGCGACGCCCAGGCTGTGCTCGAGGCCCAGGCGCTCATGGCGAAGGACCCGACCCTCCTCGACGACGTGCACGCCCGCATCGACGGCGGCACCAACGCCGAGCGCGCGGTGTTCGAGGCGTTCAACCAGTTCCGCGACCTGCTCGTCGGCATGGGCGGCTACATGGGGGAGCGCGCCGCCGACCTCGACGACGTGGCCCAGCGCATCATCGCGAAGCTCCGCGGCGTCCCCGTGCCGGGCGTGCCCGAATCGGCCACCCCGTTCGTGCTCGTCGCGCGTGACCTCGCCCCGGCGGACACCGCGCTGCTCGACCTCGACAAGGTGCTCGCGCTCATCACCCGCGACGGCGGCCCCACCTCGCACACCGCGATCCTCGCCCGCGCCAAGGGCATCACCGCGATCGTCGGTGTCACCGGCGCGGACGACCTCGCCGACGGCACCGTCGTCGTCGTCGACGCAGCCGCGGGCACCGTCGTCACGGACCCCTCGGCCGAGCTCGTCGCCGACGTGGAGCGTCGCATCGCCGAGCGCCTCGCCGCCGCAGCGGCGCCGCTCACCGCCGGCGCGCTCGCCGACGGCCACACCGTCCCGCTGCTCGCGAACCTCGGCAGCCCCGCCGACGCCGCGGGCGCCGTTGCTCTCGGTGCGGAGGGCGTGGGGCTCTTCCGCACCGAGTTCCTCTTCCTCGACTCGCCCACGGCACCCACCGTCGAGCAGCAGACCGAGTCGTACCGCCAGCTGCTCGAGGCCTTCCCCGGCAAGAAGGTCGTCGTGCGGGCCCTCGACGCCGGTGCCGACAAGCCGCTGCCGTTCCTCACCGACAAGGACGAGGAGAACCCGGCGCTCGGCCGTCGCGGTCTGCGGGCCCTCCGCAACCACGAGGAGGTCCTGCGCGACCAGCTCACGGCGCTCGCGCAGGCGGACGCCGCGACCGAGGCCGACCTCTGGGTGATGGCCCCGATGGTCGCCGACGCCGAGGAGACCGAGTACTTCGTCACCCTGGCCCGCGAACTCGGCATCCGCACCGCCGGCGTCATGGCCGAGGTGCCCTCGCTCGCGCTCATGGCCGAACAGGTCTTCGCGAACGCCGACTTCGTGTCCATCGGCACGAACGACCTGACCCAGTACACGATGGCCGCCGACCGCATGCTCGGGACCGTCGCGTCGTACCAGGACCCGTGGCACCCCGCCGTCCTGCGCCTCGTCGCCCAGCTCGGCGCGGCCGGAGCCGAGGCGGGCAAGGCCGTCGGCATCTGCGGCGAGGCCGCGGCCGACCCGCTGCTCGCCGTCGTGCTCGTCGGCCTCGGCGCCACCACCCTGTCCATGACCCCCGCGGCCCTCGCCGACGTGCGCGCCGAACTCGGCCAGCACACGCTCGAGCAGGCCCGCGAGATGGCGAAGGCGGCACTCGCCGCGAGCACCGCGGCGGCTGCCAAGACCGCCGCGGCAGCTGCGCACGCCGCCTAGCCGCAGCACCACAGCAGCACCCAACCCACCAGCACCACAGCAGCACCGAACACCCCCTCCACCACTGCAGCACTCACAGAAAGCCAGGCACATGACAACGTCGTCCGTTGCAGCGCCCGACGCTCCCGCGAAGTCGCGGGGCGGCGCACGCGTCGCCGTCCAGAAGTTCGGCACGTTCCTCTCCGGCATGGTGATGCCCAACATCGCGATCTTCATCGCGTGGGGCCTCATCACCGCCTTCTTCATCGAGACCGGCTGGACGCCCGTGGGCATCCTCGGCGGCTTCGGCGAGACGGACGGCGTGGCGAACGTCGGTCTCGTCGGCCCGATCCTGACCTACCTCATCCCGCTCGCGATCGCGTTCCAGGGCGGCCGGATGGTCTACGAGACCCGCGGTGCGGTCGTCGGCGCGATCATGGCCATGGGCGTCATCCTCGGCGCCGCCGGCACCGTGATGATCCTCGGTGCGATGATCTGCGGCCCGCTCGGCGCCTACCTCATCAAGCAGCTCGACCGCATCTGGGACGGCAAGATCAAGCCCGGCTTCGAGATGCTCGTCAACAACTACTCGGCCGGTATCCTCGGCTTCGGTCTGGCGCTGGCCGGGTTCTTCTGGCTCGCCCCGGTCTTCAAGGCCATCGCCGAGGGCCTCGGCGTCGCGGTGGAGTTCCTCGTCAACAACTCGCTCCTGCCGCTCGCCAGCGTCATCATCGAGCCGGCGAAGGTGTTCTTCCTCAACAACGCCATCAACCACGGCGTGCTCTCGCAGCTCGGCGCGCAGCAGGTCGAGGAGTCGGGCAAGTCCATCCTGTTCCTGCTCGAGGCGAACCCCGGCCCGGGTCTCGGCATCCTGCTCGCCTTCACCTTCTTCGGTGTCGGCATCGCCCGCTCGACCGCGCCGGGCGCGATCCTCATCCAGTTCTTCGGCGGCATCCACGAGATCTACTTCCCGTACGTGCTGCAGAAGCCGGTCCTGTTCCTCGCGGTCATCCTCGGTGGTGCCACCGGCGTCGCGACGAACGTGGCGTTCCAGTCCGGCCTCGTCGCCCCGGCCTCCCCGGGGTCGATCTTCGCGGTGCTCACCGCGACGGCGAAGGACAGCTACGTCGGCGTCATCCTCTCGGTGATCCTGTCCGCTGCGGTCTCGTTCGCGGTGGCGTCCTTCTTCCTGCTCGCCAGCCGCAAGCGTGACCTGGCGAACGGCGGTGGCGACATGACCGCCGCGATGGCGAAGCTCCAGGCGAACAAGGGCCGCGAGGCCAACGCCGCGACCGCCGGCCTGCTCGGCAACAACTCCCCGGCCAACGAGGAGGAGGCCGAGGCCTCGCTCGGCGGGGTCGGTTCCGGCACCGCCACGGCGACGCGCGTCGAGAACGTCGTCTTCGCCTGCGACGCCGGCATGGGCTCGAGCGCCATGGGCGCCAGTGTCCTGCGCAACAAGGTCAAGAAGGCGGGCATCGAGGGCGTCACGGTCGTCAACAAGGCGATCGCGAACCTCGACGGCACCGAGGACCTGATCATCACGCAGGAGGAGCTGACGGACCGCGCACGGCAGAAGAACCCGAACGCGCAGCACGTGTCGGTCGGCAACTTCATGAACGCGCCGCAGTACGACCAGGTCGTCGACCAGCTCAAGAACCAGTAACGAAGTGCAGTATCGGAGGGGGTGGACCACGGTCCGCCCCCTCCACCACGTCCTCGATCAGCAAGGAGAACCCCCGATGCCCGTCCTGCAGGAGAGCCAGATCCGCATCCACACCGAGGACACCGCCCCGACCAAGTCGGAGGCGATGAAGGAGGCGGCCGAGATCCTCGAGGCTGCAGGCGCGGTCACGGCGGACTACTACCCGGCCATGCTCGAGCGCGAGAAGAGCGTCTCCACCTACATGGGGAACTTCCTCGCGATCCCGCACGGCACCAACGACGCGAAGGACGCCATCAAGTCCTCGGCGCTGTCGTTCATCCGCTACGCCACGCCCATCGACTGGGACGGCAACCCCGTGCGCTTCGTCGTCGGCATCGCCGGCGTGAACAACGAGCACCTCGACATCCTGTCGAAGATCGCGATCGTGTTCTCCGACGAGGACGAGGTCCAGAAGCTCACCGACGCGGCGGACACCGCCGCGATCCTGTCGATCCTCGGCGAGGTCAACGAGTGACCGGGACCGCCGTCCACTTCGGCGCCGGCAACATCGGGCGCGGCTTCGTCGGGCTCCTGCTCCACGAAGCCGGCTACGAGGTCGTCTTCGCCGACGTCGCCGCCCCGCTCATCGACGCGCTCTCGGCCGCCGACTCGTACACGGTGCACGAGGTCGGCGCCGGCGCGCAGGACCACGAGGTCACGGGCTTCCGTGCCGTGAACAGCGCGCAGGACGAGGCCGGCGTGATCGCCGAGGTCGCCGCCGCCGACGTCGTCACGTGCGCCGTCGGTCCGACGGTCCTGAAGTTCATCGCCCCGGTCATCGCGGCCGCGCTCCGGCAGCGTGACGCCGACGCCGCGCCGCTCGCGGTCATGGCGTGCGAGAACGCCATCAACGCCACCGACCGGCTCCGCGAGTTCATCGTCGACGCCCTGCCCGCCGAGGACCGCGACGCGGCGCTCGCCAAGGCGGTCTTCGCGAACACCGCGGTCGACCGGATCGTCCCGGCCCAGCCCGAGGGTGCCGGTCTCGACGTCACCGTCGAGACCTACTACGAGTGGGCCATCGACCGCACCCCGTTCGGCGGGAACGAGCCGGAGATCCCCGGTGCGCACTACGTCGACGGCCTCGCCGCCTCGATCGAGCGCAAGCTGTTCACGGTGAACACCGGGCACGCGACCGTCGCGTACCACGGCTTCCTCGCCGGGGCGGACAAGATCTCGGACGCCATCGCGATCCCTGCCGTGCGGTCCGAGCTCGAGTCGGTGCTCGCCGAGACGAGCGACCTGCTCGTCCGTCGCCACGAGCTCGACCCCGAGGTGCACCGCTCGTACGTGCAGGCGATCATCGGCCGGTTCGAGAACCCGCACCTGCCCGACACGGTGACCCGCGTCGGTCGTCAGCCGCTGCGGAAGCTGTCGCGCGACGAGCGCTTCGTCTCGCCGGCCGCCGCCCTCGCCGAGGACGGCACCGAGCCGACCGCGCTGCTCGACGCGATGGGTGCCGCGCTGCGCTTCGACGTCGTGGACGACGAGCAGAGCGTGGAGCTGCAGCAGCTGCTGCGTTCCGACCGGTCGGACGCCGACGTGGCGACCGAGATCACCGGGCTGGGTGCGGAGCACCCGCTGCACGCGGCGTTCGCCGACCGGGTGCGCGCAGCCCGCAGCTGACGCGACCAGAGGACGGACGGGAGGCGCGGTGCCGGTTGGCACCGCGCCTCCCGTCCGTTGTGGGGGCGGGCCGCCCTCGAGACGCCGCGCTCCCGGCGAGACGCGGTCAGATATCGCGGTGTCTCGCCGACCAAGGGGCGTCTCGACGAGCGGCCGGCGTCGCGCCGCGGTGCTGGCCCGACCTGGGGACCGGCGCCGCCGACGGCGTACCGTCCACCCCATGACGAAGCACTGGGTCGCCTCACGGTTCGGCGGCAGCGAGGTCCTCGAGTACGTCGACACCCAGGTGCCCGCGCCCGACGGCGGACAGGTCACGATCGACGTCCGCGCCGCCGGCATGAACCCCGCCGACACGAAGCACACCCGGCAGGGCGACCCCGCCGACCTGCCGATCCCGGTCGGGTACGAGGTGTCCGGCGTGATCAGCGCGATCGGCCCGGACACCGAGATCGCCTCCGGCGGGGGAGCGGTCGGCGACGAGGTCCTCGCCTTCCGCGTCGAGGGCGGCTGGGCCGAGCGCATCACCGTTCCGGCCGCGGACGTCTTCGCCAAGCCCACTTCCCTCGACCACCCGCAGGCGGCGAACCTGTTGCTCGCCGGCACGACCGCCGCCGACATGATCCGCGTGACCCGCGCCGAGGGGCGTGACACGGTCCTGGTGCACGGGGCCTCCGGTGCGGTCGGCGTCGCCGTCCTCCAGCTGCTCCGCCCGCTCGGCACCCGTGTGATCGGCACCGCCTCCGAGCGCAACGCCGAGACCGTCCGTCACTTCGGCGGCGAGTGGGTCGCGTACGGCGACGGTCTGGAGGCGCGCATCCGTGACCTCGCACCCTCCGGCATCGACGTGGCCCTGGACTGCGTCGGCACGGACGAGGCGGTCGACGTCTCGCTGGCACTCGTGGCCGACCGCTCGCGCATCGTCACGATCGCGGCCTTCGGCCGCGCGCAGCAGGACGGCTTCCCTGCGGTCGGCGGCAGTCAGCCCGAGAGCCAGGCCTTCCGCGACTCCGTGCGGCAGCGGCTGATCGACCTCGCGGCGGCGGGGCAGCTCGAGGTGCCCGTGGCGCGCACGTACCCCTTGTCCGAGGCGAAGGTCGCCGCCGAGGTCCTGGAGTCGCAGCACCCGGGAGGGAAGCTCGCGCTGCTGCCGTGATCCGCCCCGGTTCTGGTTGACTCGTGGCGTACGTCGCACGACCGAGACCACGAGGGGGAACACGTGAGCGACCACATCCAGTCCAGCCAGCCCTACCCGAGCGCGCCGCAGCAGCCGCACCCTCCGGCGGGCGGGGAACCACCGCGCTGGGCGCCGCGGTACGGAGCGTCCTTCGGGCAGGCGCTCGGCCGCTTCTTCGGCAAGTACGCGACGTTCTCCGGACGGGCGAGCCGCAGCGAGTACTGGTGGGCCTACCTGGTCGTGACAGTGGTGCCGGTCATCCTCGTGACCATCGCGCTCGTCCACCGCTTCTCGACCATCCAGTACGACACCGTCGACTTCGGCGACGGTCAGGTCTACCGGACCTCGAACGCACCGAGTCCGCTCTTCTGGGTGCTCATGACGCTGCCGGCGCTCTGCCGGCGCTCTGGTGGCTCGCGACGATCGTGCCGACGCTCGCACTGGGCTGGCGCCGGCTGCACGATGCCAACCTGCCCGGTGCGTTGTACCTCATCGCGCTCGTCGTCGGCATCGTCGGGATCGTGTTCGGGCTGCTGCCGTCCAATCCGGAGGGTGCGCGGTACGACCGACCGGAGAGCGGACGATGACGAACGACCAGACGCCGCTGTGGGGGCAGCCGGAGCACCCCGGCACCCCAGACCAGCAGTCACAGCAGCATGGGCAGCCGTACGGGCAGCAGCAGCCGGACGCGCAGCAGCAGCCGTACCCGCAGTTCGTCCCGACCGCGCCGATCCCGCGCGACGCCAGCGGCGCACCGCCCCTCTGGGCGCCCTGGTACGGCGTCGGGTTCCTCGACGCGTTCACGCGGTTCTGGAAGAAGTACGCCCGGTTCGACGGCCGCGCCAGCCGGAGCGAGTTCTGGTACTGGATCCTCGCCAACGCGATTGTCACGGTGATCCTGGTCGGTGGGTACACCGCCGGCATGATCGCGTGGGTGGCCTCGTCCACCACTGTCGACGAGTACGGCCGGTCGTCGTCCAACGGTTCGTTCCCCGTCGTCGGCGTCCTGTTCCTCGGCCTGTTCGTCCTGTGGTGGCTCGCGACGATCGTCCCGACCTTCGCCCTGGGCTGGCGTCGCGTGCACGACGCGAACCTGGCAGGACCGTTCTGGCTCATCTCACTCGTGACCGGCATCGCCAGCATCGTGTTCGGCGTCCTGGAGTCGAACCCCGCCGGCGCGCAGTACGACCGTCCGGACGAGCGGCTCCGGGGTGTGGGAACACCGTTCGTGGACGACGGCACGGGGCCGAGAGGCTGAGGGACGGAGCACGGCGTGCGCTCCGTCCGAGTGGGCCGCTCGTGGTGTCCCGGACGCCGCGGCTGGCTACCGATATGTTGGTGGTGACCGGCCACCCGGACCGGCCTGCAGTACAGCACACACAGCTCCCGAGGGGGACCCCATGACCAACGCCCAGCCGTACCAGCCCGCCGCCCCGGCCACGGACCGCTACAACGTCCTCGCCATCGTCGGCTTCATCCTCGCCTTCGTGGTGAACATCGCCGGTCTGGTGGTGAGCATCATCGCTCTCGGGCAGGTCAAGCGCACGGGCGAGCGCGGCCGGGGGCTGGCGCTCGCCGGCGTCATCATCTCGGCGATCTCGCTGCTGTTCTCGGTCATCTCGATCATCGTCGTGATCGTGGCCGCGGGCAGCGCCGGCATGTCCAGCGGCTACTGAACCGCGTCACGCACCTGACGACGCAGAACGGCCCGCCCCTGTGGGGCGGGCCGTTCTGCGTGCTCGGGGCGGATCAGACCACGCGGAGGCGGACCAGCGAACCGTCCACGACCAGGTCGCGCACCGTGACGGACGGATCTGCCGTACGGAAGCGGAGCGCGCCTCCCGGCTGGTCGAACCAGGGCTGTACGAACGTGACCGTGACCAGGAACGGGCGGTCGACGACGTAGCGGTGCACCTCGGGTGCCGCGGCCACGTGCGGCGGCAGCGAGCGCTGGGGGAGCGGGGTGTCGAGCGGGTGCAGCAGGTACCCGTCCGGTCCGCCGACACGGTCGACCGGCACGCCGGCCGGGATCTGGATCGTCAGGCCGTCCGGGCCGGACTGCGCGACCTGCTGCGCGAGCTGCGGGTACGTCGACGCGGCACGGTCACGGAGCCCGTCGAGCTCGTGGCGGGGGATGTCCCGCGGTGCCGGGAACGCACGGTTGAGGAACCGGCGGAGCATCTCCACCGCGTCCTCCTCACCACGGGCGGCGGCGAGGCGTCGCGCGGTGCCGTAGTCGACGACCTCGAGCGCGAAGTCTCCGCGCGTCTCGGTCGGGACGATGCGGAGCGCGCCCTCGACGGGAGGCTCGGTGAGCGCCTCTCCGGGGAGCTGCACGTAGCGGGTCGTGTAGCCGAGCTGGTCGAGGATGGGGCGGGTCTCCGCGAACGTCATGGGCGCGAGCCTACCGGCCGCGACCGTGCTGTTCGCCGAGACACCGCCGCACGTCCGGCGGACGGGCGGATCACGCGCCGCCGCGCATGATCGCCTGCTTGACCTCGGAGATCGCCTTCGTCACCTGGATGCCGCGCGGGCAGGCGTCGGTGCAGTTGAAGGTCGTGCGGCAGCGCCACACGCCCTCCTTGTCGTTGAGGATGTCGAGCCGCACGTTCGAGGCGTCGTCGCGGGAGTCGAAGATGAACCGGTGCGCGTTCACGATCGCCGCCGGACCGAAGTACTGCCCGTCGGTCCAGAAGACCGGGCACGACGAGGTGCACGCGGCGCAGAGGATGCACTTCGTGGTGTCGTCGAACCGGGCACGGTCGGCGACCGACTGCACGCGCTCCTTGCCCTTCTCCGGCTTGCTGGACGCCTGCAGGAACGGCTGGACCTCGCGGTAGGACTGGAAGAACGGCTCCATGTCCACGACCAGGTCCTTCTCGAGCGGCAGGCCCTTGATCGCCTCGACGTAGATCGGCTTCGACACGTCCAGGTCCTTGATCAGGGTCTTGCAGGCCAGACGGTTGCGACCGTTGATGCGCATCGCGTCCGATCCGCACACGCCGTGCGCGCAGGAGCGGCGGAAGGTCAGCGATCCGTCCTGCTCCCACTTGATCTGGTGCAGCGCGTCGAGGATGCGGTCCGTCGGGAGCATCATCACGTCGAAGTCCTGCCAGCGCGGCTCGTCGTCGACGTCCGGGTCGAACCGGCGCACGATGATCGTGACCGGGAACGATCCGGGAGGGGCGCTCTGCACGGTGTCGGTGCGCGGGCTGTCGGAGACCAGGGTGTCGGTCATCAGTACTTCCTCTCCATCGGCTCGTACCGCGTCACGACGACGGGCTTCCAGTCGAGCGTGATGTGGTCGTCGGCGAGTGACGAGTGCGGGTCGCCCGTCAGGTACGCCATGGTGTGCTGCATGTAGTTCTCGTCGTCGCGCTTCGGGTAGTCGTCGCGCATGTGACCGCCGCGGCTCTCCTTGCGGTTCCGCGCGGAGAAGACGACGACCTCGGCCAGGTCGAGCAGGAAGCCGAGCTCGACGGCCTCGAGCAGGTCGGTGTTGAACCGCTTGCCCTTGTCCTGCACGGCCACGTTCAGGTACCGCTCGCGCAGCTGGTGGATCGTCTCGGTCATCTTCGCGAGGGACTCGTCGGTGCGGAACACCTGCGCGTTCTTGTCCATCTCGTCCTGCAGCTCCTTGCGCAGGACGGCGATGCGCTCGGTCCCGGTGGAGGCACGGAGCTGGTCGAGCATGCCGCGGACACCGGCCGCCGGGTCCTCCGGCAGGGGGAGGAACTCGGCGGTCTGCACCCACTCGGCGGCGTTGTTGCCGGAGCGCTTGCCGAAGACGTTGATGTCGAGCAGCGAGTTCGTGCCGAGGCGGTTCGAGCCGTGCACGGACACGCAGGCGCACTCGCCGGCGGCGTAGAGCCCGGGGACGACCGTGGTGTTGTCGTACAGGACCTCGGCGTTGGTGTTCGTCGGGATCCCGCCCATCGCGTAGTGCGCGGTCGGCATGACGGGCACCGGCTCGACGACCGGGTCGACGCCGAGGTAGGTGCGGGCGAACTCGGTGATGTCCGGCAGCTTCGTCTCCAGCACCTCGGCCCCGAGGTGGGTGCAGTCGAGCAGCACGTAGTCCTTGTTCGGGCCGGCACCGCGTCCCTCCGCCACCTCCTGCACCATGCAGCGGGCGACGATGTCGCGGGGCGCCAGGTCCTTGATCGTCGGCGCGTACCGCTCCATGAAGCGCTCACCCGAGGCGTTGCGGAGGATCGCGCCCTCACCGCGGGCGCCCTCGGTGAGCAGGATGCCGAGGCCGGCGAGGCCGGTCGGGTGGAACTGGAAGAACTCCATGTCCTCGAGCGGCAGGCCCTGGCGCCACACGATGCCGACGCCGTCGCCGGTCAGCGTGTGCGCGTTCGAGGTGGTCTTGTACATCTTGCCGAAGCCGCCGGTCGCGAAGATGACGGCCTTGGCGTGGAAGACGTGCAGCTCACCGGTCGCGAGCTCGTACGCCACGACCCCGGCGGGCTGCTGCCGGGTGACCCCGTCGTCACCCGTGACGTCGACCATGACGAGGTCGAGCGCGTAGAACTCGTTGTGGAACTCGACGCCGAGCTTCACGCAGTTCTGGAACAGCGTCTGCAGGATCATGTGTCCCGTGCGGTCCGCCGCGTAGCACGCCCGGCGGACGGGGGACTTGCCGTGGTCACGGGTGTGGCCACCGAAGCGTCGCTGGTCGATCTTGCCCTCGGGCGTCCGGTTGAACGGCAGGCCCATGTTCTCGAGGTCGATGACGGCGTCGATCGCCTCCTTCGCCAGGATCTCGGCGGCGTCCTGGTCGACCAGGTAGTCACCGCCCTTGATCGTGTCGAAGGTGTGCCACTCCCACGAGTCCTCCTCGACGTTCGCCAGGGCGGCGGCCATGCCGCCCTGGGCGGCGCCCGTGTGGGAGCGCGTCGGGTACAGCTTCGAGATGACGGCCGTCTTCGCCTTCGGGCCGGCTTCGATGGCGGCACGCATGCCGGCACCGCCCGCGCCGATGATGACGATGTCGTGCTGGTGGTGGTGGACGGTGGTCTCGCTCACTGGGGCCTTTCAGGGTGGGTCAGCGCGCCGGCGGGGTGGTCGCGGCGTGCCCGTGGGTCTCGTTGCGCGGTGCTCGTGGTCCGGCGTGACCGCGCTGCTACTGCGCGGGGCAGAACGACGGCAGGTCGGCTGCGGCGGCGCCGGCGGGGCACGGGTCGAACGTCCAGCAGACGAGCAGGCCGAGCACGATCAGCGCGACGCAGGCGATGAGCACCGCGAGCAGCAGGGTCTTCCGCACGCCGGGCTTGGCGACGTAGTCGTTGATGATCGTCCGCATGCCGTTCGAGCCGTGCACGAGGGCGAGGACGAGCATCAGGGAGTCCCAGATCTTCCAGAAGGGGTTCGCCCACTTGCCGGCGACGAAGGCGAAATCGATCTGCTTGACGCCCTCACCGGCGACCATGTTCACGAAGAGGTGGCCGAAGATCAGCACCACGAGCAGGACGCCCGAGGCGCGCATGTAGATCCACCCCCACTTCTCCCAGTTGGTGGTGCGGCGGGCTGCGGAGGCCGAACGGGGCGCCTCGACGGTCTGCGTGGTCATCTGCGTGTCCTTCCCTTCGCCTACTGGAAGTCCGCGACGAGGTTCATGAGCTGGCGGGGGAGGAACCCCGCGATGAGGACGGCCCACACGACCATCACGATCCAGAACATCGCGCGCTGGTACTTCGGGCCCTTCGACCAGAAGTCGACCAGGATGATCCGCAGCCCGTTGAGCGCGTGGAAGACGATCGCCATGACGAGCGCGATCTCACCGAGGTTCATGATCGGCGTCTTGTACGTACCGATGACGGCGTTGTAGGCCTCGGGGGACAGCCGCACGAGCGCGGTGTCGAGGACGTGCACGAGCAGGAAGAAGTAGATCGCGACACCGGTGATGCGGTGCAGCACCCACGACCACATGCCCGTGGAACCGCGGTAGAGGGTCCCCTCGAGCTTCCGGGAGGCGCGGGGCGCCTCGATCGTGACGCGCGGTTCGACAACCGTCGTCCCGCCTGCGGTCTGCTCGGCCATGAGCTCGCCCTCCCATAGGACGGGCTCGCCCGATCGGCGAGCCCTTGCCGTTCGTGTTCGTGTGGAACACGACCCATCCTATGCGCGTGCGCTGACGTTCTCGTCCCACCCGACACGGAGGCTGCGAGGAGCGGCCGGCGGAGCGCCGATCGTGCGGGCCGTCTCGTGGTGCGCCAGGAGCTGGTCGCCCACCGCCTCCCACGTCGTGCCCTCGACACGGAGCCGTCCTGCCGAACCCATGCGGGAGGCCGCCGCCGGGTCCTGGACGAGTCCGAGCACGGCACGACGGAGCCCCTGCGGCACGTCGGGGTCGTACAGTTCGCCGTCGAGCCCCGGGGCGACGAGGTCGACGGGACCGCCGGCAGCGGGGGCGACGACGGGCAGGCCGCTCGCGTGCGCCTCCTGCAGGGTCTGCCCGAAGGTCTCGGCCGGACCGGTGTGCACGAAGACGTCGAGCATCGCGTACGCGTCGGCGAGGGCCTCGCCGCGCAGCGGACCGGTGAAGGTCACGTCGAGGTGGCGCAACCGGCGCTCGAGGTACGCCCGCGACGGCCCGCCGCCGGCCACCACGAGCCGGATGCCGGGGACGCCGCCGAGCTCGGCGAGCCGTTCGACCTCCTTCTCCGGCGCGAGCCGCCCGACGTAGCCGACGATCGTCTCACCGGCCGGTGCGATCCTCCGACGTGCGGCACGGACGTGCGCGGACCGGCGACGGTCCGGGTGGAAGAGCACCGTGTCCACCCCCCGGCCCCAGCGGGCGACGCGCGGCACACCGTCCTCGGCGAGCATCGAGGCGGTCGCGCTCGACGGGGCGAGCGTGAGCGACGCCCCGGCGTGGATCCGTCCGAGGATCCTCCGCACCAGCGGGACGGTCGCGGTCAGGCCGTTGCGTCGGGCGAAGCCGGCCACGTCGGTCTGGAAGACCGCGACGGAGGGGATGCCGAGCCTCCCGGCCGCCGTGATGGCGCGACCGCCCAGCAGGAACGGGCTCGCCGCGTGCAGCAGGTCGGCACCGGAGGCGGCGAGGATCGTGTCCAGCACCGGGTGGGGGAGCGCCACGGGGAACTGCCGGTACGCGACCGCGGGCACCCGGTGCACGTCGAAGGAGCGGTAGCGCTCGACCTGGGTCTTCGACCGGAACTGCGCGAGTCCCGGGGTGTCCGGCGCGATGACGACCGCGCGGTGGCCACGGCGCTCCAGGTGGTCGAGGACCGCCAGGACGCTGGTGGTCACGCCGTTGAGGGTGGGCAGGAAGCTCTCGGTCACGACGGCGACGGTCCGCTGGGACGTGCCGCGCTCCACGCTGCGTGCGCTCATGGTGCTGCCCATGGTCCGCGCGCGCCGTGACCGGCCGGGGCGGTCCCGGTGAACGGCCGGCACGCAGGCGGTGAACTCGGCGGGGGTCGCGGGGCCTGCCCGCTCCGCGCCGGTCGGGAGGCTCGGAGCGGCTCCGACGTGCACCCCGCGGCCCGTCCTGCACCGCCGCCGCCCGCGGCGTGCGGAGTTCCGCAAGCGACGTGCGGCGATCGTGCGGGTGGCGTCCAGGTCGCGTCCGGACGCACCGGTACGGTGAGCGGGTGGCAGACGCACTCGAGGACTTCTACGCGATCATCCCGGCCGGCGGCATCGGCTCCCGGCTCTGGCCGCTCTCGCGCGCGGACGCGCCGAAGTTCCTGCACGACCTGACCGGTTCCGGCACCTCGCTCCTGCGGCAGACCTGGGACCGTCTCGCACCGCTCGCCGGGGACCAGCGGATCATGGTCGTCACCGGTCGGGCGCACCGAGCCGCCGTCGAGGCGCAGCTGCCCGGCGTCGCCGACCACAACGTCGTGCTCGAGAGCGAGCCGAAGGACTCGACGGCCGCCATCGGCCTCGCCGCGGCGATCCTCCGTCGTCGCGAACCCGACGTGGTGATCGGGTCGTTCGCGGCCGACCACGTCATCGGTGACGCCCGCGGCTTCCGACGGTCGGTGCGCGAAGCCGTCGCCGCCGCACGGGCCGGGTACGTCACGACGATCGGGATCACCCCGACCGAGCCGGCGATCGGTTTCGGCTACATCCACGCCGACGGCGAGGCGCTCGGCATCGACGGCGCCTCGACGGCGCACGCGGTGCGGTCGTTCGTCGAGAAGCCGGACCTGGACACCGCCCGCGCGTACCTGGAGGACGGCTCGTACCTGTGGAACGCCGGCATGTTCATCGCGCGTGCCGACGTGCTGCTCGCCGAGATCGGCCGGACCAAGCCCGAACTGCTCGCCGGCATCGAGGAGCTCGCTGCGGCGTGGGACACCTCGTCACGCGGAGCCGTCGTCGACGCGATCTGGCCCGGACTCGAGAAGATCGCGATCGACTACACGGTCGCCGAACCGGCCGCGGCCGCCGGTCGCATGGCCGTCGTGCCCGGCGACTTCGACTGGGACGACGTGGGCGACTTCGCTTCGCTCGCGAAGCTGCAGTCCGGCGGGCGGGCGAACAACCTCGCCGTGCTCGGCGACGGCGCGCGGATCCTCGCCGACTCGTCGAGCGGCATCGTCGTGGCGCACAGCCAGCGGCTCATCTCGCTCATCGGGGTCGAGGACATCGTCGTCGTCGACACCCCGGACGCGCTGCTCGTGACCACGAGCGAGAACGCGCAGCGGGTGAAGGGCGTTGTGGACGCGCTGAAGATCAGCGGTCGGGGCGACGTGCTCTGACGCGACGGCACCGGCTGGTGCCGACGCGCTGTCCACGACTGCGGTCATGGACGTGACGTGCGCCGCAGTCGTCCGGTGATGTTCCAGTCGAGGGGAACAGCAACGACTCGGGGGAGTGCTCATGGGGGACATCGCGTTCGACGCGGACGAGGCGAGGTCGGCGGCGCGGGTGGCGCGTCGGGCGGCCGAGACGCTTCGTGGGCAGGCTGGCGCTCGCTCCGGAGCGGTCGAGCCGGGACTCGAGGACTTCGAGGGCTCGTACGCCGAGCGGTTCCGGAGCGCCGCGGTGATCGAGGCCGAGGACCGGGCGCGGCTGGCGGGGGTACTGGTCGACCTCGCCTCCCAGATCGGCTCCGCGGTCGCCGCTGCTGAGCGTGAACGGGAGCGGCAGCGTGCCCACGCGGAGTGGAAGGCACGTGACGCCGACCGGAAGCGGGCGGCGACCGCGGCCAAGGCCTTCGCCGGTGCTGCAGGTCGATCAGCCGTCGACGCGTGGGAGAGCTTCACCGACCCCGAGCCGTCGACCGAACCCGAACCGCGGCCGGAGGTCGACGCCGAGTTCCGGGGACGCGAGCGTGCGCGCTACGGCGACGGGGCGAGTGGTGGCAGGAGCTCTGCCGATCCGAGCAGGCTGCAGGCCTTCGTCACGACGACCTCCGGACTCGACACGACCGCGACGGCCGAGTCCGAGCACTTGCGATCAGCATGGGCGTCGTTCCGGTCCTCCTGCGCCTGGGTCACGGTCGACCGCGCGAGCATGCCGGCGGGCTTCGAACGGTACGTGCGCGAGAACGACGAGGACCGGAGCTGGATCGGCAAGGTCGCCGACGCCTTCGAGGCCGCTGGCGGCGGGGGATCGCCGTCGAACGTCGCCCTCGACATCGCGGCGACAGGGCGGGGCGGCACCGGCCCTCCAACGGCTGTTCGCGGACGACCTGACCGCGGCAGAGGTCGCGGAGCGATGGGCCGCACTCGGGCTGACGAAAGCCGATGCCGGCGTGTTCGACGGACTGCCGACGAACGTGCTCTCGCGACTCGGGAACCTCGAGGGTGTTCCGTACTGGGCGCGGAGCACGGCGAACGCCCTCGTGCTGAACCAGCGACTCGTCGATGTGGAGCGCCAGATCGAGCAGCTGGAGGGGACAGTCGCATCGGCGGGTGACGGCTCACGGGCGTTGGCGCGGGAACTCACAGGACGAGTTGCTCACCGGGACGCGAACTCAGTGACCCGGTTCGACGAAAGAGGAGGCACATGAACGCACGACACCTTGCCTGTCGCACCCTCGCGGCGACGGCGGCGCTACTGGCAGTCGTCGTCGTAACCGCCGGATGTGCCGGGCAGCAGCGTGATGCAATACGACCGACCGAGAGGACGTCTTCCGTGGACGCAGACACTGCGAAGCGAACGATGATCAACATCGTCGATCAGACGACGGCCGCCCTCGGCGGCGAGTGGGAGACGCGGACGTCTCCCGACTACGTCGAGAGCTGCCAGCTGTCGAGCGACGAAGAAGGAGCCCGGTGGGTGTACCGAGTTGCTCGTGCAGAGTCCGGTGACGCCGAGGCGGATGCTGCTGCTGCCTCCGACGTCTGGAGGTCCGCCGGTATGACCGTGGACCGACTCGCTGACTCCAAGGGGCCGGCGATGGTCGCTCGCGGCGGCGATCGCGTCGAGACGATCCGTTTCTTCGCCTTCCCCGGCAACTACAGCATCCAAGCGCTCTCGATGTGCTTCGCTGGCGACGCAGACGAGATCGAGGAGCAGCAGGCCGACGAATGACTCGCGATCTCGGGTTCGTGGTGTCCTGGCCGTGCCGGATCAGGGTGCTCGACGTCGCGAGCCTTGTCGTCGTCCTCGCGCTCGCGGGATTGAGCACCGGGTGCGCGTCCCGAGTGGTCGAGACGAGAACGGCAAGCGCAACGGATCCGACCTTGGACGCAGTGACCGCGAAGCAACAGATGGTCGACGCTGTGGACGACGCCACCGGGCTCCTCGGCGGGGAGTGGACAGCGCGCACCGGACCGGATGCACCGGAGCGGTGCACGCTGCCCGACGGGGAACGCGGAGCGCACTGGAGGTACCTGACCGGGAGCACGATCGAGGGGCGGCCGGAGGAAGACGGCACGGCGATGGCAAACCACTGGCGTTCGCAGGGCATGAGCGTGACCGTGCGCGACACGAGCACCGGGCCAGTGGTGTTCGGCGGGGGAAGCAGGAAGATCGCATCCATCAGCTTCTACGCGGTCTCCGGCAACTCCACGGTCCAGGCCGTGTCGCTGTGCTTCCCCGGTGACGCCGACCGAATGGCCGAGGACGACGTCGACGAGGTCGACTGAGCCGAGGTATGAGCCGCCGGAGAGTCTCGAGAGGATACGGATGTCTGCCGAGCTGATTGTGCGGCGCCTGACGAGCGTGGCCCTGACACCCCTTGCGCTGCTGATCCTCATCAGCGGATGCACTCGACACCCTTCGGCAGGCGAGACGCCATCCGGATACGGAAGGGCGGCCCAGGTGGACCCCGAGACTGCTCGGCGGAAAATGACCGAGCTCGTCGACAGGACCGCGTCGGAGCTCGGGGGCGAGTGGGTCACCACGCAGGGTCCGGACTACGTCGACAGCTGCACACTCCCCGACGGCGGAGAAGGAGCCAACTGGGTCTACCTGGTCACCAGGACGGATGAAGGTGGCAATCCGGACAACGACGCTGCGACGGTCACGAGGTCCTGGCAGTCCGCGCGCATGACCGTCCAACGAGTCGCGGATCCTGACGGCCCGCTCGTCGTCGGACGAGGTGGAGCGTCGACCGCGCTGATCGATCTGTACGCGTTCCCTGGGAACTTCACCTTGGAGGCCGAATCGCTCTGCTTCCCGGGGAGTGCCGACGAGATTGAGGAGGAGCAGAGCAGCGGGTCGTAGTCCGGCAGGTGGCGACCGTCCGCTGGTGCTTCCGCCAGAGATCGACGGACGGATCGTTGCCGGGAACGATGC
Source organism: Curtobacterium sp. MCSS17_008 (assembly GCF_003234185.1). Classification (GTDB taxonomy): domain Bacteria; phylum Actinomycetota; class Actinomycetes; order Actinomycetales; family Microbacteriaceae; genus Curtobacterium. The sequence continues at coordinate 257,856 of NZ_QKSM01000002.1, forward strand.
GGCGACACCCGGAATCCCTGAGCCTCCCATCGAGCGTCACCAGGAACTATCCGAGCGCTTCCCCTCCTTGATCGGAGATCGATGAACGGCACCACCTCGAGGACGACTCGCCGCTCCGCCTCCGGCACCGTCGTCCTGCTCGCGCTCGCGGGACTGCTGAGTGGCTGCGTCTCCAGCGCGCCCGATGCAACGGACCGACGAACGGCGTCCGACCCGGATGCAGCGATCGCGAAGCAACAGATGGTCGACGCAGTGGATGACGCAACCCGACTCCTGGGCGGGGACTGGAAGCCGCGTACCGGCCCGGACTACGCCGAGGACTGCGTCCTGTCCGACGGTGAGCAGGGAGCGCAGTGGCGGTACCTCACGGGGAGCTCGCTCGCGGGCAACCCGTCCGAGGACGGCGCCCGGATGGCGGAGCACTGGCGCGGGCAAGGGCTGAAGGTCATCGTCCGTGACCCGGACGACGGGCCGGCGGTGTTCGGGAGCGGCGGTGAGCAGATCGCTTCGATCAGTGCGTACGCCTACTCCGGCAACTACACGGTCCAGGCGGCGTCGCTGTGCTTCCCCGGCGACGCCGACCGCATGGCCGAGGACGACGCCGACGAGGCCCCGCAGCCGTGAGCCCCGGTGGCGACGGTGTGACCCTTCCGTGCACGATCGCTGAGCCGGACCGACGGGTGTAGCGCTCCACCACGAAATCCCCGGATCGTCCCCCGGGCCGGCTCCCCGGGGGACGTCGGCGTTACGGGCGCGTTTCGTCGGGGTCGCGATCGGGTAACTGATCCCAGCAGTCCCTCAGGGGCGTTCTGTACCGGCCCGACGGTCGTGTACTGTCGCCACGATCGCCCGGAACGCACGTGGTCCGGGCACCGCTCCCCGGAGGAACCAACCCGTGACATCTCGTACCCGTCAGGTCGTGCTCAGCGGCCTCGCGCTCGCCGGCAGCATGGCCGTCCTTGCCGGCTGCTCGGCCGCCCCGTCCGAGGACTCGTCGGCGAAGAAGACCGACTTCCGCCCCTGCATGGTCTCCGACGCCGGTGGCTTCGACGACAAGTCCTTCAACCAGCTCGGTTACGAGGGCATGCTCGACGCGGCGAAGGAGCTCGGCGCCGACACCAACAAGGCCGAGTCGAAGGACCCCACGGTCTACGACTCGAACATCGAGCAGCTGGTGAACCAGAACTGCAACATGATCATCACGGTCGGCTTCAACCTGGCCGACGCCACGAAGAAGCAGGCGGCGGCGAACCCGGACACCGAGTTCGCGATCATCGACGACAACTCGATCGACGCCGACAACGTCAAGCCGATCACCTTCGACACGTCGCAGGCGGCGTTCCTCGCCGGCTACGCGGCTGCGTCGTACTCGAAGACCGGCGTCGTCGGCACCTTCGGCGGCATGCAGATCCCGACGGTCACCATCTTCATGGACGGCTTCGCGGACGGTGTGGCGTACTACAACGAGCAGAAGGACGAGGACGTCAAGGTCGTCGGCTGGAACGTCGAGACCGGCAAGGGCTCCTTCACCGGCGGCTTCGAGGCGGGTACCCAGGCCAAGTCGGTCGCGCAGACGCTGCTCGACCAGGACGCCGACGTGATCCTGCCCGTCGGTGGCCCGATCTACCAGTCGGCCGCCGAGGCGATCAAGGACGCGGACAACGGCTCCGTCCTCATCGGCGCGGACAGCGACCTCTACGAGGCCGACCCCCGCTACAAGGACATCGCCTTCACCTCGGTGATGAAGGGCATGCGCCCGGCGGTCAAGGACGTCGTCGAGCAGGCGGCGGACGACAAGTTCTCCAAGGAGCCGTACGTCGGCACCCTGGAGAACGATGGCGTCGGCATCGCGCCGTTCCACGACTACGAGTCCAAGGTCGACTCGGGTCTGCAGGACGAGCTCGACGAGATCACGTCGGGCATCATCGACGGCTCGATCACGGTCGAGACGCAGTCGAACAAGTAGTCGGGTGAACGCGGGCGGGGGATCGATCCTCCGCCCGCGTTTCCGCGCGTCCACCGACGGGTGACGCGCTGACCAACAGGAACGCAGTAGACAACATGAAGCTCGAGCTCCGCGGGATCACCAAGCGGTTCGGCCCCCTGGTCGCGAACGACCACATCTCCCTCACCGTCGAACCCGGTGAGGTGCACTGCCTCCTGGGCGAGAACGGTGCGGGCAAGTCCACCCTGATGAACGTGCTCTACGGCCTCTACCAGGCGGACGAGGGCGAGATCCTCCTGGACGACGTCGTCCAGGACTTCGACGGCCCCGGTGACGCCATGCGCTCGGGCATCGGCATGGTGCACCAGCACTTCATGCTCGTGCCGGTGTTCACGGTCGCCGAGAACGTCATGCTCGGTCAGGAGCAGACGACCTTCGGCGGACGCCTCGACCTTGCCGGCGCCCGCAAGCGCGTCCGCGAGATCAGCGACCGCTTCGGGTTCGACGTCGACCCCGACGCCCGCATCGAGGACCTGCCCGTCGGCGTGCAGCAGCGCGTCGAGATCATCAAGGCGCTGTCCCGCGACGCGAAGGTCCTGGTCTTCGACGAGCCGACGGCCGTCCTGACGCCGCAGGAGACCGACGAGCTGATGGGCATCATGCGCCAGCTCCGCGAGGCCGGCACGGCGATTGTCTTCATCACGCACAAGCTGCGCGAGGTGCGCGAGGTCGCCGACCGGATCACGGTCATCCGCCTCGGCAAGGTCGTCGGCGAGGCCTCTCCGACCGCGACGAACAACGAGCTCGCCGCGCTCATGGTCGGCCGCGCCGTCTCGCTCGTCGTCGACAAGACGCCCGCGTCCGGCGGCGAGGACGCTCTCGTCGTCGAGGGTGTCACCGTCACCGACCCGTCCGGTGTCGTGCTCGTCGACGACGTCTCCTTCACCGTCCGTCGCGGCGAGGTCCTCGCCATCGCCGGCGTGCAGGGCAACGGGCAGACCGAGCTGACCGAGGCGATCATCGGGCTCGAGCCCGTGCACGCCGGGCGGATCACGCTCGACGGCAAGGAGCTCACCGGTCGCACGGTGAAGCAGGTCCTCGACGCGGGCGTCGGCTTCGTGCCGGAGGACCGCAAGGAGGACGGGCTGGTCGGCGAGTTCACGATCGCCGAGAACCTCATGCTCGACCGCGCCGACCACGACGAGTTCGTCCGCGCCGGCACCATCCGTGCGGCCGAGCGCGACGCGTTCGCCGACGAGAAGATCGCCGAGTTCGACATCCGCACGCCGTCCCGCACCACCGCCGCCGGTCGGCTCTCGGGCGGCAACCAGCAGAAGATCGTCCTCGCCCGCGAGCTGAGCCGTGACCTGCGGCTGTTCGTCGCCGCGCAGCCCACGCGCGGCATCGACGTCGGCTCGATCGAGTTCGTGCACAAGCGCATCGTCGCCACCCGCGACACCGGCGTCCCGGTCATCGTCGTCTCCACGGAGCTCGACGAGGTCGTGGCGCTCGCCGACCGGATCGCGGTCATGTACCGCGGCGGCATCGTCGGCATCGTCCCCGCGGACACCCCGCGCGACGTCCTCGGCCTCATGATGGCAGGGGAACTCCCCGAAGGAACGGAGCTGGCAGCGTGAGCACCCCCACGCCAGACAACACGCAGCCGGCGACCCCGGCCGAGGCGCCCACCGACGACCGACTGCAGGACGTCGAGGGCACTCCGCACCTCATGACGGACTCGGCGGAGGACACCGAACGCCGCGCCGCCGGCGGTGACCGCTGGAGCACGGCGCTGCAGAGCATCGTCAACGGTTCGGTGCTCGTGACGGTCCTCGCCGTCGTCCTCGCCCTCGTCGCCTGCGGCGTCCTGATCGCCGTGACCGACGAGAACGTGCGCGCCGCCGCCGGGTACTTCTTCGCGCGGCCCACCGACACGTTCCAGGCGGTCGGCACCGCGGTCGGTGGCGCCTACGCGTCGCTGTTCCAGGGCTCGGTCGTGAACTTCGGCGCGAGCTCCTTCGCGCAGGCCATCGCGCCGATCACCCGGTCGGTGGACTACGCCGTGCCGCTGATCGCGGCGGGCCTCGGCATCGCGCTGTCGTTCCGCGCAGGCCTGTTCAACATCGGCGGCCAGGGCCAGATCCTCATCGGCGCCGCGGCTGCCGGTTGGGTCGGCTTCTCGTTCGACGGCCCCGCGGCGATCCACATCCCGCTCGCGGTCGTGGCCGGCATCGTCGGCGGTGCGGTCTGGGGTGGCCTGGTCGGTGTCCTCAAGGCCCGCACCGGTGCCAACGAGGTCGTCCTGACGATCATGCTCAACTACGTGGCGCTGTACCTCGTCAGCTACCTGCTGCGCACCCCGGGTCTGCTGCAGGCGCCGGGCAGCTCGAACCCGATCTCGCCCGCGACCGATGAGAGCGCGGTGTTCCCGGCGCTGTTCGGCCCGCGGTACGGCGTCGACCTCGGCTTCGTCGTCGCGCTCATCGCCGTCGTCGTGGTGTGGTGGCTCGTCAACAAGTCGTCGCTCGGCTTCCGGTTCCGCACCATCGGCGAGAACCCGCGCGCGGCCCGGGTCGCCGGCATGAGCGTCCCGGCGCTGACCATCTGGGTGATGGTGATCTCCGGCGCGCTCGTCGGCATCGCCGGCGCGTACCAGGTGCAGGGTGCCGTCACCTCGGGCTTCACCTCGGGCATCGACGCGGGCATCGGCTTCGACGCCATCACGGTGGCGCTCCTCGGCCGCTCGAAGCCGTGGGGCGTGTTCTGGGCCGCGATCCTGTTCGGCGTGCTGAAGAACGGTGGCTACGCCATGCAGGCCGCGAACGACATCCCGATCGACATCGTCGGCGTGATCCAGGCGCTCATCGTCCTGTTCATCGCCGCCCCGCCGCTCGTCCGCGCGATCTTCCGCATCCCGCAGCCGGGTGCGCGTCGCCGCGGTCGTGCCGCGAAGAACTCCCGGAAGGCGGTCGCCGCATGAGCACCACCACCACAGCGGCGCCCGCGCCGGCACTGTCCGACCGCCCGGTCGAGACGACCCGCAGCTGGAAGGCCCCGATCGCGTTCGGCGTGTTCACGCTGCTCGCCCTGCTGTTCTTCGGCGTCCTCCACCGCCCGGGCGACACCACGTTCCGGCTGGCGAACGGCGGTGACTTCTTCGCGCTGCCGAACGTCCCGCTGCCCGCGACCGGGACCGGGATCGTCGTCATCGTGCTGCTCGCCCTCGCGACGGTGTACGCCGTCCTGGAGGTCCGCGGCGCCCGCAGGATCCCGCTCTGGCTCACCGCCGTCTTCGCGATCGTGTTCGTCGTCGGCTTCCTGACCTGGTCGGCCGCGGGGGACACCGTCCCGGTGCCCGGTCTGCTCGTGGGGGCCCTGGGACTGAGCGTCCCGCTCGTGTTCGGTGCGCTCGGCGGCGTCATCTCGGAGCGCGTCGGCGTCGTGAACATCGCCATCGAGGGTCAGTTCCTCGCGGGGGCGTTCACCTCGGCGATGATCGCCTCGCTCACCGGCTCCGCGTGGGTCGGTCTCGTCGGTGCCCTCGTCGCCGGCGTGCTCGTGTCGTTCGTCCTCGCGGCGTTCAGCATCAAGTACCTGGTCGACCAGGTGATCGTCGGCGTGGTCATCAACGCGTTCATCTCGGGCCTGACCGGCTTCCTGTACTCGCAGGTGCTGTCGCCGAACGAGCAGACGCTCAACGTGGGCGTGCGCTTCCCGCGGGTCGAGATCCCGGTCCTGCACCAGATCCCGGTCATCGGTCCGGTGTTCTTCGAGCAGACGGTCGTCGTCTACCTGGCGTACGTCGCGGTCGCGGTCGTCACCTTCGCGCTGTTCAAGACCCGCTGGGGCCTGCGCCTCCGCGCGGTCGGCGAACACCCGCAGGCGGCGGACACGGTCGGCATCAACGTCGCCCGGACGCGCTTCTGGAACGTGTCGCTCGCCGGCGCGATCGCGGGCCTCGGCGGTGCGTACTTCACGCTCGACGCGGTCGGCCCGTTCACGAAGGACATGACCGCGGGCGCGGGCTACATCGCCCTGGCCGCCGTCATCTTCGGGCGCTGGGACCCGATCCGCGCGACGCTCGCAGCGCTGCTGTTCGGCTTCGCGTCGAACCTGCAGAACATCCTCGGTGCCATCGACTCGCCGGTGCCGAGCGAGTTCCTGCTCATGCTGCCCTACGTCGTCACGATCTTCGCGGTCGCCGGCCTGGTCGGGCAGTCGCGGGGACCGGCCGCCGCCGGCAGGCCCTACGTCAAGAGCTAGGCCCGCCGTCCCCTTCCCATCACCGCAGGGCACCGGTGTACGCGCTGGACACCGCCTGTCGCGGGTGTTCGACGAGCGAACACCGGTGTCCTGCCGCAACGTTCCGAACCTGACCGGACCGGACTGGAGGCACGACCTGTGACCGACACCAACGCCGACGGTGACCAGGGGGTCACCGACACCACCGCGGCGGACGCGACCGGGAGCCTCCCGGCCGACGACGTGGACTGGGGCGCCCTGCGGGACGCCGCGACCGCCGCGATGCGGCGCGCCTACGCGCCGTACTCGTCGTTCCCGGTCGGGGCGGCTGCCCTGACGGACGACGGCCGCATCGTCTCCGGCTGCAACGTCGAGAACGCCTCGTACGGGGTGACCCTCTGCGCGGAGTGCTCGCTCGTCTCCCAGCTGCACATGACCGGCGGCGGCAAGCTCGTCGCGTTCACCTGCGTGGACGGCGACGGTGCGACGCTCATGCCCTGCGGACGCTGCCGGCAGCTCCTCTTCGAGCACTCGACCGAGGGCATGCTGCTCGAGACCGTCTCCGGGATCCGCACCATCGACGAGGTCCTGCCCGACGCCTTCGGGCCCCGCACCCTCGCCACCTACCAGCAGGAGCACTGATCACATGTCCGTCGAGCCCTTCGACACCGTCGACCTCATCCGCACGAAGCGCTCGGGCGACGCCCTGGGCACGCCCGAGATCGACTGGCTCGTCGACGCCTACACCCGCGGGTACGTCGAGGATCCGCAAATGGCGGCGCTGGCGATGGCGATCTTCCTCAACGGCATGGAGCGTCGGGAGATCAAGGACCTGACCCTCGCGATGATCGCGTCGGGGGAGCGGATGTCGTTCGGCTCGCTCGGCAAGACCACGGTCGACAAGCACTCGACCGGCGGTGTCGGGGACAAGATCACGCTGCCGCTCGCGCCGCTCGTGGCGTCGTTCGGCGTCGCGGTCCCGCAGCTCTCCGGACGCGGGCTCGGTCACACCGGCGGGACGCTCGACAAGCTCGAGTCGATCCCCGGGTGGCAGGCGTCGATCTCCAACGACCGCATGATGCAGGTCCTCTCCGACGTCGGTGCGGTGATCTGCGCCGCGGGGTCGGGACTGGCACCCGCCGACAAGAAGCTCTACGCGCTGCGCGACATCACCGGCACGGTCGAGTGCATCCCGCTCATCGCGTCGAGCATCATGTCGAAGAAGATCGCGGAGGGCACGGGCGCGCTCGTGCTCGACGTGAAGTTCGGCTCCGGCGCCTTCATGCCGACCTACGAGGCGTCGCGGGAGCTCGCGCAGACGATGGTCGACCTCGGGAACGACGCCGGCGTCGCGACCTCGGCGCTGCTCACCGACATGGAGGTCCCGCTCGGGCTCACCATCGGCAACGCGCTCGAGGTCCGCGAGTCGGTCGAGGTGCTCGCGGGCGGCGGGCCGTCCGACGTCGTGGAGCTCACCGTCGCCCTGGCGACCGAGATGCTCACGCTCGCCGGACTGCCGGACGCGGACCCGGCCGCGGCGCTGGCCGACGGCCGCGCGATGGACACGTGGCGGCGGATGATCGAGGCGCAGGGCGGCGACGCGTCGGCGGACCTGCCCGTCGCACGGGAGCAGCACGTCGTCACCGCGTCGGAGTCCGGCGTGCTGGTGCAGCAGGACGCCCTGCCGTTCGGCATCGCAGCGTGGCGCCTCGGCGCCGGTCGTGCCCGAGCGCAGGACCCGGTGCAGGCGGGCGCGGGCATCGAGCTGCACGTCAAGCCGGGCGACACGGTGACCGCGGGCCAGCCCCTCTGGACGCTGCACACCGACGAGCCGGCGCGGTTCGAGCGGGCGCTCGAGTCGCTCGAGGGTGCGTGGGCGGTCGGCGACGCGGCGGAGACGCGCCGGCCGATCGTCCGCGAGCGCATCACGGGCTGACCCCGCCACGCGCGGACGGAGGCTCCCCACACGACCGTGGGGAGCCTCCAGCGCGTCCGGCACCCCGTTGTCCAAAGGCCCCTGCGCGGAGTCGGCGACCACCGATAGCCTGGACCGCATGAGCGCCGACGCCCCGACCTACCGCCTGCCCGACGCCGGGGCGGTCATCGACGACCTGCCCAAGGTCTCCCTGCACGACCACCTCGACGGCGGTCTGCGTCCCGCGACGATCCTCGAGCTGGCGGACGAGGCGGGCATCGAGCTGCCGACCACCGACCCCGGTGCGCTCGGGCAGTGGTTCGCGGACCAGGCGGACTCCGGTTCGCTCGTGGAGTACCTGAAGACCTTCGACGTCACCGTCTCGGTGATGCAGACCGCGCCGCAGCTCCACCGCGTCGCGAAGGAGTTCGTGGAGGACCTCGTCGCCGACGGCGTCGTCTACGGCGAGATCCGCTGGGCGCCGGAGCAGCACCTGCGCGGCGGGCTCACGCTCGACGAGACGGTCGAGGCGGTCCAGGCCGGCATCACCGAGGCCGTCGACGCCGCGGGTGGGTCGATCCGCATCGGGCAGCTCATCACGGCCATGCGGCACGCCGACCGTTCGCTGGAGATCGCCGAACTCGCCGTCCGGCACCGCGACCGCGGGGTCGTCGGCTTCGACATCGCGGGCGCCGAGGCCGGATTCCCGCCCGCGAACCACCGCGCCGCGTTCGAGTACCTGGCGTCCGAGCTCTTCCCGACGACCGTGCACGCGGGCGAAGCGGACGGCCTGGCGTCGATCCGCTCGGCGCTGGTGGACGGGCGCGCGCTCCGCCTCGGACACGGCGTCCGCATCTTCGAGGACGTCACGCTGTCGGACGCCGGCGACGGGTCGACCCTGGCCGCGCTCGGCGAGGTCGCCTCGTGGGTCCGCGACCGGGAGATCCCGCTCGAGGTGGCACCGTCGTCGAACCTGCAGACCGGCGCGATCGCGGCGTGGGGCGACGACCTCGCCGACCACCCGTTCGACGTGCTCTACCAGCTCGGCTTCCGGGTGACGGTCAACACCGACAACCGCCTCATGAGCCGTACCTCGCTGTCGAAGGAGCTCGCGCTCCTCGCCGGCACATTCGGGTACGACCTCGACGACCTCGCGGCGTTCCAGATCAACGCTGCGCTCGGCTCCTTCCTCCCGCTGGAGGACCGGGAGGAGATCATCGCGACCATCACCGCAGGACACCAGGAGGCCTAGGCGATGCCCCTGCCGCCGCTGCCGGACGAAGCCGTCGTGCTCGGAGCGAGCGCGTCGTCGTGGCGTGAGGCGCTCCGGCTCGCGGGTGGTGCGCTCGTGACCTCCGGGGCCGCAACGCCCCCGTACACCGACGCGATGATCGACCTGGTCGACGAGCACGGGCCGTACATCGTCATCTCACCCGGACTCGCGTTCGCGCACGCCCGACCGGGCCCCGCGGTGCTGCGCGACGGCCTCGCCGTCGTCACGCTCGGCGAACCGGTGGTGTTCGGGCACGCCCACAACGACCCCGTGTCGGTCGTCCTCGGGCTCGCCGTGGCCGAGGTGGGCGCCCACCTCGAGTCGATCGGCGAGATCGCGAACACGTTCAACGACGACACCGTCACCGGACGGTTGACGGCGGCGACCTCGGCGGACGAGGTCCGGGCGATCATGGGGGTGACGGCGTGAAGATCGTGACCATCTGCGGCGCGGGCATCGGGTCGAGCGGGATCCTCAAGGTGAACGCCGAGAAGGCCCTCGACGCCCTCGGACTCTCGGCCTCGGTCGTGGCGGCGGACGTGGCGTCCGTGCGGACCGCGGCCGAGGACGCGAACGTCATCCTCACCAGCGCGGAGTTCGTCGAGGCGATCGGCGACACCTACGCCGAGGTCATCGTGATCCGGAACCACTTCGACCAGGGCGAGATCACCGAGGCGGTCGACCGGGCGCTCGGGGAGCACTGAGCAGCTCCCGGCACTGCCTCTAGAGTTGGGGCATGAGCACGGAGAACCCGCTGAACGATCCCGCTGCCGACCCGTTCGAGGTCGCCCGCGACGCTGCCGCCGTCATCGCCGACCGGTCCGGCATCGAGCAGCACGACATCGCCCTGACCCTGGGCTCGGGCTGGGGCAAGGCCGCAGACATCATCGGCGAGACCGTGTCCGAGATCCCCGCGGCCGAGGTCCCCGGCTTCAGCGCCTCCGCGGTGCCCGGGCACTCCGGCACGGTCCGCTCGATCCGCCTCGAGGACGGCCGGCACGCACTCGTCATCGGCGCCCGCACGCATTACTACGAGAACCACGGTGTGCGCCGTGTCGTGCACAGCGTCCGCACGGCTGCGGCCACCGGTGCCTCGATCATGGTGCTCACCAACGGCGCCGGTGGCATCAAGGAGCACTGGAAGCCGGGCACGCCGGTCCTCATCAGCGACCACATCAACCTGACGGCGGACAGCCCGCTCGAGGGCGCGACGTTCGTCGACCTGACCGACCTGTATTCGGCTCGCCTGCGGGAGGTCGCGCGGTCGATCGACCCGTCCCTCGACGAGGGCGTCTACACGCAGTTCCGTGGGCCGCACTACGAGACCCCGGCCGAGGTCCAGATGGCGAAGACGATCGGTGGCCACATCGTCGGCATGTCGACGGCGCTCGAGGCCATCGCTGCCCGCCAGGCCGGCATGGAGGTCCTCGGGTTCTCCCTCATCACCAACCTCGCCGCGGGCATCCAGAAGACCCCGCTGTCGCACGCCGAGGTCCTCGAGGCCGGCAAGCAGGCGGAGCCGGTCATCGCCGACCTCCTCGCCCGCGTGGTGGCGGCGCTGTGACCCGGCACGACGGCGCCTCGGACGGCGCCATCGCGGACGGTGACCTGAGCGAGGGTGCCGTGGCTGGCGAGGCCGGAGATGGTGCCGGTGCCGGACTGGAGGCCGTGCTCGCCGCCGCCAGGTCGTGGTCGGCCCAGGACCCGGACGACGAGACACGCGCCGAGCTGGACGCGCTCGTCGCGGCCGCGACGTCCGGCTCCGCCGAGGCGGCCGCCTCGCTGCGCGAGCGCTTCTCCGGGCGCCTGGCGTTCGGCACCGCGGGCCTCCGCGCCGAGCTCGGTGCCGGCCCGCAGCGGATGAACCGGGTCGTGGTCACCCAGGCCGCCGCCGGACTCGCCCGCTTCCTCATCGACACGGGCCGCGACCGCAGCGTCGTGATCGGGTACGACGGCCGCGTGAACTCCGACGTCTTCGCCCGTGACTCGGCCGAGGTGATGCGGGGCCTCGGGCTCGACGTCACGCTGCTGCCCTCGGCGTTGCCCACGCCGGTCCTCGCGTTCGCGGTGCGGCACCTCGGGGTCGGCGCCGGCGTGATGGTCACGGCGAGCCACAACCCACCGCGGGACAACGGCTACAAGGTGTACCTCGGCGGCGAGGACGACGGGTCCCAGATCGTCCCGCCGGTCGACGGCGAGATCGCCGCGGCCATCGACGCCGTCGCGGCGGGCGACGTGCGCGACCTCGACCGCGCAACGGACTACACGGTGGCGGACGGCGCCCTGGTGCAGGCGTACGTGGCCGCGACGGCCGCGACCGTGCCGGCCCCGCGCCTCCCGGTCGACGCGCAGCCGAAGGTGGTCTACACGGCCATGCACGGCGTCGGCTGGGAGACCGCACGCGCCGTGTTCGGCGCGGCGGGCTTCGCCGAGCCGGTCGTGGTGCCCGAGCAGATCGAGCCGGACGGCGCGTTCCCGACGGTGTCGTTCCCGAACCCTGAGGAGCCGGGCGCGATGGACCTGGCGGTCGCGCAGGGCGTCGCCGTCGGTGCGGACCTCGTGATCGCGAACGACCCGGACGCCGACCGGCTCGCGCTCGCGATCCCGGACGGAGCCGGTTCGTTCCGTCGGCTGTCGGGCAACGAGGTCGGCTGGCTCCTCGGGTGGCGTGCCGCCGCTCGTGCACAGGCGGCGGGGGAGACCGGCGCGCTGGCCGCGTCGATCGTGTCCTCGCCCGCGCTCGCCCGCGTCGCCGAGCGGTACGGTCTCGAGTACCGCGACACCCTGACCGGCTTCAAGTGGGTCTCGCGTGTGCCCGGGCTGGTGTTCGGCTACGAGGAGGCGCTCGGCTACCTCGTCGACCCGGGGGTCGTGCGTGACAAGGACGGCATCTCGGCGGCGCTCGCGCTGCTCGACCTCGCCGTCGGACTCGCCGCCTCCGGCAAGACCGTCGCCGATCAGCTCGACGCCTTCGCTGCGGAGTTCGGGGCGTTCGCCTCCGGCCAGGTCTCGACACGCGTGGACGACCTGTCCCGCATCGGGGAGGTCATGGCGTCGCTGCGGTCCTCGGCGCCGACGTCGCTCGGTGGTCGCTCGGTCGTCGGCGTGACGGACTACCGGGACGGGGTCGAGGGCTTCCCGCCGTCGGACATCCTGCGCTACGACCTCGACGGCGGTGCGCGGGTGATCGTCCGCCCGAGCGGCACCGAGCCCAAGGTGAAGGTCTACATCGACACGGTCGCGGGCTCCTCTGCCGAGGCCCAGGCGCTCGTCGACGCCCTGGCCGCCGACGTCCGCCCCCTCGTGTCCTAGGGCGCGGGCGGCGCCGTCCCGGACCGCGGCCGCCCCGCAGCGATTGCCCCGCGGCGGATGCCCCGCGGCGGATTGCGCCCCCGCACGGACGTCGCACCTCTGAGCACATGGGTGCGACGTCCGTGCGGGGGCGCGACCGCGCGGCGCTCTCCACAGGGAGCGGTCTCCGGGCTCTTCCGGTGCCGCTGGTCGTGCACGCTGCCGGCATGACGATCGACCCCATCCACACTTCTGGTCTCCCCGACAGCGTCGCAGCCGGTGTCCGTCGGGCAGCCGAGCACGGCGAGCTCCTGCGGCTGCACCGCGGCTCGTACGTCTCGCGTGCCGAGTGGGCGGACGCCTCCGCGCAGGAACGGCACCGCGTGCTGGTCAGGAGCTTCGTCGACGTGCAGGGACCTGCGGCGGTCGTGAGTCACCGATCCGCGGTCGCGATGCACGGGCTGCCGTGGGTGGGCGGCTTCGGGGACCGGGTCGTCGTGACCGATCCGGACCGCGACCGCGGACAGGTGAAGCCGCGGATCCAGCGGGTGGGCGGAGCTGGTCGGAGTCCGGACGCCGTGCTGATCGACGGCGTGCTCGTCGGGACCCTCGCCGAGACCGGGGCCGACGTCGCGCTGTCGGATCATCCGTGGCGCGCCGTGGTCGTGCTCGATGCCGTCCTCCGACGTGGGTGCTCGAAGGCCGACCTGCGCGCAGCCCTCGATGCGCGGTCGAGCAGGAACCACCGCCGGGCGAGGACCCTCGTCGACGCGGCCGACGGTGCCGCCGAGTCGCCCGGTGAGAGCATCACGCGGTGGGGCGGCATCGTGCTCGGTGCGCCGTCGCCCGTGCTGCAGCACGAGTTCCGCCATCAGGGGGTCTTCCGTGACCGCGTCGACCTCTGGTATCCGGAGCACGGGGTCGTCGTCGAGTTCGACGGTCGCCAGAAGTACGCCGTGACGGGACGCGAGACGCTCTGGGACGAGAAGCGGCGCGAGGACCGGATCCGTCGACACCACGAGGTGCGCGGCGTCGCTCGCGTCACCTGGGCGGATGCGCTGCCCGCCGGCCAGCTGCCTCGCCTGCTCTCGGAGGCGGGCCTCCCGCTCGGGCGGAACTGGGCGAGCGCGTGGAGGCTGGCTGCGCGACGCGCCCTCTGACGAACATCGCACCCCGGAGGGCCGGGGTGCGATGTTCGTCAGAGGGCGCGATTCGGGCGTCGCCGGACGTGAGCGGGGCGCGGGCGCCCGCGGGCGGGCGCCCGCCGCGGCGCGCTACGCCAGCTCGAGCAGGACGTGGCCGGACGAGATCGTCTGGCCGACGGGGGCGTTCAGACCGGTGACGACGCCGTCGCGCGGGGCCTGCACGGGCTGCTCCATCTTCATGGCCTCGAGGACGACGAGCAGGTCGCCCTTCACCACGGTGTCACCCTCGGCGACCGCGAGCTTCACGACCGTCGCCTGCATCGGGGACGTGACGGAGCCGGACGATGCCAGACCCCCGCGCACGCCGGAGGCACGACGCTTCGGGGGAGCGGACGGACCGGCCGGACGACGACCGGCGGCACCGGTGGCGCCACCGCCGACGATCGAGGGCATGGTGACCTCGATGCGCTTGCCCTGCACCTCGACGACGACGCTCTCACGCGCGGCCGGGGCCGGGAGTTCCTCGGGCGAACCGCTCCACGCGGGGATGTCGTTCTGGAAGTCGGTCTCGATCCACTGCGTGTAGACGGAGAACGGCTCCGAGTCGGAGGTGGCGAACGCCGGGTCGGACACGACGGCGCGGTGGAAGGGCAGGACGGTCGGCAGTCCCGTGACCTCGAACTCGGCGAGTGCACGGCGTGAGCGCTCGAGCGCCTCTTCGCGCGTGGCACCGGTGACGACGAGCTTCGCGAGCATCGAGTCGAACGAGCCCGAGACGACGTCACCGGACACGACGCCCGAGTCGACGCGGACACCCGGGCCGGACGGCGCGTTGAACGCGTGCACGGGGCCGGGCGCGGGGAAGAAGTTGCGGCCCGGGTCCTCGCCGTTGATGCGGAACTCGAAGGAGTGGCCGCGCGGCGCGGGGTCCTCGTAGTCGAGCACCCCGCCCTCGGCGATGCGGAACTGCTCGCGGACGAGGTCGATGCCCGTGACCTCCTCCGAGACGCAGTGCTCGACCTGCAGGCGGGTGTTCACCTCGAGGAAGGACACGGTGCCGTCGGCGCCGATGAGGAACTCGCACGTGCCGGCACCGACGTAGCCGACCTCGCGGAGGATCGCCTTCGACGACTCGTACAGGCGCTCCTGCTGCGACTCGGTCAGGTACGGCGCCGGCGCCTCCTCGACGAGCTTCTGGTGGCGACGCTGCAGCGAGCAGTCGCGCGTGGACACGATCACGACGTTGCCGTGCTCGTCCGCCAAGCACTGGGTCTCGACGTGCCGCGGCTTGTCGAGGTACTTCTCGACGAAGCACTCGCCACGACCGAACGCCGCGATCGCCTCGCGCGTCGCCGACTCGAACAGCTCCTCGACCGAGGAGCGATCACGCACGACCTTGAGCCCGCGACCGCCGCCACCGAACGCGGCCTTGATCGCGACGGGCAGACCGACCTGGTCGACGAAGTCGAACACCTCGGACACGTCCTGCACGGGCTCGATCGTGCCCGGTGCCAGCGGCGCCCCGACCTTCTCGGCGACGTGGCGTGCGGAGACCTTGTCGCCGAGCCGCTCGATCGACTCCGGCGACGGACCGATCCAGACCAGCCCGGCGTCGATGACGGCGCGGGCGAAGTCGGCGTTCTCGGCGAGGAAGCCGTAGCCCGGGTGGACGGCGTCCGCCCCGGAGCGGCGGGCCACCGAGATGATCTTGTCGATGACGAGGTAGGTGTCGGCGCTCGTGGTGCCGTTCAGCGCGTAGGCCTCGTCGGCGAGGCGGGCGTGGAGGGCGTCACGGTCCTGGTCGGCGTAGACCGCGACCGATGCCTTGCCCGCGTCGCGGGCCGCGCGGATGATGCGGACGGCGATCTCGCCGCGGTTCGCGATGAGGACCTTGCTGATACGGGGCATGGTTCATCAGCGTATTCGTGCGGCGCGACCGGCAATTGACCGGCATCGACAAAGAACGCCGCAGAAGAAGTGTGGATGTCTACAGCGCCCACAGGTCGTGCCAGGCGACGCCGAACCCCCGGATCAACATGGACCGGAGCACGGGCAGCGAGAGTCCCACGACGGCGGAGGGTGCACCGTCGATCCGGGTGATGTACGCGGCTGCCCGACCGTCGATGGTGAACGCCCCCGCGACCTCGAGCGGCTCGCCCGTCGCCACGTACGCGTCGATCTCGTCCGCCGACACGTCGTCGGCGAAGGTGAGCACCGCGCTGTCGACCGCGACCACCCGGTCGCCGGCGACGACCAGCTCGGACCCGCCGGGCGCGACGTGCCCCAGGTGGCCGGCGACGCCGAGCGGCCCGCCGCCCGACGCGTCCACCTGTCGGACGGGAGGCACGGCACCGGTCCGTTCCGCGCCTCCCGTCCGCGACGCCGTGGCGTCCCGTTCCGCGCGCCGGTCCACGACGCAGTGCCCGCTCCACAGCGTGCCGCCGCCGACGGCGAGCATCTGCCGCCAGCGTTCCTTCGCCACCTCCGGGTCGTGCGGCTTGCCGTACAGCACGCCGTCGACCTCGAAGGCGGAGTCGCCGCCGAACACGAAGCCGTCGACGGCGGAGCCCGCGATCCGCGCGTCGGCGACCGCATCCGCCTTGGCGACCGCGAGCAGGCCGACGAGCTCCGGACCGGTCAGGTCGCGCCCGAGCGAGGTCGACGCCGCCGCCACCGCGGCGTCCTCGTCGACGCCCGGCGCGACGAGGACCGGCTCGATGCCGGTCTGGGCGAGGAGCGCGCGACGGGCGGGGGACGTACTCGCGAGGTACAGACGCATGGGAACATCGAACCATGGGTGAATCCGTCGGAACGCTGCTCGAACTCGACGTCACCGGGATCGCCCACGGCGGCATCTCGGTGGCACGGCACGAGGGGCGCGTGGTCTTCGTCTCGGACGCGGTGCCGGGGGAGCGCGTCGTCGCCCGCGTCACCGAGGACCGGAAGAAGTCGTTCTGGCGCGCGGACACGGTGTCCGTCGTCACGCCGAGCGAGCACCGCGTCGACCACGTCTGGCCCGAGGCCGCGCTCGACCGCGACCCCGCGCTGCGCGCCGGCGGTGCCGAGTTCGGGCACATCGCCCTGGCGCACCAGCGCACGCTGAAGCACGACGTCCTGGTCGACGCGTTCGCGCGCTTCGCCCGGACCGACCTGACCGAGGCCCTCGGACACGACGTCACCGTCGAGTCGGCGCCCGGCGACGACGACGCGGACGGCCTCGGCTGGCGCACCCGGGTCCGTCTGCACGTCGACGAGGACGGCACGCCCGGGCCCTTCGCCGCACGCTCGCACACCGTGGTCCCCGTGGCGTCGCTGCCGCTCGCGGCCCGGCGCGTGCAGGACGGCGCACCGCTCGACCGCGGCGCGATGCCGGGTGCGAGCGTCGTCGACGTCCTCGCGCCGAGCGGGGCGGAGGGCGCGCGGCTCGTGATCGACACGCAGACGCCGACCGTGGTCACCGAGGTCGTCGGGGAGCGCTCGTTCGCGGTGGACGACACCGGCTTCTGGCAGGTCCACCGCGAGGCGCCCGCCGTGCTCACCGAGGCCGTGCAGGACCTGCTGGACCGCGACCGGCTCGACCCCGAGGGCCAGCACCTCGACCTCTACGGCGGTGTCGGGCTGCTGGCGGCGGCGCTCGGCGACGTCGTCGGTCCGAAGGCCCGCATCACGAGCGTCGAGAGCGCCGCGCGTGCCACCGAGCACGCCCAGGAGAACCTCGCCGAGTGGATCGGTGCCCGTGCGGAGACCGGTCGGGTCGACCGGTGGCTCGCGCGGACCGCCGCCGACGCGTCGCGTCCGGAGCTGCAGCGCTTCCGCGCCGGCACGGTCGTCCTCGACCCGCCGCGCTCCGGTGCGGGTCGTGAGGTGGTCGTGCAGATCGCCGGGCTCCAGCCGGCACAGGTCGTCTACGTCGCCTGCGACCCGGTCGCCCTGGCCCGGGACGTCGCCACCTTCGCCGACCTCGGCTACCGGCTCGAGGCGCTGCGGGCGTTCGACCTGTTCCCGCACACGCACCACCTGGAGGCCGTCGCACGCCTGGTGCCCGTCGCCTGAGCCCGGGGGCTCCAGTCGCAGTGTGACGCGGTGACCAGGAACTCCGTTGCGGGTCCGGACCTGGGTATCCTTGGTCGGTGATCGCTCCCGGCGACAGGGGCCGGGCGTGCATCGGAACGAGAGGCCACCGTGGCAGCAGACACGAACACCAGCACCGGAGCGACCGGCTTGGCCACCAGGCCCGTCCGCGTCGCGATCGTCGACGACCACGAGTCCGTGCGGCTCGGCATCCAGGCGGCGTGCCAGAACGAGGGGTTCGAGGTGGTGCTCACCGCTGCGAGCGTCCCCGAGTACGTGGCGCAGCTCGACGGTCGCGAGGTCGACGTCGTCGTTCTCGACCTGTCGCTCGGTGACGGCTCCACCGTGACCGCGAACGTGAAGGGTGTGCAGGGCACCGGTTCCGCGGTCCTCGTGCACTCCATCGCCGACCGGGTCGCCAGTGTCCGCGAGGCACTCGCCGCCGGCGCCGCCGGTGTCATCCCGAAGTCGTCGGCCACCAAGACGGTGATGGCCGCGGTCGCGACGGTCGCCCGCGGCGAGGTGCTCAACAACCTCGAGTGGGCGAGCGCCATCGACGCGGACCGCGACTTCGCGAAGGCGCAGCTCGGACGCCGCGAGCGCGAGATCCTGCACCTCTACGCGTCGGGCCTGCCGCTCAAGCTCGCCGCGCAGCAGCTCGGCATCGGGTACTCGACGGCGCGTGAGTACCTCGACCGGATCCGGGTGAAGTACGTCGAGGTCGGGCGGCCGGCTCCGACGAAGGTCGACCTGCTCCGCCGTGCGGTCGAGGACGGCATCCTCCCCGGGCTCGACTCGGGCATCGACCCCGACACCGACGGCCGCTGACGCCGATGGCCACCACGGCCGATCCGGCACGCTCCGCGGGTGCGCCGGTGCCGTCGTCCGCGGGCGTCGGCACCGGTGACGGCGGTCCGTCCGCCGGCGAACCCGCACCGTTCGGGATCGACCCGCTGCGTGGGGTGCGGCCGGCGATCACGCAGGCGTCGGTCGAACGGCTCTTCGCGATCCTCATCGCCGTGACGGCGATCGGGTTCGGTGCGCTGTACGCGCCGTCGGTCGTCCACCAACTGCCGTACCTGGACCCCCTGTGGGGCGCGGTGTCCGCAGTGGCCCTCGGCGCGTCGTTCCTCTTCGTCGGTGCGTCCGCGTTCGTGCAGCGTCTCGCGCAGGCCGCGCAGATCACCTGTGCCCTGCTGTTCCTCGTCGTGCTCGTGACGTGGCCGCTGACCGTCCGCGCCCCGATCCCGGGCGACCAGGCCCCGTGGCCGTGGTGGTTCTGCACCGTCGGGTCGACCGCGGCCGCGATGGGCTTCGCCCCGTGGCGGGCGACCGTGTACACGGCGCTCGTGCCGGCGGTCTACGTGTCCGTGCGGCTGACCCCGCTCGGTGGCGACGCGGGCGTCAGCGCCGTGCTCCAGGGGGTCTTCACCGCGATCCTCAGCGGTGCGGTGCTCGTCATCGCGGTCCTCCTGCGTCGCGCCGCAGCGGCCGTCGACGCCGCGCAGGCCACCGCCGTCCGTCGCTACTCGCACGCCATCCGTGAGCACGCCACCGAGGTCGAACGCGTGCAGGTCGACGCGATCGTGCACGACAGCGTCCTCACCACCCTGCTCTCCGCGGCGAGGGCGGAGACACCGGAGGCCGAGGCGCTCGCAGCCCGGATGGCGCGGAACGCCATCGACCACCTCGAGGCCGCCGCTGCGGACCTGCCCGGTGAGGCGCCACCGGTGACGGTGCACGACCTGCGCGTCCGCATCGTCGACGCGCTCGGGGTGCTCGCCGCTTCCGTCCGTCTGCGGGACGCGCCCGTCGGCGGACTGCGGGTCCCGTCGACGGTCGCCGACGCGCTGGCCTCGGCGGCGCTGCAGGCCTGCGTCAACAGCGTGCAGCACGCGGGCGGCCCCGAGGTCGAGCGCTGGGTCCGGGTCGAGCAACGGGGGAGCGCGGTGCACGTCGAGGTCGGGGACGACGGCGCGGGCTTCGACCTCGCCGCCGTACCCGCGGCCCGGCTCGGGGTCCGTCGGTCGATCATCGAGCGCGTGCAGGCCGTCGGCGGCACCGCGGTGGTGGCGAGCAACCCGGGCGCGGGCACCCGGATCCGGCTCGAGTGGAGCGCGGGAGCGACCGCATGAGGGTCTCGCTGCCCGCCGGCATCGCCATCGGTCTCGCCGCGCTGTTCTCGGTGTTCCACCTGGTGCTCGGCGTCGCGTCGTTCGCGTGGGTGCGTGACGTCGGCCCCGTGCTCGCGTGCATGGCCCTCTACGCCGCGGCCAGCACCGTCGCACTGGTCCTCCCGGGCCGGGTGCTCCCGGTCTGGGCCGCGTGCTTCTCCCTCGCCACCGCGCTCGTGATGCCGGTGATCGCCGCGCCGGTGGTCGACCTCGGCCACAAGGACGACTCGACGACGTGGTGGGTCGCTGCGGTCGGCACGCTCATGGTGGTGCTCGTCGTCCGCGGTCGACGGGCGTTCGCGTGGGTGGGCGTGGGGTTCCTGACGCTCTTCGTCGTCGCGTGGGCGGGACCGGGCGCGTTCGCCGGCCTCGGCGTCGCCGGGAGCGTGACGTGGGTCGCCATCGCGACGGGGTTCGCCGTCGCGATGGACCGCGCGACCCGGGCGACGCGCGACTTCGTCCGCGCCGAGCAGGAGACCGCCGACTGGCAGGCAGCGCAGGACGCCCACGTGTTCGAGCGGCAGTTCCGGCTGAGCCAGACCACGCGCATGGCGCTGCCGATGCTGCAGCGGATCATCGAGCGGGGCGGGGAGCTGACCGACGACGAGCGTGCGGAGTGCCTGCACCTCGAGCAGGCCATCCGGGACGAGATCCGCGGCCGGTCCCTGCTGTCCGACGACGTCCGCGACGAGGTCATGCGTCTCCGCCGTCGTGGCGCCACGGTCCAGCTGCACGACGACGGTGGTCTCGACGACCTCGAGGTGGACGACCTCCGTCGCGTGCACGCCCAGATCGCCGACGCGCTGCGTGGCGCACGCGATGCCGACAACGTGATCGTCCGGACCGTGTCCGAGGGATCGGACTCGGCCGTCACGATCGTCGGACTCCGGCTCGACACGGCGGCCAGCGAATCGGCGGCGCTCGGCGCCGGGCCGGAGGACGAGGACGGCGACGAGGACGACTCGGTCGTGCTCTGGCTCGAGATCCCGCGGCACGTCACCGCGTGACGACGGCCGTCCACGGGCGGCGACCAGGACGGGCCGGGGTGACCAGGACGGACCGCGGCGGCCAGGACGGGCCCCGGAACGGGGAACGGGCCGGTCCCGAGGGACCGGCCCGTTCACGACCCGAGCCTGAGCGGCAACCCGAATGTCGCCCTGGCTCGCAGCTGGTCGACGGCGTCGTACCCTAGTCGGCCACCGACCAACGATGTTCTTCGTAGAAGGACACCGAACACGAACAACTATGCCCGCTGCGCACGGCCGTGTCAGTCATCATTATGGGGGACAGAACAGCCGCATCCGGAGCCACGTCCGCCGTCGTGTCCCCCGAGCGAGGGGAGACCGACCGGGAAGTGCACCCTGCAACGGCCGTCCGACCCCGTCCGTGCTCCCACCCGGAGGGGTACATCCGCGCCCGCTTCCCCCGCTCGTGACGAGAGCCCCGCCGGGTTCGGCGGAGGTCTCGTGGACGCGACGGCGCATGCGGCCGAGCGGGTCAGCGCAGCGACCGGCTCCAGGCACCCTCACCGCGGTCGAGGGGACGCCGGAGGCCTCGAGCCGAGGCGTCCCACCCGGCGCGCGGGGACACCGACACCTCGGCGCGTCCGAGCGCTGCGGCCTCGTCCGCCTGCCGCTGGAGGACGGCGATGACGGCGGCGAGCTCCTCCGGGGACGGGTCGCCCGAGACGACGCGGACGTCCGGGCCGACCGAGCCGGGCTCGTCGACGGGTACTGCGGCGGCGTGACGACCCATCAGAGCGGGATGTTCCCGTGCTTCTTGGGCGGCAGCGACGCGCGCTTGCCACGCAGCGCCCGCAGCGCCTTGATGACGGAGACGCGCGTCGCGTGCGGCTGGATGATGCCGTCGAGCTCCCCGCGTTCCGCCGCGAGGTACGGCGACGCGACGTTGTACGTGTACTCGTTCGCGAGCTTCGCCCGGACCGCGGCGACGTCCTCGCCGGACTCCTCGGCGCGCTTGATCTCGGCACGGTAGAGGATGTTCACCGCGCCCTGGCCACCCATGACGGCGATCTCGGCGGTCGGCCACGCCAGGTTGATGTCGGCGCCGAGCTGCTTCGACCCCATCACGATGTACGCGCCGCCGTACGCCTTGCGGGTGATGACGGTGACGAGGGGCACGGTGGCCTCGGCGTACGCGTAGAGGAGCTTGGCGCCGCGGCGGATCACACCGGTCCACTCCTGGTCGGTGCCGGGCAGGTAGCCGGGCACGTCGACGAGGGTCAGGATCGGGATGCCGAACGCGTCACAGAACCGCACGAAGCGCGCGGCCTTCTCGCCGGCGTCGATGTTCAGCGTGCCCGCCATCGCCTGCGGCTGGTTGGCGATGATGCCGACCGTCCGGCCCTCGACCCGACCGAAACCGACCATGATGTTCGGCGCGAAGAGCGGCTGGACCTCGAGGAACTCGCCGTCGTCGACGATGTGCTCGACGATCGTCGTGACGTCGTACGGCTGGTTCGTCGAGTCCGGGATGACGGTGTCGAGGTCGTGGTCGGCGTCGGTCGTCTCGAGCTCGGGGACGACGTCGTACGCGGGAGCGTCGGACAGGTTGTTGTCCGGCAGGAACCCGACGAGCGACCGGGCGTAGTCGAGCGCGTCGGTCTCGTCCTCGGCCAGGTAGTGCGCGACGCCGGAGACCGCGTTGTGCGTCTGGGCGCCGCCGAGCTCCTCGAACCCGACGTCCTCGCCGGTGACGGTCTTGATGACGTCGGGCCCGGTGACGAACATGTGGCTCGTCTTGTCGACCATGATCACGAAGTCGGTGAGGGCGGGGGAGTACACGGCACCGCCGGCCGCCGGACCCATCACGATCGAGATCTGCGGGATGACGCCGGACGCCTGGGTGTTCAGCCGGAAGATCTCGCCGTACTTGCCGAGGGCGACCACGCCCTCCTGGATGCGGGCGCCGCCGGAGTCGAGGATGCCGATGATCGGCACGCCCGTCTTCAGGGCGTGCTGCATGACCTTGACGATCTTCTCGCCGGCGACCTCGCCCAGGGACCCGCCGAAGACGGTGAAGTCCTGCGCGTAGACCGCGACGTTGCGGCCGTGGATCGTGCCGACGCCGGTGACGACGGCGTCGCCGTAGGGGCGCTTCGCGTCCATGCCGAAGGCGGTGGTGCGGTGGCGCACGAACTCGTCGAACTCGACGAAGGAGTTCTCGTCGAGGAGCTGCTCGATGCGCTCGCGTGCGGTGCCCTTGCCCTTCGCGTGCTGCTTCGCGATGGCGGCCTCGCCCGCGGCGGTCACGGCCTCGTGGTAGCGGTCGCGCAGGTCCGCGAGGCGACCGGCCGTCGTCGAGAGGTCGGGGGTGTCTCCTGTGGTCACCCGCTCACCCTACCGGCGGCCACCACGCGGTCGGTTGGAGGACCCCCACGGTTCCTGCCCGTAGATTTGCGTGCATGTCCACACCCGCGTCGCCGTCCCTCCCGCGCGCCCGTGCCGTCGCCGAGGCCGCCGGCGGGGTGTTCGAGGCCCCGGGCCGCACCGGATCGACGAACGCGGACCTGCTCGCCGTCGCGCCGGACCGTCCGCACGGCAGCGTCCTCGCGACCCTGGACCAGACCGCCGGGCGCGGCCGGCTCGACCGCACCTGGACGGCGCCGGCCGGTCAGGCGCTCGCGGCCAGTCTGCTCGTCCGGGCCGACCTCGACGACCGCGACCGCGGCTGGCTGCCGCTGGTCGCCGGGACCGCGATGCGCGACGCGGTGACCACGGTGCTGCCCGGCGCCCGGGACGGCGGCGACGCCTCCCGGCCGGTGGCCGCCGACGCGAGCGCGACCCGGACGTCCGAGCCGCGAGTCCTGGTGAAGTGGCCGAACGACGTCCTGGTGGACGGACGCAAGGTGTGCGGGATCCTCTGCCAGGTCGCCGCGGACGGGAGCGTCGTCGTCGGCGCCGGCGTCAACCTGACCATCCCGGCGGACGCGCTGCCGACCCCGACGTCCACGTCGCTGGCCGTGGCGGGTGCGCCCGGCGATGCCGTCGGGCTGGGCGACGCGGTGCTGTCCGCCTTCACGACGGCCGTCCTGGAGGCCGTGGGCGCCCTGGTCGACGGCGGTGCCGGTGCCGAGGCGGTCCGGTCCCACGTCCGTGCCGCGTGCGGCACGATCGGTCGCCGCGTGCGCCTGGAGCTGCCCGACGGCGGCGTCGAGGAGGTGGACGCGACGGGGATCGACGACGACGGCCGGATCACGATCCGGGATCGGGACGGCCGCTCCAGGGGCGTCGCGGTGGGGGACCTCACCCACCTGCGGTATGCATGACGGCATGACCGCCGAGCCGCCGCCCGAACGCGTCGTCGCGCGGCTCCGGCCGCACGCGCGGCGGCTGGTGCGGCCGGCCGTGTTCGTCGTGCTCGTCGCGATGGCCGGCGGGTTCGGCTTCGGGGTGTTCCGCGCGCAGCTCGCCTGGGTGAACGCCGTCGTGGCCGCGCTGACGGTGCTGCTCGTCGTGCTCGGCGGCCTGGTCCCGCTGCTGCGGTGGATGTCCCAGCGGTACGTCGTCACCACCAGGCGGCTCGTCGTCGTGCACGGGCTCGGCACCCGGACCAGGCGGGAGCTGCTGCACTCACGCGGCTACGACGTGACCGTCCGCCGCCGCGGAATGCAGGGGGTCTGGCGGTCCGGGGACGTCCTCGTGTTCCCCGGTGACGACGCCCCCGTCGTGCTCGCGGACGTGCCGCACGCGGACCTGGTCGTGGCGGTCCTGCACGACCTGGTCGAGGCGCACGAGGCCCGCCGTCGGCACCGCGAACCGGACTGGGACGAGATCGTCGGCGGCCCGGTCCGCCCGACGTGGGACGACGGCGGGCGCTGACCCGCACGCGCGGGGATTGGGGCATTCCCGGGGGACCCGGTACCGTCGTCCCGTGCGTATCTCCGTCATCGGCTGCGGGTACCTCGGTGCCGTGCACGCCGCCTCCATGGCCAAGCTCGGACACGAGGTCGTCGCGGTCGACGTCGACCCCGCCAAGATCGAGCGCCTCGCCGCGGGCGAGGCCCCCTTCTTCGAGCCCGGACTGCCCGAGATCCTGACCGAGGCCCTGTCGTCCGGTCGCATCCGGTTCACCACCGACATGTCCGAGGTCGCGGGCTCGACCGTGCACTTCCTCGCGGTCGGCACCCCGCAGGGCCCGACCGGCGCCGCCGACCTGACCTACGTCGACGCCGCCGTCGCCGCGCTCACGCCGCACCTGTCGGCGGGCGAGTTCGTCGTCGGCAAGTCGACCGTGCCGGTCGGCACCGCGGCGCGTCTCGCGGGCGAGGTCGAGTCGGCCGTCCCCGGTGCGACGCTCGTGTGGAACCCGGAGTTCCTGCGCGAGGGCTTCGCCGTGCAGGACACCATCTCGCCCGATCGCTTCGTCTACGGGGTCCCCGAGGGCGAGGCCGGTCAGCGCGCCGTCGCCGTGCTCGACGAGGTCTACGCGCAGGCGCTCGCCGCCGGCACGCCCCGCCTCGTGGTGAACCTCCCCACGGCGGAGCTCGTGAAGATCAGCGCCAACGCGTTCCTCGCGACGAAGATCTCGTTCATCAACGCGATGGCGGAGATCGCCGAGGTCGCCGGCGCCGACGTCACGGCGCTCGCCGACGCGATCGGACACGACGACCGCATCGGCCGGAAGTTCCTCAACGCGGGTCTCGGGTTCGGCGGGGGGTGCCTGCCGAAGGACATCCGTGCGTTCCAGGCGCGCGCCGACGAACTCGGCGTGGGGGAGTCCCTGGCGTTCCTCGCCGACGTCGACGCCACGAACCTGCGTCGTCGCGCCCACGTGGTCGAGCTCGCCACGGAGCTGCTCGGCGGTTCGGTCGAGGGCAAGCGCGTG
Source organism: Curtobacterium sp. MCSS17_008 (assembly GCF_003234185.1). GTDB lineage: Bacteria > Actinomycetota > Actinomycetes > Actinomycetales > Microbacteriaceae > Curtobacterium. The sequence continues at coordinate 283,759 of NZ_QKSM01000002.1, forward strand.
GCCGTGCTCGGACTCGCGTTCAAGCCGAACTCGGACGACGTGCGCGACTCCCCGGCGCTCGACATCGCGGCGCGGCTGCTCGCCCTCGGCGCGACGGTCGCGGCGTACGACCCGGAGGCGATCGAGACCGCCCGTCGTCTGCACCCCGCACTCGACTACGTCGCGTCGCCCACCGACGCGGTGACCGGCGCGGACCTCGTGCTGGTGCTGACCGAGTGGACGGCGTTCCGCGACCTCGACCCGACCGAGATCACTCCGCTCGTCGCGTCGCCGGTCGTGATCGACGGCCGCAACTGCCTGGACCGCGACGCCTGGACCGCCGCGGGCTTCACGTACCGCGGCATGGGGCGTTGACCCGCTGACGACCATCACGACGGACGGCCGCTCCCCTCGGGGAGCGGCCGTCCGTCGTCCGACCGGGTTCCTGCGACGGGCCCCCGGTCCGGGTCAGGCCCGTGGGGCGGTGGCCCGGTCGAGTGCCGAGCGGAGGACGTCGCGGTAGCGCGCACCGATGCGTTCCGTCGCGTACTCGGCCGCGGCCGCCACGGCACCGTCCTGGTACCGCTGGCGGGCGTCGTCGTCCGTCAGCGCGCGCACGAGCGCGGCGCGCAGTGCGTCCACGTCGCCCGGGGGCACGAGCAGACCCGACGTGTCGTCGCGGACGACCTCGCGGATGCCGGGCAGGTCGCTCGCCACGATCGCCGCGCCCACCGCCGCCGCCTCGAGCAGCGTGACGGGCAGCCCCTCCTGGTCGCCGTTCGCGGCCGGGACGGAGGGCAGGGCGACGACGGTCGCCGACGCCAGGGTGGCGAGGACCTCGGACTTGCCGCGCTGGCCGAGGAACTCCACCGGCAACCCCGCGGCCTGCCGCTCGAGGCGCTCGCGCCAGGGGCCGTCGCCGACGACGGTCAGTGACCAGTCGACCTCGTCGATGCCCCGGAGTGCCTCGACGAGGTTGCCGAAGCCCTTCTTCTCGACGAGGCGACCGACCGCGACCACGTGCCCCGGTCGGCGTGCGGTGTCCTGTCGTGCCGCGAGGGCAGGAGCGAGGTCGACGCCCATCGGGATGACGCTCGAACGCGCCGGGTCGACACCCCACTCGGTCAGACGGTCGCGCATCTCGTCGTTGACCGTGGTCACGTGGGCGGAGCGCCCGAAGACCCAGCGCTTGAGCCGGACGAGCGGCGCGGCGCGGAGGGCGTAGACGTCGCCGCCGTGCGTCGTGACGACGAGGGGGACCCCGGGTGCCGCGAGCGCCGTGACGAGGCCCTGCGGGATCGCCCAGTGCGCGTGGATGACGTCGGGCCGCGCCGCCCGGACGGCACGCCGCACGGCGAGGTACTGCGCGACCAGGAGCGCCGGCACCTGCAGCAGACGCTTCCGGTCCGCCTTCAGGTTGTCCAGGATCGCGCCGTCCGCCAGGTCCTCGAAGCGACGCGGGAAGTAGGGGAACCGGCGGACGCGGACGCCGTCGATGGTCTCCGACCGGGCCGCGCCGGCGACCCGCGGCGTCAGGACGGCGGTGTCGAACTCGACCGCCTCCTGCCGTGCGAGGTCGAGCACGAACGCGGGCACCCCGTCGTCGGGGTGCGCGGGGAAGGTGGAGGCGAGCACGAGCAGGCGCGGGCGTCCGGTGGCGGGGCGGGCGGGTGCGGGCAAGGAGGGGCCTTCCGTGTCGACGGTGGATCGGCGGACGGGTCCCGGTCGATCGGGGACGCCGCTCGGGTTGGTACGCTGCTCGGGGCCTGCGGCGCGACCGGTGCGCAGGCGCGGCAGGACCGGAGCAGGAGACCCGTGCGCGTACTCATCCACAATAGCGATTCGCCCCACAACCGAGGGGACCGGGCGATCCTCGCCGGGAACATCGAGCTGGCTCGCCGTCGGTGGCCGGGTGCGGAGATCGTGTCGCTGTCGCAGTACCCGGAGCGCGACGGGGAGTGGTTCGGGATCCGATTCCTGCCGATGTCGCCGTACAGCACGGGCATCGGCGACCTCTTCCGTCTGCTGCGGGCGGCGCGCACCGCCGACGTCGTCCTCTGGGGCGGTGGCGAGATCCTCAAGGACTACACGAACAAGCTCGGGCTGGTCTACTGGCTGCTGAAGTTCCTGCTCGTCCGTGCCGTCAACCGGCACGTCGTCGGCGCGTTCCAGGGCATCGGACCGACGTCGGCGGGCATCAGCAAGCGGCTGATCCGCGCGACGGTCGACCTGACCGAGGTCTTCATCGTCCGCGACGAGGAATCGCGCGAGAAGCTGCGCTCCTGGGGTGTCCGGACGCCCGTGATCGCGTCCTTCGACCCCGCGGTCGTCGGGACCGTGACCGCCCCGGACGCGGCCGTGCTCGAGCGCCTCGAGCGGACCACCGGGCTCACCGCCGACCGACTCCGGGGCTCGGTGGGCATCGGCGTCCGCCGCTGGTTCCACTACAAGCGCAGCGGTTGGATCCCGTTCCGCTTCATCCCGAAGGCGCTCCGACGCGCGCACGCGGAGTCCGCCGATCTCGTGACCTACCGCGGGGCGCTCGCGGAGCTGGTCGACACCGTGGTCGAGCGCTGGGACGCCGACGTGGTCTTCTACCCGATGCACATGGAGGCGTCCGAGGGGGACGCCGCGTTCGCGCGCGAGGTCATCGCCGAGATGCGGCACGGCGACCGCGCCCACGTCGTCGAGGCCGACGAGTTCTCGCCCGCCGAGTACGCCGGCCTCATGTCGCGCAGCCGCCTCTTCATCGCGAGCCGCCTGCACTCGGCCATCGTCGCGACGATCGCGGGCGTGCCGGCCACCGTCCTCTACTACGTCGACAAGGGGCGGCTGTTCTTCGAGCAGATCGGCCAGCAGCGCTACGCCCGTCCCATCGAGGACGCCCTCACGCCGACCTTCGTCGCCGACGTCGTCGCCTCGCTCGAGGACCTCGACGAGCACCGCGACCGTGTCGTCGCGGACCTGGCTGACGGCGTGGAGCGCATGACGACGGCCCTGCACGCCGACTTCGCGCGCGGGACCGAGGGCGTGGCTTGAGCCCGACGGCGAAGCGTGTGCTGCGACGGGCCGTCCCGATCGTCTTCTACGTCCTCCTCGCGGTCTTCCTCTTCCTCTACGTCCGCAGCGTCGACTGGGGGCAGCTCGCCGGGATCCGCTGGAACTGGTGGTGGGTCGCCGTCGCGACGGCGATCAGCCTCGGCTTCCGGTACTGGGGCGTCGGCATCTGGTTCTTCCTGCTCCGGCGGCTCGGTGCGACCGGCCTGCGGGGCAGCGGTGTCGCGCTGACCTTCGTCTACGCCAAGTCGTGGATGGGCCGGTACATCCCGGGCGCCGCGACCTGGATCATCGGCAAGGTCTACTTCGCGTCGAAGCACGGTGTCTCCCGCGCACGGCTCGGTGTCAGCGGGCTGCTCGAAGGCGCCCTGCAGATCGCCGCCACGCTCGCGCTCGCACTCGTGCTGCTGCTGGTCGACCCGCGGACGCACGAGCTCGACCCGTGGATCATCGCGCTCATGGTCGTCGCCTTCGTCGGGTGCGTGGTGTGCCTCATCCCGAAGGTCTTCGTCTTCCTCATCAGCACGGCCCTGCGCATCCTCCGCCGGCCGGCGCTCGACCCCGACGTCGCTCCGAGCCTCGGCACGGTGCTCGGCGGCGCCGGCCTCTACGTCGCCGGTGCGGTCCTGTCCGGGACCGCGTACTACTTCATCACGCTCGCGGTCTACCCGTCGCTGCGTCCTGCCGACGCCGCGTTCGTGATCGGCGCGGCCAGCATGGCGTCGGCGATCAGCATGCTCGCCGTCTTCGCCCCCGGCGGCCTCGGCGTCCGGGAGGGCGTGCAGGCGCTCCTGCTCGGACTCGTGATGCCGGGACCGATCGCGCTCGTCGTGGTCGTCGTCACCCGCGTGTGGAGCCTGGCGGTCGACGGGCTGTTCCTGCTGGTCGCTGCCGTCCCGACGTGGTTCTCGAAGCGGAGCGGGCCCGACGAGGTCGACCCCGCCGGTGCGGAGCCCGCGCCGGGCCACTGAGACGGACCGGTCGACAGGACGCAGGAGCAACGGCAGGGGCCGGACCACCGCGGTGGTCCGGCCCCTGCCGTTGTGGCACCGTCCGCGGCAGGAGGGGTCAGGCGGTCGTCACCCGGTCACGGTCCGCCACGCGCGCAGGGGCGGGCATCCGCACCACCTGGACGACCGTCGCGACCACCCCGACGAGCACCAGCACGACCAGGACGGCGACGACCGCCGGGGGCACGGGCCCGAGGGCCACGTAGCGGGCGACCCCGGCGGGCGTGACCGGGAACCGCGCGGCGTTCCAGAACCAGCTCGACACGACGCCGAGGCCGTAGAAGCCGATCACGGGCAGCGCGACCGCCAGACCGACGGCCGTCCGGGTGCGGGCGACGGGACCGGCGGCGAGCCGACGCCAGGCGACCGCGCTCACGGCGATGAGACAGACGATCGCGGGGAAGTAGTAGCGCCCCTGCGTCGCCGCGACCTCGGTCGTCGTCAGGTAGGCGTGCGCACTCGTGTACGTCTGGATGCCGATGAGGAGCGCGGGGAAGACGGCCACCACCGCGACCACGCGGCGCTCCGGGGCGCGACGGAAGGCGAACACGACGACGACCACGAGCGCGACGATCGTCAACAGGCTCGTCAGCACGTCACCGATCGAGACCTGGGCCTTGATGCCCGGACTGCCCCAGAACGTCCTGGCGAGGGTGCCCCAGCTGACGTCGAGGAAGTGCCCGAGTGTCGGGTGCTCCCCGGGCGGGAAGTCCTTCGGCGGCCGCATCGCGGTGTAGCCGTTGGGTTGCACGCGGCCGTACGCCACGATGTTGTGCAGCCACCACCACGCGCCGATCGCGGCGGCGAGGGCGAGCGTCGCGACCGTGCGCACCAGGCGAGCCCGCAGGGTGACCACGCCGCTGCCCGCGACGAGCACGACGAGCGCCACGAACGGGATCGCGGGGAGCCCGGTCCCCTTGATCCAGATGAGGGCGCCCAGTGCGACCCCGAGGCCGAGCGTCGTCCGCCACCGGTGGTCGCCGGTGAGGAGCCGGACGGCGAGCCACACGACGACGGCGGCGAACAGCATCACGGGTGCGTCGTTCGACACCGAGGACGCGATGGAGGCGAGCTGGGGGACGGCGAACAGCGCCAGCGCACCGAGCAGGCCGGCGCGCGGCGACCGGGTGACGCGACGCACCGACGCCCAGGTGAGGAGGGGGAGGAACGTGACCGCGGCGACGTCGACCAGTCGCAACACGAGGACCGCGTGGTCCCACCGGAGATCGGCGAAGTGGACGGCCTTGAGCGCGAGCGCGCCGACCAGGTAGGCCGTCGGCGGGTGCTGCGTCATCTGGTCGACGGTGCTCGACTCACCGGGTGCGCCGCCGAGGAGCTCCGCGAAGTCGGACCACTCCGACTTCGGGACGGTGGTCTGCTGCGCGGCCGCGGCCTGGACCGCGTTGAGCACGTGCATCTCGCCGGGCGCGACCCAGGGCGCCCCGATCGCCAGGTGCACGGTGGCGTCGATGTGCGCGGTCTCGTCGGGGGCCTGGAACACGGGCACGACGAGCGCCCAGACGAGCAGCCACAGGCCGAAGGCGACCGTGACGACGGCGACGGCGACGCGCTCCCGACGCGTGGTGGGTGGCAGGGTGTCTCGGCGTCCGGTCGTCGTCACCGGACCATCCTAGGGACGGTGCCGGGGGTCCACCGGTGTCAGGCCTCGGGGACGCGGACCGCCTCGGGCGTCGGGTCCGAGCGCCGAGCGGACTCCTGCTCGACGCGATCGGGGTGGTACACCCACACCTTGTACAGCCAGAACCGGAACGCCGTGCCGAGCCCGAGGCCGATCACGTTGCCGGACACGTTGTCGGCGAGGGCGGACGTGAAGCCGAGCACGTAGTGCGACACGGCGAGGCAGCCGAGCGAGATGACCATGCCGCCGAGGGAGACGACGACGAACTCGAAGCCCTCCTTCGCGGCGACCGACCGTCGCTGGTGCCGGAAGGTCCAGTAGCGGTTGCCGATCCAGTTCACGAAGATCGCGACGGTGGTGGAGACGACCTTCGCCCAGAAGGGCCCGCTGTGGACCTCGTCGGGGGAGAGCACCGTGGCGCGGAGCAGGTTGAAGACCCCGAGGTCGACGACGAAGCCGAACGCCCCGACGACGCCGAAGCGTGCGAGCTGTGCGATGAGTCGCCGCACGTGGTCTCCTGAGTCCGTAGAGTTGTCCGGGACCGGCCAGCGGTCGGAACGGGGCGGATCGACGATCGGCCTCGCAAGAGTGTAGTCGAGCGGTCGTGTCGACCATGTCCGGAACAGCGGAAGGAACACACAGCATGGCATTGCGCGTCGGAGTCGTCGGCGGAGGACAGCTGGCCCGGATGATGGTGCCCGCGGCCGTCGAGCTCGGCCTGGAGATCAGCGTCCTCGCGGAGGGGCCCGGCATGTCCGCCGCGATCGCCGCCACCGCCGAGGGCGACTACCACGATGCCGAGACCGTCCTCGCCTTCGCACGCGGGGTCGACGTCGTCACCTTCGACCACGAGCACGTGCCCCAGGACGTCCTCCGCGCGCTCGTGGCCGCGGGCGTCGCCGTGCATCCCGGGCCGGACGCGCTCGCCGTGGCCCAGGACAAGATCGAGATGCGGGAACGGCTGAGCGCCCTGGGCGTGCCCGTGCCCGAGTGGGCCGCCGTCCACGACCGCTCCGAGCTCGCGGCGTTCCTCGCTGACCACGGTGGCCGAGCGGTCGTGAAGACGCCGCGCGGTGGGTACGACGGCAAGGGTGTCCGGGTCGTGGCCGACCCCGCGGAGGTCGACGACTGGTTCACCGCGGTCGCCGAGCTCGGCGGGGACCAGGCACTGCTCGTGGAGGAGCTCGTGCCGTTCACGCGGGAGCTCGCGCAGTCCGTGGCGCGGCGACCCTCCGGGGACGTCGTGGCCTGGCCGCTCGTCGAGACCGTGCAGCGTGACGGTGTCTGTGCCGAGGTCATCGCCCCGGCACCGGCCGCCGCTGGTCGGCTCGCAGACGAGGCCGAGTCGCTCGCGGTCCGGATCGCCGAGGAACTGGGTGTGACCGGTGTGCTCGCGGTCGAGCTGTTCGAGACCGCCGACCAGCGGATCCTCGTGAACGAGCTCGCGATGCGTCCGCACAACACCGGTCACTGGTCGATCGACGGCGCGACGACGAGCCAGTTCGAGCAGCACCTGCGCGCCGTCCTCGACCTGCCGCTGGGCACGACCGGGATGCACGCGCCGGCGGCAGTGATGGTGAACGTCCTCGGCGGCCCGGTGGACGGCGACCTCGCCGGCCGGTACCCGGCCGCGCTCGAGGCGTTCCCCGAGGCGAAGTACCACTTCTACGGCAAGGCCCCGCGCCCCGGTCGGAAGGTCGGTCACGTCACGGTGCTCGGTGAGGACGTCGACGACGTCGTCTACCGGGCCCGCGCCGCTGCCGCGCACTTCGACGACTGACACGACCGGGCACGACCGACGCGGCCCGACCCTGGGCCGGGGCACGGCGTCGGCCTGCCCCGGGACGGCGGTCGGCAGCGGGGCGGCGGTGGGTCGTGCCTCCCGTCCGGAGGGGCGGACCCGCGTCCGCGGCGGTCCGCTGGACGACCGACACCCGCTCGGGTGCCACCCGGTCTGGGAACTGCGCCGACGGCGGTCCCGGGGCTTCCATGGGATGGTCCGTGCCCGTGTGTCCCGGAGAGTGCCGTGTCCCACCGAACCGCCCCGCCCGCGCGTCGTCGCACCCGCACCACCGTGGTGTGCACAGCCGTCACCGCCCGCGTGCTCACCCTGACGGCCCTGCTGAGCGGCACGCCGGCGTCGGCGGCCACCGACGTCCGCGACGCCACCGCGGCGCAGCTCTACCGCGGTGGACAGTACCTGTCGCCGACGAGCGAAGCGGCACGGGCCGCAGCGGCGCTCGCGTCCTCCGACCCTGCCGGGGCCCGCGCGGCGAGCGTCATCGCGCAGTACCCCGTCGCGACCTGGCTCGGGGAGTGGACCACCGGCCCGACCCTGGCGCGGACGATCGACACCGCGACGGCGGGCGGCGCCTCCGCCGGCACCACCCCCGTGTTCGTCCTCTACGCGATCCCCGACCGCGACTGCGGCGGCTACTCGGCCGGCGGGTTCGACGAACGGACCTACGACGCCTGGGTGGACCAGGTCGTCGCGCGCCTCGCCGGGAAGCGGGCCGCCGTCGTCGTCGAGCCGGACTCGCTGGCGATGCTGAGCAACGCCCGGTGCACGACCGACCTCGACGAGCAGCGCTACCGGATCCTCTCGCGCACCGTCACGGCACTCACGGCGGCAGGCGTCCCGGCGTACCTCGACGCCGGCAACTCGAACTGGGTGCAACCGTCGACCATGGCCGCGCGGCTCGAGCGGGCCGGCGTCGACCGTGCGCGCGGGTTCTCGACGAACGTCGCGAACTACTACCCGGTCGCGCAGGAACAGGCGTACGCCGAACGGGTGTCCGCCCTGACGGGAGGCGCGCACTACGTCATCGACACCTCGCGCAGCGGGCAGGGCTGGCGCGGCACCTGGTGCAACGCCCCCGGCGCCGGGCTCGGCGCCACCCCGCGGGTCGCGTCGGACGGCACGGCGCTGGACGCCCTGCTCTGGGTGAAGACGCCGGGCGCGAGCGACGGCACCTGCAACGGCGGGCCCGCGGCGGGCCGGTGGTACGCCGCGTACGCTCGTGCCCTCGTGGCGAACGCCGCCCTCGACCTGCCGACGAGCAGCACCGTGCTCGGCGCGTTGGACGACGTCACCGGATCGGCCGGGACGGTCCGCGTGACGGGGTGGGCGGCGGACCGTCAGGACCCGGCACGGTCCCTGACGGTCGACGTCACGGTGGACGGCGCACCGGCCGCGCCCGTCGCCGTAGCGGGGGTGTCCGCGAGCGGGACGGCCGCCGTCGCCGACCGTCCGCGGGCCGACGTCGACCGGTCCTACGGAGTGGGCGCGGCGCACGGCTACGACGTGACGGTCGCGGCACCCGCCGGCCTGCGGGAGGTCTGCGTCCGTGCGACGGGGACCACGGTCGGGCAGCTCGGGTGCGAGCAGGTGACGGTGCTCGCGCACGGGCCGGTGGTCTCCACCGCCCGTGCCGTCGTGGCACCGGGAGGCGTCGCGGTCAGCGGATGGGCGTACGACGGTGACGCGCCGACCACCTCGGTCCCCGTGACCCTGCTGGTCGACGACCGGCCCGTCCGCACCGCCGTGGCCGACCTGACACGGTCCGAGCCCGTCCTGCCCGGGGCGCTCGGTCAGCGCCACGGCTTCGAGGCCGTCGTGCCCGCCGGCGCGGGTCGGCACCGGGTCTGCGCCCGGGTCGACGGCACCGCGACCGGCACCGCGGCGACGAGCTGCCGGACCGTGTCCGTCCCCGCGGCCGCCCCGTCCGCGACGATCCGGGTCCTGAGCTCCCCGGCGCGGGGGCAGGCGCGCATCACGGGGTGGGCGTTCGACCGCGACGCCACCGACCGCCCGGTGACCGTGTCGGTGTCCGTCGACGGGCGCGCGCCCGTCCGTCTCGAGGCGTCGGGACGGCGGGCAGACGTCGACCGTACCTACGGCGTCGGGCCGCGCCACGGCTTCGCCGGGACGTTCGCCGCGAAGAGCGGCAAGCGCTCCGTGTGCGTCTCCGTGCAGGGGATCGGTGCGGGCGGTGACCGCGAGCTCCGGTGCCGGACGCTGGTGGTCCGCTGAGCCGCGAGGTCGTCCTCGGCCGCCGCTAGGCTCGTGCCGTGACCGACACCACCGCCGCCGCTCCGCTCGTCTCGATCATCATGGGGTCCGACTCGGACTGGCCGACCATGCGCGCCGCCGCCGACATCCTCGGTGAGCTGGGCATCCCGTTCGAGGCCGACGTCGTCTCGGCGCACCGCACCCCCGACAAGATGGTCGACTTCGCGCGTGCCGCCGCGGGCCGCGGCATCCGCGTCGTCATCGCCGGAGCGGGCGGCGCCGCGCACCTGCCCGGCATGGTGGCGTCGCTCACGACGCTGCCCGTGATCGGCGTGCCGGTGCAGCTCGCGCGGTTGGACGGGCTCGACTCCCTGCTCTCGATCGTGCAGATGCCGGCGGGCATCCCCGTCGCGACGATGGCGATCAACGGCGCCGCGAACGCCGGTCTGCTCGCGGCGCGGATCATCGGCACCACGGACGACGGGGTGCGTGCGGCGCTCGCCGAGTACGCGGACGGCCTGGAGCAGGTCGTCGAACGGAAGGCGCAGGCGCTCCGCGAAGCGCTCTGACCGGCCGTCAGCTCCGCTTCTTTGCGAACGTCTTGAGCATGGTGACGGTGTTGCGGTAGACGTCCTGGTCGCCCGGGAACACGCCGCTCGCCGACCACTGCCAGAACGTCCACTTCGACCAGCTCCGACCCAGGGTGCCCGGGGTGGTGAAGTCGTGCACCGGGTAGATCGCGACGAACAACGGGTTCTGCGAGAACTGGTTGCTGTTGTTCGTGCACCGCTTCCACCAGTCGGTCGTGGTGTAGATCGCGGGGTACCGGCCGATGCGGTCGTGGACGCGGTTCGAGAAGTCCTTGATCCACGCGCGCATCTCGCCCCAGCCCATGCCGTAGCAGGTGCCCTGTGCGGCGGAGCCGTACTCGATGTCGAGCAGGGGCGGGAGCGTCCAGCCGTCGGGGCTCCAGCCGCCCAGCGACCGGAAGAAGTAGTCGGCGGTCGCCGCGCCGCTCGCCTGGCTCGGCTGCGCGTACACGTAGCCGCCGCGGATGATCCGCGCCGCCTTCGCGTCCTCCCACTGCTTCACGTAGGTGCGGCTCTGGTACGTGACGCCCTCGGTCACCTTGATGTAGGCGAAGCGCGCGCCGTCCGCGCGTGCCTTCCGGAAGTCGACGTCCGGCTGCCAGGCGCTCACGTCCATCCCCTGGACGCGTCCGGGAGGCGGCCCGCCCGCGGCCGTCGCGCGCAGTGCCGAGGCGTCGGCGCGGCCGGTGCCGGCGCCGACACCGGTGGCCGCGCCGGTGGCTGCTGCGTGCGCGGCGATGCTCGCACCCATGGCGTGGTCGCCGGCCTGGTCCATCACCGCGACGGACGGGTCCGGGCTGCCGCTCCCGCTCACGTCGCCGGGCGCGGGGGCCGGAGCGCCCGGAGCCGCATCCGGTGTCGCGGTCGGGTCCGGTGCGGTCGGGTCCGGCGCGGTCGTGGCGGTCGGGTCCGGTGCCGTCGTGGCTGCCGCTGTCGGCGCCGTCGCGGCGGTCGGATCGGAGCGGACGACGGCGGCGCCGGCCGCAGCGGGTCCGGCGGTCAGCAGGACCCCCGTCACGACCGTCCCTGCCAGTGCTGCCCACGCCCGTCGGGCCGGTCGGATCCCCATGTGCTCTCCCTGTCGAGTTCGATGCGCGGCCCTGACCCCGCGCGCGGCCAGCGTAGCCGCCCGGTCGGTCGGCGTCGAGGGAGCTGGTCACCGATGCGTCCGGCGGCTCAGCCCCCGGGGTCAGCCGGCAGCGACGGCGCCCGAGACCGCGTCGACCCGCACGCGCTTCGTCGCCCCGTCCACGGACAGGGTCGCGCTCCACACGGGCGCAGCGGCGGTCCCGCCGAGGGCCAGTGCGCGCAGCGACGCCCCCGACGCCGAGGCGAGCGCCCGGTCGACGGCCGTCTCGGCGTCCACGCGGGCTGCGGCGGCCCGGGCGGCGTCCGCAGCCTTCGTCGCGGCGTCGGAGTCCTTCGGGAACGGACCGGAGGTGACACGTCCGAGTGCGACCGAGACGACGGACTGCGTCCGTGAGCCGTCGGGCCCGACCACGACCACCGTCCAATCGTCGCCGGACCCGGCGATCGAGACGACCGATCCGCCACCGGCGGCCGCGATGCCCTGCTGCGTGACCGTGGACCAGTCGACGGAGGCCGGCGCCCCCGCACCGCTGCCGTTGCCGGTGCCGGTCCCCGAACCGTCGGTCGGCGCGTCGCCGTCCGTCGGGGCGCCGGTCGCTCCGCCGTCGGTGGACGCTCCCGTGCCGCCGTCGGTGGGTGTCCCGGTCGCGGCCGGGGTCGAGGGCGCGGGCTGGGTCGTCGGGGTCGCGCGCGGGGTCGCCGACGCACTCGGCGACCGGGTCGGGGTCGGTGCGGGATCGCCCGAGCAGGCGGCGAGGCCCATGGTCAGGACGAGCCCGAGCCCGAGGGCGGCTGCGGAGCGGGACGGTGCGGGGCGGCGACGGGACATGGTCCGATCCTGACAGGTGGTGCCCACCAGGACGCCAACGACACGGAGGGTCCCGGCTCGGTGCCGGGCTCGGGCGGCTCCGCGGAGGTCAGAGGTCAGAGGTCGGCGTGGAGCTGCCAGGTCTCCTGCGCCGAGTCGTGCCAGCTGAACATCCGAGCGCGGTCCGGACCGGCGACGGCGAGCTGCTCGGCGAGGAGCCGGTCGTTCACCACCTGGAAGACCGCCTGGGCGAGGCGCTCCGGGTAGGACTCGAGCGGTGCCGACCGGACGGACACCGCCGCGTCGGACGCGACCTCGCTCACCGCGGCGTCGTCGGAGTGGATCACGGGGGTGCCGAAGCTCATCGCCTCGACCACCGGCAGGCCGAAGCCCTCGACGAGGCTCGGGAAGACGAAGACCGTCGCCCGGTCGTAGGCGACCGCGAGGTCGGCGTCGTCGACCCGGCCGAGCACCTTCACGCGCTCGGGCGCCAACCCCGCCTCCTGCGCCGTGGTGAACACGTCCACGTCGCCCCAGCCGTCCGGTCCGGCCACCACGAGGGGGATGTCCTGTGGAGCGTCGGGGTGCGCCAGTGCGCGGATGAGGTGCTGGAGGCCCTTCCGCGGTTCGAGCGTCCCCACGGCGAGGACGTACCGGTCCGGCAGACCCAGTCGTTCGGCGCGCAGGTCCGCGTCGACCGGCACGAGGAGCCTGCCGCTCGGCGCGCCACCGATGACCCGCAGACGGTCGTCGAAGCGGTGGACGTCGTTGAGTGCCGCGGCGACCGCGTGCGTCGGCACCACGACCGCGTCGGCGTGGCGGAACGCCCGCTTCACCATGGCCTTGTGGAAGTGGACGCCCCGCGGCGTCAGGGTCTCCGGGTTCGTCCACGGCACGGTGTCGTGCACGGTCACGACGGTCTGGCGACCCGGCTCCAACGACCGGTCGTGCTTGACGAGCGGGGCGAGGACGCTCGGGGCGTGCACCATCCCGTGCGATGCCCCGTGCGCGAGACCGGCCTGCCACGCGAGGGAGAGCTCGCGCCGGGGGAGGGCGAGCTGCTCGAGGTCGGCCAGCCCGGGCAGCAGGGTCCGGAGCCGGGACACCTCGGCCGGGGCCGACCGGGACACGATCCCCTCGACGTCGCAGCCGGCCGGCGCGGTCGCGATCAGCTGTCGCGTGAGTTCCTCGGCGTAGCGCCCGATCCCACCGGGTACCGGAGCGATCACCTGGTCCAGCATCACGCGGAGAGTGGTCACGGGGCGCTCCTCGGTCGGGTCCTGGACGGAATGGTCGACACTACCAGGGTGCTGCTGGCCGACCGCGGACGGGCGGGCGTCAGCGGTTCCCGCCGGGTGACACCGACTGGTCGGGCTCCGTCATGACCCCGACCTCGGGCTCAGGTCGACCCCGCCGGCCCGCGGCCGCCGCGTGCTGCTGTCGACGGTTGAGGAACCGGCGCTCGACGAGCCACCAGAAGAGCACGCAGAGGGCCAGGACGACCGGGACGACGCCGAGGACCATCGCGAGGAACTGCCACTTCGGGTAGAGGTCCAGCGGCAGGAGCAGCAGGTTGCCGAGTCCGAGCAGGGGGCTGTGCACGAGGTAGACGCTGTAGGACACCAGTCCGGCGAGGACGAAGGGCCGCCACCCGAGGAAGCGTGCGAGCCAGGTGTGCCGTCCGACCACGGCGCGCGTACCGAGCCACGTGAGCAGGACACCGACGAAGACCCCGGCGACGACCTCGGACGGCCAGGTCTGGTGCTGGTAGTAGTCGCGGTGGGTGAAGAAGAGCACGAGCACGCCGGCGAGCAGCACGAGCACGAACCAGCCGGAGGGCCCTCGGGTCGACCGCCCGCGGAGGCCGTCCTGCCGGTCCCGAGCGGCCACGGTGAGCTCCGCGGCGAGCATGCCGACCGCGAAGAGACCGACGAACCAGGGGTGCACCCACGAGTAGCGGCTCTCGCTGCCCATCCAGACGCCGATGAGCAGCAGGCCCGACGTCGTCGCCCACCCGCCGACGAGGCGCCAGAGCGGGAGGATGAGGAACGGCATGAGGAAGTAGATCTGCCACTCGACCGCGACGCTCCACATCGGGCCGTCGATCTTGCCGATGTACTGGGGGAAGAAGTCGTGCACCAGGAAGACGTGGGTGAGGAAGGTGCCCCACCCCATCGGGAGCTTGGTGTCCCACTGCGTGCCGCCCGGCTGACCGAGCACGGGCACGACGAGGATGAGGACGGCGAAGAGCACGAGCGCGACCCAGTACGGCGGGATGATGCGGCGCGCCCGTCGCTTGATGAAGCCCCAGATGCCGCCCGGGATCCGGTACCCGTCGAAGCGGGTGAGCACGGGGAGCATGAGCACGTACCCGGAGAGCACGATGAAGACCGGCACGCCGAGGTAGCCCCACCCGATGACGGGTCGGAGCCACGGCAGCTCGGTGGGCCCCGTCCCGGTGGTGCCCGTGAAGAGGTAGGCGTGGTAGAACACGACCGCCAGGGCGGAGAGGCCCCGGAGGCCGTCGAGGTAGGGGAACTCCAGACGGCCGGTGGCCTGACCAGGTGCAGTCAACGGTGGTCCTCAGGGTCGTCGTACAGGTCGAGTCAGTCTCGCACACGACCCGGGACCGAGCGTTGCTCGGGTCGGTGCCCGTGCCGCTCCTCGGGGATGCGATGATGGAGTCCGTGACTGTCACCGACCCGGCCACTGCCCCTGCCGTCCTCGACGAAGCGGACGCCCCGGATCCCGTCCCGGCCCGTCGCCGCGGCGGACGCGTGGTCGTCCACCTGGCGGTCCTCGCCGTCGTGCTCGTGGTGGCCGTCGTCCTCGTCGCACTCGTCGCCTACCGACAGCGTCTCGCGATCACGAACGTCGACGGCATCTCCTACATGTCGATCGCGCGGCAGTACGCGACCGGGGACTTCGCCGATGCCGTGAACGCCTACTGGTCGCCAGCCGTCTCCTGGCTCATGGCCCCCCTCGTGGCGCTCGGCCTCGGTCTCCAGACCGCCTTCGGCGCGGTCAACACCGCGGCCGCCGCCGTGGTGGTCGGTGTCGGCGGCTGGCTCGCCTGGTCGCAGACCCGCCGGCTGGTGCCGCCGCTCTTCTACATGGTGACCGTGACGCCGGCGCTCATGTCGGCCGTGCCCGCGCAGACCCCCGACCTGCTCGTCGTCGCCTGGTTCCTCTGCTTCCTGTGGGCGCTCCGGACGGCGGACCGCTCCCTCGTCGGTCCGCTGCGCGGGCGGATCGCCGCGGGCGCCGTCCTCGGTGCGGTCGGGGCCGTCGGGTACTTCGTCAAGCTCTACACGTTGCCCGTGACGGTCGTCGCCGTGGTGGTCTGGCTGCTCCTGCGGCTCTGGTCCCGCCGGCGACGCGGTGAGCGGGACCGGCGCACCTGGGTCACCCCGGTCGCGGCGGTCGTGGCCTTCGCGGTCGTCGCCGCGCCGTGGGTCGGGGTCCTCAGCGCCAAGTACGAGGGGTTCACGCTCGGGTCCTCGCTGGCGGTGAACTTCGGGTCGAAGTTCGACGACGCCGGGCACGGCAGCGGGTGGCCGTTCCTCCCGGTCCCGCCGAACGACTCCGCGGTGTCGCCGAACGAGGACTTCTCGCCCGACGTGTACGGGCGCGGTCCCCAGGACGACCCGGACCCGCTCCCGACGCCCGAGGTCGCCGGTGCGGCCCCCGCGGCGGATGCACAGGCCGCGCCCCAGGAGGACACTGCCTCGTCCGACGGCGGGATCGTGGCCAAGGCGCGGTACTACCTGCACCAGCGCGTCCTGGCGTTCCCGTTCTACCTCGCCCGCATCTCCGGGTACGCACCGTTCGTCGTCCCGATCGGTCTGCTCTTCGCCGCGGCCGTGACGGTCGGTGTCGTCCGCTTCCGCCGCAACGCGTTCGCGTGCATCGCCGCCGCGACCACCTTCGTCTACTTCCTCGGCTACGCGGGCATCACCTCGGCGGCGAGCCGCGGCGGCAACATCCGCTACTACTGGCCGCTGTTCTACGGGACCGTGCTCCTCGCCGCCCTCATGCTGCCGATGGTGTGGCGGCTCGTCCGGCGCCGTGGCTGGCTGCGGATCGCGGTCACGGTGGTCGCGGTGCTCGCGGTCACGGTCGCCTCGTACTCGCAGAACTGGCTCGGCCGGCAGGCGCCGTTCTACGCCTCCACGTCCAACGGCACGCCGCTCAACGTCTTCGGCCCGACGCCCGTGCCCGAGGTGTCGAGGCTCGCCGACCAGGTCATCGCGGACGGGGCGGTGCCGGCGGACGCCCGGATCATCGGCACGAACTACCGGACCCTGACCTCGCTCGGGTTCCTCATCGACGCGCACGTGTACGGGCGTTCCGCCCAGGGGTACCGGTACGACTCCGAGCCGCAGCGGGAGCTCTTCCTCGACCAGGGCGTGCAGTACTTCGTGCAGTTCGACCCGGTCGGCAGTCCGGAGCGGGACTACTCGTCGGCCGGCACGCTCGTCGGCACCTACGAAGCGACGGTGCCCTGCGCGTCGGACACGTCGTCCGAGTCGCCCATGCCGTGCCGCGTGCAGTTCGTCGAACTCCGGCGCTGACCCCGCCGCACCACGACGAAGGCCCCGCCCCGGAGAACCGGGGCGGGGCCTTCATCGTGGTGCGGTCGGTGCGGCGGGGCCGCGGTGTGGGCCGGGACGGTGACAGCCCGCCGGGCCGATGTCAGGCGCTGAGGACCCCTGCCGCCACCGCGGCGTGCAACGCCTCGCGCCAGTCGCGCATGGGGGGGAGGCCGGCACGACCCCAGGCCTCGTGCCCGAGGACGCTGTAGGCCGGTCGGGGAGCGGGACGGACGAACGCCGAGCTGTCCGTGGGGAGCACGCGCTCCGGGTCGAGGCCGACCTCGTCGAAGATCGCCCTGGTGAAGTCGTACCACGAGGCCTGGCCGCCGTTCGTCCCGTGGTAGACGCCCGCCGGCGCACCCGAGTCGAGCAGCGCGACGATCTGCGCGGCCAGGTCGGCGGTCCAGGTGGGCTGTCCGACCTGGTCCGTCACGACGCTGACCGTGTCGTGCGAGGCGGCCAGCCGCACCATCGTCTTGGCGAAGTTGGGGCCGCCGGCACCGTAGAGCCATGCCGTGCGCACGATGTACGAGGAGTCGGGAGCGATGGTCCGGACCGCTCCCTCACCGGCGGCCTTCGTCCGGCCGTACGCGCCGAGGGGGCGGGTCGGCTCGTCCTCGGCGTACGGAGCGGTGCCGGTGCCGTCGAACACGTAGTCCGTCGACACCTGGACGAGCCGCGCACCCGCCGCCGCGGTGGCGGTGGCGAGCACCGCCGCGCCCCGGGCGTTCACGGCGAAGGCCGCGTCCTCGTGGGACTCGGCGTCGTCGACCTTCGTGTAGGCGGCGGCGTTGACGACGACGTCGTGTCCCGCGACCGCGTCGGTGACGGCGGCCTGGTCGGTGACGTCGAGGTCGGCACGGGTCAACGCCGTGACCGCACGCCCGCCGAGCGCACGCTGGAGGTCCTGGCCGAGCATGCCGGCGGCGCCGGTGACGAGGTACCGGGTCATGCGATTGCCGCGCGCTCCTTGAGCGGCTCCCACCACGCGCGGTTGTCGCGGTACCACTGCACGACGTCGGCGAGCCCCTGCTCGAACGGGACGAGCGGCTCGTAGCCGAGCTCGGCCTGGATCTTCGAGATGTCGACGGAGTAGCGCAGGTCGTGGCCGAGCCGGTCGGCCACGCGGTCGACGTACGACCAGTCCTTGCCGGTCGCGTCGAGCAGGAGCTGCGTGAGCTCCTTGTTGGTGAGCTCGGTGCCGCCACCGATGTTGTAGGTCTCGCCCGCGCGACCGCGGGTGAGGACCATCGCGATGCCGCGCGTGTGGTCGTCCACGTGCAGCCAGTCGCGCACGTTGTCGCCCTCGCCGTAGAGCGGCACGTGCCGGTCGTCGATGAGGTTCGTGACGAACAGCGGGATGACCTTCTCGGGGAAGTGGTACGGCCCGTAGTTGTTGGAGCACCGGGTGATCGACAGGTCCAGCCCGTGCGTCCGGTGGTAGCTGCGCGCGAGCAGGTCGCTGCCCGCCTTCGACGCCGAGTACGGCGAGTTCGGCTCGAGCGGACGGTCCTCGGTCCACGAGCCCTCGCTGATCGAGCCGTACACCTCGTCCGTGGAGACGTGGACGAAGCGGTCGGTGCCGTGGCGGAGCGCGGCGTCGAGCAGGCGCTGGGTGCCCACGACGTTGGTCTCGACGAAGATCCCGGAGTCGCGGACGGAGCGGTCGACGTGCGACTCCGCGGCGAAGTGCACGATCGCGTCGACGCCGGGGACGACCTCGTCCAGCTTCGCGGCGTCACGGATGTCGCCCTGCACGAACGTGTACCGCGGTGAGTCCGCCACCGGCGCGAGGTTCTCGAGGTTGCCCGAGTAGGTCAGTGCGTCGTAGACGACGACCTCGGAGCCCTCGAGCCCCGGGTAGGCGTCCTCGAGGGTCCGACGGACGAAGTTCGAGCCGATGAACCCGGCCCCTCCGGTGACGAGGATCTTCACGCTTGGTTTCCTTTTCGTGGCCGATGTGCGTCGGCCACGAGGAGCCGACGGCGGTCGGGGTCGAGTGTAGCGGGGGCCGTCCGGGGTCAGTCGCCGTACCGGGCGAGCTTCTGCAGGTCGAGCTGCTCCTCGGCCAGCGTCCGGTTCAGGCGCGTCAGGTCTGCGACGACGCCGATCGTGATCGACAGCAGCGCGCTGATCATGAGCACCATGCCGAGGATGAGCGACTGCAGGTGGTTGCCCCCGCTGTCGGCCCAGAGCAGCACGAGGTAGCGGACGAACGGGATGAGCCCGGCGACGCCGAACACGGCGCTGACCCAGGCGAAGAGCGCCATGGGCCGGTACATGAGGTAGACCCGCGCGATGGCGGACCCCGACTGGAACATGTGCTGCCAGATGTTCTTGAACAGCCGGGACTCCCGCGTCTTCGCGTTCGTCGTGATCGGGATGCTCGCGATGGCCAGGCGCTTGTACCCCGCCTGCACGATCGTCTCCATGCAGTAGCTGAACCGGGTGACGATGTTGAGCCGGATGAGCGAGTACTTCGAGTACGCACGGAAGCCGCTCGCCGCGTCCGGCAGGTCCAGTCCCGCTGCACGGCTGGCGACCCACGACCCGAACCGCTGCATGGCCTTCTTGAAGCCGGAGAAGTGCTCGATCGTCCGCGTCTGTCGGTCGCCGATGACGATGTCGGCCTGTCCGTGCAGGATCGGCTGGACCAGGTCGGCGATCTGCGACTGCGGGTACTGGTTGTCCCCGTCGGTGTTCACGACGATGTCGGCGCCGTGCAGCATCGCGTAGTCCACGCCGTCGCGGAAGGACCGGGCGAGCCCCATGTTGGTCGTGTGACGGACGAAGTGCCGGACGCCGTGCGCCCTCGCGACCTCCACCGTGCGGTCGGTCGAGCCGTCGTCGATGACCAGGACCTCGATCTCGTCGATGCCGGGGATCGAGGTCGGGATGGTCTCGAGGACCGATGGGAGGGTCTGCTCCTCGTTCAGGCAGGGGATCTGGACGAACAGTTTCACGGGTGGTTTGGTCCCTGGGGTCGTCGGCCGGGCTCGTCGCCCGGGGCTTCGCGGAGTGCCGTCGTGGGCACACAGACGTCCGAGTCTATGCGCAAGCACGAGCGGATGTCATGCCACGATGGGGCGATGGCAGCGCTCAGGTCGACCATCGCCCGGCTCCTCGGGCGCAACGGCACCGCCCCGGCCGCGGTCCCGCCGCTCGTGGGCTTCGTGGTGCACGGCGCCGGTGGCGTGCACCCCGCCTCCGCGCACGTGCGCGTGACCGGGCGGATGTCCGCGCTCGCGGCCGAGGGACTCGCGCGCACCGTGCAGGTCGACCCGGTCCGCTGGGCGGACGGCTCGGACACCGCGCACCTCGACGCGATCCTGGTGCAGCGCGACGCCTTCCCCCTCGCGTCACTCGACGCGGCCTTCGCGCGCGCCCGCAGCGAGGGGACCAGGATCGTGGCCGAGGTCGACGACGACTTCTTCACGCCGGAGGCGCGTGCGCGCCTCGCCCGTGCGGAGTACGACCCGGACCGGCTCGCGGCGGTCGGACGCCTCGTCCGGTCGGCCGACGCGGTCGTCGTCGCGACCGAGCGCCTCCGCGACGTGCTCGCCGCCGAGGGCGTCGACGCGGTCGTCGTGCCCAACGGCGTGCAGCCCGGGCTCTGGCCGTCCCGGCCCGCCGAGCCCGCCACGTCCGGCGACCGCCGTGTCCTGTACATGGGGAGCGCGACGCACGATGCGGACCTCGACCTCCTCCGTCCGGTCTTCGAGGACTTCACGACCGACGACGGTCGCCGCGTCCGGCTCGAGGTCGTCGGGGTCACGGGGGACGACGACGCGTGGTTCGACCGGCTCCCGATCCCCGAGGGGGCGACGCACTACCCGGCGTTCGTCGCGTTCCTGGCGGGACAGGCCGACCGGTGGTCCGCCGGGGTCGCGCCGTTGACCGCCGAACGGTTCAACGACGCCAAGAGCGACCTGAAGTTCCTCGAGGTCACGATGCTCGGTCTGCCCTTCGTGGGCTCGGCGCGCCCGTCCTACGCCGGCGCGGACGCGGTCGGCGGACTGCTCGTGGGCGACGACCCGGGCGCCTGGCGCGCCGCGTTGTCGACCGCCATCCGCGAGGGGCCCGACCGGAACCGCCGCGCGCGCGAGCACGTGCTGGCGGAGCGGGTGGTCGCAGCGGGCCGTCCGAACGCGGGGGAACTGGCCTGGCGCCGCGCCCTCGGCGTGGGCTGAGCGGCCAGCGACGGCCAGCGGGCGGCCAGCGACCGGCCGAGGGGCTGCCGCTGCGCGCCCGGCCGGGCCGGCACCGGGACTCGCCGGTGCCTCCTTGCTAGGCTGCCCCGGTGCAGATCCGCGAACTGAAGATCCCCGGCGCGTGGGAGTTCACGCCCGTCCAGCACGGCGACGCACGAGGAGCCTTCCTCGAGGCGTACCGGGCCGACGTGCTCGAGGAGACGGTCGGGCACCCGCTCGACCTCCGCCAGGTGAACATGTCGATCTCCTCGGCCGGCGTCGCCCGGGGCATCCACTACGCCCTCGTCGCGCCGAGCCAGGCGAAGTACGTCACCGCCGTGCGCGGCGCGTTCATCGACTACATCGTCGACATCCGCGTCGGGTCCCCGACGTTCGGCCAGTGGGACAGCGTCCGCATCGACGACGTCGACCGCAAGGCCGTGTACCTGTCCGAGGGGCTCGGCCACGCGATCGTCGCGCTCGAGGACCGGTCCACGGTGAACTACCTGGTCAGCGCGCACTACGACCCGCAGCGCGAGAAGGGGATCACCATCCTCGACCCGACCGTCGGACTCGAGCTCCCCGAGGGCCTCGGTGAGCCGGTGCTCTCGGAGAAGGACACCACGGCGCCGACGCTCGAGCAGGCCGCCGAGCAGGGCCTGCTCCCGACCTACGAGGAAGCGGTGGCGTACACCGAGTCCCTCCGGACGAAGAAGTGAGAGGGGCACAGCACCGATGAAGGGCATCATCCTCGCCGGGGGTTCCGGCACGCGTCTCTGGCCGATCACCAAGGGCATCAGCAAGCAGCTCATGCCGATCTACGACAAGCCGATGGTCTACTACCCGCTGTCGACACTGATGATGGCCGGCATCCGCGAGGTCCTCGTCATCACCACACCGGAGTACAACGAGCAGTTCAAGGCACTGCTCGGCGACGGCTCGACGCTCGGCATGGACATCCAGTACGCGGTGCAGCCGAGCCCGGACGGTCTCGCCCAGGCCTTCGTCATCGGTGAGGACTTCATCGGCGACGACAGCGTCGCCCTCGTGCTCGGCGACAACATCTTCCACGGCACCGGTCTCGGCACGAACCTCCGGAAGAACACGGACGTGCAGGGCGCGACGATCTTCGCGTACCACGTGGCCGATCCGACCGCCTACGGCGTGGTCGAGTTCGACGACGACTTCACGGCGGTCTCCATCGAGGAGAAGCCGACGCAGCCGAAGTCGAACTACGCCGTGCCCGGCCTGTACTTCTACGACAACAAGGTGATCGAGATCGCGAAGACGATCGAGCCGAGCGCGCGTGGCGAGCTCGAGATCTCCACCGTCAACGAGCGCTACCTCGACGCCGGCGAACTCGGCGTGCAGGTGCTCGACCGCGGCACCGCGTGGCTCGACACCGGCACGTTCGAGTCGATGATGCAGGCCTCCGAGTACGTCAAGGTGATCGAGGACCGCCAGGGCTTCAAGATCGGCTGCATCGAGGAGATCGCCTGGCGGAACGGCTGGATCGACGACGCGCAGCTCGCCGAGCTCGCCGCACCGCTCGTGAAGGGCGGCTACGGCGTCTACCTGCAGCAGCTGCTCCGCGGCTGACGTGGCACGTCGCCGCCTGTTCGGCCGAGCCGGCAGCACCCCGCCCACGTCACGGCCGGAGGGCCGGGGCGGGGCCGAGCCGCGCCTCCCGGTCGACATCTCGCTGGTGACCGAGGCGCCCTCGCCGGACACCGACGGCTTCGACGTCGTCGTGACCGTCCGCGAGGCCGCGCACCGGGACGGCGCCCACCGCGCGACGGTCGCGGCCGCCCGGGCGGCGGGCGCCGGCCGGGTGGTCGTGACGGTGTACGACGAGCACGCCGGGCCGCAGAGCACGTACCCGCCGGTCGTCGCCGGCGCCGACCACGTGGTCGCGCGCCCCACCGTCGCCGCCACGTGGGGCGGCGCCGTCGCCGCGGCACGCCCGCTGCTGCGCGCCGCCGTGACGGTGGTGCAGGACACGTCCGTCGAGCTGCCGGAGGGTGCGCTCGCGCGGCTCGTCGCGGCCGTCGGGGGCGGCGCGGGCGCCGACGCCGACGGTCCCGGCGCGAGCGGGACGTCATCGAGCGGGGCGTCAGCGAGCGGGCGCGACCCGCACGGTCGGGGGGCCGTGGTCGCCCTGCCCGTCGTGCGCTCCGGATCCGACGTGGTCGCGAGCGCCGGCGCGGTGCTCGTCCGGGGCGCCGCTCCGGTGGCGTCCCTCCTGCGGGGACACCCCGCCGAGGACGCCGAGGCACTCGCCGGCGTGGGCGGCGCTCCCGGTGGCGGTGGCCCGACCGTCGTCTTCGCGGGCGACGAGCCCTGCTTCGCGGCGCGCACCGCGGCGCTCGCCGTCCCGGTCCGGACCGTCGACACACGGACCGCCGTCGCCCGGCTCACCCGGGACACCGCCGACGCCGCCGACGGCTCCTGCGTCGTGCTGCCGCTCGGCCGGGTGTACCGGACGGCGCCGCTGCGCGCCGGTCGGTACGACGCCGACGCCGCCGACGCGCTCGCGGTGTGGCACGGTCGCACCGACCACACCGCCGGCCGTGCCTACGAGCGCCTCGGTTGGACGGTCGACGCGCGCGGCGCCGACCCGGCAGGAGCCCCGGTGGCGCTGCGGGAGCCGGTGCTGCGTGCGGAGCGCGCCGCCGTCACGGGTGGTCTCGACGTGACCGACCGCGCCGAACGGCTGCGCTGGTCGATCCGGATCGCCGCCCACCCGGGCCCGCGCGGCGACGACTGGGGCGACACGTTCTTCGCGCGGGACCTGGCGCGAGCGCTCCGCGCCCTCGGGCAGGACGTCGTGCTCGACCACCGCGAATCGCACGTCCGACCGTTGTCGGAGCACCTCGACGACGTCGCACTGACCCTGCGCGGGCTCGACGACACCCCGGTCCACCCCACGGCCACGAACGTGCTGTGGGTCATCTCGCACCCCGACCTCGTGTCGGCGGCGGAGCTCGCCCGGTACGACCTGCGCTTCGCCGCCGGCCCGGTGTGGGCATCGCGCGTCTCGTGCGCGACGGGCCTGCCGGTGGCGCCGCTGCTGCAGGCGACGGACCCGGACCGGTTCCACCCGGGGCCGCCGGACGCCGCCTTCCCCGCGCTCGACGCCGCGTTCGTCGGCAAGACGCGCCGGGTCTTCCGCCCCGTGGTCCGCGACGCGGTCGACGCCGGGCTCGACCTGGCCGTGTGGGGCGAGGGCTGGGAGGGCCTGCTGCCGGACGGGGTGCACCGCGGCGTCTTCGTGTCCAACGACGAGCTGCCGGCGCTGTACCGGAGTGCCCGCGTGGTGCTGAACGACCACTGGGACGACATGGCGCGGGACGGGTTCGTGTCGAACCGCCTGTTCGACGCCGCGGCGTCCGGGGCGCTGGTGGTGACGGACCCCGTGCCGGGCGTCGAGGAACTGTTCCACGGCGCGGTGCGTGCCTACACGAGCGTCGAGGAGCTCCGGGAGACCGTGCGGTCGGGGGAGTCGGCGACGCAGGCGGAACGCGCCGAGCGCGGGCGACGGATCGGCTCCGAGCACTCCTTCACCCGGCGGGCGGAGACCCTGCTGGACGCCGTCCGACGCGAGCGCGCGGCGCGCTGACCGCCCGCGGACCGCTGCTTGCCGGCAGAAGCGCGCCGGTACGGGTCCGCACCGGGGTGTAGCGCGGTGCTCCGCGCGGTGTCCGCCGTGCGGTGTCCGCCGTGCGCCGCGGACGGTGCTCCGCGTGTGGTCAGCGCGCGCGGATCCGGCGGGCGACGTTCCCCGCGCGGTCTGCGAGCCGGACGATCCGCCGCGCACGCGTGCGCGCGAGCTCGCCCTCGAGCCGGTGGTTCGCGTCACGCTCGAACTGCACGGTCCGCCGGAGGGTGTCGGCGAGCTCCTCGGCGTCCCGCACGTCGTCCTCGAGCTCGGCGATGCGGGCGTCCCGCGTGGCGACCGCGCGGCCGAGGGACCGGAGGTCCTCCAGTCGTTGCCGTGGGACGACGACCTCGTCCGCCCCGTCGACCGCCGACGACCCGGCTCGTCGCAGGACCTCGGCGATGCCGTCGTCCCGCGTGAACGGTCCGGCAGCGGCCTCCTCGTCGGTGACGAAGCGCAGCGAGAAGACCGGCTCGAGCAGGCCCTCCTGCAACCGGCGGTAGTCGCGCATCCCGTGGTGGCGCGGGCTCGGCGTGAGGTCGGGGTTGTCGTCGTAGGCGCGGCCGGTGACCTCGACGCGGTGCGCGTACTGCGCCCACGACCGCCACGGCAGGTGCAGGACCTCGAGCGCGAGCTCCTCGGGCACCGGGGCACCGTTCGCGACGCTGGCGCGGTGGTTGCCCTGCACGACGGTCACGCCGGGATCCCCGACGTGCACCGTGTTCGCCGTGGGCGGTGCGATGAGCCCGACGGCGCGGAGTTCCTCGATCGAGCGCTCGTCGCGCCAGTGCAGGCGCTCGATGCCGGCACCGGACTCGGCGAGCGCACCGGTCAGGTTGACGACCGGCACGAAGAACGCGCCGACGACCGGGTCGAGCCGTTCGAAGACCTGCCGGACGGTCAGGGAGCGGTCGACGGGGATGATGAACTCGTCGGCGTCCGCGTTGACGACCCAGTCGGCTCCGTGCACCGCGGCGGCGTCGCGCGCCATCTGGGTCACGACGGTGCCCTGCTGCTTGCGGTGGACCGGGTCGTGCCGCAGGTCGACGGTGACGTCGTCGCGCTCGGCGAAGGACTCGAGCAGGGCGGTCGTCCCGTCCACCGAACCGTTGTCGGTGATGACGAAGACGTCGAAGCCCTGGGCGACGTGGTGGTCGAGCCAGGCGGGGATGACGTCCGCTTCGTCGCGGACCATCAGGGTGACGGCGAGGATCATGTGCTGCAATCCGGGTCGGGGGAGGGCGGGTGGGCGTGCTTCCCTGAGAGGTTATCGGGGTTCAGCGCGTCCGCGTGGCACGGGCACGCACGGCCAGGGCCACCCGGAGTGCAGCGCGCAGCGGCCAGAGCCACCACGCAGCGTACTTGCCGGCCAGGAAGCGGTAGGCGCTCTCGTGGTGGGCACGGCGCATGCGGTCCGAGGACCCGCGCGTCGCGGTTCCGCCCACGTGGGTGGCGACCGCCTCGGGCTCGTACACGTTCCGCAGCCCCAGTCGGCCGATGCGCCACCCCAGGTCGACGTCCTCGAAGTACATGAAGTACGCCTCGTCGAACCCGCCGAGCCGGTCGAGCACGTCGCGCCGCACCAGCACGCAGGCACCCGAGAGCCAGCCGGCGTCCCGGCGCACCGTGTGGTCGCCCTCCTGCCGGTACCGCTTCGTCCACGGGTTCCCGGGCCAGACGTTGGCGAACACCGCGTGCCCGAGACCGGTCCGGAGCGAGGGCACGAGCCGGGCCGAGGGGTAGACCTCGCCGTCCGGTTCGAGCAGGCGCGGACCGACGGCTCCGATCCTCGGGTCCGTCGTCGCCGTCTCGAGCATCCGGTCGAGGGCGCCGGGTGCCAGGACGACGTCGGGGTTCGACACGAGCACCCACCGGACGTCGGGGTCCAGCGTGGCCACCGCGCGGTTCACGGCGGCGCCGTACCCGAGGTTCGCACCGACCGGGACGAAGCGCGCCCCGGCGGCCTCGGTGGTCTCCCGCAGCCGGTCGGCGGTCGCGGAGTCGTTGTCGGCGACGACGACGTCGACGACCCGCGTGCTCGCTGCGGCGGTCGACGTGAGGAACGCCGGCAGCACGTCGTCGGAGTTGTACGAGACGGTGACGATCGCGGCCCGCCCGGGGGCGGCGGCGCGGAGCCCGTCGGTGCGGGGCTGGTCGGTGCCGACGCTCACGCGTACACCTCCAGGTGCCGCTCGGCGCAGGCGGCCCATGTGAACGTCGCCGCCCGGTCACGCGCCCGGCGCACCCGGTCCGCACGGACCGCCGACGGGGTGTCGAGCATCGCCGCCAGGGCCTCGAGGATCGCGTCGGTGTCGGGCTCGGTGTAGGTGACCGCGTCGCCGCCGACCTCGGGGATCGCCAACCGTTGGGTCGTGAGCACGTCGCCGCCGGACGCCATGGCCTCGAGCACCGGGAGCCCGAAGCCCTCGCCCGTGCTCGGGTAGGCGGTCACGCGTGCGGCCCCGAGCAGGACGCGCAGCTCCTCGATCGGCAGGTACCCCAGGTACCGCAGGGAGGCGCCGGGCACGTCGCCCGCCGCGGTCAGCTCGGCACGGGCCGCGTCGTCCCAGCCGAGGCCGCCCGCGACGAGCAGCGGCGGCACGCCGTCGCGGCGCTCGCGCAGTCGCCGGTGCGCGGCGACGAGCGCGGGCACCTGCTTGCGGGGCTCGACGGTCCCGAGGAACGCGAGCCAGTCGGTGCTGTCGTCGAGCCCGTGGGCTGCTCGGAACGCGTCCGTCTCGGCCGGCGTCGGGACCCGGAACACGGTGGTGTCGACACCGAGGTGGGCGACGGTCGTCCGACGACGGGGGCGCCCCGCCAGGCGGTCGAGCTCTGCGACCGTCGCCGCGCTGGGCGCGACGGTGGCCCGCGCCCAACGCCGCGCGAGCCGGGTCCAGGTGCGGAAGAACGCCACCTTGAGCCGGGAGTGCGCCGCGGGGTCCGAGAAGAACGTCGCGTCGTGCAGGGTCACGACGGTGCTGGAGGCGTGGGTCACCGGGAACGTGTAGTGCGGACTGTGCAGGACGCTCGCCCCGGTGCGACGGAGCAGCCCGGGCAGACCGACCTGCTCCCAGAGCAGCCGGAGCGGTCGGGACGCGGTCCAGGCCGGGGACGCGTGGTACCGGTGCGTGGGTGCGAGCTCGCGGAGCCACTCGACGTCGTCCGGTTTCGCGACCACGTCGACGCGGACGTCGAGCTCGCCGAGGCCCTGCAGCAGCCCGGCGATGTAGCGCGCGACGCCGCCACGGTTCGGCGGCACCGAGGTGGCGTCGACGAGCACGGGGAGCGCCCGCACGTCAGCGGACCTGGCGCTCGGTGGTCTTCGTCCAGGCGATGCCGGACTGCGTGTCCTCGTCCGCGACGACGAAGCGCGCCGCCTCGCGCTGGATCACGATGTGCTCACCGTTCGGCTTCGCGAGGAAGACGTGGACGAAGTACTGACCGCCGCCGAGGCGCAGGTCGTGGAGGTGCCACTCGACGGTCGCGGCGCCGTCCAGGGGGTCGTGGCGGGTCTGCAGCTGGCGGCTGTCGACGCCGAAGGCGGGGTGACCGAGGTGCGTCTCGATCTTGATGCCGGCTCGCCACTCCGGCAGCAGGGTCGTGTGCGAGAAGGTGGCCCGGACGACCAGGTCGTCCCCGTGCTCGTGCTCGGCGCCGGGCTCCTTGCCCGGGATCTCGAGCTCGACGTGCTCGACCCTGCCCGGGCTCGCCTCGTCCTCGGGGTGGTTCGCCTCGACCTCGGCGACCCGGCGGTCCTCGAGGATCTCGCGGAAGTTCTTCACCGCCAGGCGCGCGGAGCCCTGGAACTTGACCTCGCCGTGGTGCAGGACGACGGCGGAGTCGCACAGTTCCTGCACCTGTCCGAGGGAGTGCGACACGAGGATGATCGTGCGGCCCTGCTCCTGGAACTCGCGGATCTTGTCGAGGCACTTCTTCTGGAACTGCTCGTCGCCGACGGCGAGGACCTCGTCCACGAGCAGGACGTCGGGGTCGGTGTTGATCGCGACGGCGAAGGCCAGTCGCACGTACATGCCCGACGAGTAGAACTTCACCTGCGTGTCGATGAAGTCGCCGATGCCGGAGAACTGCAGGATGTCCTCGAACCGGGCCTCGGTCTCCTCCTGCGTCTGCCCGAGGATCGCCGCGTTGAGGTAGACGTTCTCGCGTCCGGTGAGGTCGGGGTGGAACCCGGCGCCGAGCTCGATGAGCGCCGCCAGCCGCCCGCGCCGTTCGACCGAGCCGGAGCTCGGCTCGAGGATGCCGCCGATCGTCTTGAGCAGGGTCGACTTGCCGGAGCCGTTCGGACCGAGCAGGCCGATCGTGGTGCCCGCGGGGATGTCGAGGCTGACGTCGCGCAGGGCCCAGAAGTCCTCGCTGTGCCGGCGGCCGGCGCGCCCGAGCGTGACGACGCGCTCCTTCAGCGAGTTGTCCTTGCGGATCGTGAACTTCTTCGAGACGTTGCGGACCGTCACGACGTTCGGGGCGTCGGCGAAGGGCGACGTCGGCGAGCCGGCGGCGGTGGTCGTGTCGTTGTCGATGCTCATCGATCAGATCTCCTGGGCGAAGTTGCCCTGCAGCTTGGCGAACACGCGCTGGCACGCGAACAGGGCGACGAGCCCGACGACCGCGGCGATGCCGAGGCGGAGCAGCAGGTGCTCGGGGTACTGCGCGTCGTCCCCGGCGGACCAGAAGGCCCGGTGGATGCCGAGCACCGCGAGCGTGATCGGGTTGGACGTGTACAGGGTCAGCAACCACTCCGGAGCGCGGCTGGCGACCATCTGCCAGCTGTAGACGATCGGCGAGCCCCACATGAGCAGGAGCACGAGCACCTCGACGAGGTACTGCATGTCGCGCAGGTACACGTTGAGCGCGGCGAGCAGGAGCGCGAGCGCCGTGGCCCAGATGAGGATCACGATCGTCGCCGGGAAGAAGAACAGCAGGTCGGGGCGCCACCAGGCGAAGCCGCTCTGCAGGACGGCGGCCACGAGCAGCACGACCAGCTGGACGCCGAAGTTGAAGAGTGCGGAGCCGACGCTCGCGAGCGGGTAGATCTCGCGCGGCAGGTACACCTTCTTGATGAGGCCGGCGTTGCTGACGATCGACGCGGTCCCCGACGCGACGATCTCGCTGAACAGGCCGTAGAGCGTCAGCCCGGAGAACACGTAGATCGCGAACTCGGGGATGTTGCGCGAGGCACCGAGGATCTGCCCGAGCACGAAGTAGTAGATGGCGAGCTGCACCAGCGGCCGGATGAGGGTCCAGGCGAAGCCGAGGACGCTGTCCTTGTACCGGGACTTGAGGTCGCGGCGGATCAGCAGGTCGAGCAGCTGTCGGTGCGCGAGGACCTCGCGGACCGACCCCACCACGGCGGACGCGGGGCGGCCCGCGGGGACCATGCGTTCCTGCCGGAGGCGTTCGAACCGCTCGGTGACGATGTTGCTCATGCGTTCCTCTGTGTTCGTGCACTGGGGGTGGTCGTGCACTGGGGCGACGGACAACTGTACATCGCAGCCCCGCGCACCCTCGGTGTGGACGTCAGCGCCCGTTCTTGCTCTCGCGCATGAGCCGCACGCGGTCCTGGACCTTGGCGCGGAGCCCGGAGACGCCGTTCTGTCGCAGGTACCACGTGGCCAGTCGGACGTCCCGGACGACGCCGTGGCGGCTGTTGGCGATCTCGTGGAACTCCATCTCCCGCTGCCGCGCCGGGCTGAGTGCGACGCGGGGCCGGCTCCCCGCCGTGACCGAACCGGCGGGTACGGCCGCGTCGTGCGCGCGGTCCGCGGCCGGCTGCGGGTCCTTGCAGAACTCGACGAGCGGCGCGAGCGCGCGCTCCCAGGTGAAGTCGCTCCGCACGCGTCGCACGGCGTCGCGGGCGGCCTGCGCGGCCTCGGGGTCGTACAGCATCGACTCGAGCGCGGTAGCCAGGGCGTCGACGTCGCGTTCCCGCACCGCGACGCCCATGCCCTCGGCGGCGACGAGGTCCCCGAAGCTGTCACCGTCGGTCGTGACGATCGGCAGGTTCGCCCACATGTAGTCGAGGATGCGGGTGCGGAACGAGAACGTCGTCTCGATGTGCGCGAAGTGCGTGCTCACGCCGGCGTCGGCCTCGAGCAGGTAGTTCTGGCGGTCGTCGAGGGCGACCCACTGCTCGTTGAAGAAGACGTGCTTGCCGGTGAGGCCGAGCTCGTCGCTGATCCGACGGGTCTCGGAGACGATGGCCATCTCGGGGACGTCCGGGTTCGGGTGCGCGACGCCGAGGAAGAACAGCCGGACGTCGTCGTGGCGCTCGGCCACCTGGGCGATCGCACGGACGAGCGACGGGGTGTCGAACCAGTTGTAGATGCCGCCGCCCCAGATGACGACCTTGTCGTCCTCGCCGATGCCCGGGGTGACGCCGCGGATCGCCTTGCGCTCGTGCTGCGGGGGCTTCGAGTCCATGCCGAAGGGTGCGATGGCGATGAGCTTCTCGAGGTTGTCGTCGGCGAGGTAGTTGTCCGGGTTGACCCGGCCGACCGCCGCGAGCTGGCCGAGCCAGAACAGGCGCTGCCGCTCCGAGGCGCACAGGAAGAAGTCGCCGCGCTCGAGCTGGGCGTTGATGACCTCGGTGGTGCTGGTCACCTGGTTGCGCCAGCCGACGTCGCCGTTGTCGCGGGCCTGCTCGAGCTGCTCCAGGTGCATCGGGTCGTACAGGTCGACGACCATGATCTTGTTCGACTTCTGCAGGGTGGTGAAGTGGTGCAGCGCGTAGCCCTGGAAGAAGATGACGTCGGCCCACTCCTCGTGCTCGCGCATCGCCCGCTCGTGCTGGAGCGGCACCCGCGCGACCTCGAAGGCGTCCGACTTGCGGTTCGCGACGTTCCAGGTCACCAGGCGCACGTCGTTGTCGGGGGAGAGCGCCTCGGCGATCTTCCACGCCCGCATGCCCGGTCCGGCCATCTTCTCGCCCAGCGCGTCGCCGGTGATGACGAGGACCTTCGTGCGGTGCATCGGCGCCTCGACGTCGAAGGACTCCAGGATGGCGCGGTAGCCCTCGAGGAAGTAGCCGTCCTCGAACAGCGGCTTGAAGGCGTCGCCGAACAGTCGGAACACGTCCTTGTCGCTCCGGACGCGCTGCGACTGGATCCGCCGGCGCTCCTCCGACAGGCGCGGCAGGTCGGCGACGAACTGGTCGAGCGCGAAGAACCCCGCGACGGTCTCCTTCGCGATCGGCGTCAGCGGGTCGAACTCGTCCGGAGCGCCGGTGAACCGGCGGATGTCGAACTCCTGCGAGTCGCGGCCGCTCTTCGCGACCGCACGGCGGGCGAGGAGCGCGAGCGCGGCGGGCAGGAAGACGCCGAGGTTCTCGTCCGACAGGTTCTTGTAGAGCAGGTGCAGCGCGTTCCGCTCGAGCAGGTACATCTCGCGGTGGTCGCCGAACGACTTCATCGAGCCGTGGTGCTTGTGGTAGACGACCGAGCGCGGCGCGAAGCGGACGCGGTACCCGAGCAGGTTGAGGCGCCAGCCCAGGTCGACGTCGTCGTAGAACATGAAGAGGCCGTCGTCGAAGCCGCCCACCTCGAGGAAGACGTCACGACGGACGAACAGCGCCGAACCCGTCCCGAACAGCAGGTCGCGCGGCTCGTCGAACCGGCCGTCGTCGACCTCGGCGATGTGCGCCTTGTAGCCCATGCCGAACCAGCTGAGGCCCGACTCGACGAAGTCGATCGTGCGCCCCTCCCAGTCGAGGACCTTGCTGGCGACCGCGGCGACGCGCGGACTCGGGGCGAACCCGGCGATGCCCTCCTTCACCCAGTCCGGGTGCGGCTTGGCGTCGTTGTTCAGGAACGCGACCACGTCGCCGGTCGCCTCGCGTGCACCGAGGTTGCTGCCGCCGGTGAAGCCGAGGTTCTCGGGCGAGACGATGATGCGGACGTTCGTCCGGTCGCCGAGCGCCGCGCGGAGCCGTGCTTCGCTGTCGTCGCCGGAGCCGTTCTCCACGACGACGATCTCGAGCCGGTCCACGGGCCAGTCCACCTCGCTCAGGCGGGCGATGCACTCGAGCGTGTCGTCCGTCCCGCGGAAGTTGATGACGACGACGGACACGCGGGGCGCGAAAGTGGACATGGACGAACTCCGTACATCGGCTTGCGGTGGTGCCCTCGGAACGGTGGCCCGGAAAGCGGCACCACTATACCCACGCCCCCTCTGCGAGCCGCGGCGACGCCGGCGGGCGCCGGGCCTGCGACACTGGGCGCGTGGACGTCTCCGTGGTCATCGTCGACTGGCACCAGCCCGAGCTCACCCGACGCGCGATCGACTCCGTGCTCGCACAACGTGTCGACGCCGCGGTCGAGGTCGTGCTCGTCGTGAACGAGGCCGACGAGCCGACCGTGACCGCCTACCGAGCCGACCTGCCCTCGGTCGTCGTCGTGCCGGAGCCGGCGAACACCGGCTTCGCGGGCGGGGTCGCCCGCGGGATCGCGGCCGCCGGGGCACCGGTCGTCGTGCTCCTCAACAACGACGCGGTGGCCGACCACGGGTTCCTCGACCGAGGGCTCGCAGCGCTCGCCGCCGGGGGGGACCGGGTCGCGGCCGTGGCTGCGACCGTCGTCCTCGAGGGCGGCTTCGTACCGGTCCCCGTCGGTGGCGTGCCCGGTCCCGACGACCTGGTCGCCGGGGACGGGCGCCGCTGGCGGCGCGATCCCGACGGCCGCACGCTCGTCAACGGCACCGGGGTGGTGCTCGACCGCGTCGGGAACGGCCGCGACCGCGACTGGCTCCGTCCGCTGCAGGACGCTCCGGAGCAGGCGCCGCTCTTCGGGTTCTCCGGCGGCGCCGTGTTCCTGCGCCGTGACGCGCTCGCCGACGTCGGCGGTTTCGACGAGACCCTCTTCATGTACTACGAGGACCTCGACGTGTCCTGGCGGCTCCGGTTGGCCGGGTACGAGGTCCGGCACGCTCCCGACGCCGTCGCCACGCACCGGCACGCCGCGAGCTCCGGCAGCGATTCGCCACTGGTGCGCTACCAGAGCATGCGCAACCGCTTGGCGGTCGTGCTGCGCAACGGGTCGTCGGGGATGGTGCGTCGCGTCGTCCTGCGGACGCTCGCGCGGGCGGCGAGCGACCTGCTCCGGCCGGCCACCGCACAGCTCACGCGGGCGCAGTGGGTGCGGCTCGGCCGGGAGGCGCCCGCGGTCGTCGGACACGCACGTCGCGCCCGCCGCGGGGACCGTGTCGGCCGTGCGGCCCGTCGCGCGGTCGAGTCGCTCCTCGACCCGGTCGCCTGAGCGCGCCCACAGGTGTGCGCGCCGGGGCCGCTCCGTGCCGGCGGCCCGCCGGACCGGCGGTGCGTGGCGGCAGCGGGGCGCGCCTCCCGGACGGGGGACACGATGGGGGCTGTGTGATCCCTGTGACGGAGGTACAGTTTCGTGACACGTGTGGTCTGGGCCGTGGACAGGGTCGTCCCGGACCGCTCCCGGAACACGTGATCGCTCGCACCCGTCGTCCGCCCCTCAGGAAGGCCCCCGACGTGAAGAAGCTCCTCGCCATGGCTGCGAGCGTGCTGGCGGTGGCCAGCGTGCTCGTCGGCCTGCAGGTCTCCGGCCCGACCGCATCGCAGGAGCCCGCATCGGCGCTCAGCGGTTCGTCGTTCCAGGCCGGCAACATCATCTCCGACGCCAACTTCTACAACGGCACCGCGATGTCGGCGGACCAGGTGCAGACGTTCCTGAACAGCCAGGTCTCGTCGTGCACGAACGCCAACTGCCTGCGCAACGGCCGGTTCTCGATGAACAGTCGTGGCGCCGACCCGATGTGCTCCGCGGTCACCGGCGGCTCGTCGCTCTCCACCGCGCAGATCATCACGCGGGTGAGCAAGGCCTGCGGCATCAGCCCGAGGGTGCTCCTCGTGACGCTGCAGAAGGAGCAGAGCCTGGTGACGAACCGGGGCCCGTCCGCCGCGGTCCTCGAGCGTGCGATGGGCTACGCGTGCCCGGACAACGTCGGCGGTCGCTGCGACCCGGCGTACGCGGGTGTCGGCAACCAGATGTACTGGTCCGCCTGGCAGTGGAAGCGGTACAGCAACCCGCCCGGCACGAGCAACTACTTCACCTGGTTCAACCCGGGTGCCACGCGCAACATCCAGTACAACGTGCCGACCTCCTGCGGCACGAAGGCCGTGAACGTGCAGAACAAGGCGACGGCCGCGCTGTACTACTACACGCCGTACACGCCGAACACGGCCGCGCTGAACAACCTCTACGGCACCGGCGACAGCTGCTCGGCGTACGGCAACCGCAACTTCTGGCGCATGTACAACGACTGGTTCGGGTCGCCCACCGGGGCCGCCCAGGTCGTCTCGACCGCGAAGGGTTCCTTCGACGGCGTGACCACCGACTACAACGAGATGACCGTCCGGGGCTGGGCGCTGGACACCACGACGTCCGCGACCACGAAGGTCGTCGTGGCGTACGCCGGACGCTCGAACACCGTCAGCGCGTCCCGGTCGCGCCCCGACGTCGGTGCCGCGTACCCGAAGGCGGGGGCGAAGCACGGTTTCGAGGCCACCCTCCCCGCGAGGTCCGGGAGCGGATCGGTCTGCATCACGGCGAAGTCCGCCGACGGGAAGACCTCGACGAGCCTCGGCTGCAAGAACGTCACCGTGCCCGACGGCTCGCCGTTCGGCTCCCTCGACAGCGCGCGCGCCGTGCCCGGTGGCGTCGAGGTCCGCGGGTGGGCGATCGACCCCGAGACCAAGGCGTCGATCGGCGTCCGTGTCCGTGCCGACGGCGTCCAGGTGCAGCGGCTCACCGCGAACGTGTCACGGCCGGACGTCGGTGCCGCCCACCCCGGGTCCGGTGCCGCACACGGGTTCAGCGCGGTCGTCCCCGTCCCCGCCGGCACCAAGCGCATCTGCGTCGACGGCGTCAACATCGGCGCGGGTGCGAGCAAGGCGGTGGGTTCCTGCATCCGCACCACCGTTCCGGGCAGCACCCCGAGCGGCGCCCTCGAGCGGGTCGCGACGACCTCCTCGACCATCCGCGTGACCGGCTGGGCGATCGACGGCGACGTCACCGGCTCGACCAAGGTCGTCGTCCGGATCGACGGGAAGGCCCGCACGTTCACCGCGAACCTGTCGCGGAGCGACGTGCAGTCGACCTACCCGGCGTACAGCTCGAAGCGCGGCTTCGACCGGACCTGGACCGTGGCCGCAGGCCAGCACAAGGTGTGCGTGACGGCGGTCAACACCGGTGCCGGGGCGAACGCCTCGCTCGGGTGCCGGACGGTGTCCGTGGTGAACTCCGCGCCGGTCGGCAGTCTCGACTCGGTCAGCGCCGCAGGCGGCAGGGTGACCGTGACGGGTTGGGTGTACGACCCGGACACGGCGACCGAGCCGCTCACCGTGCGTGTGTCCGTCGGGGGCAAGGTCTACAGCACGACCGCCTCGGTGAAGCGCGCCGACGTCGGCAAGGCCCACCCGGACGCCGGACCGGCGCACGGCTTCTCGCGGAGCGTCGGAGCGGCCGCGGGTGCCCAGCGGGTCTGCGTCTCCGCACTCGACTCCGAGGGCGGCGCGAAGAAGTCGTTCGGCTGCCGGACGGTGACCGTCCGCTGAGCCGGAGGGCCGGTCCTGGCCGTCCCCCCACCACCGCCGAGGGCGGGCGCGGCGTGCCGTGTCCGCCCTCGGCCGTGTGGCACCATTGCGAGGTGCTCTCCTCCGCCCGGACCGACGTCCCTCCCGGATCGGCCGGACCGACGGAGGACCGTCGTCGCCCCCGCCCGCTGCTGACCTGGCTGGCCGCCGCGGGTCTGGCACTCCTCGCCGCCGCCGTCGGGTGGTCCCGGCTGACGCCCCAGGTCCGGAACACGGTCTGGGCCGAGGACGGCCGCTTCTTCCTGCAGGAGCAGTACGACCTCGGCTTCGCCGCAGCGCTCTTCCACCCGTACCAGGGCTACCTCCACGTGCTGCCGCGGGCGCTCGTGGCACTCGCGTCGCACCTCGGCCCGGTCGAGCGGTTCGCCGTCGACGTCACGGCGCTCTGCTGCCTCGCAGCGGGGGTGGTCGGGGGAGCCGTGTTCGTGCTCACGAAGGGCCTGCTGCGGTCCGTCGTCGCACGGTCGCTGCTCGCGCTCGTGCCGGTGATCGTGCCCCTGGCACCGATGGAGATCGCCGGCAACGCCGCGAACCTGCACTGGTACCTGCTCTTCCTGACGCCGTTCGTGTTCCTGACGCCGGTGCGGGGCCGGACCCGTGCGGTCGTCCTCGGTGTCGTCACGCTGTTCATCGGGTGGAGCGAGATCCAGATGCTCGCGTTCGTGCCGCTGCTGCTCGTCGGCATCCGCGACCGGCGCCGGTGGCCGATGATCGCGGGCGCGCTCGTCGGCGGGGGATCGCAGGTCGTCGCGACCCTCACGCACCCCCGTGTGCCGGCGGCGCTCGAGCCGAACACCATCGGCGACGTCGTGCTCGGCTTCCTGGCGGAGCCCGTCGCCGGCTCCGTGACGTGGGACCTGACCGCCGTCGGCGAGAACGTCGTGACGAACGGGGTGCTCGTCACGCTCGTCCTGCCGTTCGTCGTGCTGGTCGCGGTCCTCGCCGCGGCGCTGTGGCTCGGCCAGCCGGGCCAGCGGTGGGTCCTCGTGGTGCTCGCGTACGGGGCGGTCGTCGTGTGGGGCGCCGCGCTGCTGCTCAACCCGACGCCCCAGGCCGCGGTGGCGCACTTCGACGCCGACGCGTGGCGGTCGCTGTGGCCGGTCCGGTACGGCGCGATCGCGTCGATGTTCGTCATCGCCGCCGTCGTCGTCGCCGCCGACGTCCTGCTGTCCCGTCGTCGCGTGGTGCTCCGCGTGGCCGGGCTCGTCCTCGTCGCCCTGGTGGTCTGGACCGCGGTGGCGAACGCTGCGGTCGACCGTGCGAACCGCCAGGACGGGCCCTTCTGGGACCAGCAGGTCGACACCGCACGCACGGAGTGCCTGGCCCGTCCCGGCACCGACGGTGCCGGGACCGCGGGCATCGCGCCCGCACCGCGCTGGACGACGGAGATCCCCTGCGCCCTGCTCGAGGGCGACGCCGCACGATGACGACCACCGGGCCGCGCACACGCCGCGGTCCCGCCGCGGCCACCGTCGCGGTGCTGCCGATCCGACCGAGGAACCGATGACCCACCCCACGCTGCACGAGCCCCTCGTGATCGTCCCGACCTACAACGAGGCCGAGAACGTCCGGGACATCACGCGACGCATCCTCGACGCGGTGCCGACGGCGCACCTCCTCGTGGTGGACGACGGCAGCCCGGACGGGACCGGGGACATCGTCGACGAGCTCGCGGCGACGGACGAGCGGGTGCACCTGCTGCGCCGCTCGGGCAAGCTCGGGCTGGGCACGGCGTACGTCGCCGGGTTCCGCTGGGGGATCGAGCACGGGTTCGACCTGCTCGTCGAGATGGACGCCGACGGCTCGCACCCGGCGGACCGCCTCCCGGCGCTCATCGGTGCGGTCGCCGACGCCGACCCCGCCGACGACGTCCTGCTCGCCATCGGCTCCCGGTGGATGCGGGGCGGCTCGGTCGTCGACTGGCCGAAGCGCCGCGAGTTCCTCAGCCGTGGCGCCAACACCTACGCGCGGATCCTGCTCGGCATCGACGTGCACGACGTCACCGCGGGCTTCCGCGCCTACCGCGCCGACGCGATCGCGCGCATGGACCTCGAGTCGATCGACTCGAAGGGCTACTGCTTCCAGATCGACATGACACTCCGCACCCACGACCTCGGCGGCCGCATCGTCGAGGTGCCGATCCGCTTCCGGGACCGCGTCCACGGCGTCTCGAAGATGAGCGGGGACATCATCGTCGAGGCGATGCTCCGGACCACGCAGTGGGGTCTGCAGCGGCGCTTCCGTCCGCGCCGGTCGCGGCGGCGCTGACCACCGGGCCACCCTCGCGCCACCGGGCGCAGCGGCGCCGACCGACCGGCCGCGCTCGCGCTACCGGTCGTCCAGCCGGGGCAGCCGGACGCGCCACGAGCGGCGTCGGGCCGCGACGACGAGGACGGTGACGAAGAGCATCAGTCCGGCGCCGTGGAGCAGGTAGCTCTCGGCCACGCTCGTGACGCCGAGGAGCACCAGGACCGCGGCCGGCCAGACGTAGGCCACGCCGGGGAACGTCGTCGCCGTCACCCACGACCGGGCGAAGGCGAGGACCGCCGCGCCGACGAGCAGCAGCATGCCGGCCAGACCGACCTGCAGCCACGCGTCCACGGCGGCGTCCAGTCCCGAGGTGAAGCGGCTGCCGCTCGGGTCGACGAAGGTGACGTAGGGGACCACCGGTTCGCTCGGCCAGGTCCCGACCCAGCCCCATCCCTGGATCGGCTTCTGCTCGATGAACGTCCGGATCTGCTCCCACAGCTGCAGCCGCGTCGTCGTCCCGCCCGCGGCGCCGATGCGGGGGAGCACCCGGCCTCGGGCCACGACGAGCGCGACGGTCACGGTCACCAGGAGCGCCGCCAGCGCGGTGTTCACCACGGGACGCACGCTGGGCCCGGCGTGTCGCAGCACCCACAGCGCGAGGGCCGTGACCGCGAGGGCGATCATCGCGACCCCCGTGATCGGTGACTGCACCAGCATGAGCGTGACGACGGCGCCGCCCATGGACGCGACCGCCCGCCACCGGCTGACCGAGTGCGTGAGGAACTCGACCACGAACGTGACGAGCGCGGTGGCCGCGATGAACCCCATGAAGTTGCGTGTCCCGCCGATGCCCTGGATCGGCCCCCCGAAGGCGATGTCGCCGCGGATGCCGAGCGCCGGGATCGGCAGGTCGAGCACCAGCCCCGACAGGACCTCGAGGCCGAGGGCCACCACCAGGAGGATCCGGAAGGCGTCCCCGCACGCCCGGATGAACTGGACGAGGTCACGGCCCAGCGCCAGGTAGAGCCCCAGCCCGACGAAGCCCACCGTCGCGGTGAGTCCGCGCAGTGCCACCCAGGAGTACTCGCTCCACAGGACGGACAGTGCGCAGTACCCGACGAACGCGAGCAGGGACAGCGGCAGGACGCCGTGCCACTCGATGCGGTAGCGCTGTCCGAGCAGGCTGAGGCCGGCGAGGACGACGAGGGTCACGAGCACCGCCCAGGTGCCCGCAGCGCCCACCAGCACCCGTACCGTGGGCTCGCCGAAGGCGAAGAGGACGATCGTCGTCGCGAGGGCCTGACTGAACCGTCCGCCCGCGGAGAACCCGATCCACGCGGACAGGTAGCGGCGGGCGCGGATGCGTCGCGTCGCCCGGCCGTCCGTCATCCCCCCATACTGGCGCACTCCGCCGGACGCCACCTGCGCCATCGCGGAGCGTCGATACAGCGGATCGTCGATACGACGCTACGGTCGACCCCCGATGACTCGGTCGTGGAACGGACTCCGGCGGGCGCTCGCCGCCGTCCTCGTGGGCTCGGTCGCCGCGGCGACGGCCTGGGCGCGTCTCGGCCCGGTGGCACGCGGGACCGTCTGGGCCGAGGACGGCGGGGTGTTCTTCCGCGAGCACCTCGCCCTGGGGTCGCTCCCGAGCATCGTGCACCCGTACGCCGGCTACCTGCACCTCGTGCCGCGGATGGTCGTCGACGCCGCGTTCCTCGTGCCGGTGCCCTGGTACGCGGTCGCCGTCTCGGCGATCTGCTGCGCGCTCACCGGCGCGGTCTGCGCCGGCGTGTTCGTCCTGGCGGCCGACGTCGTGCCGTCCGCACCGCTGCGCGTCGTGCTCGCCGCGGTACCGGTCCTGCTGCCGACGGCCCCGTGGGAGGTCCTCGGCAACGCGGCGAACCTGCACACCTTCGCGCTGTTCCTCGCGCCGTGGGTCCTCTCGCACCGAACCCGCACCTGGTGGGGCTCCGCGCTCCTCGGGCTCGTCGCCGTGCTCGTCGTCGGTACCGAGGTCCAGGCGATCCTGTTCCTGCCGCTGCTCGTGCTCGCGTGGCAGCCGTGGCGGACCGTGCCCCGCGCCTCCCGGCTGCGGGCGCTCCCCGTCACGCTCGCTGCGCTCGTCGCGGCGGCGGCACAGCTCGTGACGGCGACGACGACGGAGCGCGAGTCCGCTCCGGGCGACCCGAGCGTCAGGGACGTCGTCACCGGGTACCTGCTGCAGACACTCGGGGGACTCTGGCGCGCCGACGTCGCGGCGGTGGGGCGGTCCGTGGTCGCCTCGGGATGGGGTGTGCTGGTCGTCCCGGCCGTGCTCGTCGCGGCGGTGGTCGTCATCGCCGCGGTCGTCGCCGTCCGTGACGGTCGACCACGCGCGGCCGTGCTCAGCGTCGTGCTGGCGGCGGGTTCCGCCGTCGTCTGGACGGCTGCGCTCGTCGCCAACGCCTCGGCGAACGGGCACTGGTCACGGGCGGACCCGACCGCACTCGTCGTGGCGACACCGTCGCGGTACGCGGCGGCCGCCGGACTCCTGCTCAGCGCTGCGCTGGTGGTCGCGGCGTCGGTCCTCGTCGACCGCGTCCTCCGGCGTCCCGCCACCGACGGGCGGAGCGCGGCCGCCACCACGCGACGGGTGCTCCTCGCCGGGGTCGGGTGGGTCGTCGTCGCGGGACTCGTGACCTCCTGGGTGGTCGCGTTCCCCGGCGTGGCGCAGCGGTCCTCGGGGCCCGCCTGGCGACCGCAGTTCACCGACGCCGTGGCGCAGTGCCGCCGGGAGCCGGACGGCGCGGTCCGGATCGAGACCCAGCCGTGGGGAGCGCGGGTGCCGTGTGCGCTGGTGCTCGCGGACGGCCAGGGGGAGCCGTGACGCCGCTGCCTGCGCCTCAGACCGTCGCGCGGAACTCGCGTTTCGCCCGCGGCGTGCGGGGGCCGTCGCCGAGCGAGGCCGGCTCCTCGTTGACGAGCACGATCCGGGTCTTGATCGCGAGGAGCGCGAACAGCACCCAGTTCCCCTGGTAGAGCAGCCTCGACTCGGCCAGGGACTGCACGAGCAGCGCGACCACGACGAGCAGCGGGAAGAGCGTGACCGGGTCGAACGCCCGCGGCACGAGGCCCGGGCCGAACGCCTCCCGCGTGGCGCCGGCCCACGCACGGCCGAAGGTGGTGAGGACGTACACGAGGAAGAGCACGAGCCCGACCACGCCGGTCTGCATCCACACGTCGAGGGCGGCGTCGTGCGCCTGCAGGTACTGGACCCCGTGCCGCGGGGCGAGCTCGGCCAGCAACGGGATGTCCGGCCACCAGTACCCGATCCAGCCCCAGCCGAGCACCGGGTGCTGCTCGACCAGTCCGGCGACGGCCGTCCAGATGGCACCACGACCCGTGAGGTCCGAGGAGCGTCCCATCAGGTCGAGGAGGGGCGCCCGTGCCGCGACCACGGCGGACACGACGACCGCCAGCCCGGCGAGGACCGCCAGCGTCCGTGGGACCCGGCGACCGCTCGGGACCCGACGGAGCCACAGGGCGACCACGAGGGCGACGGCGACGGCCACCGCCGCCAGCAGGACCGTGCTGGACCGGGTCAGGAGCAACGCGGCGCCCGAGACGACCAGCCACGCGACCGCACGGTTGCGTCCCATCCGGCCCTCGGCGAACTGCACCGCGACGGCGATCGCGGCGAGCAGCGCGACCATGGCGAGCAGGTTCGCGTTGCCGGGGAGACCCTGGATCCGGCCGCCCGTGAGGAGCTCGGCGCGGGAGAAGTAGAACGCGTCCGGCACGTCCCGGTCGCCGTAGTCCGTCCAGATCGGCGCGATCGGGTGCCGGACGACCACCGCGACCACCGCCTCGAAGACGAGGGACAGCCCGACGACCCAGCGGAAGGCGGCGCTCGCCGCGTCGAGGACGCGACGCCAGGTGAGGGTGGAGGCGATGGTGAACGCGACGAGCGCGCAGAGCACCTGGGCGACCATGCTCGCCAGGGTCGCCGGACGCCAGTGCGACCACACCACCGACAGCAGGCACCAGCCGAGGAACAGCCAGAGCGCCCGCGGGGTGCGCGTCAACGGCGGTCGGGCCCGGACGAGCACGCTGACGCCCCACACGCCCTCGAGCGCCCACACCGTGGCGGCCCCGTACCAGGTCACCATGTTGGGCACCGCGTCGCCGGCGAAGAGCGTCAGCAGCACGGTCGTCGCCAGGGCGAACGCCTCGCGCTCGGACACGGTCCCGCGGGCGATCGGCCAGGTGTTCGTCACGGGGGACAGGCTAGCGCGCCGGGTCGGCGTGATCCTCGTGCCGCAGCCCCGGCCGGTACGCTCTGGTCCATGTTCCTCGGCATCACCAACACGCCACGCGACTACGCGTGGGGCTCGGTCACCGCGATCCCCGAACTCCTCGGCCGCACCGTCACGGGCGCACCGCAGGCGGAACTCTGGCTCGGCGCGCACGCCGGCAGCCCGAGCGTCGTGGTCAACCCGGCCATGGTGGGCGGTGCCGACACGCTGCGCGACTGGATCGAGGCCGAGCCGGAGGCAGCGCTCGGCCCCGACCGGAGTGGCCTGCCGTTCCTGTTGAAGCTCCTCGCAGCGGCGGCTCCGCTGTCCCTGCAGGCACACCCCACGCCGGAGCAGGCGCGGGAGGGCTTCGCGCGCGAGGAGGCGGCGGGCATCCCGCTCGACGATCCCGCTCGGAACTACAAGGACCCGTTCCCGAAGCCGGAGCTCGTCGTCGCGCTGAGCGAGCGGTTCGAGGCCCTCAGCGGCTTCCGTCCGGTCCCGGAGACGGTGGCGGAGGTCGAGGCGCTCGACGCCGGCACGGGGCGGCTCGGCCCGCTCCTGGCGCACCTGTCCCAGGGGCTCGAGGACACCGTCCGCTGGCTCGAGACCGCCGACCCCGCGGCGCTCGCCGTGGTGCAGGCCGCGTCCGACCTCGCCGCCGCGGTCGCCGAGGGTGACCGCACCCCGAACGTCCAGACCGTCGTCGACCTGTCGGACGCGTACCCGGGCGATCCCGGCGTGGTCGTGTCGCTCCTCATGCACCGGGTCACGCTGACCACGGGTGAGGCCATGTACCTGCCCGCGGGCAACGTGCACGCCTACCTCGACGGTCTCGGGATCGAGCTCATGGCGCCCTCGGACAACGTGCTGCGCGGCGGCCTGACGTCGAAGCACGTCGACGTCCCGGAGCTCCTGCGCGTGCTCGACTTCACCGCGTACCCGGCCCCGGTCCTGACGCCGGAGCACCTCGACCAGGGGGTCGACCGGTTCGCGCCGGAGGGCGTCGGGTTCGCCCTGGTCCGCATCACCGGCGACGGCCGACCCGTCGGCCTCGGCACGGGTGGCGTCGCGCCGCTCTCCGGCCCGAGCATCGCGGTCTGCACCGCCGGCGCCGTGACGCTCGTCGGAGCGACCTCGGCGACCCTGCTCCGCCAGGGGGAGTCCTGCTACATCACGCCCGACGAGGGCGACGTCACCGTCGAGGCCGACGCCGCGACCGGACTCACCTCGACGGTCTTCATCGCGACCGGTGCGTGAACACGCAGCGGGCTGCGGTCCGACGGGGCGGTGCCGTCCGCTAGCGTGACGAGCATGAGTTGGCTGGTCACCG
Source organism: Curtobacterium sp. MCSS17_008 (assembly GCF_003234185.1). Taxonomy (GTDB): domain Bacteria; phylum Actinomycetota; class Actinomycetes; order Actinomycetales; family Microbacteriaceae; genus Curtobacterium. The sequence goes on from NZ_QKSM01000002.1 coordinate 327,878, forward strand.
GCGGTGCCGGGTACATCGGGTCCCACGTCGTCCGCGCGTTGCGGGCCGCCGGTATCGACACGGTCGCGTTCGATGACCTGTCGAGCGGTTTCCGTGCCTTCGTGCCGGAGGACGTGCCGTTCGTCGAGGGCACGATCCTGGACGGTGACCTGCTGGCCCGAACGCTCCGCGAGCACGCCGTGAGCGGTGTCGTGCACGTGGCCGGGTTCAAGTACGCCGGGGTCTCGGTCGAGCGGCCGCTGCACACGTACGAGCAGAACGTCACCGGCACGGCGACGTTGCTGCGTGCCATGGCGGAGAACGGGGTGACGAGGGCGGTCTTCTCGTCGAGCGCGGCGGTCTACGGCACGCCCGACGTGGACGTCGTGGTCGAGGACACCCCGAAGGCGCCGGAGTCGCCGTACGGCGAGTCGAAGCTGATCGGCGAGTGGCTGCTGCGTGACATGGAGGTCGCCGCCGGGTTCGCGACGACCTCGCTCCGGTACTTCAACGTCGTCGGTTCCGGCGAGCCGGACCTGTACGACGCGAGCCCGCACAACCTGTTCCCGCTCGTGTTCGATGCGCTGCTCGCCGGGCGCACGCCGCGGATCAACGGCGACGACTACGACACCCCGGACGGTACGTGCGTCCGTGACTACGTCCACGTCGCCGACCTGGCGCACTCGCACGCGGTCGCGGCGCGGAAGCTCGAGGCGGGGGAGCAGCTCGAGCGGGCGTACAACCTCGGCAGCGGCGACGGTGTCAGCGTGCGGCAGATCATGGACGCGATGGCGTCGGGTACCGGGATCGCGTTCGAGCCGGAGGTCGCTCCGCGCCGACCGGGTGACCCGGCCCGGATCGTCGCGACGGGTGAGGCGGCTGCGCGTGACCTGGAGTGGGCGATGCGCCACACGCTCGACGAGATGGTCGCCAGCGCGTGGGAGGCCCGCCGCCGCGTCGGCTGACCGCCGCGAGCGGTCCCGGCACCCCCGTCGTGTCCCCCGACGACCGGACAGAACTGCTGCGACACGCCCGTACGGGGGACATGACACGCCGCGGCGGTCAGAGCCTCCTATGATCCGCGACTTGACTTCCGACGAATGACACCGCTGTAATTACAGGCAACGGCTTCGGTCGTTGCAGGCCGTCGTCGACATGTCAGGGGTGATCAGGGTGAACGGTTCCGACTTCCACGCCGGCGTGCCGGAGGACTGGCACGTCGACCCGGTGTCGCTCGGCGTCCCCGGTGTCCGCCGAGCCGAGACGGACGACGAGAACCCGCTCGCCTGGCAGGTCGACTCGCTCTGCGCACAGACCGACCCCGAGGCGTTCTTCCCCGAGAAGGGCGGCTCGACGCGCGAGGCGAAGAAGATCTGCGGTTCCTGCGAGGTCCGCTCGCAGTGCCTGGAGTACGCACTCGAGAACGACGAGCGCTTCGGCATCTGGGGCGGGCTCTCGGAGCGCGAGCGCCGGAAGCTCCGCCGCCGCGCCTGACGGCCAGGAACGGCACGGAGCCCACCCGGCGCCCACCCGGCGCCCACCCGCCGCGGGGGAGGCA
>NZ_QKSM01000020.1 GCF_003234185.1 Curtobacterium sp. MCSS17_008
AATCACATCACGGCGGAACTCTTCCGGATACGCCTTCACCATGGCGCACATCCTTCCAGCAGGAGCCAACGCTCCTACCTGTCAGGAGTCAACCGAACCTGCAGCAGTCCCCGGTGACGCGTCGAAGCTGGAGCGCGTCGAATGCTGCGGTCAGGAGGCCGCGTGCCAGGTCCGTCCCGAGTCCTCGTCCAGCCAGGTCGGGTTGCAGCATGTAGCCGATGACCCCTTGCGTGCCCTGGGGCATCCCTGGCTGTCCGAGGCCGTCGGTGACGTCGAGGAAGCCCAGGCCGGCGAGCCGGCCGTCCAGCTCCGCAATGCACGAGAAGTCGGTGTCGCTGTCGGGGATGCTCGCCCACTCTCGGGCGTAGGCGTCCGGGTCGACGTGCGTGCGGAGCATGAACCGGTTGACGACCGGGTTGTTCCGCAGCGCGACGAGCTGGTCTGCGTCCTCGGGTCGGGGGTCGCGGAGGAGGAGAGCTCCGCTCAGAGCGGGCCAAGGAGCGGTGCGCATGCTGTCATCGTCTCAGGCGCAAGGCCCGGAGAGCGATCAGCTATCGAGATGAGGACGGCGAGGGCGCGTCGCTCCGTCGGAGCTCCAGAGCGGCCGGGCGGTGAGCAGCAGGAACAGCAGAAACGCCGGCTGGGTGACAAGCCCGGGCCCTGCGAGGGCGGGATGCGTAGACGCCGCAAACCAGTTGACCGTGACGTCCGCGACCATCGTGGCCACTCCAGCAAGAACGCCTGCTCGGAGCTTGGTGAGGAGCAGGACGACGATCACAGGGTCGACGACGGTAAGCGAGATCCAGAACCATCGGACCGGTTCGGATGCGTTGTCGTAGACGTTCACTCCCGTGGCGATCAGTTCGGTCAGGTGAGTCAGCGTTCCGACACTGAAACCGAGCACCCACAGCGCCGTCATGAGCGTGAGGCGTCGACCGTATCGTTTCGCGTCAGCAGCCCCCACTCGTTCAGACTACGGACGCTCGACGGCATCCGATAGCCGATCCTCTACCGGCCCCAATCGGCCACGGACGTTCGCTTTGATCACTCACGTCTAGGCCGGACGGGCCCATGAAGTGCGAAGCCGATCGCTCCCACCACCGCGAGCACCAATCCGAAAGCAGCGATGACCAGCCCGGCCGCCACGAGTCCGAGGTAGTCCTCCCCGAGGCCGACGCCGAGAAGCGCCATGACGAGGCCTCCTGCCGACGCCCCCGCGCCGATCGCAAGGCCGAGTACGCGAGGCGGGAGCCGAGACAGCATGCTTGCATTCAACTCCTCACGATCGGCGGCCGATCATCGTTCGGCCCCGTCTCAATAGCCGGTCGTTCACCGGTCTCGGCTCGACACGCACGAACAGGGAGCCGTCGGCTCCCTCCGCTATCGCGGCATCGCTGACATCGTTACCCGCCCGCTGGCTGACCCCCGTCTCATATAGGTAGTCCGCTACCTCTCGCAGTGGAGGTGCGCTATCCGGACGCGTGCACGAAGTTGGCCGCCTCGGCGATGGCCAGGGCCCAGGAGGACTCATCGTGACAGCGCTCGGCGACTAGTTGTATGCGAAGGAAGCAAGCTACCTGCGCGCCGGCAGAGCGACACGTCCGCTCCGATCGCACGCCGCGAAACCATGCCGCCGAACGCTGCCTTCGGCTTATGCTCACCAATGGCCTCCACCCAACTTCGCATGACGGCACCCAAAGTCAGCCGACGCATCGGGCTGGATACCCAGACTTCGATGCAAGAACCCAATCATGCGTGCCATCCGACAAGAACGCCCCGCCGGCCGAAGCCAGCGGGGCGCCCCCACGAGTCAAAGCGGGATCAGAAGTCCCAGTCCTCGTCCTCCGTCACGACGGCCTTGCCGATGACGTACGACGAGCCCGACCCCGAGAAGAAGTCGTGGTTCTCGTCCGCGTTCGGCGACAGCGCCGACAGGATCGCCGGGTTCACGTCCGTCGTCTCCTTGGGGAACATCGGCTCGTAGCCCAGGTTCATCAGCGCCTTGTTGGCGTTGTAGTGCAGGAACTTCTTGACGTCCTCGGTCAGCCCGACACCGTCGTAGAGGTCCTGCGTGTACTGCACCTCGTTCTCGTAGAGCTCGAAGAGGAGCGAGAACGTGTAGTCCTTGATTTCCTGCTTGCGCTCCTCGGAAGCACCCTCGAGGCCCTTCTGGAACTTGTACCCGATGTAGTACCCGTGGACGGCCTCGTCGCGGATGATCAGGCGGATCAGGTCGGCGGTGTTGGTCAGCTTGGCGCGCGAGGACCAGTACATCGGCAGGTAGAAGCCGGAGTAGAACAGGAACGACTCGAGCAACGTCGAGGCGACCTTGCGCTTCAGGGGGTCGTCACCCGTGTAGTAGTCGAGGACGATCTGGGCCTTCTTCTGCAGGTTCGGGTTCTCCGTGGACCAGCGGAAGGCGTCGTCGATCTCGGGCGTCGATGCGAGCGTCGAGAAGATCGACGAGTAGCTCTTCGCGTGCACCGACTCCATGAACGCGATGTTCGTGTAGACGGCCTCTTCGTGCGGGGTGATCGCGTCGGGGATCAGGCTGATCGCACCGACGGTGCCCTGGATGGTGTCGAGCAGCGTCAGGCCGGTGAAGACCCGCATGGTGAGCTGCTGCTCCTCCGGCGTGAGCGTGTTCCACGACTGCACGTCGTTCGACAGCGGCACCTTCTCGGGCAGCCAGAAGTTGTTGACCAGCCGGTTCCAGACCTCGACGTCCTTGTCGTCCTGGATGCGGTTCCAGTTGATGGCACTGACCGCGCTGATCAGCGGGATGGACTTGCCCGTGGCGTGGACCGGGTCGGTGAGGGTCATGGCTTTCTTCCGGGTGGTGGTGGACAGGACGATCGAACGGACTGGAGGCGCGGGGCGGGGTCCGCCCCGCGCCTCCAGGAAGAGAGCAGCAGCTCTACAGCATGCAGCTGACGCAGCCCTCGACCTCGGTGCCCTCGAGGGCGAGCTGGCGCAGACGGATGTAGTAGATCGTCTTGATGCCCTTGCGCCATGCGTAGATCTGGGCCTTGTTGATGTCGCGCGTGGTGGCGGTGTCCTTGAAGAACAGCGTCAGCGACAGACCCTGGTCGACGTGCTGGGTGGCAGCGGCGTAGGTGTCGATGATCTTCTCGGGGCCGATCTCGTACGCGTCCTGGTAGTAGTCCAGGTTGTCGTTCGTCATGAACGGCGCCGGGTAGTAGACGCGACCGAGCTTGCCTTCCTTGCGGATCTCGATCTTCGACGCGATCGGGTGGATCGACGACGTCGAGTGGTTGATGTACGAGATCGAACCGGTCGGCGGGACGGCCTGCAGGTTCTGGTTGTAGATGCCGTACTGCTGGATGGACGCCTTCAGCGCCTTCCAGTCGTCCTGCGTCGGGATCGCGATGTTCGCGTCGGCGAACAGCGAAGCGACGCGGGCGGTCGCCGGCACCCAGGCCTGGTCGGTGTACTTGTCGAAGAACTCACCCGACGCGTACTTCGAGTCACGGAAGCCGTCGAACGTCTCCCCCGTCTCGATCGCGATGTTGTTCGAAGCGCGCAGGGCGTGGAACAGCACCGTGTAGAAGTAGATGTTCGTGAAGTCGATGCCCTCTTCGGAGCCGTAGTAGACGCGCTCACGAGCGAGGTAACCGTGCAGGTTCATCTGGCCGAGACCGATGGCGTGCGACTTGTCGTTGCCGTCCTCCACCGAGCGGACCGACGAGATGTGCGACATCTGCGAGACCGAGGTGAGGCCGCGGATCGCCGTCTCGATGGTCTTGCCGAAGTCCGGCGAGTCCATCGTCAGCGCGATGTTCAGCGAGCCGAGGTTGCAGGAGATGTCCTTGCCGATCTCCTTGTAGGACAGGTCCTCGTTGAAGGTCGTCGGGGTGTTGACCTGCAGGATCTCCGAGCACAGGTTGGACATGTTGATCCGACCCTTGATCGGGTTGGCCTTGTTCACCGTGTCCTCGAACACGATGTACGGGTAGCCCGACTCGAACTGGATCTCGGCGATGGTCGTGAAGAAGTCACGCGCCTTGATCTTCGTCTTCTTGATGCGCGAGTCGTCGACCATCGCGCGGTAGTTCTCGGAGATCGGGACGTCACCGAACGGGACGCCGTAGACCTTCTCGACGTCGTACGGCGAGAACAGGTACATGTCCTCGTTGTTCTTCGCGAGCTCGAACGTGATGTCCGGCACGACGACACCGAGCGACAGCGTCTTGATGCGGATCTTCTCGTCCGCGTTCTCGCGCTTGGTGTCGAGGAACTTCATGATGTCGGGGTGGTGCGCCGACAGGTAGACGGCACCGGCACCCTGGCGCGCGCCGAGCTGGTTCGCGTATGAGAAGGAGTCTTCCAGCAGCTTCATCACGGGGATGATGCCCGACGACTGGTTCTCGATCTGCTTGATCGGGGCGCCGGCCTCGCGGATGTTGGAGAGGAGCAGGGCCACGCCGCCGCCGCGCTTCGAGAGCTGCAGCGAGGAGTTGATGCCGCGCGAGATCGACTCCATGTTGTCCTCGATGCGGAGGAGGAAGCAGGAGACGAGCTCGCCGCGCTGGGCCTTCGCGGTGTTGAGGAACGTCGGGGTCGCGGGCTGGAAGCGGCCCGCGATGATCTCCTCGACGAGGTCGATCGCGAGCTGCTCGTTGCCCTGCGCCAGGCCGAGGGCGGTCATCACGACGCGGTCCTCGAAGCGCTCGAGGTAGCGCTTGCCGTCGAACGTCTTGAGCGTGTAGCTCGTGTAGTACTTGAACGCACCGAGGAACGTCTGGAACCGGAACTTCTTCGAGTACGCCAGGTCGTTGAGCTGCTGGATGAACTCGAGCGAGTACTGGTCGATCGTCTCGCGCTCGTAGTACTCGTTCTCGACCAGGTAGTCGAGCCGCTCCTTCAGGTTGTGAAAGAAGACGGTGTTCTGGTTGACGTGCTGCAGGAAGAACTGCTTCGCGGCCTCACGATCCTTGTCGAACTGGATGTTCCCGTCCGCGTCGTAGAGGTTGAGCATCGCGTTGAGGGAGTGGTAGTCCATTCCCGTCTGCGGCGACGTCAGATCGACGTCTGCAACTGCTGCGTCCAAAATGCATCCAATCCAGTGTTGACGGCCAGCACGTCATCAGGCGTGCCGAAGAGCTCGAAGCGGTACAGGAGCGGGACGCCGCACTTCTGCGCGATGACGTCCCCGGCGAGCCCGTAGGCCTCGCCGAAGTTCGTGTTGCCCCCGACGATCACACCGCGGATGAGCGAGCGGTTGCGTTCGTCGTTGAGGAACTTGATGACCTGCTTGGGAACCGCGCCCTGCCCGTTGCCGCCGCCGTACGTGGGCAACACGAGCACGTACGGCTCGTCCACGCGGAGGAACGGGTCGCTCGGGAAGAGCGGGATGCGGTCCGCGTCACGGCCGAGCTTCTCGATGAAGCGGGCCGTGTAACCGGACACGCTCGAGAAGTAGACGAGGCGACTCATGTGCGCGCTCCTTGTGAGAGGTGCGGACAGCAGATCGGTGGGGGCCTGACGGAGGTGCTGTGCGCCTCCCGGCCGGCGGAGGTGCGGGTCCCGGTGACGGGACCCGCACGGCTCACGCGAGTTCGGCGCTGAGCGTCGCGATCTTGTCGGGACGGAAGCCCGACCAGTGGTCGTCGTCGGTCACGACGACGGGAGCCTGCATGTAGCCGAGCGACTTGACGTGCTCGAGCGCGGCCTCGTCCGCTGAGACGTCGAGCACCTCGTACTGGATGCCCTTGTTGTCGAGCGCGCGGTACGTCGCGGTGCACTGGACGCAGGACGGCTTGGTGTAGACGGTGACGGCCATGATCTCCCCTGGTTCTTGCTGGGTGTTTCGTGCTGTGGAGGGTGGTGCTGATGCCTGTGCGCAGACGAGTCCGGGAGGGGCCGCTGCGATGGCTCCACACTACATCTAGTGGCTGGCTGCGTCACCGACCACAAGAGGAAGTGTTACAGCCGTGTAGTTCTCCACAAGCCCCTCCACAATGTGAACACCTCGGGGAGGCCCGTGATTCCGCCAGTCTGCGGCCGACCACCGACACTTCCCCACAAGCGTGGACAGCCTCGATCCACATGTGTGGAATCGGCGCGTCGGCGTGTCGCAGAGGTCACGCCGGAGCACCGGTCCGACCAGGTCTGTCCCAAGCACCCCCGGACGGGTGACGGCACGATCCGTCCGGTCCGTACACTCGTCACGTGAGCGCGTACGGCACCCTGCTGAAGTCCCCCGGAGTCGGTCGCGTCATCGCCGCGCAGCTCACCGCACGCTTCCCGTTCGGCATGCTGTCGCTCGCGTACCTGCTGCACGTCGAGCACGTCTTCCACTCGTACGGGGCGGCCGGGCTCGTGCTCGCGACGACGAGCATCGGCCAGGCGATCGCCGGCCCCCTGACGAGCCGGTGGATGGGGAGCTGGGGCATGCGGCCCGTCCTGATCCTCACGACTGCGGTCGCACTGGCGAGCATGGTCGTGATCGCGTTCACCACGATGCCGCTGTGGGGCTACGTCGTCGTCGGGTTCCTGGGCGGCCTCGCGGTCCCGCCCGTGCAGCCCGCGGTGCGCACGATCTACCCGAAGATGGTGACCTCGTCGCAGCTCACCCCGCTGTTCTCCCTCGACGCCAGCGCGCAGGAGCTCATCTGGGTCGCCGGCCCGGTCATCACCACGTTCGTCGCGACGCAGGTCGGCACGGTCGAGGCGATCGTCGTCGCCATGGTGTTCCTCGTGGTCGGCGGCGTGTGGTTCATCGCGTCCCCCGAGCTCGGCCGTGTGCGCATCCCCCGGTCGAAGCGCGCGTTCGGCGTCGTGCTCAAGCGCCCGTCGGTGATCGTCGCGACGCTGACCGGCCTGCTGCTCATCGGCGCGTGCTCCGCGGTCGAGGCCAGCGTGACCAGCGTCTTCGGCGAGGGCAGCCCGAACGCGGGCATCGTCCTCGCGGTGTTCGCGATCGGGTCGCTCGCCGGCGGTCTCGCCCTGGGCCACCGACCGATCTCGAAGAACACGCTCTGGGCCCGCATGTCGATCGTCTTCGTCGGGCTCGCGCTGGCGGTCGGCGGCACCGACTTCTGGTGGCTCTGCCTGGCACTCGTCATCGCCGGCGCCGGCATCGCCCCGGCCCTCGCCGTCATGTTCGGCTCGGTGTCCGCGACGGTCAAGTTCTCGGACACCGCCGAGGCGTACGGCTGGATGGGCACCGGCCAGCTCATCGGCGCCGCGGGTGGATCGGCCGTCGCCGGGTTCCTCATCGACGCGAACGGCCCGACGGGCGGCATGACCGTCGGTGCGGTCATGGCCGCGGCCGGCGTGCTGCTCCCCCTCTTCACACGCCGGTGGCTGCCCGACCTGCGCGGGCGCGACGCGAGTCCGCTGCCCGACACCGAGCCGGTGACACTCCCGAGCTGACGGCCGGGAGGCGCGACACACCTCCGCCTCGATCGGCAGGATGGGTGCATGGCCACCTCCTTCCCCCTCCGCGACGGCCGGACGATCCCCGCCGTCGGCTTCGGCGTCTACAAGGTCGACGACGCCGAGGCGGAGACCGCCGTCGCGACGGCACTCGATGCCGGGTACCGTCACGTCGACACCGCCGAGATGTACGGCAACGAGGTCGGCGTCGGGAAGGCGATCCGCGCCTCCTGGCTGGACCGCGACGACGTGTTCGTGACGACGAAGGTGTGGAACGACCACCAGGGGCGTGACGCGACCCTGCGGGCGTTCGACGCGAGCCTCGAGCGGCTCGGCCTCGACGCCGTCGACCTGTACCTGATCCACTGGCCGGCCGCGGTGAACGACCGCTACGTCCAGACCTGGCGGACGCTCGTGGAACTGCGCGAGCAGGGGCGGGCACGGAGCGTCGGCGTCTCGAACTTCCAGGTGCCACACCTGCAGCGCGTGATCGACGAGACCGGCGAGGTCCCCGCGGTGAACCAGGTCGAACGCCACCCGTGGCTGCCGCAGCACGAGCTGATGGCCTTCCACGAGCAGCACGGCATCGTGACCGAGGCCTGGTCGCCGCTCGGGCGCGGGCGGCTCGTCGACGAACCCGTGCTCACGCGGGTCGCGGACGCGCACGGGGTGAGCGTCGCGCAGGTGCTCGTGCGGTGGAACGTGCAGCAGGGCGTCGTCGTGCTGCCGAAGTCCGTCACGCCGTCGCGCATCCGGTCGAACCTCGACGTCGACGGCTTCACGCTGACCGACGCGGACCTCGCGGCGATCGCGACCCTCGAGTCCGGGCAGCGGACGGGGTCGCACCCGGACTCGGTGTCCTGAGGGACGGGGTACTCGGCGGTCCGGCGCGTCGGAGCACACGCGGACACCGGCCTCGACGGCTTCTCCGGACCACAGCTCGTGGCCTCCTGGGACGTCCGCGACGGCGAGGGACTCGTCCGCGCGCTCGACCTCGCCGCCGGCGGACGGATCAGCCCTCGCGGTCCTCCTCGGACTGCCACGGCAGGTTGAGGTCACCGGGCTCGGGCTCGACGTCGCCGGCGTCGTCGGCACCACCCGTCCCGGGGGCCGCGATCACCCTGGACGGGTCGATGCCGTCCTCCTCCAGGTCCGCCCGGTCGCGCTGCTGGGTCTGGGACGCGACCATCTCCCGCTCACTCGACGGGCTGTACGAGGTGTCGGCGGCTCGCTGCTCGCGCTCGCTCACACCGTCCACGTCGTCGCTGTGCGCCGCGTCGCGGAGCTCCTCGTTGCGGGCACGGTCGTCGGACGGCTCGGGGCCGGGGGCACTCGGGATGCTGTCGCTCATGCGTCGAACAGTAGGCGTCGTCGCTCCGTACCGGTTCGGTCACGGCGACCTCGACCCGGTTCCCGCTCGACTACGGTGCTCTGGGAGGGGGATCCGCATGGGACGCACGACCGCCACGGTGTCGATCGCACTGGTCGGGGTGAGCACGCTGCTGCTCGCAGGCTGCTCGTTGTCCGGCGGCGACGACCCGCTGCCGAAGCCGACCGGCCACGCGGCGCCGAGCACGACGGCGACGCCGGCACCGGTCGACCGCACGAGCGACTCGGCCGAGGGGGTGTCGTCGCAACAGGCGGTCCCTGCGGGCACGGTCGTCGCCGAGACCGACGCCGTGTCGAGGTCGGGCGACACCGCGATCCACGTCCGGGTCGTCGCGGACGACCACGGCACGTTCGACGCACAGCTCTCCGGGTACCGCACGACGAACCCGCAACCGATGTCGGTGCAGTTCCGACGCGCGGCGCAGTACGGCGACGGCGGGGATGCACGAGCGGTCGCCACCACCCGGTGGACCGCCGGCGAGCAGCCGCCCACGACGATCAGCCTGGCGGACGGTGGGCCGTACCCGGACTGGCTCCACACGGTCGTCCTGGTGCCGGACCAGTGGGACGGTGACGACAGCGAGCGCCCCTGGGTCCACAAGGTGCTCGCGATCGGCGAGCTCGACTGGTCGATCCCGAACCCCGAGCCGGACCTGCACGTCACCCTCGGGAAGGCTCGTCCGGGAGCGTACGGCTACGCATTCGACGCCGACGACGAGACCCTCCGGGGCACGGACGGCGTGCCGGTGAGCTACCGGGTCAACGAGGGCGACGACCAGACGACGATCGCGGAGCGCTTCGGCATCACGGTCGCACAGCTGCGGTGGCTCAACCCGAGCATGCAGACGAACGGCCAGGGCTGGGTGCTCGCGGGCTCCTGGATCAACCTGGACCCGGCCTCCCGCTGAAGGCCGGTGCCGCTGCGCGTCCGTTACGCTCGTCCAGCACCCCGCACCACCCAGGAGGCCACATCGTGACCATCGTCGCCGCCGCAGACGGCTCCGCCCTCGGCAACCCCGGACCGGCCGGCTGGGCCTGGTACGTCGACGACGACCGCTGGGCGGCCGGTGGCTGGCCGCGGGCGACGAACAACATCGGTGAGCTCACCGCGGTGCTGCAGCTGCTCCGCGCCACGAAGGACACCGGGGAACCACTGCACATCCTGTGCGACAGCCAGTACGCGATCAAGGCGTGCACCGAGTGGCTCGCCGGGTGGAAGCGCAAGGGCTGGCGCAAGGCCGACGGCAAGCCGGTCCTGAACGTCGAGATCATCAAGGAGCTCGACGCCGAGCTGCAGGGCCGCGAGGTCACCTTCGAGTGGGTCCGCGGGCACGTCGGCCACGAGATGAACGAGGCCGCCGACGTCCGCGCTCGTGGCGCCGCGACCGCCTACCAGAACCGCACCGAGGTGCCGTCCGGCCCGGGCTGGCCGGGCACGGACGTCACGCCCGCTCCGGAACCGACGCAGGTCGAACCGCCGGCCACCCTGTTCTGACCGGTGGAACGACGACGGGCCCGGGCGGTGTCACCGCCCGGGCCCGTCGTCGTGGGTTCAGTACGTGCCGTCGCGGCGGTCCTGCCGGGTGATCTGTTCCCCCGACGCCGGGTCGACGCCCGACCGGGTGGTGGTCGTGCTCCGACGGCCACCGAAGGCGACCGCGAGGCTGATGATGAGCAGGACGACGCCCGCGGCCATCAGGATGTAGCCGATCAGGCGCAAGTCGATGCCGGCGACCTGGAAGTCGACCGCGAACGCGACGATCGCGCCGATGACGATCAGGGCGATGCTCGATCCGATGCGCATGACGGGTCCTTCCGTGGAGTGTCCCCGTCCGGGCCGTCCGGGGCTGGCATCGAACGTACCCGGACCGCGGCGGACGCGTTCCGGGTGACCGCGGACCGCGGGCCGCCCTCAGTCCACGTCGACCTCGGACCACCCGTCGAACCGTCCGATCTCGGTGACCCGCACGACGGCCTCCCCCGCCTCGTCCGACGCGTCGAGGTCGATCGTGGCGGAGAACCCGAAGTCCTTGTCGCCCTCGGGGTCGGCGAAGATCTGCCGCGCACGCCAGGTCCGTCCGGCACCGTTCTCGTCGAGCACCAGGTACTGCATCGACCTGGCGTCCCCGTCGGTCCCGATGCTGTCGTGCTCCTCGTAGTACTCCTCGAGCACGTTGTCCCACGCCGACCGGTCGAACCCGCTGGTGGCGTCGAGCATCCCGAGCCCCTCGGGGTCGTCCGCCGCGGCGAGCAGCACCCGCTGGAACAGGGCGTTGCGCACGAGCACCCGGAACGCCCGCGGGTTCCCCGTGAGCCGTGCCGGTTGCGGCGGCGCGATCTCGTCGTGTTCTGCCTCGGCGAGCGCCACGTCCCCGTTGACCAGGGCCTCCCACTCGTCGACGAGCGACGAGTCGGTCTGCCGCACGACCTCGCCGAGCCACTCGATCAGGTCCGCGAGCTCCGGGGTCCGCTGCTCCTCGGAGATGGTCTGGCGCATGGTCCGGTAGGCGTCGGAGAGGTACCGGAGGACGAGCCCCTCGGACCGCGTGAGCTGGTAGAACCGCACGAAGTCGCCGAAGGTCATGGCCCGCTCGTACATGTCGCGGACGACGGCCTTGGGTGAGAGTGCGAAGTCGAGCACCCACGGCTGCTCGGCGGCGTAGGCCTCGTACGCGGCGGTCAGCAGCTCGTCGAGCGGCTTGGGCCAGGTCACCTCCTCGAGCAGCTCCATCCGCTCCTCGTACTCGATGCCCTCCTGCTTCATCCGCGCGACGGCCTCGCCGCGCTCCTTGAACTGCTGCTGCGCGAGGATCGCACGCGGGTCGTCGAGCGTCGCCTCGACGATGGACACCATGTCGAGGGCGTACGTCGGCGACTCGGGGTCGAGCAGCTCGAACGCGGCGAGCGCGAACGGCGACAGCGGCTGGTTGAGCGCGAAGTTGACGGGCAGGTCGACGGTCATCCGGTACTGCCCGTCGACCTTCTCGATCACCCGGGCGTTGATCAGCGTGCGAGCGATCGACAGCGCACGCCTGGCCATCGCTAGCTGCCGGGCACGCGGCTCGTGGTTCTCGAACACGAGGGAGCGGACGTCGGCGAAGGCGTCTCCCCCTCGTGCCACCACGGCGAGCACCATCGCGTGCGTGATGCGCATCCGCGACACCATCGGTTCGGGTTCGGCGGCGATGAGCCGCTCGAAGGACGCCGGCCCCCACGAGACGAAGCCCTCGGGTGCCTTCTTCTTCTTGACCTTGTTCTTCTTCTTCGGGTCGTCACCGGCCTTGGCGACCGCGCGCGCGTTCTCGATCTCGTGCTCGGGCGCCTCGGCGACGACGTCACCCTCGGTGTCGTACCCGGCGCGACCGGCCCGGCCGGCGATCTGGTGGAACTCGCGGGCGGACAGCTGCCGCATCCGCGAGCCGTCGAACTTCGTCAGCCCGGTGAGCAGCACGGACCGGATGGGCACGTTGATGCCGACGCCGAGGGTGTCGGTGCCGCAGATCACGGGCAGGAGCCCGCGCTGCGCGAGCTGCTCGACGAGCCGTCGGTACTTCGGCAGCATGCCCGCGTGGTGCACGCCGATGCCGGCCCGGATGAGGCGCGACAGGGTCTGCCCGAACCCGGCGCTGAACCGGAACCCGGCGATCGCCTCGGCGATCGCGTCCCGGCGCTCGCGCGACGCCACCTTCACGGACATGAGCGCCTGGGCCCGCTCGAGTGCGGCGGCCTGGGCGAAGTGGACGATGTAGACCGGCGCCTTGCCCTCCTCGAGCAGCCGCTCGACGGTCTCCTGCACCGGTGTGAGCACGTACTCGTACGACAACGGCACGGGCCGCGAGACACCGGTGACGCGCGCGGTCGGCCGCCCGGTCCGGCGGGACAGGTCGTCGGCGATGGTGGTGACGTCGCCGAGGGTCGCGGACATGAGGAGGAACTGCGCCCGCTCGAGCACCAGGAGCGGCACCTGCCACGCCCACCCGCGGTCGGGGTCGCCGTAGAAGTGGAACTCGTCCATGACGACGACGTCGACCTCGGCGTCGGGCCCCTGTCGGAGCGCCGTGTTCGCGAGGATCTCCGCCGTGCAGCAGATGATCGGGGCGTCGGCGTTGACGCTCGAGTCGCCCGTCACCATGCCGACGTTCTGGGCGCCGAACAGGTCGACGAGCTGGAAGAACTTCTCGGAGACGAGCGCCTTGATCGGCGCGGTGTAGTAGCTCCGCTTGCCCTCGGCCATCGCGGCGAAGTGGGCGCCGGCGGCGACGAGCGACTTGCCGGTGCCGGTCGGGGTGCTGAGCACGACGTTGGCCCCTGACACGAGCTCGATGAGCGCCTCGTCCTGCGCCGGGTAGAGCGGTCGGCCGCCCGCTTCCGCCCAGTCCGCGAAGGCCTGGTAGACCGCATCGGGGTCGACGGCGCCGCCGTCGGCGGCGGGGAGCGCTGCGACCAGCGGCGGCTGCGTGGAGACGTCGGTCATGGGCCCATCCTCCCAGGTGCGTCCGGACGGGAGGCGCGGGGCGGGCCCGTCCCGCGCCTCCCGTCCGCACCCTGGTCATGTTGAATACGCTGCATACACTTGGGCCGTGCGCGAACTCGGCTTCCTGTCCTTCGTCCCGAACCACGGCGGCACCGCGGGTGCGGCCGCCGCCCTCGAGGACGGCCTGCGGCTGTTCGAGACCGCCGAGTCGCTCGGCTACGGCACCGGCTGGGTGCGTGGCCGGCACTTCGAGCCGTTCCTGACCAGCCCGATGACCTTCTTCGCGGCCGCAGCCCAGCGCACCAGCACGATCGGCTTCGGCACCGCCGTGCTCGGCATGCGGTACGAGGACCCGGTGCGCCTGGCCGAGGACGCCAGCACCGTCGACCTGCTCAGCGGCGGTCGCGTCCAACTCGGCATCAGCACGGGCATCGCCGGGTACGGACCGATCCTCGATCCGGTGTTCGGTGCGTCCGAACGCAGCTTCCGCGACGAGGCCGAGACGCGCGCGGCACGGCTGCTCGAGGTGCTCGACGGGAAGCCCTTGGCCAGTGCCGGCACGGGCTACGAGAGCATCCCCGCCGGTGCCGACCTGACGCTGCAGCCGCTGTCGCCGGACCTGCGGAGCCGGGTCTGGTGGGGCGGCGGCAGCATGGGCACCGCGGTCCGGACGGCCGAGAAGGGCTTGCTGCTGCACTGCTCGACCCTGAACACCGAGGACACGGGCGCACCCTTCGCCGAGGCGCAGGCCGACCAGATCGCCGCGTACCGAGCACGCTTCGCGGAACTGCAGGGTGCCGGCGAGCACACCGACCGCACCCCGAAGGTCGCCGTCGGGCGGATCGTCGTCCCGCTGCTCGACGACCACGACCGCGAGGTCCACGACGAGTTCATCACCGGCTACGCGAGCGGGATGGACGACGAGGGTCGACCGCTCAGCGGTCCACCGTTCCGGTTCAGCAAGGTCCTCTCCGGAGGGGTGGACGAGATCGTCGACGCCCTGGCGGCGGACCCCGCGGTCCAGGCGACCGACGAGCTCGTCGTCACCCTGCCGGCGAACGGCGACGCGGCGGCGCACGAGCGGATCCTGCGGATCGTGGCGGAGGAGATCGCACCGCGCGTGCGCTGATGCTCGCACCGGGTCAGGCATCCGGCCGGGGCTCGACGACGGCGTGGTGAGGACCCGGAGCCCCCAGCCGGATGACCATCCCGTCCCTGATCCGCACGAGATGGTGCCGATACTCTTTCACTTCCTGAAGGATTTGTCACAGCGACCGCCCACGTGCTGCGCGCAGTGTCCAAACGGCTGACCGTGGCTGCAGCAGGGCAACCGGTGTCGAGCGCGATCCCGGGTGCGACGACGAATGCGCCCCCGCGCGGACGCGGGGACGCATTCTGGACGCACCGGGATCGAAGGGGCTCAACGACCGGATCAGGAGGCCGTTTCGCTCACACGACGATCCCTCGACGGTGCGCGCGTCGACGGTAACCAGCCGTCAGACGCAGCCTCATGCTACTGAACCCGGCTGCGCCCGCGCGGAAAGCGGATCACTCCAGTTCGAGGGACGCCGATCCGACGATGTCGGTGACCGACGCGCCGACGTGCAGCGCGAAGGTCCCGGGCTCGTAGCGCCACGCGCCGTCCCAGTGCGCGAGCGCCCGGGCCGGCACCTCGATCGAGACCTCGGTCGACTCCCCCGCGCCGAGCCGCACCGGCACGAAGCCGACGAGCCACCGCACGGGCCGGTCCACCGCCGACTCCGCTCGCGAGGCGTAGACCTGCACGACGTGCTTGCCGGCGCGGTCACCGGTGTTGGCCACCGTGGCGGTGACGATCGCGGCGTCGCCCTCGGTCACGGTCGGCGACGCGGAGACGCCGTCGATCGCCCAGGTGGTGTAGCCCAGGCCGTGCCCGAACGGGTAGGCGGGCTCGCTACCGGCACGGAGCCACGCGCGGTAGCCGACGTGCACGCCCTCGTCGTAGGCGACCTTGCCGTCCACCGGGGTGACGTTCTGCACGGGGACGTCGGCGAGGGTGGCCGGCCACGTGGTGGGCAGGCGGCCGCCGGGCTCCGCGGCACCGGTCAGGACGTCGGCGAGCGCGTTGCCGTACTCCTGCCCGCCGAACCAGGTCAGCAGCACCGCGGCGACGTCGTCCCGCCACGGCATCTCGACCGGCGAGCCGGAGTTGACCACCACGACGGTGTTCGGGTTCGCCGTGGCCACCGCGCGGACCAGGTCGTCCTGGTGCCCCGGCAGTGCGAGTGTCGAGCGGTCGTAGCCCTCGGACTCGACCTTGCTGTTCGTCCCGACGACGACGATCGCCACGTCGGCGTCGCGTGCCGTGGCGACCGCTGTCTCGATGAGCGCCGACGGGTCGGCGTCGCTCGGCTCGGTGCCGAACTGGTAGGCGAGCACCCCGCCGAGCGCATCGTCCTGCACGATGTCGTACTCGATGCGGATCGCGACCTGCTGCCCCTCGGTGACCTCGACCGGCACCGAACGCGCGGGCGGGTTGAGGAACGCGGCGCCGAGCTGGTCGCCCTCGTACGGCACGGTCTCGTCGAGCAGGAGCTCGCCGTCGATCCAGAGGCGGGAGTGTCCGGCGGCTCCGATGCCGATGCGCACGGTGCCGGTCGTCTCCGCGGTGTAGGTCGTGGTGATGTCGAGCCGGTCGGCCTCGCGCGTCGGGGCGTCACCACCGAACCAGAAGAGCGCCGTGGCCCGACGGTCCTCGACGTACAGCTCCTCGCCGTCCTTGACGAACGCGACGCGCGCGCCGGGCTCGCCGGTGCCCGGGTTCGTGATGGCCGACAGCGGGAACTCGGCGATGCCCTCCTGCACGACCGCGCCTATCGCGTAGTCCACCGTCGCGCCCGGGAACGCGGCGCGGATGCCCTCGATCGGCGTCACGACGTGCTCGGGCACGACCGTCGCCGAGCCACCGCCCTGCGAGCGGGCCTGGTCGGCGTTGTGCCCGACGAGCGCGATCCGCGACACCGCGGCGGCGTCGAGCGGCAGGATGCCGGTGTTGCGCACGAGGACGGTCCCCTCGGCCTCGGCCTCGCGTACGAAGGCGACGCCGTCCTCGACGTGCACGGGCTGGGCGGCGACGGGCTCGAAGCCCTCGAGCGCACCGACGCGGGCGGCCAGGGTCAGGATGCGACGGACCTTGCGGTCGATCGCGTCCATCGGCACCTCGCCGGACTGCACGGCGGACAGCAGCGGTCCCTCGCTCCACCAGGGGTTCGGTCCGGGCATGGCGACGTCCTGCGACGCCCTGGCCGAGTCGACCGAACGGACGCCGGTCCAGTCGGAGACGACGATGCCGTCGAAGCCCCACTCCGAGTTCAGCGGCGTCTCGAGCAGGTCGTTCTCGGACGCGGTGACGCCGTTGACCGCGTTGTAGGACGACATGACCGCCCAGGCGTGCGCCTCGGTGACGGCCTTCTCGAACGCGAGCAGGTACAGCTCGCGGAGCGCCCGGTCGGACACCTCGGTCGACGCCGTGAAACGGTCGGTCTCGTAGTCGTTCGCGATGTAGTGCTTGGGGGTGGCGGCGACGCCGTTCTCCTGCACGCCGTCGACGTAGGACGCCGCCAGGTCGCCGGTCAGCACCGGGTCCTCGCTGAACGCCTCGAAGTGGCGACCGCCGAGGGGCGAGCGGTGCAGGTTGATGGTCGGGCCGAGCACGACGTCGACGCCCTTGCGACGGGCCTCGACCGCGGCAGCGGCACCGTAGCGCTTCGCGATCGCCCGGTCCCACGACGCGCTCAGTGCGGTCGCCGACGGCAGGTTGAGCGACGGGTCGCGCTCGTCCCACACCTCGCCGCGCACGCCGGACGGACCGTCCGACATGAGGATGCGGCGCAGGCCGATCTTCTCGATGGGCCAGGTCGTCCAGAAGTCACGCCCGGTCAGCAGCTGGACCTTCTCCTCGGTCGTCAGCTGTCCGAGGAGCGCGTCGATGCGCTCGGTCAGCGGCGACGCGGTCGTCGGCCGGGAGGCGCGGGTGGTGTCGTCCACGGTGGTCACGATGGTCGGTCCCTTCGTTCAGCGACGGGCGTCGGGGCATGACCTCCGCGCGCCTTCGTCGGCGGCTGCGGTCAGCGTAGCACCCAAAACCTATTACGAGTAGGTTTCTCGCGGGTCGGCGGGGGCGGTACGCTCGCGCCATGGCACGACGGGGTTCGTACGCGAAGGGCATCGCGAAGCGCGAGGAGATCCTCACGGTCGCGCTCGACCTCGTCGCCCAGCAGGGCTTCCGCCGCACGAGCATCAAGGACATCGCGGACGCCGTCGGGCTCACGCAGGCCGGGCTCCTGCACTACTTCGACTCGAAGGACGATCTCTGGGTCGAGATCCTCCGGCGGCGCGACGAGGTCGACCTCGCCCAGGAGTGGCACGCCACCGACCCCGGGTCGCTCCTCGCCGCCATCGTCCGCCACAACACCGAGGTCCCCGGGCTCGTGCAGATGTTCGTGAACCTGTCGGCTGCCGCCGCGACGGACCCGGAGCACCCGGCGCACGAGTACTTCCGCGAGCGCTACGAACGCAGCCGCAGGGACTTCGCCCGGGACTTCCGCGCGATGCAGGCGGATGGTCGGCTCCGCCCCGACGTCGACCCGGAGCAGCTGGCGAGCGTGCTCCTCGCGATCTCCGACGGCATGCAGATCCAGTGGCTGTACGACCCGTCGCGGGACATGGCCGAGCACGTCGAGCTCGTCGCACGCCTCGCGATCGCACAGTCCGTCACACCCGCCTCCGCCTGACCGGCCGGGCTCCCGCGCTGCGCCGCCCGGACAGGTACCGGCAGTGCCTGGTCCCACCCCGGCGCCGCGCGGCAGGATGGGACGCGGCCGACCAGGCCGTCCGACGACGATGTGGAGTGACGCGATGACGCGTGTTGTGGTGACCGGAGGCAGCGGCAAGCTCGGACGGGCGGTCGTCCGCGACCTCGACGAGCACGGGTACGACGCGGTCCTGCTCGACCGCGTACCGTCGCCCGACAAGCCGGAACGGGTGCCCTTCGTCCGCATCGACCTGAGCGACTACGGCCAGGTGCTCGGCGCACTGACCGGCATCGACGACCGGTACGACCGGGTCGACGCCGTGGTGCACCTCGCCGCCGTGCCCGCCCCGGGCCAGGTGCCGGACGTCGCCCTCATCACCAACAACGTCACCGCATCGATCAACGTCTTCCACGCGGCCCGCGTCGCGAAGATCAAGAACGTGGTGTGGGCGTCGAGCGAGACCCTGCTCGGCATCCCGATGGGCGAGCACCACCCGCCCTACCTGCCCGTGGACGAGGAGTTCGCCGTCCGGCCGCAGTCGTCGTACTCGCTCGGCAAGGCCGTGGAGGAGGAGATGGCGCGCCACTTCACCCACTGGGACCCGGAGCTGAAGATGATCGGCCTGCGCTTCTCGAACGTCATGGACGAGACCGACTACCCGTCCTTCCCGTGGGACGCCTCCCCCGAGGCGAAGACGTTCAACCTGTGGTCCTACATCGACTCGCGCGACGGCGCCCAGGCGGTGCGGCGGTCGCTCGAGGCGGAGCTCACCGGGTTCGAGGCGTTCGTCATCGCGAGCCCTGACACCGTGATGGACACCCCGACGATCGAGCTCGTCGAGCGCTTCGTGCCCGACATCGAGCGGCGCACCGACATCGACGGCACGAGCTCGCTGCTGTCGAGCGAGAAGGCCCGCGAGCTCCTCGGCTACGCCCCCGAGCACACGTGGCGGAACCACCGCACGAGCTGACCCCTCCCGCAAGACGCAACGTCGGCGGTTGCTCGCAGCAACATTCCGCTGCGAGCAGCCGCCACAGTTGCGTTTCGCGGGCTCCCGCTGGGCACGGGTCGGCCGGGAGGCGCGGGTCGCCTCAGGACGTCGGTGCGAGCAGCAGGCCGTCCAGCACCAGGTCGCGCACCCGGGGCAGCAGGTCGGCCGACAGCGCGGCCTCGTCGGCACCGGTGATCTGCGCGATGGCACCGGTGATGGCCGCCACCGAGAGCTCCCCGTCGCAGGCCCCGACGAACGCGGCGAGCGCCGTGTCCGCGTCCACCCGCCGACCGAAGCCGCCGCCCTGCACGAGGGTGATCACCGTCGGGTCGTCGTTCCCGGGCCAGTAGTGCCGTTCCTCGGTGACGTCGCCCGCGACCCGCAGGTGCGCGGCGGCGAGGGCGGCGTCGTCCTGGCCCGCGAGCCACTCGGCGGCGTCGAGGACCCGCGCGACCGTCGCGCCGAGCCCGGCGGGGTTGGAGCCGAGCGCCTCGGGGACGCGCTCGAAGCGGCGGAGGCGATCCGCGCCTCCCGGCCGCCCCGGACCGACGGGCCGCGGCCGCCGCACCACGACGTACCCGAAGCCGACGCCGGTCACGCGTCGCGCGGAGAAGTCGTCGAGCCAGGCGCCGACCAGGGTGTCGAACTCGGCGGTGCCGGGCTTCGTCCCGCCGTCGCGGATCCACGTCTCGGCGTAGGCGGGTGGGTCCTCGCGCTCCCGCTCGACCACCCAGGCGTCCACGTCGTCCGCGCCGTCGAACCACGAACGCACCCGGTCGAGCCCGTCGACGCCCCAGTGGTACTCCCAGTTGCCGAGCAGCTGCGCGGTGCCGCCGGGCTCGAGGTGGTCGACCAGCCCGCGCAGCACCGTCTCGACGAGGGCGTCGCCGACCATGCCGCCGTCGCGGTACTCGTACGAGGGGACGTCGTCGCGCCGTGGCGTGATGACGAACGGCGGGTTGGAGACGATCCGGTCGAACCGCTCCCCCGCCACCGGCTCGTACAGCGACCCGAGCCGGAAGTCGATGCCGTCGATGCCGTTGAGCTGCGCGTTGAACCGGGCGATGTCCAGGGCGCGGCGGGAGATGTCGGTGGCCACCACCTGGTCGGCGAAGCGTCGGGCGTGCATGGCCTGGATCCCGCAGCCGGTGCCGAGGTCGAGCACCCGTCGGACCGGCACGGGCACCTGCAGGCCGGAGAGCGTCGTGGTGGCGCCCCCGATGCCGAGCACGTGCTCCTCACCCAGGGCGGTCCCGAGCGCGAGCTCCCCGAGGTCCGAGGCGATCCACCAGCTGCCGGCACCGAGGTCGTCGACGAACGCGTAGGGCCGGAGGTCGACGGTCGGGTGGACCCGCTCGTGCGCGGTGTCCGGCAGGCCGGCGTCGTCGGCGTCCTCGTCGACGCGCAGGAGCCCGGCGGCGAGCACCCCGTCGAGCCCGGCGGCCGGGAACGCCCGCGCCGCCTCGGCCCGGTCGACGGGCAGCCCGAGCACGAACAGCGTCGCGAGGGTCGTCAGCGGGGTGGTCTCCCGCGTGGCGAGCGCCCGCAGCGCGGCGACCCGCGAGCCGCGGTGCAGCGACGCGGCGGCCTCGGCGCCCCAGAGTGCGTCGATGCGCTCGACGGTGAAGCCGGCGTCGTCGAGGTCCGCGGCGAGCGCCGTCGTCACCGCGGGGTCGGTCGTGATGGTCGGCAGCACGTGCGCCGCGGACGTGCGGGGTGCGGGGCTCACGCGGGGACCTCCTGGCGCATGATCGCGGCCGGCACCTGCCACGTGGCGACCAGGTCGAGGAGCCCGGGGAACCGCTGCTGCACGTCCTCGACGCGCACGCGGCTGGAGCGGGTGAGCCCCTCCTGGTGCTGCTCGAGCAGTCCTGCTTCGCGAAGGACGCGGAAGTGGTGGGTGAGCGTCGACTTGGGTCGGTCGACCCCGACCCACCCGCAGCTGCGGACCCCGCCGGCGGCGTCGATCAGGTAGCGGTGCAGGATCGCCAGCCGGATCGGGTCGCTCAGCGCGTCGAGCACGACGGGCAGCTCCATCTCGGCGATGGTCGGCTGCGGCAGGCGTTCGGCCGTGCCGAGGGGGTCCACGGGCGCAGTGGGCATGGCACCGACGCTAGCACCGTCGTGCTCGCAGTACGACTTGCGTCGTACAGTCACAGTGCAGTACGAATGCAGTCGAACAGGTGGGCGCGCCGTCCGCCAGGAAGGGGTACCCCGTGCAGCAGTCCGCCCGCTCCGTCGCCGGCTTCTGGATCCTCGCCGCGATGCTGCTCGCCGCCGTGGCGTCCTCAGCGGTCCCGTCCCCGATCTACCCCGTCTACGCCGCCGAGTGGCACCTCAGCCCGCTCGTCCTCACGGGCGTCTTCGCCGTCTACGTCGCCGGACTCCTGACGAGCCTGCTCGTCGCCGGACGACTCTCCGACCACGTGGGTCGGAAGCCCGTCCTCGTGGTCGGCGGCCTCGGCGTCACCCTGTCCCTCGGGCTCTTCGCGATCGCCGACGGCGTCGGGGCACTCATCGTCGACCGCATCGTGCAGGGCGCCTCGGTCGGCCTGCTCATGGGTGCCCTCGGTGCGGCGCTGCTCGACCACTCCCTCGAGCGCCACCCGTCGCTCGCCGGGGTCCTCAACGGCGCCGTCCCGCCGATCGCCCTCGCGACCGGGGCCGTGGCCAGCGGCGCCCTCGTGCAGTGGGGTCCGGCACCGGAACAGCTCGTGTACGTCGTCTTCGGCGCCCTGCTCCTGCTGCTCGTCCTCGCCCTGGTCGTCGTCCCCGAGCGTGCGCCGAAGCGTCCGGGCGCGCTCCGCTCCCTCCGCCCGACGGTGAGCGTGCCCCGGTCGTTGCGGCGGCTCTTCCGCAGCGTCGCCGGGTCCCTCGTCGCGAGCTGGGCGCTCGGCGGGCTCTTCCTGTCGCTCGTCCCCTCGGCTCTCGGCCAGGTCTTCGGCATCACGAACCACTTCGCCGCCGGCGCGCTCATCGCCGTCGTCACGGGCGTCGGCGCGCTGACCGGCCTGTCGATCCAGCGCATGGACACCCGCCGCGCGGTGCTGCTCGGGCTCGTCGCCCTCGTGCTCGGCCCCGTCGTCACCGTCGGGTTCCTCGTCGCCCACGTCCTGCCCGGCGTCGTCGTCGGCAGCGCGATCGCCGGCGTCGGGTTCGGCGCCGGGTTCCAGGCACCGCTGCGGATGCTGCTCGCCACGGCAGCGCCGACCCACCGCGCCGGACTGCTGTCCACGGTCTACGTCGTCAGCTACCTGGCGTTCGGCGTGCCCGCGGTCGTCGGCGGTCTGCTCGAACCCACGGTCGGTCTCGTCCCGGTGATCGCCGGCTACGGCGGGTTCATCGTCCTCGCAGCCGTGGTCGCCCTCGTGCTGCAGCTCACCTCGCGCGAGGCCGCGACGGTCGAGGAGCGCGCCGCCGAGGTCGTGGAGCGGACGGCGACGGGATCGGTCCGCGTCAGCAGCAGCCCCGCAGACTAGCCGAGCGGACCAGCCGGGCCGACGGGGCTCAGTGGCCGGGCCGGGCCTGCTTCGGCCGGTGCTGGGCACGCACCCCGGTGCTCCGGTGTGCGTCCTCGTGGGCGGCGTCGACGTCGGCCTTGCCGCGGTCGGCGGCCTTCCGCAACCACCGCGGGCCGTGCGCCTTCGCCCAGTCCCAGAAGCGGTGCAGCTGCGCCCGCAGCCACGTGATGATCCGGTGGAAGAAGTGGAACTCGCTCGCCAGGACCGTCAGGCCGATGAAGACCACGAGCCACCCCGGCCCGGGCAGCGGCACGAGGATGAGCCCGATGATGACGACGAGGCCGCCGACGATCCCGACCAGCACCTTGTAGAACAGGTGCACGCCGGGTCGCGCGTGGATCCACGCACGCAGCTCGCGGAACCACCGGAAGCGCCGGTGTCGGTCGTCCGCGTCGGGACCGGGTGCATCGGTGTCGGCACGCACGACCGCATCGGGTCGCTCGTGGGTGTCGTCCATGGCGGCAACCTAGGGCGCGCGGCTGGGAAACGGCGGCGGAACCGGTCCACGCGACGTGGGTGACGGGGCGGACGCGCGCTGCGCCTCCCGTCCGACGCCCTGACCCATCCGGCGCCCTCGTTCCGTCGAGACGCCGCGGTCTCGCCGAGACGACCCCGGAAGCGGCGGCGTCTCACGTGCCGCACGGCGCCTCGCGCAGACCGGCCCGTCTCGCGCCGGCCGCAGGCCCGTCAGCAGCAGCTCCGTCAGCAGCAGCTCCGTCAGCAGCACGCCCCGACGGCCGGGAGGCGCGTCACGCGTGTGCGACGCACGTCGCGGCCCACGGGACGGCGGCCAGGCGGGCCTCCGCGATCGGTTCGCCGCCGACGGCGCAGCGTCCGTAGGTACCGGCCTCGAGCCGCGCGAGCGCGGCGTCGACCAGGCGGATCCGGTCCCGCGCATCGTCACGGACGGCACCGAGGGAGCCGCGCTCCCAGGCCAGCGTCGCGCCCTCGGGGTCGTGCTCGTCGTCGGAGTTCGCGTCCTGCCGGGCGTCGCTGACGTCCCGCATGCTGCGCTCGACGTCGGCCAGCAGCCGCTCGTTGCGCTGCCGCTCCGCCGTCAGGGCTGCACGGGGATCGTCCATGGCGACGACCGTAGTCGCCGGAATGCCGTACTCGCACCATGCGTTCGCATGGGCATGACGAAGATCGGGTTCCTGTCCTTCGGGCACTGGCGCGACGTGCCGGGCTCGCGTGTCCGTAGCGGCCGCGAGGCCCTCGTGCAGGCGATCGACCTCGCCGTCGCCGCCGAGGAGGCCGGGGTCGACGGCGCGTACTTCCGCGTGCACCACTTCGCCCCGCAGCAGGCGGCACCCTTCCCGCTGCTCTCTGCGATCGCCGCCCGGACCAGCCGCATCGAGATCGGCACCGGCGTGATCGACATGCGGTACGAGAACCCGCTCTACATGGCCGAGGAGGCCGCGGCCACCGACCTCATCTCCGGCGGCCGACTGCAGCTCGGCGTCTCACGGGGATCACCCGAGACCGCTCTCGCCGGGTACCAGCAGTTCGGGTACGTGCCGGAGGCGAACGACACGAACGGCGGCGACATGGCGCGGGCCCACACCGACGTGTTCCGCCGTGCGATCGCCGGCGAACCGATGGCGCACGCCAACCCGCAGATGACGGGGTCCGCCGGGTCGTTGCCGGTCTTCCCGCTCTCGGACACGCTGTCGGACCGGATCTGGTGGGGCGCCGGCACCCGCGCGACCGCCGAGTGGACGGCCGAGCAGGGCATGAACCTCATGTCGTCGACCCTGCTCACCGAGGACACCGGCGTGCCCTTCGACGAGCTGCAGGCCGAGCAGATCGAGCGCTTCCGCACGACCTGGGCCGAGATGGGCTGGGAGCGGACGCCGCGCGTCTCGGTCTCCCGCAGCATCATCCCGATCACGGACGACGAGTCGCGGCACTACTTCGGGGTGCGCGCGCAGGTCGAGGGGCAGGACCAGGTCGGGCACCTCGACGGTGGGCTCGCCCGGTTCGGCCGCTCGTACATCGGGGAGCCCGAGGAGCTCGTGGCGCAGCTCGCCGCTGACCGGGCCGTGCGTGCCGCGGACACGGTGCTCGTGACCGTGCCGAACCAGCTCGGCGTGGACTTCAACGCCCGGCTGCTCGCCGCGACGAAGGCCGTGATGGACGAGGTGGACGCAGCGCCGGTCCCCGCCTGATCCGCGCGGTCGAAGGAGGGCAAGTACCGGTCCCCCTTGTTGCCGACACCCGCTGTGGGACTGTGGGCGGGCCTCCCGTCTGCGTAGCGTCGAGGTGCACCATCCACCGCACCCTCGAGGAGCACCCCGTGACGTTGCCGGCCGCCGGCTGGTTCCCGGACCCCCAGGACGCCCACCGCCTCCGCTGGTGGGACGGTCACGCGTGGGGCGGGGCGACCCGGGTGCTCCCGGAGCGGCAGGAGCCGGTCGTGCCGGTCGTCATCGCCCCGGTCGGACCGTCGTTCTCCGTCGAGGGGGCAGCGGTCAGCGCCGGATCGTGGGCTTCCGACAGCGCCGCACGACGTGTCGGACTGGCGTCGTCCGCCGCTGTCCTGCTCGCGCTCGTGTCGATCGTGTGGAACCCGGTCGGCATCGCGAGCACCCTGGCGATCCTCGCCGGGGTCGTCGGCGTCGTGCGCCCGGGCGCGACCGGCGGGTGGCGCGTGCTCGCGCGGAGCGCTGCGGCGAGCGCCCTCGTGGTGGCGGTGGCCACGGCCGTGGTCGCGGCGTCCGTCCAGTTCCACCTGTTCTGACGCGGGCGCGCCGCCCGCCGGTGCCGGCCGCGGGCCAGCCGCGGGCCTGGGTGACTCGTCTCCCCGTTCATGGAGCAGACGCTGTCGGGTGCCGCACGCCGACCCGACGTCTTCTGCTCCATCGATGGCGGCGACGACGACGGCGACGACGACCACAACGGCCACGTCGGCCGCGCGCCCTACCGCCGCGCCCGCGGGTGCGCCGTCTGGTACACGTCCCGCAGCATGTCCGCGGTCACCAGCGTGTAGATCTGTGTCGTCGCGACGCTCGCGTGCCCGAGCAGCTCCTGCACGACGCGCACGTCCGCGCCGCCCTCGAGCAGGTGCGTCGCGAACGAGTGCCGGAACGTGTGCGGCGACACGTGCGCGGCGAGCCCGGCCCGCTCCGCCGCGGCCTGGATCACGAGCCAGGCGCTCTGCCGTGACAGCCGCGCGCCGCGGGCACCGAGGAACAGCGCAGGCGTCGACGCTCCCCGCGCCGCGAAGACCGGCCGCGCCCGCACGAGGTAGGCGTCGACCGCGGCCCGGGCGAAGCTGCCGAGCGGCACGACGCGCTGCTTGTTGCCCTTGCCGGTGACCTTCACGACCGCGAGCCCGTCGCCCTCGTCGTCCTCGGGGTCGGACAGCGTGGTGACGTCGTCGACGGACAGCCCGACCGCCTCTGAGATGCGCGCGCCGGTGGCGTAGAGGAGTTCGAGGAGCGCCCGGTCCCGCAGCTGCACGGGATCGTCCTCCGCCGTGCCCGCCGCACCGAGCAGCCGCTCCATGTCGTCGACGGAGATCGCCTTCGGCAGCCGGGCCGGGGCCTTCGGCGGACGCACGGCTGTCCCCGGGTCGAGCGGCAGCCACCCCTCGGCCGCGGCGAACGCGGTGAAGGAGCGCACCGAGCTGAGCATCCGGGCGACCGACCGTGGCGCGAGCGGCTGCTCCGGTCGGGTGGTCAGGTGCGTCACGAAGCCGGCGACGTCCGCGCGCGTGAGCCGTGCGACGTCGCCGACGGCCGCCGCTCCCCCGGCCCGGTCGGCACCGTCGGAGTCGACCGTCGGCGCCGAGCCGAGCCACTCCGCGAAGACTGCGAGGTCCCGCCGGTAGGCCGCGACCGTGTGCTGCGACAGCCCCCGCTCCACGGCGACGTGCCGCAGGTAGGTGTCGACGGCGCGGTCGAGGGGCATCACCCCTCGAACCTAGTGCCGGTCGGCCCCGCGCTCGATCGCGTCCACCGCGAGCGTCGCGACGACGAGCGCCGAGTTGTGCAGGCGCCCGGCGAGGATGCCCTCGAGCAGCTCGGCACGCGGGACCCACCGCGTCACGATGTCGGCCTCCTCGGCCTCGCGCTCGAACGCCGAGCCCGTCGACCGGATGCCCCGGGCGCGGTAGACCTGGATGAACTCGTCGCTGCCGCCGGACGAGGTGTTGTAGCGGACGAGCGGCTCCCAGTGCTCGGCCTCGAGGTCCGCCTCCTCGCCCAACTCGCGCTGGGCGGCGGTCAGGTGGTCCTCGCCCTCCTGGTCGAGCAGCCCGGCCGGCAGTTCCCAGTCGCGCAGCTGCACCGGGTGCCGGTACTGCTGGATGACGAGCACGCGGCCCTCGTCGTCCTCGGCGAAGACGGCGACGGCACCGGTGTGGTCGATGTACTCGCGGACCATGTCGTGGCCGTTGTAGTCGACGTGGTCACGACGGACGTCCCAGACCGCCCCCTCGTACACGACGGTGGAGTCGGTGACCTCGTACGAGGCGTGTTCGTCGGCGATGGGTGCGTCAGCGTCAGTCACTCGCCCATCCAAGCACGAGGGTGCTGCGCCATGACGGACGGGAGGCGCAGCACCAGTCGGCACTGTCCTCCCTCGCAGCTCGGTCGGCGCCCCGCGCGAGGCTTCGCGTCACCGCCGAGCGGGGCGCGCCGGACCGTCCGCCGGTCGCGTCAGGCGACGACCGCCGACTCCTCCTGCGGGTCGAACAGGCTGGACGCCTCGTGGCGCGCGATCGCCGCGTCGACCAGCCCGGCGAACAGCGGGTGCGCGTTCGTCGGACGCGAGCGCAGCTCCGGGTGCGCCTGCGTGGCGATGTAGAACGGGTGCACGTCGCGGGGCAGCTCGACGTACTCGACGAGCGTGCCGTCGGGCGAGGTGCCCGAGAACACGAGGCCGGCGTCCGCGATCTGCTGACGGTACGCGTTGTTGACCTCGTAGCGGTGGCGGTGACGCTCCGACGCCTCGGACGTGCCGTAGAGCTCGGCCGCGAGCGACCCGTCCGTGAAGTGCGCCGGGTACAGGCCGAGGCGCATCGTGCCGCCCATGTCGCCGCCGGCGATGATGTCCACCTGCTCCGCCATGGTCGCGATGACCGGCGTCGAGGTCTCCGGGTCGAACTCCGTGCTCGATGCGTCGGTCAGACCCGCCTCGTGCCGGGCGTACTCGATGACCATGCACTGCAGGCCGAGGCACAGGCCGAGCGTCGGGATCCCCTGCTCACGGGCGAAGCGCAGCGCGCCGAGCTTGCCCTCGATGCCGCGCACGCCGAAGCCGCCCGGCACGCAGATGCCGTCGACGTCGCCGAGCTGCTTCGCGGCACCCTCGGGCGTCGTGCAGTCGTCGGACACGACCCACTTCAGCGTGACCTTGGCGTTGTGGGCGAAACCGCCGGCGCGGAGGGCCTCGGTCACCGACAGGTAGGCGTCCGGCAGGTCGATGTACTTGCCGACCAGGGCGATCGTGACGTGCTTCTTCGGCTCGTGCACCGCGTCCAGCACGGGGTTCCACGCCGACCAGTCGACGTCGTGCGCGTCGAGCTTCAGCGCGTCGATGATGACCTGGTCGAGGCCCTGGCTGTTCAGCAGCGTCGGCAGGTCGTAGATCGACGGCACGTCCACCGCGTTCACCACGGCGTCCTCGTCCACGTCACACATGAGGGCGATCTTGCGCTTGTTCGCATCGGACACCGGACGGTCGCTCCGCAGGACGAGGGCGTCGGGCTGGATGCCGATCGAGCGGAGCGCGGCGACCGAGTGCTGCGTCGGCTTCGTCTTCTGCTCGCCCGAGGCGCTCATGAACGGCACGAGCGACACGTGCACGAAGAACACGTTGTTGCGGCCGAGCTCGTGACGGACCTGGCGAGCGGACTCGATGAACGGCTGCGACTCGATGTCACCGACGGTTCCGCCGACCTCGGTGATGATGACGTCGGGCTGCGGGTCGCTGTCCGCCTGCTCGCGCATCCGACGCTTGATCTCGTCGGTGATGTGCGGGATGACCTGGACGGTGTCGCCGAGGTACTCGCCACGACGCTCCTTGGCGATGACGCTGGAGTACACCTGGCCGGTGGTCACGTTGGCGGCCTGCGACAGGTTGATGTCGAGGAAGCGCTCGTAGTGGCCGATGTCGAGGTCCGTCTCGGCACCGTCGTCGGTCACGAAGACCTCGCCGTGCTGGAACGGGTTCATGGTGCCCGGGTCCACGTTGAGGTACGGGTCGAGCTTCTGCATGACGACCTTGAGGCCGCGTGCCGTGAGGAGGTTGCCGAGGCTCGCAGCCGTCAGGCCCTTGCCGAGGGACGAGACGACCCCGCCGGTCACGAAGATCTGCTTCGTGACCTTCGGGGTCGAGGTCGAAGAATTGGTTCCGCCGCTGAGAGTGTCCGCCACGGGGTTCCATCGTACGTCAGAACTGCCGGGAGGCGCGACCACCGTTCGCCGTGGGCGTTGCGCCCCGTGGGTGGCCGCTCCCACCGAGACGCCGCGGCCCGCGTGAGACGCCGCAGGTTGTGCGAGACGCCGCAGGTTGTGCGAGACGCCGCAGGTTCCGACGGCGTCTTGCGGCACCGGCGGCGTCTCGTGCAGACGCCGGCGTCTCGCGCCGGCCCCGAGGCGGGCGCGAGCCGAGGACCGAGGGTGGGTCGGGCCTCCCGTCCGGTGTCGCTGCCTACGCGCGCTGGCCGGCGACGTCGAGGAGTTCGCGGGCGTGCTCCATGCCGCTCGCGCTGTCGCCCAGACCGGACAGCAGGCGGGCCATCTCCTGCAGGCGGTCCTCGCCCTCGAGCCGGCGCACGCTCGACGAGGTCACGGCGCCGCTCGCGTCCTTCACGACGTTGAGGTGGTTGTTCGCGAACGCGGCGACCTGCGCCAGGTGCGTGACGACGATGACCTGCGTGCGCTCGGCGAGCTTCGCCAGCCGACGACCGATCTCGATCGCCGCGGCACCGCCGACACCGGCGTCCACCTCGTCGAACACGAAGGTCGGGACGGTCGTGCTCCCGGCCATGACGACCTCGATCGCGAGCATCACGCGCGAGAGCTCGCCGCCGGACGCACCCTTGCCGATCGGACGCGGGTCGGTGCCGGAGTGCGGCTGGAGCAGGATCGCGACCTGGTCGCGTCCGTGGCGACGGTACTCACCGGCGTCGGTGACCTCGACCACCAGGGTCGCACCGGCCATCGCCAGCGTCCGCAGCTCGGCGGTGACGCGCTTCGCGAGGTCGGCCGCGGCCTTCGTGCGCGCCGCGGTGAGCGCGGCCGCCGCCTGTTCGAGCGTCTGCTCGTCCTGCTCGACGGCCTGCTGCAGCGCGGCGATGCGGTCGTCGTCGCCGTCGAGCTCCAGCAGCCGGTCGCTCGCGCGCTGCCCGTAGGCGATGACGTCGTCGACGGTCTCGCCGTACTTCCGCGTGAGGTTCGCGAGCAGCGCCCGGCGTTCGTTGATGAGCTCGAGGTCGTGCCCGGCGTCGGGCTCGAGCGAGCCGAGGTAGCTCGACAGGCTCGCCGATGCGTCGGAGGCCTGGATCCCGAGCTCGGTGAGCTGCTCGAGCACGGGCTGCAGGGCCGCGTCCGACCCGGCGACGCGCTCGACGGCCCGTCGCGCGGCCTCGACCAGGCCGACCACGTCCGCGACGCCGTCGAGCGACTCGCTGGACAGGGCCTCGTGCGCGGTGCCGGCGGCCAGGCGGAGCTCCTCGAGGTTCCCGAGGCGTTCGGCGCGTTCGGCGAGCTCGACGTCCTCGCCGGGCTGGGGGTCGGCTGCCTCGATCTCGTCCGAGGCGGCGCGGATCCGCTCGGCCTCGGCCACGCGGTCGTCGCGGTCCCGCACCAGCGTCTCGAGCTCGCCCGTGTGCGCCTGCCACGTGTCGTACGCGGCGACGTAGGCGTCCAGCGACCGCCGCACGGCCTTGCCACCGAAGCCGTCGAGCGCCGCACGCTGGGCCGAGGCCGACGTCAGCCGGATCTGGTCCGACTGGCCGTGCACGGTCACCAGCTGGTCGGCCAGCTCACCGAGCACCGCGACCGGGGCGCTGCGGCCGCCGACCGTCGCGCGACTGCGCCCCTCGGCCGACACCGTGCGCGTGAGGATGAGTTCGCCGTCCTCGACGGTCCCGCCCGCGTCCTCGACGCGCTCGGCGACGCCGGCGTGCTCCGGCACGTGCCAGCGGCCCTCGACGACGGCGCTCGCGGCGCCACGGCGGACCGATCCGGCGTCGGCACGGGCACCGAGCAGCAGCCCGAGGGCCGTGACGATCATGGTCTTGCCCGCGCCGGTCTCACCGGTGACGACCGTGAACCCCGGTCCGAGCTCGAGCGTGGTCTCGCCGATGACGCCGAGGTCGGAGATGACGATCTCCTCGATCATGCGTCGTCCTCGCCCGCCGGACCGCGCCATCCCGCGACCGGCAGCCGGAACTTGGCGACCAGACGGTCGGCGAACGGTGCGTCCTTCAGCCGTGCCACGCGCACGGGATCGGGCGACCGACGGACCTCGACGCGGGCACCCGGCGGCAGGTCGTGGGTGCGACGACCATCGCACCACAGCACCCCGACGCCGCTGGTGCGGCGGAGGACCTCGACCGCGAGCGTGCAGTCCGGCCCGACCACGATGGGACGCGAGAACAGGGCGTGCGCGCTGAGCGGCACCATGAGCAGCGCGTCGACGTCCGGCCAGACGATCGGTCCGCCGCCGGAGAACGAGTACGCGGTCGACCCCGTCGGGGTGGAGACGACGACGCCGTCGCAGCCGAACGACGACAGCGGACGGCCGTCGACCTCGGTGACGACCTCCAGCATCCGCTCACGCGACGCCTTCTCGATGGTCGCCTCGTTGAGCGCCCACGAGGTGTAGACGACCTCGTGCCCGACCACGACGTCGACCTGGAGCGTGACGCGCTCCTCGACCTTGTAGTCACCGGTCAGGGCGCGCTCGACCGTGGAACGCAGACCGTCCCGCTCGCTCTCCGCCAGGAAGCCGACGTGCCCGAGGTTGACCCCGACGATCGGGGCGCCCGTGCCGCGGACGAGTTCGGCGGCACGGAGGATCGTGCCGTCGCCGCCGAGGACGATGACGATCTCGAGCTGGTCGGCCTGCACGTCGACGCCGAGGATGTCGACCTGGCCGACGGAGGCCTCCGCGCGTCGGACGTCGGCGTACTCGTCGAACGGCATGACCGGGGTGAGCCCGGCGGCATGCAGGAGGTCGCAGACCTCGACGGCGGCATCGATGGAGTCCTGTCGGCCCGTGTGGGAGACGAGCAGGATGTGCCGGTCGTCGCTCATGCAGCCCCTTCGGTGAGTTCGGTGGCCCGACCGATCCACGCTGTCGGGTTCCCCCATTCTGTCGGATCGCCACCGACACGACGCTGGAAGTGCGCGAGGTACTCGTGGTTCCCGTGGGTGCCGACGATCGGCGACGCCGCGAGCCCGACCGTCCCGAGCCCGGCGTCCCAGGCCGACCAGAGCACGTTCATGAGCGCGTCGTTCCGCAGGGCGGCGTCCCGCACGATGCCCTCGCGCACCCCGCCCCGTCCGACCTCGAACTGCGGCTTGACCAGCAGGACGAACTCGTCCGCGGGCACCGCCTCGGCGAGCACGGGCAGGACGATCCGCAGCGAGATGAACGAGAGGTCCCCGACCACCAGGCTGGTGTGCTGCGCTTCGGGGTCCAGCGCCGCGTAGTCCTCCGCGGTGAGGTTCCGGGCGTTGCAGCCCTCGACCACGCGGACGCGGTCGTCGACGGCGAGCACGGGGTCGAGCTGACCGTGGCCGACGTCCAGTGCCACCACGCGGGCGGCGTCGTGGTGGAGCAGCACCTGCGTGAAACCGCCCGTGCTCGCGCCCACGTCGAGCACCACGCGCCCGCTCGGGTCCACGTCGAACACCTCGAGCGCCCGGACGAGCTTCCGCGCGGCTCGCGAGACCCACTCGTCCTCGGTGTCGACGACGATCTCGGCGTCGGGTGCGACCGGTGCCGACGGCTTCACGACCGCGGTGCCGGCGACCGTGACCCGTCCGGCCTGCACGAGCTTGGCTGCGGCGGTCCGCGACTTCACGAGCCCGCGCGCGGCGAGGAGTGCGTCGAGGCGGACCGCTGCCGGGCTGTCGCTCGTCCGCTGTGCGTCAGGCACGCCCACCGCCGCCGTCCCGTCCGCTGCCCCACACCTGCCCGGCCCCGGCCGCACGCCCGGAGCTGTGGCCCGTCGTCGGCGCCTGACCGCTCTCGAGCCGGGTGCGGAGATCGTCGTGCAGCGCTGCGAACGCGTCGGCACGCTCGGGCAGCGGCAGGGCCTCGGCCGCGGCCGTGCGGGCCGCGAAGTCGAGGTCCGCCACCTCGGCGGGGTCGCTCGCCTGCTGGTCCTCTGGCACGTCGGTCAGGCTACTCGCCGCCGTACAGCTTCGGGTCCACGTCGAGCCCGTAGATCGCGAGCCCCGACTCCCAGATGAGCGCAGCACCCGCCCGGAGCAGGTCGATCGGCGCCCCGTCGTCGAGCACACGGACGACGTGTCCGTGCATCGCCACCGTGGCGTCGCCGACCGTCACGTAACGGGTGCCGTCCGGGTCCTGACGGCGCACCGTCACCGGGTACGGCTCGGACAGGCCGCGCAGGTCCTGCAGCACGTAGGTCGGGCGCGATCGCTGGTCCGCCGCGAGCACCTGCTTGGCCTGGTCGATGCCGGTCAGCACGAGGACGCTCGGGATGCCGGCGTCGTTCGCGCCCTTGATGTCGGTGTCGAGCCGGTCGCCGATGAACAGCGGGTGCTCGCCGCCGAACCGGGCGACCGCTGCGTCGAAGATCGGCCGTTCGGGCTTGCCCGCGACGACCGGCATCCGACCGACCGCCTGGTGCACGGCGGACACGAGGGTGCCGTTGCCCGGGGCGATCCCGCGTTCAACGGGGATCGACCAGTCCATGTTCGTGGCGACCCACGGCACGTCCGGGTCCGCGAGGGCGAACGACGCCTCGGCCAGGTGCGTCCACCCGAGGTCCGGCGAGAACCCCTGGATCACCGCTGCCGGTGTGTCCTCGGCGCTCGTGCTCACCGTGAACCCGGCCTCCTCGACGATGCTCGTCAGGCCGAGCCCGCCGGTGACCAGGACGGTCGAACCGGCCGGCACGAGCGTCTCGAGCAGCCGGACGCCGGCCTGCGACGAGGTCACGACGTCGTCGGCGGACACCTCGAGCCCGTAGCCCTCGAGGTGTGCCGCGACGTCGGCCGGGCGGCGCGAGGCGTTGTTCGTGATGTAGCCGACCCGGGCCGTCAGCGACGCGCGCGTGAGCGCCTCGACCGCGTGCGGGATCGCGTTGCGCCCGCGGTACACGACACCGTCGAGGTCGGTGAGGACGACGTCCACGCCATCCGTCGGCGGCGTCGGGACGTCAGTCTGCTGCGGAGCCGTCGACGTCGCGGGGGTTGTCGTCGTCGATCTCGCCGAGGTCGTCGTCGGGGTCGACGTCACCGAGCTGGTCGGTGTCGTCGAGGGCGCCTGCTCCGTGCTCGGGAGCACCGGGCTCGACGCCGGGGACGTCCTGTTCGTCGTGTCCTTCGACTTCTTCCTCGACCACATCAACCGTCTCCCATGCGTTCTCGTCAGCGATGTCGGCCAGCGCGGCGGCCGCACGGTCGACCCGTGCCCACCACTCGTCGGCCTCGTCCTGGCGACCGAGCTCCTCGAGCGTGGCCGCGTAAGCACTGTAGAGCGCCGGGGACCAGCTGTAGGCCGTCGTCGGGTCGAGCTGCGGGATCTCGAGTTCCCCGAGCGCCGCGGTGGGGTTGCCGAGGTCGAGACGCGCGCCCGACATCGCGATGGCGAGCTCCACCTGCACGGCGGTGTCCAGTGCCGCCCGGTCGACCGAACGACCGAGCTCGAGCGCCCGCTCCGGTCGGCCGAGGCCGCGCTCGCAGTCCACCATCATCGGCAGCTGGTCGTTCTTGCCGGAGATCCGCCGGTAGGTCCGCAGCTCGCGCAACGCGGTGGCGAAGTCGCCCGTACGGTACGCGGTGATCGCTGCGGTCTCGCGCACGACTGCCACACGTCCGGCACGACGCGCTGCGCTCAGGGCGTGCTGGTTGGCCGTCTCCGGGTCCTCGTCGACGAGCAGCGCCGCCATGACGAGGTGCTTCGCGACCCAGTCGGCGTTGTCCTTGCTGAGCGTCTTGAGCTCGGCGCGGGCTGCCGGGTCGAGGTCACGCGCCGACACCGACTCGTCGATCTCCGGGTCGTCGTGCCGGGGGCGGATGGACTTGGTGCCGTACGGGTCGCGGTCCTCCCAGTCGTCACGTGCGGCCTCACCGAAGCGGGCGCCGGCGTGGCGGGAGCCGTCACCGAATCGGCGGCGGTCCCCCCGGTCGTCGTCGCGGCGCGGACGGTCGTCGCCACCACGGAAGGGACGACGCTCGTCGCCGTCGCGCTGCCGCCGACGGTCGTCACCACCACGGAAGGGACGACGCTCGTCGCCGTCGTGCTGCGGCCGACGGTCGTCACCACCACGGAAGGGACGACGGTCGCCACCGTCACGGAACGGTCGACGCTCGCCATCACGCTGCGGCCGCCGGTCTTCACCACCACGGAACGGACCGCGCTCACCGTCACGCTGCGGCCGCCGGTCGTCACCACCACGGAAGGGACGACGGTCGCCACCGTCACGGAACGGTCGACGCTCGCCATCACGCTGCGGACGCCGGTCGTCACCGCCGCGGAACGGACGACGGTCGCCACCGTCACGGAACGGTCGACGCTCGCCATCACGCTGCGGACGCCGGTCGTCACCGCCGCGGAACGGGCGGTCACCGTCGCCGCGGGGCCGGTCGGCGCCTCGCGGACCATCTCCCCGGGGCGGACGCCCGACGCGGTCGCGGTCGCCCGGACGCGCCGGGCGGCGACCACCGTCGAAGGACCGGTCGCCCTCGCGGAACGAGCGGCGCTCGCCCTGCCCCGGACGACCACCACCATCGCGGGGTGAACGCTCCCCGTCCCGACGACCCCGGTCGCCCTCACGACGCTCGAAGTCGCGCGGCCCGGAGGACCAGCGGCCGCCCTCGCGGCGCGGACCACGGTCTCCGTCACGGCCCGGACGACCTGCGCGATCTCGGTCGTTGCGCTGCTGCTCGTCGTCGTTCGCCACCGTTGCTCCTCATCGCGTGCCCGTGCCGAGAGGCCGGGCTGTCGTCCGCTGTGTCGTTGTGGGGTGCTGCACGGTCGGCCGTGCTCGAGGTCCAGTCCATCACGAACCGCACCGCGAGTCGAGAGACCTGCAGCGGAAACGGATGTGGCCACCGACCTCCGCGAGAACGAGGGTCTCCCCTACGAGTTCTCGATGGAGGGCCGATGGCCACATCACTTACGTTGAGTCCGGCGGCGTCCTACTCTCCCACAAGGTCCCCCTTGCAGTACCATCGGCGCTGAGAGGCTTAGCTTCCGGGTTCGGAATGTGACCGGGCGTTTCCCTCTCGCTA
>NZ_QKSM01000021.1 GCF_003234185.1 Curtobacterium sp. MCSS17_008
CAGCAGGAGCCCGAGCACGGCGAGGAACGCGCCCCGCCACCGCCACCGCCACGGGTGCAAGGTCGAAGCGCCCGGGCGGCGCCTGGCGGGGCGCGTTCCTCGCCGTGCTCGGGCTCCTGCTGCCCGTGGCCTGCGTCGGCTGCGGTCGACCCGACCGCGCCGTCTGCGCCGCATGCCGAACGGACCTGGAGGCCACGCCACGGTGTCGACGGCTGGTCGCCGGCGTCCGGCTCGACGCCGCGTTCGCCTACGAGGGCCTGGTGCGCGTCCTCGTCCTCGAACTCAAGCTGCGGAACCGCACCGACCTCGCACCGGCGCTCGCCGAGCGGTTCGGGGTGCTCGTCCGTCGTGCACTGGACGACGCCCCGGGCGCGCTGCTCGTGCGGGTCCCGCCGTCCCGGACCGGCGCGCGGCGCCGCGGGTTCGACCCGGTGGTCCTCCTGCTGCGCCGGTCCCGCGCGGTCGGGCGACGACGCGTCGCGCGCAGCCGCACCCTCCGCCGGGCGCGGCCGGCCGGGACGCGTCCGGTCCGGACGGACGGGGCCGCCGTGGCCCGGACGCCGGACGCGGCCGCGCCGACCGCCCTGACCGCGGCGTCCGGTGCGCACGGCCAGAAGGAGCGCACCGCGCTGGAACGCGTCGAGGCGACCGTCGGCACCCTCCGTGCCTCCGGCGTCGCGGGGCGCGACGTGGTGGTCGTCGACGACGTCGTGACCACCGGCGTCACCATGGCCGAGGCGGTCCGAGCCGTCCGCGCGGCCGGCGGACGGGTCGTGCGGTGCGTCGCGCTCGCCGAGGTCGAGGAGTGAACCCCGGGCGGCGGAACGGTGGACGGCCGAGGACGGCTGTGTGTCCGGTGGGTGTCGGTCACGACCCGCCGGTGCGTGGTGACGCTGTCGGGGCAGGGGGTCTAGCCTCGCGGCAAGGCGTTCGGGATCGCCGGATGGAGGCGACGCGCCGAAGTACGGATGGGAGCCGCCACATGGACGTGACGATCACGGGCCGGAACGTCGGGGTCACCGATCGATTCCGCACCTACGTCGAACAGAAGTCCGAGAAGATCGACGTGCTCGCCGACCGCGCCCTCGCCTTCGAGGTGCGCCTCAGCCGCCACAACGAGAAGTCCGGCGGCGCCCAGGGCGAGGACCGCGTCGAGCTCACCCTGATCGGCCCCGGGCCCCTCGTGCGGGCCGAGTCGGCGGCGTCGGACAAGTACGCGGCCTTCGACCTCGCCTTCGCACGCATCACCGAGCGCCTGCGTCGCGCACGCGACCGGCGCAAGGTGCACCGGGGCCGCCACCGCCCGACCTCCGTCGCCGAGGCGGCCGGCACCGGCTTCGAGCACATGGACGTCACGCCGGCCGACGGACGCCTGATCGAGACCGTCGCGACCGGGGCGGTCCCGGTCGTCGAGGAGCAGCACGAGGACGACACCGAGGTCTACTCGCCCGTGGTGATCCGCCACAAGGTCTTCAACGAGGCGCCGATGACCGTCGACGACGCGCTCTACCGCATGGAGCTCGTCGGCCACGACTTCTACCTCTTCGTCGACGCGGAGACCCGACGTCCGAGCGTCGTGTACCGCCGCAAGGGGTGGGACTACGGCGTGATCGGCATCGAGGACGCCGGGTCGGGGGCAGCGCCGACGGAGGATGCCGCTGCGTCCCGGTCCGCCGCCGTCGCCTAGTCAGGGGCACCCCAGGAGCGGGTGCGCGCGGTCCTCACGGGGCCGCGCGCACCCGCTCCTCTCCCAGCGGGAGGTTCCGCCGGGTTGCTAGCATGACTGGCTGTTCGGATCGCGCAGGTCGCGCGCGACGACCCCGTAAGGAGCTCACGTGGCAAACGTGCTGGAGAAGGTCCTCCGCATCGGCGAAGGGCGCACCCTCCGTCGGCTGAAGGCGTACGCCTCGGCCATCAACGACCTCGAGGACGACTTCGCGAGCCTCACGGACGAGGAGCTCCAGGACGAGACGAAGGAGCTCCGCGAGCGGTACGCCAACGGCGAGACCCTCGACGACCTCCTGCCCGAGGCGTTCGCCGCCGTGCGCGAGGCCGCGAAGCGCACACTCGGCATGCGACACTTCGACGTCCAGCTCATGGGTGGCGCGGCCCTCCACCTCGGCAACATCGCCGAGATGAAGACCGGTGAGGGCAAGACCCTCGTCGCGACGACCGCCGCGTACCTCAACGCGATCCCGTCCCGTGGCGTGCACGTCATCACCGTCAACGACTTCCTCGCCTCGTACCAGTCCGAGATCATGGGCCGCGTCTTCCGTGCCCTCGGCATGACGACCGGTTGCATCATCGCGAACCAGTCCCCGGCCGAGCGTCGCGAGCAGTACGCCGCCGACATCACCTACGGCACGAACAACGAGTTCGGCTTCGACTACCTGCGCGACAACATGGCGTGGCAGGCCTCGGACATGGTGCAGCGCGGGCACTTCTTCGCGATCGTGGACGAGGTCGACTCGATCCTCATCGACGAGGCACGCACGCCGCTCATCATCTCCGGTCCCTCGTCGGGCGAGGCGAACCGCTGGTTCACCGAGTTCGCGTCGATCGCCACGCGCCTCGTCCCGGGCGAGGACTACGAGGTCGACGAGAAGAAGCGCACCGTCGGCGTGCTCGAGCCCGGCATCGAGAAGGTCGAGGACTACCTCGGCATCGACAACCTGTACGAGTCGGCGAACACCCCGCTCATCTCCTTCCTCAACAACTCGATCAAGGCCGTCGCCCTGTTCAAGAAGGACAAGGACTACGTCGTCATGAACGGCGAGGTGCTCATCGTCGACGAGCACACCGGCCGCATCCTGATGGGGCGCCGGTACAACGAGGGCATCCACCAGGCCATCGAGGCGAAGGAGGGTGTCGAGGTCAAGGCCGAGAACCAGACCCTCGCCACCGTCACGCTGCAGAACTACTTCCGCCTGTACCAGAAGCTCTCCGGCATGACCGGTACCGCCGAGACCGAGGCGGCCGAGTTCATGTCGACGTACAAGCTCGGTGTCGTCCCGATCCCGACGAACAAGCCGATGCAGCGCATCGACCAGACCGACCTCGTCTACAAGAACGAGAAGGCGAAGTTCGAGCAGGTCGCCGTCGACATCGCCGAGCGCCACGAGAAGGGCCAGCCGGTCCTCGTCGGCACCACCAGCGTCGAGAAGTCGGAGTACCTGTCGAAGCTCCTCGCCAAGAAGGGCGTGAAGCACGAGGTCCTCAACGCGAAGAACCACGCGCGTGAGGCCGCGATCGTCGCGCAGGCGGGCCGGCTCGGTGCCGTCACGGTGGCCACGAACATGGCCGGCCGCGGCACCGACATCATGCTCGGCGGCAACTCCGAGTTCCTCGCGGTGCAGGAGATGCACGCGAAGGGCCTGTCGCCGACGGAGACGCCGGAGGAGTACGAGGCTGCCTGGGACGACGTCTTCGCCGAGGTCAAGAAGACCGTCGAGGAAGAGGGCGACAAGGTCCGCGATGCCGGCGGTCTCTACGTCCTCGGCACCGAGCGCCACGAGTCGCGCCGCATCGACAACCAGCTGCGCGGTCGTTCCGGCCGTCAGGGCGACCCGGGCGAGAGCCGCTTCTACCTGTCGCTCACCGACGACCTCATGCGTCTGTTCAACTCCGGCGCCGCCGAGAGCCTCATGGGGCGCTCGAACGTCCCGGACGACATGGCCATCGAGAACAAGCTCGTGAGCCGCGCGATCCGGTCCGCCCAGGCACAGGTCGAGAGCCGCAACGCCGAGATCCGCAAGAACGTCCTGAAGTACGACGACGTCCTGAACCGCCAGCGCGAGGCGATCTACAGCGACCGTCGCCACATCCTCGAGGGCGACGACATCCACGACCGCGCGCAGTCGTTCCTCAAGGCCGTGATCGACGACGTCATCGACACCCACACCGGCGAGGGCTCTCCGGACGACTGGGACCTCGACGCGATGTGGACCGAGCTCGGGACGCTCTACCCGATCTCGATCTCGATCGACGAGGTCATCACCGAGGCCGGCTCGAAGGGCAAGGCGACCCGGGAGTTCCTGGGACGGGAGATCCTGTCCGACGCCAAGCTCGCGTACCAGCAGCGCGAGGAACTGCTCGGCGAGGAGGCGATGCGCGAGCTCGAACGCCGTGTCGTCCTCTCGGTGATCGATCGCCGCTGGCGCGACCACCTGTACGAGATGGACTACCTCAAGGACGGCATCGGCCTCCGTGCGATGGCGCAGCGCGACCCGCTGGTCGAGTACCAGCGCGAGGGCTACGCGCTGTTCCAGAGCATGATGGGCCAGATCCGCGAGGAGTCGGTCGGCTACCTGTTCAACCTCGAGGTCCAGGTTCAGTCGGACGGCGACAACGCGGTGATCGAGGCGAAGGGCCTCGGCGAGAGCGAGGCCACCGGGCTCGAGTACTCGGCGCCGTCCATCGACGGCGAGGTCGAGGTCCGTGACGAGCGCGGTCGTCTCGAGCAGGCAGCGACGGCACGCGCGCAGCGCGCCCAGGCAGAGGCCGAGGCCGAGGCCGCCGGTCCGGAGCAGGGCTCCGCGTTCGGCAGCGCCGCCACCGCTTCCGGGCAGGCCGCTGCTGGCAACCGTGCGGAGCGACGTCAGGCTGCCAAGAAGGGCTGACACGCACCGCAGGACGCGGTGATCGACGGACAGGAGGCGCGGGGCCGGTGAGCCCCGCGCCTCCTGTCCGTCGACGTAGTCAGAGCACCCCCACGGCGGTGGCCCGCCACCGGCCCTGCCGGAGCTCCAGCCGCAGGGCGACCGCCCGCGCGTGACTGCGGGTGTGCACGATCACCGCGGCCTCGGCCACGCCGGGCGCGGGTTCGCACACCTGCACGCTGCCGACCTGCAGCAGCGGCCGCGCGCGAGATCGCTCGCCGAGTGCCCGGGCGCGGGCGGCGAGGGCGGCACGCTGCAGCAGGTGCCGTTGCACGTCCTCGGTGATCCAGCGCGCGATGCTGTCGACCTCGCGCCCGCCGGTGAGCACCTCGACCACGCACAGGCCGAGGGCCCGTGCGATCGTGGCGACGTCCGGCTGACCGTCGTCGTCCGACGGGTGCGGTCTCGTCGGCGCGGCGACCTCGTAGGCCGTCGCCGCCGTGTCCGGCACCGGTACGAGCCCCCGAGGCGCCCGCTCCGTCTCGCCGTCGTCCCCGATCGGACGTGCTTCTCCTGCCGCCATGTCCCCTCCGCCCACGAGCGTGCGGACGAATGGAACATCTGAAATGTTCTTGACCGAGTGCTGTGGACGAGCGGCGTTGTCCACAGAGGGGCGCACCTAGACTGGCCGGGTGTCGACCCTCAGTGACCTCGTCCTCGCACAAGGCCGATCCTCCGAAGCGGACGTGGAGTGGCTCCACCTGCTCGTGGGGGACTGGCAGCTCCTCGCCGACCTGTCCTTCGCCGACATGGTGCTCTGGGTGCCGACGGCCGAGGACGGCTCGTTCGTCGCGGTCGCCCACGCACGGCCGAGCTCGGCTGCGACGCTGTTCTACCGCGACATCGTCGGGCAGGAGATCCGCGAGGAGTGGCGTGACCAGGTCACCCAGTGCTTCGCGAGTGCCACGGTCGTCGACTCCGCCGAACCGGACTGGTACGAGGACACCCCGACCCGCGTCCGCGCGATCCCGGTCCTCCGCCGCCTGAACACGAACAGCACCGAGACCACCGACCGTCCGATCGCCGTCGTCACCCGGCACTCCAACCAGGACGAGATGCGGACCCCGAGCCGCCAGGAGCTCAACTTCACCGCGAGCGCGAACGACCTGTTCGGCATGATCGCCACGGGTGACTTCCCGGACCTCGGTGCGCCGGCAGGGCCCCGCCGCGGTGCTCCCCGTGCGAGCGACGGCCTGCTCCGCCTCGACACCAACGGCACTGTGACGTTCGCCAGCCCGAACGGTCTGAGCGCGTTCAACCGGATGGGGTTCGAGGGGGAGCTGGAGCGGAAGTCCCTCGCCGAGGTGACCACCGAGCTCATCGGCGCGAAGCT
The DNA here is from genome assembly GCF_003234185.1 of Curtobacterium sp. MCSS17_008. Classification (GTDB taxonomy): domain Bacteria; phylum Actinomycetota; class Actinomycetes; order Actinomycetales; family Microbacteriaceae; genus Curtobacterium. Next base: position 5,992 of record NZ_QKSM01000021.1, read on the forward strand.
CGACGTCGACGAGTCCCTGCCGCTCGTCGTCACGGGGCGTGCCCCCTGGCGCGCCGACGTCGAGGCGAAGGGCGTCACGGTCTCCCTCCGCTCGATCCCGCTGCGCGACCACGGAGAGCGCATCGGGGCGATCGTGCTGTGCCGGGACGTCACCGAGCTCCGGCACCAGGAGCGCGAGCTCATCACCAAGGACGCGACGATCCGCGAGATCCACCACCGCGTGAAGAACAACCTGCAGACGGTGGCCTCCCTGCTGCGCATCCAGGCGCGCCGGACCCACTCGGACGAGGCCCGGACCTCGTTGCAGAACGCCATGCGCCGCGTCGCCGCGATCGCCGTCGTGCACGACACCCTGTCGACGGGGCTCAGTCAGAACGTCGACTTCGACGAGGTCTTCGACTCCGTGCTGAAGCTCGTCACCGAGGTCGCCGCGTCGCACAACACCACGGTGCGCCCGAAGAAGACCGGCGAGTTCGGCGTCCTGCCGTCCGAGGCCGCGACCCCGCTGGCGCTCGGGCTCACCGAGCTCGTGACGAACGCCGTCGAGCACGGGCTCGACGGGCGCGACGGCGAGGTCGAGATCGTCGCGGACCGTTCCGACGACCACCTCGACATCCAGGTGCGTGACAACGGCGTCGGCCTGCCGGAGGGCAAGGTCGGCTCGGGTCTCGGCACCCAGATCGTCCGAACGCTCATCCAGGGTGAGCTCGGCGGCACCATCGACTGGCACACGCTCACCGGCAGCGGCACCGAGGTCACCATCACGATCCCGTTCCGCTGGCTGACGGCGGCCGGCGCGGCGTAGTCGGGCGCAGAACACCCGTGTTCGTCGTCCGAACACCGGAAAATGGGTGTTCGTCCCACGAACACCGGTGTCTTGCGGGCGGCACGCGGTGCTGGCGGACCGCGCGGGCGGCACCCGGCGCTGGTGGACCGCGCGGGCGGCACCCGGCGCTGGTGGACCGCACACGACGACGCCCGTCGCTCCCGGGGGGAGCGACGGGCGTCGTCGTGTCAGGCGCGCTGCGTCAGGAGGCGCGGCGGGCGCGGGCGGCGCGACGCTTCAGCGCACGACGCTCGTCCTCGCTGAGACCGCCCCAGACGCCGGAGTCCTGGTTGTTCTCGAGCGCGTACTGCAGGCACATCTCGGTGACGGTGCAACGCGCGCACACCGACTTGGCCTTCTCGATCTGGTCGACGGCGGGTCCGGTGTTCCCAACGGGGAAGAAGAGCTCGGGGTCCGCGGTGAGGCAGGCTGCCTGGTCACGCCAGTCCATGTGTGGTGCTCCTTGATGTCGATGCTCGAACGGCAGGCCGGGGCCGCGGCTCGGGGATCGGAACGCTGGCATGCACAGGGCACGAGGGGAACCTGTGGGGGAGGCTTCCGCTGGGAGCGAGTCTGACGCCCGCTGAACGCTCGGGGGAGAAGCGTCGAACCGCGGGAGACGCACACCACATCGTGCCGTCCAAACGACCTCGAATATCGTTCCATACTGGTAGGGCCAAATCAAGGGTCCCGATGCTGGAGGCTTGCTGTGCCCGACACCACCCCGACCGGTCCGGAGCCCACCGCGGGACGCGCACCGGCCGTCCTCGCCCTGCTCGTCGTCGTCGGGCTCGAGGCCCTCGCGCTCGTCGTCGTGACCGTCGTCCTGCTCGTCGAGTCGATCGTCGCGCCCTCGTCGAGCATCGCCTCCGCGATCGCGCTCACCCTGCTCAGCGCGATCGCCGCCCTGTGGCTGGTCTCGCTCGTGGTCGGGCTCAGCAGGCGTCGCCCCTGGGTGCGCTCGGGGATCATCGTCTGGCAGGTCCTGCAGGGGGCGCTCGCGATCGGTGCCTTCCAGGGCGTCTTCCGCGTCGCGTGGGTCGGGTGGGTGCTCCTCGTCCCGGCGCTGCTGGGGCTCACGCTGGTGCTGTCGCGCGCGGTGACCGGTTGGCTCGTCCCACGGGACGCGCGCGACGAGGGCTGACGACCCCGGGACGGACGGGAGGCGCGGTGCCGGTCGGCACCGCGCCTCCCGTCCGTCCGGGGGCCGCGCTCGTCGCGGTCGGCGCTCAGACCAGGCCGAGCTTCTTCCGCAGGCTGGCGACGTGGCCGGTCGCCTTGACGTTGTAGAGCGGCAGCTGCACGCGGCCCTCCTCGTCGACGACGATCGTCGAGCGGATCGTGCCGGTCACGATCTTCCCGTAGTTGTTCTTCTCGCCCCACGCGCCGTACGCCCGGTGCACCGCGAGGTCCGGGTCGCTCAGCAGCGGGAAGGTGAGTGCCTGCTCGTGCTGGAAGGTCTTGAGCTTCGCCTGCTCGTCCTTCGAGACGCCGAGCACCTCGTAGCCGGCCGCCTGCAGCGACGACATGTTGTCGCGGAAGTCGCACGCCTCGGTGGTGCAGCCCGGGGTGGAGGCCGCCGGGTAGAAGTACACGATGACCTTCCGCCCGCGCAGGTCGGCGAGGCTGTGCTGCACGCCGTCCTGGTCCGGGAGGGTGAAGTCGGGGGCGGTGTCGCCGGCGGCGAGACGGTCCGTCATGGGGCTCCTTGAGGTTCCTGTGCCCGAGTGGTCATGAGCACGCGGAACCCATGCTATTGTTGTTTCCCGTTGCAGCACGGAAGTGCGAGAGCGACAGACAACTGAACACCATGCGCCTCTAGCTCAATTGGCAGAGCAACTGACTCTTAATCAGTGGGTTCTCGGTTCAAGTCCGAGGGGGCGCACCTCCAAGGCCCGGTCGGATCACTCCGACCGGGCCTTCTTCGTGTGCCGCGACGACCGGTACCGGGCGACACGCGCGGGATGCGTCCGGGTCGCGGATCCGTCGTGCGGATCTCCGACGCGGTCGTCGGTCCCTCGTCGGGGTCCGTCAGGTCGTCGGCACGTCGACGACACGTGGCGCGCCGACGACCGGTTCGAGCGCTCCGGCTGACGCTGCGGCGAGGTCGGCGCGCAGCGCCCCGAGCGCGGTCGCCGGCACCCACAGTGTGAACCCGACCGCGACACCGTAGGTGGGCTCGTCGAACGTCGCCCCGTGCTGCAGCACCCACTGCCGGAGCACGTTGTCGATGCGGCCGGCGTCGGCGTGCGGCGCGCTGACATCGACGCGGGTGAGCTCGACCCGACGCACCGTCGCGGCCCGGTCGAGGGCCGCCGACACCGAGGTCGAGTACGCGCGGACCAGCCCGCCGGCGCCGAGCTTCACGCCGCCGAAGTAGCGCGTGACGACGGCGACGACGTCGGTGAGGTCGCGGCGACGCAGCACCTCGAGCATCGGCACGCCGGCGGTGCCCGACGGTTCGCCGTCGTCCGACGACCGGGCCTGGTCGCCCAGGACGTTGGTGACCATCGCACTGCAGTTGTGCCTGGCGTCCCAGTGCCGCCGTCGGACCTCCGTGATGACCCGCTCCGCGTCCTCGACGCCGGTCACCGGGGCGACCGTCGTGATGAACCGCGACCGCGTGATCACGATCTCGTGCTGGACGGGGCCGGCGACGGTCGACGGGAAGGTGCGGGTCACGCGGTCGAGGGTATCCGCCGTCCGTCGGCGGCCGGCGCTACCATGACGAGCACCGCCGGCGACTGGGGAGGAGTCCGATCGACATGACGACCGTGGATGCCAAGGGCGGCGCGCTCGACGCCGCCGAGCTCGCGCGCCGACTCAACCTGCTGCTCGACTTCGAGGAGTCGCAGCGCGGCGCTCCCGTGCCCTTCGCGGCGATCGAGGAGTACGTCGCGGCGCAGGGCGGGTCGCTCTCACGGGCGAAGTGGACCTACATGCTGTCCGGCGACGGCCGGCGGAACCGCGACAGCGGGCTCCTGAGCCTGCTCGCGGGGTTCTTCGAGGTCGACGAGCGCTTCCTGCTCGAGGACAGCGCCGTGCCCGAGCGCATCGGGGCGCAGATCGAGCTCGTGCGTGCGCTGCGGTCGGCCCGGGTGAGTGGCTTCGCGGCCCGCACCTTCCCCGGCGAGCTGTCACCGGAGGCCCTGCGGCGCATCGCCCAGGTGCTCGAGGAGGAGTCGGCGCGAGGGGGTGCGGCGTGACGGGGGCGTCGGTCGAGGCCTTCTGGGCCCGTGGGGTGGCCGAGGGGTGGTCCGACATCGACCAGGCCGTGGCGGCGGCCTCCGACCACGTCGGCAAGCCCGTCGTGGTGCGGGAGGAGTCGTTCCTCAGCACCGAACCGGTGTGCGGCTTCGTGGCGACGCTCGAGCACCAGCACCTGGTGATGATCTCGCCGACGACGTCCGAGACGTTCCGGTCGTTCGTGATCGGCCACGAGCTCGGTCACGTGCTGCACGGGCACCACGAGCAGGCGGCCCAGTCGGCGTACGTCCGCGACGTGATCCCGGACGTGCCCGAGTACAAGGTCGAGCGCGCACTGGCCCGCGGGCTGTTCTCGAACGCCTACGAGCACGAGGCCGAGCTGTTCGCCGACCGGTTGGCCGCCCTGATCCGGTCGAACCGTGGTCGCCCGAGCCTCTTCCGCGGGGTCTTCGGGTGATCGTGTCCGTCGCGATGGCGGTGGTCCTCGTCGTCGGGACGGTCGTGCTGTTCCGGCTCCAGCGTGGGCAGGACCGCACACTGGCGGTGACGTTCCTGCTGTTCACGGCGACGATCGTCGCGAACGTCGACCCGTTGTACCGCTGGCTCGATCCGCTGCTCGGCGGGCGCAACGTCGTGACGCTCGTGAGCGACTGCCTCATGGTCGCGGGGACGAGCACGCTCCTGTGGGGGGTCGCCAAGGCCGTCGGAGCCGCACAGCCGTGGCTCCGCACCGCGATCGTCGTGGTGTTCGCGGTCGTGGTGGTGGTGGTCGTCACGGCCTTCGCGGTGCTCGACAAGCCCGCGACCACCACGACGTTCCTGCTCGTCGCAGGGCACCAGTCGGCCGCGGCCGTGTACGCGATCGCACAGACCGTGTACCTCGGCGCCGCCGTCGCCGCGACGGGCGTCATCTGCCTGATGCGACTGCGGGAGGCGCGGACGACGACCGACCTGGTCGGGCTGTGGGTGATCGTGCTCGGGGGCGTCCTCGGCGTCGTCCGCATGGTCGTCGTCGTGGTGATGGACGTCGCGCACGTGGCCGGACGCCTCGACGTCACCCGTGCGCTGTCGCTGCCGTACGACGTGATGACGCCCGGAGCGGTGCTCTGCATGGCCTCGGGCATGCTGCTGCTCGTGATCGGCCACAAGGTCGCACGGCGACGTCGTGCGCGTGGGCTGGACGACGCCCTGGCGGCCCTGGCGCCGCTGCACGAGCGCATCGGGACGGACAACGCCTACCCGGCATCGGGCGACCCCGCGACACGCCTCAGCCGCACCATCGTCGAGATCAACGACGGTGCCCGGCGCTCACGACGGCCCCTCGACGCCGACGAGCGCGCGGTGCTCGCCGCGGCGGAGGAGGCGCTCGAGTCGGCGCTCCGCGACGCCGCCGACACCGCCTGATCCGCGGTCGTCCTGCACGTGGTCGGGCACGTTCCCGAGCAGTGCTCGACCTTCCGCCCGTGAGCCGTGTAGGCTCTGTAGCACGTGCTACACGAGGCGTCCGCCGTCGTCGGGCACGCCGGGGAGGTCTCGGCCGCGTTGGGGGCGGCCGAGCACCCCCGGACCCCCGCCGGCGCTGCGGTGCTGTCTAGACTCGTCCCGTGACCGTCTTCGCCGCCATCGTCCTGTTCGTCGCCGCCGTGTTCAACGTCGTGACCTGGCCGCGCTTCTTCCAGCGGGTCGCGAATGACCCCCGGGCGCGCGACGCCGGGGGGAAGCCGACGACGTTCTACACCGTGCACCTCGTGCTGGTGCTCATCGCCATGGCGATCGCCCTCGCCGCCGTGGTCGCCGGGATCCTGCTGCTCGTCTGAGCGCGGACCGCCTCAGGACGCGGGCGGCAGTGGCGCGCCCAGCGCCCGTTCGAGCGCGAGCCGCGTGACCTGCTCGTCGCGGGTGTCGAGCAGGACCCGGAACGTCTCGTCCTCGCAGACGAACTCCACGCACACCGCATCGAAGTCGCACGGTTCGATGCGCCACCCCCGTGCCCGGTCCACCGGCACCTCGGTCAGGCCGTCGCGCTCGAAGCTGGTCTCCGCGCGCACCGTGTGGTCGTGGACCCGGAGCCGGCCGTAGGTCCCGCGCCAGGTCAGCTGCAGGTCGAGCGTGGGGGAGACAGAAGGGTCCGGCACGCGCCGATCGTACGGCACGTGCCGGACCCGTCTCGTCCGGCGTGTGGTCAGCCGCGGTCGTCCGGGCCGTCCGTCCCGTCACGGCGGACCTGGTTGGCGGGTCCGCGCACCCCGATCGGGAACGGACCGGTGACGCCCTCGCGGAGCGCCGCGATGCGGAGGATCCGGTCGCGCTGCAGGAACCAGCCGACGACGAGCAGCGGGATGACGATCACGAGCGACGCGATCGTGTACGTCCCGACCGGGTAGTCGATCGCCATGAGCACGATCACCGAGGCGAGGAACGCGAGTGTCAGCCACGAGGTCACCGGAGCGCCGGGGAGCTTGAACGACGGCTCCTTCGCGAGCCCCTGCTTCGCCCACTGCCGCAGCTTCATCTGGCAGAGGATGATCGTGCCCCAGGCGGTGATGATGCCGAGGCTCGCGACGTTCAGTGCGATCTCGAACGCCTGCGCCGGCACGAAGTAGTTCAGCGCGACGCCCGCGACGGTGAAGGCCGCGGTGAGGAGGATGCCGGCGTACGGCACGCCGCCCTTCGACATCTTGGTGGTCCACTTCGGCGCGGAACCGTTCATGCCCATCGAGTGCAGCGCACGGCCGGTGGAGTACAGGCCGGCGTTGAGCGACGAGAGCGCCGCGGTGAGCACGACGAAGTTCATGATCGACCCGGCGACCACCCCGACCTGCGGGTTGCCGAGCGACGAGAAGAACGTCACGAAGGGGCTCTCGCCCTCCTTGTACGAGGTGTACGGCAGGAGCAGGGAGAGCAGGACGACCGACCCGACGTAGAAGACCGCGATGCGGAAGACGACGGAGTTGATGGCGCGGGGGATGACCTTCTCGGTGTCCTGGGTCTCGCCCGACGCGGTGCCGACGAGCTCGATGGCGGCGTACGCGAAGACGACGCCCTGGATCACGAGCACGGCGGGCAGCAGCCCGTTCGGGAACACGCCGCCGTTGTCACCCCAGATCGAGAACCCGGTCCGCACGGCCTCGCCACCGGCCTCGACCGGGAAGGCGAAGACGAGCCAGACGATCGCGATCACGAGGAACGCCACGAGTGCGGCGACCTTGATGAGCGCGAACCAGAACTCGAGCTCGCCGAAGACCTTGACCGCCACCATGTTGGCTGCGAGCACGACGACGAGGGCGATGAGTGCGAGCAACCACTGCGGTGCCGCGGTGAACGCCTTCCAGTACTGCAGGTAGAGCGCGACCGCCGTGGTGTCGACGATCGACGTCATCGCCCAGTTGAGGAAGTACATCCACCCCGCGGCGTAGGCGAACTTCTCGCCGTAGAACTCGCGGGCGTAGGAGATGAACGACCCGGACGAGGGACGGTGCAGCACGAGCTCACCGAGCGCCCGCAGGATGAAGAAGGCGAAGACGCCGGCGACCAGGTAGGTGATCGCCAGGGCCGGACCGGCCGTGTGCAGGCGTCCGCCCGCGCCGAGGAAGAGTCCGGTGCCGATGGCTCCGCCGATCGCGATCATCTGCAGTTGCCGGGGCTTCAGACCGTGCTGGTAGCCCTCCTGCTCGTGCGAGAAGTCGTTCGCGGGCGTGCGGGACACACCCGTGTCGTTCTGCGCTGTCATGCGCGCCAACCTACAGGCGCTGACGCTCGCGGGTGGAACGGGACCCGGACCTGAACGACGCCACAGGGTGTGCCGACGCTGAACACGCGGCACGGTCCGTCCGACAGCATGGACGGATGGACACCCTCCTCCGACTCCTCGTCGCGATCGGGATCGCCCTGCTCGTGACGGCCGCCGCGGCGCTGGTCCTGCACCTGGTCCTCCGGGCGATCGCCCGCAGGGAACGCTGGGCCGCGGTGCTCTCCCGCCGCACCAAGCACCCCGCCCGCGCGCTCCTGCTCATCGCACTGCTGTGGACGGCCTTCACGTCGAGCATCCCGCGCGACCGTGACGCGTACCCGTGGCGCGACGAGGTCTCGCACGCCTTCCTCATCGCCACCATCGCCGTGGGCTGCTGGCTCGCGTGCCAGATCGCCATCTTCCTCGAGGACCTCGGCCTGCACCGCTACCGCGTCGACGTGCCCGACAACCGGGTCGCCCGGCGGATCCGCACGCAGGTGCTCATCATCCGGCGGCTCACGGTCGCCGTGCTCGTCATCATCGCGGTCGGCGCGATCCTCCTGACCTTCCCCGGGGTCGAGGCGGCCGGTGCGAGCGTGCTCGCGTCCGCCGGGCTCATCTCGGTCGTCGCGGGCCTGGCGGCGCAGTCGACGCTCGGCAACGTCTTCGCCGGCATGCAGCTGGCCTTCTCCGGGTCGATCCGCGTCGACGACGTCGTCGTGGTCGAGCAGCAGTGGGGGCGCATCGAGGAGATCACCCTCACCTACGTCGTCGTCCACCTGTGGGACGACCGGCGCTTCGTGCTGCCCTCGACGTACTTCACCTCGACGCCGTTCGAGAACTGGACCCGCACGGGCAGCGAACTCCTCGGTGCCGTCGAGTTCGACCTCGACTGGCGGATCAGCCCGACCGAGATGCGCGAGGAGCTCGACCGGATCCTCTCGACGTCGACCATCTGGGACGGACGCACGAAGGTCCTCCAGGTCACCGACGCGGTGAGCGGGCTGGTGCGCGTGCGGATCCTCGTGTCCGCCCCGGACGCCGGCGGTCTGTTCGACCTGCGCTGCTACGTCCGCGAGGAGATGGTGGAGTGGGTGCAGCGCGAGCACCCGGACGCCCTGCCCCGTCAGCGCGTCCAGGTCACGCAGGGCAACGAACGCGTCGGCAAGCGCCGCCCGCGCACGGAGGAGCAGGACGCCGCGCTCTTCCGCGAGGGTGACGAGCGCACCGCGCTCTTCACCGGACCGATCCAGACGTCCGGCATCCGGCCGGACGAGGTCCCGCCGGAGCGCTGACGGAACGCGACGCCACCGCACGACGGACGGGAGGCGCGGTACCAGCCGGTACCGCGCCTCCCGTCCGCCTGTCGGTCACCCCGTGACCGCGACGTCCGTCCTAGCGCTGGCGCGCCTTCACCGCACGGTCGTCCTCGACGACCGTGCCGAGCGCGACGATGGTCGTCGCGAGCCACGCGACCCACGTGAGCGCGAGGCGCCAGTCGCGCGGGCCCTGCCGCGTGGTCTGGACCACGCTGTAGCCGCTGATGATCGAACTCCACACCGCACCGCTGAACATGAACTTCCGCACGGGTTCCTCCTCCTGGTCGTCCCCGCCACGCTACCGGCCGCTACATTGGAGCGCCGCCGGTCGCCGTGCCGGTCGGCAGAACGAGGAGTCACCGTGCGTCAGGCCGTCATCGGGGGGCTGCTGCTCGTCGTCGGCGCCGTGTGCGTCGCGCTCGGACTGCTGCCCCTGTCGGACCTCGCGACGCTCGCCGAACGGGTCGTCCCGGTGCTGGCGTTCGTCCTCGGCCTGACCGTCGTCTCCGAGCTCGCGGCCGACGCCGGCGTCTTCGACCGGTTGGCCGACCTCGCCGCGCGGGTCGGCGGTGGACGGACCATCGGACTCTGGGCCGCGGTCGTCGTGCTGGCCGTCGTCTGCACCGTCTTCCTGAGCATCGACACCACCGCGGTCCTGCTCACCCCCATCGTCATCACGCTCGCCCGTCGGGTCGGCCTGCCGCCGATGCCGTTCGCGCTCACGACCGTGTGGCTGGCCAACACGGCGTCGCTGCTGCTGCCGGTGTCGAACCTGACGAACCTGCTCGCGGTCGACGGGATCGGGCTCGACGGGCCCCTGCCGTTCGCCGGGCTGATGGTGTGGGCGGCGCTCGCCGGGGTCGTCGTGCCGTGCGCGGTGCTCCTGGTGGTGTTCCGCGGCGAGCTGTTCGGTCGGTACACGCCGGTCGCGCTCCGGCGCCCGCGCGACCCGCTCTTCTTCTGGTCCGCTGCTGCGGTGCTCGTCGCCCTCGTCGTCGCCCTCACCGCCGGCGTCACCGTGTGGATCGCAGCGCTCGCCGCTGCGGGGTTCCTCGTCGTCGTGGCGGCGTTCCGAGCCCCGTCGGAGCTCCGGCCGTCCCGCGTGCCGTGGTCGACGCTCGTCTTCGCCGCCGGGCTCTTCGTCGTCGTCGAGACCCTGCACGCGACCGGGCTGACCGACCCGGTGGTGCAGGCGCTCTCCGGCGGCACCGACACGGGCTCGCTGCTGCTGCTCGGCGGTGCCGGCGGGGTCGCGGCGAACGCGATCGACAACCTGCCCGCCTACCTGGTGCTCGAGCCGGCGGCCGGCCACGAGGCACTGCGGTACGCGGCGCTCCTCGTCGGCGTGAACGCGGGTTGCCTCGTCACGCCGTGGGCCTCGCTCGCGACGCTGCTCTGGCACGCGCGCCTGGCGTCCGAGGGCGTGCACCTGTCGTGGGCCCGGTACACGGCGCTCGGCTGCGTCGTCGCGCCGCTCACGGTCGTGGCGGGCGTGCTCGCGCTGCAGGTCTGAGGCGCCGCGGCGCTCGCTACAGCCAGTCCTTCGCCCGGAAGACGCGGTAGAGCACGAGCGACGTCACGACGATGAGCGACACCGAGGCGAACAGGCCGCTCCAGTGCCCCTCACCGGGGAACGCCACGTTCTGCCCGAAGAACCCCGTGATGGCGGTCGGGATGGCGATGATCGCCGCCCAGCTCGTCACCTTCTTCATGACGGTGTTCTGCCGGTTCGACGCCAGGTTGAGGTTGGTGTCGAGCACGCTCGACACCGCGTCCCGCAGCTGGTCGACGGTGTCGGCGATCGACACCAGGTGGTCCTCCACGTCACGGAAGTACGGCCGGATCCCGTCGACGACCGTCTCGGCGTCGCCGTGCAGCAGCGACGCGACGCTGTCCCGGGTGGGCACGACCTGTCGTCGCAGCACGCCGAGGGCCTTCCGGAGCCGGAACGAGCGCCGCTGGATCTGCTGCTCGCGGGGGTTCCCGTGCTCGAACAGGTCGTCCTCGAGGTCGTCGATCCGTGCCTCGATGTCCTCGACGGCCTTCGTCGCGTGGTCGACGACGGCGTCGAGGAGCGCCCACACGAGCCACGGCACCCCGTGGGCGGCGAGGTCCGCGTCCGCGTCGAGCCGGCGTCCCACCGACCGGAGGTCGACCTCCGGCCCGTGGATCGTGACGAGCGCGCGGTGCGTGACGAACGCCTTGACCTCGTGCGTGACGAGGTCGCCCTGCGCGTCGAGGCCCTGCACGTCGTAGACGACGAGGAACAGGCTGTCCCGGTAGCGGTCGAGCTTCGGACGCTGCCCGCGCTCGAGGGCGTCCTCGACGGCCAGGACGTGCACGCCCAACTCGTCCTCGAGCTGGTCGAGGTCGGCCGGACCCGGGTCCACGTGGTCGACCCACACGAAGCAGTCGTCGTCGCGTCGCAGGAGGTCGGACACCCGCTCGACCGGGAAGTCCTGCGCCACCGCGGTGCCGTGCCGCCACGCCCGTGTCATGACCATGCGGACGAGCCTAGTGAGCGGGCTCCGAGAGCCCGCTGCGCCCGCGCTGGTACCGTCGGCGACGATCCCGGCGCTCGAGCCGGGGGGAACGGAGACCCCACCACCCCATGGCAGCAACCACCGACCAGGACCGGTACGCCTTCGTCGTCGCCTCGAACCGCCTCCCCGTGGACCGTGTCGTCGACGAGGACGGCAACGAGGGGTGGCGGCACTCGCCCGGCGGGCTGGTGACGGCACTCGAGCCGGTCATGCGTGCCAACGACGGCGCCTGGGTCGGCTGGGTCGGCCAGCCCGACGTCGAGGTCGCGCCGTTCGACAACGAGGGGATCCACATCGTCCCGGTGCCGCTCAGTGCCGAGGACGTCGAGGAGTACTACGAGGGCTTCAGCAACGACACGCTGTGGCCGCTCTACCACGACGTCATCGAGCACCCGAGCTACCACCGTGACTGGTGGAACGCGTACAAGCGCGTCAACGCCCGCTTCGCCGACCAGATCGCCGAGATCGTCGAGCAGGACGGCATCGTGTGGGTGCAGGACTACCAGCTCCAGCTCCTGCCCGCGATGCTCCGCGAGCGCCGTCCGGACCTGACGATCGGCTTCTTCAACCACATCCCGTTCCCGCCGGTCGGCATCTACGCGCAGCTGCCGTGGCGGGCGCAGATCCTCGACGGGCTGCTCGGGGCCGACGTCATCGGCTTCCAGCGCCAGGACGACGCGAGCGACTTCCTCCGCGCCGTGCGGCACATCAAGGGCTACACCACCAAGGGGTCGACGATCGACGTCCCGGTCGACGACCCGGCGGCCCCGCGGAGCCGGAAGGGCATCACGGTCCGGCACGTCGAGGCGCGTCACTTCCCGATCTCGATCGACGCCGAGAGCTTCGAGGAGATCGCCCACCGTCCCGAGGTGCAGGAGCGCGCACGGGAGATCCGCGAGAGCCTCGGCAACCCGACGACCGTGCTGCTCGGCGTGGACCGGCTCGACTACACGAAGGGCATCCGGCACCGCATCAAGGCGTTCGGTGAGCTCGTCGAGGACGGCCGCGTCAAGGTCGAGGACGCCACCCTCGTCCAGGTGGCCAGCCCGAGCCGGGAGCGTGTCGACACCTACGCCGCGCTGCGCGACGAGATCGAGCTCACGGTCGGCCGGATCAACGGCGACCTCGGTGTCATCGGCCACCAGCCCATCGCGTACCTGCACCACGGGTACCCGCGGGAGGAGATGGTGGCGCTCTACCTCGCCGCCGACATCATGCTCGTCACGGCCCTCCGCGACGGCATGAACCTCGTCGCGAAGGAGTACGTGGCCGCGCGCTTCGACAACGACGGCGTGCTCATCCTGTCCGAGTTCGCCGGTGCCGCCGACGAGCTGAAGCAGGCCGTGATCGTGAACCCGCACGACATCGGTGCGCTGAAGGACTCGATCCAGCGGGCGATCGAGATGCCGCGCCGGGAGCGCTCGACGCGCATGCGTGCGCTCCGGAAGCGTGTCCGCGACAACGACGTGGCACGCTGGTCGCGGTCGTTCCTCGAGGCGCTCGACCGGCACGCCCCGAACCGCGCGAAGCTCGACCCGTCCGCGTCGGACCCGGGAGACGAGCACGTCGAGGAGCTGCAGGACACGACGTCGATCTTCGACCAGGAAGCACAGACCGCGCGAGCCGCCGAGGACACCCGGGAGGTCCGTGGTGCCTGAGGCGACGGACACCACGCCGGGCACCGCCCCGTCCGCCCTGACGTCGGCCCTCGAGACGCTGGCGGGCGCGCCGCGACTGCTCGTCGCCCTCGACTTCGACGGCACCCTGGCCCCGTTCGCCGACGATCCCGCGGCGGTGGGGGCGTTGCCGGGGTCGTGGGCGGCGGTCCTCACGTTGCAGCGCGCCCGGGACACCGAGGTCGTCCTCGTCTCCGGTCGCCCGCTCGACGGGCTCGCGCGCGTCTCGTACGCACCGGAGGGCATGGCGCTCATCGGGTCGCACGGCGTCGAGTGGCGGGTCGACGGGCACGACGAGGCCGCGCTGACGGACGAGGAACTCGCCCGCGTCGCCCGGGTCGGGGCCGCGCTCGACGAGGTCGGGGCACGGTTCCCCGGCGTCGTCGTCGAGCACAAGCCCGCCGGGCACGGCATCCACACCCGACGGGTGAGCGCCGAGGTCGCCGCCGAGGCGAACGTCGCCGCGAGCGAGGCCGCGCACGCAGCGGACCCCGGGGTGCTCGAGCGCGGCGGCAAGGACATCGTCGAGTTCGCCGTCCGGCACGTCACGAAGGGCGATGCGATCGACCGCCTGCGCGAGCTCCGCGGGGCGGACGCGGTGTTCTTCGCCGGCGACGACGTCACCGACGAGGACGCCTTCCGGGTGCTCCGGGACGGCGACGTCGGCGTGAAGGTGGGGGAGGGCGACACGCTCGCCGGCCACCGCGTGGCGGACCCGGCGGCGCTCACCGACGTCCTGAAGCAGCTGGGGCGGTTGCGCGCGACACGCTGACGGAACCGGCCCCGTGCCTCCCGTCCGGTCCCGCTCGGACCGTGCGGACCCAGGGTGTTGTCCGGTTGGTATCCCAACTGGTCCTAGACTGCCTCCATGCCTGACATCGACGTGAAGCCGCGTAGCCGGGTCGTCACCGACGGGATCGAAGCGACCACCTCGCGTGGCATGCTCCGGGCCGTCGGCATGGGCGACGCAGACTGGGACAAGCCGCAGATCGGGATCGCGTCCTCGTGGAACGAGATCACCCCCTGCAACCTGTCGCTCGACCGCCTCGCGCAGGGCGCCAAGGAGGGCGTGCACTCCGGCGGCGGGTACCCGCTGCAGTTCGGCACCATCTCCGTCTCCGACGGCATCTCGATGGGCCACGAGGGCATGCACTTCTCGCTCGTCTCGCGCGAGGTCATCGCCGACAGCGTCGAGACCGTGGTGAACGCCGAGCGCCTGGACGGCACCGTCCTGCTCGCCGGCTGCGACAAGTCGCTGCCCGGCATGCTCATGGCCGCCGCGCGCCTCGACCTCGCGAGCGTCTTCCTGTACGCCGGCTCGGTCATGCCGGGCTACGTGAAGCAGGCCGACGGATCCTTCAAGGAGGTCACGATCATCGACTCCTTCGAGGGCGTCGGTGCGTGCAAGGCCGGCACCATGACCGAGGCCGAGCTCAAGGAGATCGAGTGCGCGATCGTCCCGGGCGAGGGCGCCTGCGGCGGGATGTACACCGCCAACACGATGGCGAGCGTCGCCGAGGCCCTCGGCATGTCGCTGCCCGGGTCCGCCGCCCCGCCGAGCGCCGACCGCCGCCGTGACTACTACGCCCGCCGCTCCGGCGAGGCCGTGGTCAACATGCTGCGTCTCGGCCTCACCGCCCGGCAGATCCTGACGAAGGAGGCCTTCGAGAACGCGATCGCGGTCGCGATGGCGCTGGGAGGCTCCACCAACGTCGTCCTGCACCTGCTCGCCATCGCGCACGAGGCCGAGGTCGAGCTCACCCTCGACGACTTCAACCGCATCGGCTCGAAGGTCCCGCACCTGGCCGACATGAAGCCCTTCGGCAAGTACGTCATGGTCGACGTCGACCGCAACGGCGGCATCCCCGTGATCATGAAGGCGCTGCTCGAGGCCGGCCTGCTGCACGGTGACGTCATGACCGTCACGGGGAAGACCCTCGCCGAGAACCTCGCCGAGATCGACCCGCCGGAGCTCGACGGCGAGGTGTTCCGCACGCTCGACAACCCGATCCACGAGACCGGTGGCCTCACCATCCTCAAGGGCACGTTCGCGCCCGAGGGCGCCGTCGTGAAGACCGCGGGCTTCGACGCCGCCGTGTTCGAGGGCCCCGCGCGGGTGTTCGACCGCGAGCGGGCCGCCATGGACGCCCTGACCGAGGGGCGGATCCAGAAGGGCGACGTGGTGGTCATCCGCTACGAGGGCCCCAAGGGCGGACCCGGCATGCGCGAGATGCTCGCCATCACCGCGGCCATCAAGGGCGCCGGACTGGGCAAGGATGTACTACTCTTGACGGACGGACGATTCTCAGGCGGCACAACCGGCCTGTGCATCGGCCACATCGCACCGGAAGCCGTGGACGCAGGTCCAGTGGCGTTCGTGCGCGATGGCGACCGCATCCGTGTCGACATCGCGGCTCGCTCGCTCGACCTACTGGTCGACGAAGCCGAGCTGGAGGCCCGCCGCGAAGGCTGGGCCCCGCTGCCCCCGCGTTACACCCGCGGAGTCCTCGCGAAGTTCGCGAAGCTCGTCCAGTCCGCCGCCAAGGGCGCGGTCACGGGCTAGCGTCGACACGTTCGAACCGCCATCCCTCCAGGCAAGGACCACCTCATGCCCACGGAAGCCACTCCGCTGTCCGCGGCCACCGGTGCACGCCGGTCGCCGGAGATCCTGACCGGCTCGGGAGCCGTCCTCCGGACGCTCGAGCACCTCGGGATCACCGACGTCTTCGGCCTGCCCGGCGGCGCCATCATCCCGTTCTACGACGAACTGATGGCGTCCACCACGATCCGGCACGTCCTCGTCCGGCACGAGCAGGGTGCCGGCCACGCCGCCGAGGGCTACGCCTCGGCGTCGGGCAAGGTCGGCGTCGCCATCGCGACGTCCGGCCCGGGTGCGACGAACCTCGTCACCGCGATCGCGGACGCGTACATGGACTCGGTGCCGTTCATCGCCATCACCGGGCAGGTGTTCTCGACCCTGATGGGGACGGACGCCTTCCAGGAAGCCGACATCGTCGGCATCACGATGCCGATCACGAAGCACTCGTTCCTCGTGACCGACCCCGCGGACATCCCGGCGACGCTCGCTGCCGCGCACCAGATCGCGACGACGGGCCGTCCGGGCCCGGTGCTCGTCGACATCACCAAGGACGCCCAGCAGAAGTCGGCGCCGTACGTGTGGCCGCCGAAGGTCGACCTGCCCGGCTACCGCCCGGTCACCAAGGCGCACGGCAAGCAGATCACCGCGGCCGCGCAGCTGCTGGCCGAGGCCGAGCGTCCGGTGCTCTACGTCGGCGGCGGTGTCGTCCGCTCCGGGGCGTCCGCCGAGCTCCTGCGCTTCGCCGAGGCGACCGGTGCGCCGGTCGTCACGACGCTCATGGCGCGTGGTGCCTTCCCGGACTCGCACCCGCAGCACCTCGGCATGCCCGGCATGCACGGCACGGTGCCGGCGGTGCTCGGTCTGCAGGACAGCGACCTCATCATCGCCCTCGGTGCCCGGTTCGACGACCGCGTGACCGGCAAGGCCGACGAGTTCGCGCCCCACGCGAAGGTCGTGCACGTCGACATCGACCCGGCGGAGATCTCGAAGATCCGCTTCGCGGACGTCCCGATCGTCGGCGACGCCCGCGAGGTGCTCGTCGACCTGCTCGACGCGTGGAACGGCGTGCCGACCGGCGAACGCGCGTCCACGGCCGCCTGGTGGGCGAAGCTCGAACAGCTCCGCGTCGACTTCCCGCTCGGCTACGTCGAGCCGACCGACGGGCTGCTCGCCCCGCAGGCGATCATCCGACGGATCGGCGAGCTCACGGGACCGGAGGCCGTCTACGCCTCGGGCGTGGGCCAGCACCAGATGTGGTCGGCGCAGTTCATCCGGTACGAGCGGCCGCACGCATGGCTGAACTCCGGCGGCGCCGGCACGATGGGCTACTCGGTCCCCGCCGCCATGGGCGCGAAGGTCGCCGAACCGGACCGTGTGGTCTGGGCGATCGACGGCGACGGCTGCTTCCAGATGACGAACCAGGAGCTCGCCACCTGCGTCATCAACGACATCCCGATCAAGGTCGCGATCATCAACAACTCGTCGCTCGGGATGGTGCGGCAGTGGCAGACGCTGTTCTACGACGGCCGCCACTCGTTCACCGACCTCGAGACCGGACACGAGTCGCGCCGCGTGCCGGACTTCGTGAAGCTCGCCGACGCCTACGGTGCCCTCGGCATCCGTGTCGAGCGCGCCGACCAGGTCGACGACGCCATCCGGCTCGCCCTCGAGACGAACGACCGCCCGGTCGTCATCGACTTCGTGGTGAGCCGCGACTCCATGGTGTGGCCGATGGTCCCGCAGGGCGTCGGCAACTCGTCCATCCAGTACGCCCGCGACCACGCGCCCAGCTGGGACGTCGAGGACGCCGACATGACCGGAGACCCCGCATGAGCCACGTCCTCTCCCTGCTCGTCGAGGACAAGCCGGGTCTGCTGACGCGCGTCGCCGGCCTGTTCGCCCGCCGCGGCTTCAACATCGAGTCGCTCGCCGTGGGCAACACCGAGGTCGATGGACTGTCGCGGATCACGGTGGTCGTCGACGTCGAGGACCTGCCGCTCGAGCAGGTCACGAAGCAGCTCAACAAGCTCGTGAACGTCATCAAGATCGTCGAGCTCGACTACTCGCAGTCGGTGCAGCGCGAGCACATGCTCGTGAAGGTGCGGGTCGACAACCAGACGCGTTCCGCCGTGCTCGAGGCCGTGAACCTGTTCCGCGCGCAGGTCGTCGACGTGGCGACCGACTCGCTCGTCGTCGAGGTCACCGGCGACCCCGGCAAGATCCAGGCGATCCTCCGCGTCCTCGAGCCCTACGGCATCAAGGAGCTCGCCCGAGCCGGCCTGCTCGGCATGGGCCGCGGTCCGAAGAGCATCACCGACCGCGTGCGCTGAACGCACCCGTCATCCGGACGGGAGGCGCGCGGGCGGCCCCGCCACGCGCCTCCCGTCCGCTCACCACAAGCCACCAGAACCAAGGAGACAGACCCTCGTGACTGACATCGTGTACGACGCCGACGCCGACCTGACGCTCATCCAGGGCAAGAAGGTCGCCGTCATCGGCTACGGCTCGCAGGGCCACGCCCACGCCCTCAACCTGCGCGACTCCGGCGTCGAGGTCAAGATCGGCCTCCAGGAGGGCTCGAAGAGCCGCCAGAAGGCCGAGGAGGCGGGCTTCGAGGTCCTCACGCCGGCCGACGCGACCGCGTGGGCCGACGTCGTCGTCATCCTCGCGCCGGACCAGGTGCAGCGCATCGTCTACCGTGACGACATCGAGCCGAACCTCAAGCCGGGCGCCACGCTCGTCTTCGGCCACGGCTTCAACATCCGCTACGGCTACATCCAGGCGCCCGAGGGCGTCGACGTGTCGCTCGTCGCACCGAAGGGCCCGGGTCACACGGTCCGTCGCGAGTACGAGGCCGGCCGTGGCGTCCCCGTGATCGTCGCCGTCGAGGTCGACGCGTCGGGCAGCGCCTGGGACCTCGCGTGGTCGTACTCGAAGGCCATCGGCGGCCTGCGCTCCGGCGGCATCAAGACGACCTTCACCGAGGAGACCGAGACCGACCTGTTCGGTGAGCAGGCCGTCCTCTGCGGTGGCACCTCGCAGCTCATCCAGTACGGCTTCGAGACCCTGGTCGAGGCGGGCTACCAGCCGCAGATCGCCTACTTCGAGGTCCTGCACGAGCTGAAGCTCATCGTCGACCTCATCTGGGAGGGCGGCCTCACCAAGCAGCGCTGGTCGATCTCCGACACGGCCGAGTTCGGCGACTACGTGTCGGGCCCGCGCGTGATCTCGCCCGAGGTCAAGGAGAACATGAAGGCCGTCCTCGCGGACATCCAGGACGGCACCTTCGCCAAGCGCTTCATCGAGGACCAGGACGCCGGGGCGCCGGAGTTCAAGGAGCTCCGCGCGAAGGGCGAGGGGCACCCGATCGAGGCCACCGGCCGTGAGCTCCGCGCGCTGTTCGCGTGGAAGTCGAACGACGCCGACTACGTGGACGGCTCGGCCGCGCGGTAGTCTGCGGACGACCACTCGATGACGAGGCGGCGGTGCGTGCGCACCGCCGCCTCGCGATGTGACCCGAACGACATGCACCAGTACCCCTCCTGCTCCAGCGCCGACGTCCGGCGTCCCCGTGACGTCCCCGCGCTCCCGCGCTCCGGTCCCGCCACCCTGCTCCACGGCACCACGAGGAGTGGTCACGACCGTGTCCTCGGACGTGGGAGGATCGTCGGATGGCGGTGACGAAGCGAGCGGTCCACATCGGCGCCGGCAAGATCGGGCGCGGGTTCGTGGGCCAGTTCCTGGTCGCGAGCGGGTACGAGCTCACCTTCGTCGACGTGGACGACCGCGTCGTCTCGGCGCTCAACGAGGCCGGACGGTTCGTCGTGCACGAGGTCGGCGAGCAGCCGGTCGAGCACCTGGTGTACGGGTTCCGTGCCCTGAGCAGCAAGACCGACCGCGACCGCGTGGTGCGGGCCATCGCCGAGGCGGACGTCGTGACGACCGCGGTCGGTGCCCGCACGCTGCCGCTCGTGGCCCCGGTCATCGCCGAGGGCCTGGCGGCACGCGCGGCCGAGCTCGGCGACGTCACGATCGTCGCGTGCGAGAACGCCTTCAACGCGACGGACTCGCTGCACGCCAGCATCCGACGCGCCCCGATCCTCGAGGACCGCGACGTCGCCGCCGTGTTCGCGAACTGCGCGATCGACCGGATCGTCCCGGACCAGTCCGGTGTGCTCGGCCAGTCGGGCGGTCTCGACGTCGTGCTCGAGCCCTTCTACGAGTGGGTCATCGAGCGCACGCCGTTCGCGGCGTCGGATGCGGAACCGCCGCAGATCGACGGGGTGACGTGGGTCGACGACCTGCAGCCGTTCGTCGAGCGGAAGCTGTACACCGTGAACACGGCGCACGCGACCGCCGCCTACCACGGGTTCGTCCGGGGGATCCGGCTCATCCGCGAGGCACTCGAGGACCGCGAGGTCCGCGCCGAGGTGGACGGCGTCCTCGCCGAGACCACGGCGCTCCTCGTCGCGAAGCACGGGTTCGACCCGGCCGAGCACGCCCGGTACGTCGCCGCGAACCTGACCCGCATCGCGAACCCGCTCCTGCCGGACAGCACGGCCCGCGTCGGTCGCAACCCGCTGCGGAAGCTCGGTCGGCGCGAGCGCTTCGTCGGCCCGGCGTCGCAGCTGGCCGAGCGGGGGATGCCCGTCGAGCACCTGCTCGGGGCGGTCCGCGTCGCGCTGGCGTTCGACGACGAGAACGACCCCGAGTCGATCGAGCTGCACGCGCTGCTGCGCTCGGGGGCGACCGCGCACGCGCTCACCGAGATCCTCACCGGTCTCATGGAGAGCCACCCGCTGTTCCCGGCGGTGCGCGACGTCGTCGCCGAGGTGCTCGAGGCGCAGCCCGCCGACGTCTGACCGGCCCGCGGTGGTGTCCGTCGACACGGGTGCCTCGTAGGATCGTCTGCATGACCACGGCAGCATCCCCGCCCGACGGCTCCGTCGACCACGACGACGACGAAGCCCTCAGCTGGGGCGACGCGGACGACGCGACCCACGTCGACGCGGCCCACAACCCGGTCGCCGTGCACGACCGCGGGGGCCGCGACCCCGAGACGCCCGAGACCTCGGGCGCGCTCGTCGGCTTCGGGGTGTTCGGCGGGCTCTACCTGCTCTACACCGTCGCCTGGCTGCTCACCGCGTCGACGGCGTACGTGTCGGACGTCGACACCGTCCTCACCGTGTTCGTCGAGGTCCTGCGCTTCCTGTCGATCGTCGCGCCCGCGCTGTGGTTCACCGTCGTGCTCTGGGCCGGGCGCGGACGTCGCACCCGCACCCGCCTGCTCTGGATGCTCCTCGGCGCCGCGGTCCTCTTCCCCTGGCCGTTCCTCATGACCAGGAGCTTCGGGTGACCGCCGCGATGCCGGCGAGCCGCCGGACCCCCTCGGCGCTCGTCGGACGGGTCGCCGTCTGGGTCGTCTTCGGCGCGTTGTTCGCGTACATGACGGTGCAGAGCGTCGGCAACCTCATCACGGTCTCGCAGTCGGTCCAGGCCTTCAACACGTTCCTGCAGACGACGTCCGGGGGCGGCTCGCTCCAGCGCAGCACCCCGTGGGGCTGGCTCGTCCTCGACATCGCGATCGCGCCCGTCGCGTTCGTGGTCGCCCTCTGGGTGACGCGTCGCGCACGGCTGTCGGTGACGGTCGGCGTCTTCCTGGTCGCGTTCGCCGCGGCGGGCGCGCTCTGGCTGGACCTGCAGCTCTTCGTGCCGCGCCTGCTCGACTTCTAGTGCGCGTCGCGACCCGGTGACGGACGGGAGGCACGGTGCCGGCTGGCACCGGCCCTCCAGACCGTCGTGTGGTCCCGTGGGGGACCGAAGGCGCGGTCGTAACCGTGTCCCCGCGTCGATACGATGGTGGGATACCGCCCGTCTCGTGTGAGGAACAGCAGCTGTGCCGAAGCCGGTCGTCCTGATCGCCGAAGAACTCTCGCCCGCCACCGTCGACGCCCTCGGGCCCGACTTCGAGATCCGGAACGTGGACGGTACCGACCGCTCCGCACTCCTGGCCTCCCTCGCCGACGCGCACGCCGTGCTGGTGCGCTCCGCCACGAAGATCGACGCCGAGGCGATCGCCGCGGCGCCGCAGCTCAAGGTCGTCGCCCGTGCCGGGGTCGGACTCGACAACGTCGACATCAAGGCGGCGACGACCGCCGGGGTCATGGTCGTCAACGCGCCGACCTCGAACATCATCTCGGCGGCCGAACTCACGGTCGGCCACATCCTGTCGCTCGCGCGGCACATCCCGGCCGCGCACGCGTCGCTGGCGGCCGGGGCCTGGAAGCGCTCGTCCTACACGGGCGTCGAGCTCTACGAGAAGACGGTCGGCATCATCGGCCTCGGCCGCATCGGCGCGCTCATCACGCAGCGTCTGCAGGCCTTCGGGGTCTCCGTCATCGCGTACGACCCGTACGTCACCACGGCGCGCGCGCAGCAGCTCGGGGTCGAGCTCGTCTCCCTCGAGGACCTGCTCCGCCGTGCCGACTTCACGACCATCCACATGCCCAAGACGCCGGAGACGGTGGGCATGATCTCGGACGCGCAGTTCGCGCTCATGAAGCCGACCGCGTTCGTCGTCAACGTGGCCCGGGGCGGCCTCATCGACGAGGAGGCGCTGCACCGAGCCCTCACGTCGGGCACCATCGCGGGCGCCGGGCTCGACGTCTTCGTGTCCGAGCCGCCGAAGGACTCGCCGCTGCTCGCCCTGCCGAACGTCGTCGTGACGCCGCACCTCGGCGCCTCGACGGACGAGGCCCAGGAGAAGGCGGGCGTCTCGGTCGCGAAGTCCGTGCGCCTCGCCCTCGGCGGCGAGCTGGTGCCGGACGCCGTCAACGTCGCCGGCGGTGTCATCGACCCCTACGTGCGCCCGGGCATCCCGCTCATGGAGAAGCTCGGTCAGGTCTTCACCGGGCTCGCGACCTCGCCTGTCACGAGCATCGACGTCGAGGTGCACGGCGAGCTCGCGCAGTACGACGTCAGCGTGCTGAAGCTCGCGGCGCTCAAGGGCGTGTTCACCGACGTCGTCAGCGACCAGGTCTCCTACGTGAACGCGCCGCTGATCGCGGAGCAGCGCGGGGTGAGCGTGCGCCTCATCACCGACGCCGACAGCCCGGAGTACCGCAACGTGCTCACCATCCGCGGCGCCCAGTCCGACGGTCCCGCCATCAGCGTGTCCGGCACGCTCACGGGCCCGAAGCAGGTCGAGAAGCTCGTGGAGATCAACGGCCACGACGTCGAGGTCGCCCTCGACGCGCACCACGTCGTCATGGTCTACACGGACCGCCCCGGCATCGTCGCGGTCTACGGCAAGGAGTTCGGGGACGCCGGCATCAACATCGCGGCGATGCAGATCTCGCGCGAGGCCGCGGGCGGCCAGGCCCTGAGCGTCCTGACCGTCGACTCGCCGGTCCCCGCGGAGATCCTCGAGCACGTGCGCTCCACCATCGACGCGACCTCGCTCCGCGAGATCGACATCACGCTGTAGGGGCGTCGGACATGGCACAGACGGTCAAGCTGGCGGTCATCCGCGGCGACGGCATCGGGCCCGAGGTCGTGGACGAGGCGCTGAAGGTCCTGCGCGCCGTGCTGCCGGGCGACCTCGACGTGCAGGAGACCGCGTTCTCCCTCGGCGCTTCGCGCTACCTCGAGACGGGGGACATCCTCACCGACGACGACATGGCCGCCGTCGCCGAGCACGACGCGATCCTGCTCGGTGCCGTCGGCGGCGACCCGCGCGACCCCCGGCTCGCCGGGGGGATCATCGAGCGCGGCCTCCTGCTGAAGCTGCGGTTCGCGTTCGACCACTACGTCAACCTCCGCCCGACGAAGGTGTACTCATCGGTGGCGAGTCCCCTCGCGGACCCGGGCGAGGTCGACTTCGTGGTCGTCCGCGAGGGCACCGAGGGGCCGTACGTGGGCAACGGCGGTGCGATCCGCACGGGGACCCCGCACGAGATCGCGACCGAGGTCTCGCTCAACACCGCCCACGGGGTCGAGCGGGTCGTGCGCTACGCGTTCGACCTGGCCTCCCGCCGGCCGCGGAAGCACCTGACGCTCGTGCACAAGAGCAACGTCCTCGTCAACGCGGGCGCGCTCTGGCAGCGCACGGTCGCCGCGGTCGCCGAGGAGCACCCCGACGTCACCGTCGACTACCAGCACGTCGACGCGGTGACGATCCACATGGTGCGCGAACCCGGTCGGTTCGACGTCATCGTCACCGACAACCTGTTCGGCGACATCATCACCGACCTGGCCGGCGCGATCAGCGGCGGCATCGGTCTGGCGGCCTCGGGGAACATCAACCCCGACGGCACCTTCCCCAGCATGTTCGAACCGGTCCACGGTTCCGCGCCCGACATCGCCGGCCGGCAGGTGGCCGACCCGACCGCCGCCGTCCTCTCCGTCGCCCTGCTGCTCGACCACCTCGGTCGAGCGGACCTCGCGGCGGCCGTGACGCAGGCGGTCGAGGCCGACCTCGCCAGCCGGGGCACCACGCAGCGCAGCACGGCGGAGGTCGGCGACGCGATCGCCGCCGCGGCCGCAGCACGCACCACCACCGCCTGACAGGAGTCACCCGATGAGCAGCACCGACACCGACACCGGAACCGACGGCGACTTCGCCCTCGAGTTCGCGAGCACGCCGTCGCCCGAGCGTCGTGCAGCGGCCGAGCGTGAGGAGATCCTCGCGGACCCGGGCTTCGGCAAGCACTTCACCGACCACATGACCACCGTCGAGTGGTCGCTCGAGGACGGCTGGCACGATGCGTCGGTCCACCCGTACGGTCCGCTCTCCCTCGACCCGAGCGCGAGCGTCCTCCACTACGCGCAGGAGATCTTCGAGGGGCTGAAGGCGTACCGCCACGCGGACGGCTCCGTGTGGTCGTTCCGTCCGGACGCCAACGCGCGCCGTTTCCAGCGTTCGGCCCGCCGACTCGCGCTCCCCGAGCTGCCCGTCGAGGTGTTCGTCGAGTCGATCCGGCAGCTCGTCCGCACCGACGTCGACTGGGTGCCGTCTGCTCCGGAGACCAGCCTGTACCTCCGGCCGTTCATGATCGCGACGGAGTCGTTCCTCGGGGTGCGCGCCGCGCAGGAGGTCGCGTACCACTGCATCGCGAGTCCGGCCGGCGCCTACTTCACGTCCGGTCCGAAGCCGGTCTCGATCTGGCTCTCGACGCACTACGCCCGCGCCGCCCGTGGTGGCACGGGTGCGGCGAAGACCGGCGGCAACTACGCGGCGTCCCTGCTCCCGCAGCAGGAGGCGTACGAGCAGGGCTGCCAGCAGGTGATGTTCCTAGACTCCGAGGAGGGCAGGTACCTCGAGGAACTCGGTGGGATGAACGTCGTGCTCGTCACGTCCGACGGCACGCTCGTGACCCCGGACTCGGAGTCGATCCTCGAGGGCATCACGCGCGACTCGATCCTGCAGCTCGCCGAGGACCGCGGTCTCACGGTCGAGCGCCGCCGCGTGACGCTCGACGAGTGGCGTGACGGCGTCGCGGACGGGACGATCACCGAGGCGTTCGCGTGCGGCACCGCCGCAGTGGTCACCCCCATCGCGGAACTCCGCGGCGAGGGCTTCACCATTGGGTCGCCGACCGTCGGTGCGGGGGAGCTCACCATGTCGTTGCGCGAGGAACTCACCGACATCCAGTACGGCCGCCGTCCGGACCCGCACGGGTGGATGACGCGCCTGACCGAGCCGGCCTGAGCCCGGGATCGGTAGGGTCGACGGGTGAAGATCGCACGGTTCAGCAGCACGGGTGAAGACCCGCGGTACGGCATCCTCGACGAGCGCGACCTGGTCGTGCTCGCGGGGGACCCGATGTACCAGGGGTTCGAGACGACGGGGGAGCGGGTGCCGCTCGCCGACGCCAAGCTCCTCGCGCCGGTGATCCCGCGGTCGAAGGTCATCGGCGTGGGTCTGAACTACGCCGAGCACGCCTCCGAGATGGACGAGCGGTCGAGCGACGACCCGGTGGTGTTCCTCAAGCCCAACACGGCGGTCATCGGACCCGACGACCCGATCCGCCTGCCCGCCGAGGTCGGCCGCGTCGACCACGAGGGCGAGCTCGCGATCGTCATCGGCTCGCTCGCCAAGAACGTGCGTCGCGAGGACTTCGCCAGCGTGGTGCTCGGCTACACCATCGCGAACGACGTCACCGCCCGTGACCTGCAGGCACGCGACGGTCAGTGGACCCGCGCGAAGGGCTTCGACACCTTCTGCCCGCTCGGCCCGGTGATCGAGACGGAGATCGACCCGTCGGACATCCGACTCGAGACCCGCGTCGACGGTGAGCTGCGCCAGGCGGCGTCGACGAGCGAGATGGTGCACGACATCCCGACCCTGGTCGAGTTCGTCTCCTCGATCTGGACGCTCCTGCCCGGCGACGTCATCCTGACCGGAACGCCCGCCGGCGTCGGCGCGATCCGCGACGGCGAGGTGGTCGAGGTCCTCATCGAGGGCATCGGGTCGCTCAAGAACCCGGTCATCGCCCGACACTGACACGGCCACGAGACACCGACGGCCCGTTCCCGACAGGGGAGCGGGCCGTCGGTGTGTCCGGGCAGCGTCTCGCCCGGCCGAACGCGACACGCCCGGGCGTCACGACGGTTGGCCGAGCCTTCGGAGCGTGTGTAGAGTAATCACTCGTTGCCGCTGAGGCGGAGAACGGAACGGCCGAGACGGTCACCGGGTCGAGTACCTGGCGATGCAGTCCGGACGGGGTCCCGCTCGGCAACCACATCACACCATGGAGACGAGTCGCAAGGCTCGTCGGCTGGTGTCGAGAATCCAAAGCCCCTCTGGCGAAACTCCTTCCATGGAGTCGAGTGGGGGGTGCGTCTGGTCCTTGAGAACTCAACAGCGTGCACATTGTCAATGCCAATTATTTTGACCCCGTGCGATTGCAGCTTTGGTTGTGGTCGTCGGAGACAATTCCTTTTGGATTGAATTGATTGTCAGTAGACAGTCTTTACAGTCAAGATCAACTCGGCCATGTTCTTCGGGATGTGGTTGGTAATTTTTTACGGAGAGTTTGATCCTGGCTCAGGACGAACGCTGGCGGCGTGCTTAACACATGCAAGTCGAACGATGATGCCCAGCTTGCTGGGTGGATTAGTGGCGAACGGGT
>NZ_QKSM01000022.1 GCF_003234185.1 Curtobacterium sp. MCSS17_008
ACCGTCCCCGGGCCCCGGTCCCCGCCCCCGGTCCCCGGTCTCCGGCACCGACTCCGGCCCCAACTCCGGTCGCACAACCCGCCGCTCGCGCTCGTTCCGGTCGCACGACATGCCGTCGGGCGGGGACGTGAGCGGCATGTTGTGCGACGAGAACGCGCGTACGACGGCATGTCGTGCGACGAGAACGCACACACGACGGCATGTCGGTCAGGACCAGACGCGGCGGATGCCCCAGGTACCGGTCCAGGTCTCGTCGGGCTCGAGCCAGCGCAGCCCCTCACCCGAGTTGAGGGCGTTCGCGGGCGCCGTCATCGGTTCGACCGCGACGGCCAGCCCGGTGCCGTCGCCGCGGGGGAACTCGCGGGACGTGAACACCTGCACGTACGGGAACGACTCGTCCTGCCAGAGCTCGACGCCGTCACCCTCCGGGCCGTGGAGCGTCGTACGCCGGACACCCGACTCGTCCGGCGTGACGTCCCGGTAGGCCGTGTCGAGGTCGGCGTCCCCGGCACGCTGTCCCGAGCGCAGGTCGTAGGGCGTGCCCTCGACGGACACGGTGCCGTTCGGGATCTTGTGCTCGTCGACCGTGAAGGCCGTGGCGGCGTCGAGGGTGACGACGAGGTCCTCGGCGGGGGTGTCGCCGGCACGCAGGTACGGGTGGGCCCCGACGGCGAACGGAGCACGGACGCCGGAGCGGTTCACGATCGTGTGGGTCACCCGGATGCCGTCGTCGACCAGTTCGTGGTGCACGCGCGTCTCGAGGGTGAACGGCCAGCCGTGCTGGGGGTGGATCGTGGCCTGCTGCTCGATCGCGGACTCGGTCTGCGCCACCACGCGGTACGGCGAGAACCGGAGCAGCCCGTGCGAGGCGTTGCCGTACTTGGGCTCGGAGACGTCGAGCTGCTGCCGCTTCCCGTCCAGCTCCCAGACGGCCCCGGCGACACGGTTCGGCCACGGCACGAGCACGATGCCGTCGGCGCCCGGCGGCAGCGAGGTCACGGGGAACGGCTCGGTGAGGTCGAACCCGGCGACCCGGAGCTCCCGGATGCCCGCGGCGACCTCGGTGACGACGGCCTCGACGACCCCGTCCGGTCCGGCGTGACGGAGGTGGTACTGCCCTCCGGTGGGTGCTGCTGCGGTCATGGCTGCGACTTCCTTCCGTCTGGTGCTGCACGGCCGTCCTCGTCCGCCACGACCACCTCGACGCCGGCCGCCCGGATCGGGGCGACCGCGTCCGCCGCGGCCTCGGCGGTGACGACGACGTCGATGTCCTCGAGCGGACGGACGACTCCGAGGTGGGCCCGGCCGAACTTCGAGCCGTCCGCCACCACGACGGTACGCCGAGCCGAGGCGGCCAGCATCCGCTTCGCCTCGGTCTCGGGCAGGTTCACGTTCGTCAGCCCGTGCTCGACGTCGAGCCCTGTGCCGCCGAGGAACACCACGTCGGCGGCGATCATCGGCAGCACGGCGCCCATGAACGGTGCGACGAGGGAGTGCTGCAGCGGCCGGAGGGTGCCGCCGGTGACGACCACGGTGAAGCGCGGGACCGCCCGCTCGAGCGTGAGCGCGGTGGTGAGCGAGTTCGTCACGACGGTGACGTCGACCAGGTCGGACCGTGCGACCAGGGCCTCCGCGACGGCGGCGGGCGTGGTGCCGACGTCGATCACCACACACTGGCCCGACCGGACCAGGTCGGCAGCCGCCCGGCCGATGGCGGCCTTCGCCACCTGGTGCTCGACGGCGGTCTCCTCGAACGGGCGCTCGGTGGAACCGGCCCCGAGGCGGACGGCTCCGCCGCGGACCCGCCGGATCCGGGCCTCCTGGTCGAGCAGGGCGAGGTCCTGGCGGACCGTCACCTCGCTCGTCCCCAGCGCCGCTGCCAACGCGGCGGTCCGGACCAGGCCCGGCGCGCCCTCGACGATGGAGACGATGCGATCCTGCCGCAGCGGCGCGGGCAGCGACCCGGCGAGGAAGGAGAGGTCGTCGCTCACGTCACGAGTTTCGCGCACTTACGGAGCCTTTCGCAACGCTTCACGAGCACGGTAGGGTGACGTGGTGATCACCAAGCGCGTGACGACGCTCGCCGACGGCCGCGAGCTCATCTACTTCGACGACGCGGACACGCAGCTGCCCGCGGAACGCAGCATCGACCAGCGTGTCCTCGACCCCCGGCCGGAGACGGCGCGGATGCGGCAGGACGTGCTGACCGGCGAGTGGGTGTCCATCGCGTCGAGCCGGCAGAACCGTGTGTTCCTGCCGCCGGCCGACCAGGACCCGCTCGCGCCGCAGACCGCCGCCAACCCGTCGGAGATCCCCAGCCGCTACGACGTGGCGGTGTTCGAGAACCGCTCGCCGTCGTTCGGCCCCCTGCTCGAGGCGGACGACGCCCCGGAGTCGCTCGAGTCGCTGTCCGACGTCGGGCTGAACCGTCAGCTCCGGAGCGTCGGCCGCTGCGAGGTCGTGTGCTTCTCCCCCGAGACGAGCGGCTCGTTCGCGTCGATCAGCGAGTCGCGCGCCCGCACCGTGGTCGAGGCCTGGGCGGACCGGACCGCCGCGCTCTCCGCGATGCCCGGCATCCAGCAGGTGTTCTCGTTCGAGAACCGGGGCGAGGCAATCGGCGTCACGCTGCACCACCCGCACGGGCAGATCTACTCGTACCCGTACGTCACGCCCCGCACGCAGCGACTCCTCGCGTCGATCGAGCGCTTCGGACCGGACCTGTTCGAGCAGCACCTGGCGAACGAGCGCGCCTCGGAGCGCGTCGTCCTGCAGGGCGAGCACTTCACCGCCTTCGTGCCGTTCGCCGCGCGGTGGCCGATCGAGGTCCACATGCTGCCGCACCGCCACGTCCCCGACTTCGCCGGCCTGACCGACGCCGAGAAGGACGAGCTCGCACACCTGCACCTGCGGCTCACCCGCGGGCTCGACGCGCTCTACGACACCCCCACGCCGTACATCGCCGCGTGGCACCAGGCACCGGTGCACACCGCGCGCGACACCGTGCGGCTCATGCTGCAGATCACGTCCCCGCGCCGCGCGGCGGACAAGCTCAAGTTCCTGGCCGGCAGCGAGGCCGCCATGGGCGCCTGGATCGGGGACCTCGTGCCCGAGAAGGCGGCCGAGTTCATCCGAGGAGGGATCGAGCGCGCATGACGTTCCAGCAGGTCTACGGGTACGAGCCGACAGTGCGGTACTCCGCGCCGGGCCGGGTCAACCTGATCGGCGAGCACACCGACTACAACGACGGCTACGTCCTGCCGTTCGCGATCGACCGGCGCACGGTGGCGTCGATCGCCCAGCGCGATGACCGGACCATCCGGGTCGCCTCGGCGTTCGAGCCGGACGCGGTGCACGAGCTCTCCCTCGACGAGCTGTCGCCCGAGCACATGGACGGCTGGTCGGCGTACGTCTTCGGCATCGCCTGGGCGCTCGGCGAGCAGGCCGGCGCCGACCTGTCCGACAAGACCGGCTTCGACGTCTTCATCGACTCGGACGTGCCGGTGGGCGCGGGGCTGTCGTCGAGCGCCGCGATCGAGTGCGGTGTCGCGCTGGCCTTCACCGACCTGTGGGAGCTCGGCCTCGACCGCAAGGCCCTCGCCCGCGTCGGGCAGTACTCCGAGAACCACGCCGTCGGTGCCCCGACCGGGATCATGGACCAGTCCGCGTCGCTCCTCGGCGAGCAGGACGCCGTCGTGTTCCTCGACTGCCGCACGCTCGACACCGCCGTGGTCGACCTGGCGCTCGAGGCGAACGGGCTCGAGGTCCTGGTCATCGACACCCGCGTCGAGCACGCCCACGCGACGGGCGGGTACAAGGCCCGTCGTGACTCGTGCGAGCGCGGCGCTGCGGCGATGGGCGTCGAGGCCCTGCGCGACGTGGGCGTCGAGGACCTCCCCCGCGCACAGGAGCTGCTCGACGACGAGACCTTCCGCCGGGTGCGGCACATCGTCACCGAGGACCAGCGCGTCCTCGACACGGTCCGCACCCTCCGCGAGCAGGGTCCCCGCGTGATCGGTGACCTGCTCGTCGCCTCGCACGCGTCGATGCGCGACGACTTCGAGATCTCGGTGCCGGAGCTCGACCTGGCGGTCGAGACGGCGATGGCCAACGGCGCGGTCGGCGCACGCATGACCGGTGGCGGCTTCGGTGGCGCCGCGATCGCGCTGGTCGACCGGGAGGCACGGGACGCGATCACCACGGCTGTCACCGCCGCCTTCGCCTCGGCCGGGTACCGCGAGCCCGCCGTCTTCACGGTGCACGCCGCGCAGGGTGCCCGCCGCGACTGACGCGCTGCGCATCGCGCACGACGGGAGCGGCTGACACCACGGATCCCCGTGGTGCCAGCCGCTCCCGCTCGTGTGGTGACGACGCCTGTGCTCCAGCGACGCCGGGCGGCATCAGCTGGTCAGCCGAGCGGGTGGGCGGACCGGGTCGTCTCGACGACGTCCCCGAGCACGAACGGATGCGCTTGACCGTGCTCGACCGCCCACTGCACCCACGCCATCTGCAGGGGCATGAGCAACCAGACGGCCACGGTGACGCCGAGGACGCCCGCCAGGGCCAGCCCCATCACGGTGTGCTCGTCGAACCGCCGCGCGCCCCGACGCGCCACCGCGACGACGAACCCGGCGAGGGCGATGCCGACGGTCAGGAGCGTCGTCCCGAGGGCCGGCGACGACCGGAAGTCGAACTCCTGGCCGGCGTGGACGAAGGTCGTGCCCCACGTCGAACCGGGCTGCTGGAAGACGATGCACAGCACCACGATGACGACCAGCCATCGGGCGTCCTTCGTGAACTGGGTGGGCTCCGGCCGTGGGCGCAGCACCGGCTCGGTCAGCTGTCGCTCGTCCCCCATGCGGTGACCGTAGCACCGCGGGAGGGACGTGGCGGAGGCGACCCGAGCCTCCCGGCCGCTTCGCGCGCACCAGTACCGTTCAGTGCAGGTGGCGCTCCGCGGCCTCGACGACGTTCTTCATGAGCATCGCGCGGGTCATCGGTCCGACACCGCCCGGTGTCGGCGACAGGAACCCGGCCACCTGTGCGACCGCGGGGTCCACGTCGCCACGGAGCTTCGCCTTGCCGGTCGACTCGTCGACGACCCGGCTGATGCCCACGTCGATGACCGCCGCACCCGGCTTGACCCAGTCCGGCTGCACGAGCCCGGCGACACCGGCCGCCGCGACGATGATGTCGGCGCGGCGACACTCGGCGGCGACGTCCTCGGTGAGCGAGTGCGTGAGGGTGGCGGTCGCCTCGAGGCGCGTGAGCAGCAGGCCGAGCGGACGCCCGACCGTCAGGCCCTGCCCGATGATCGTGACGTGCTTGCCCCGGATCGGGACCTCGTACGCCTCGAGCATCGCGACGATGCCGCGCGGCGTGCACGGCAGCGGTGCGTCGATCGTGCCGGCACCACCGGGCACGGCGAGCACGAGCTCACCGAGGTTCGTCGGGTGCAGGCCGTCGGCGTCCTTCGACGGGTTCATCAGCTCGAGCATCGGGATCGGATCGATGCCCTGCGGCAGCGGCAGCTGCACGATGAACGCGGTGACCCGGGGGTCGTCGTTCATCTGCAGGATCGCGCCCCGGATGTCCGCGGCGCTGGCGGTCTCCGGCAGGTCGATGCGGACCGAGTCGAGCCCGATCTGCGCCGAGTCGCGGTGCTTGCCCGCGACGTACGACACCGAGCCGGGGTTCTGCCCGACCATGATGGTGCCGAGGCCCGGCCGGAAGCCGTGGTCGTGCAGGCGGTCGATGCGGGTCTTCAGGTCGTCGAGCGTGCGGGCGGCGAGGGCGGTGCCGTCGATGCGGACGGCACTGCCCTCACCCGCCCAGCGCTCCCGCGGGAGCGGAGCGACCGAGGGAGCCGATGCGCTCACGCGTAGAGCGGGAACGCGTCGGTCAGGGCCTTCACCCGGGCCGAGAGCGCTTCGATGTCCGGGTTCGGCATGAGGGTCAGCGCGATGATGTCCGCCACCTCGGTGAACTCGGCGTCGCCGAAACCGCGGGTCGCCAGCGCCGAGGTGCCGATGCGGACACCCGAGGTGACCATCGGCGGGCGCGGGTCGAACGGCACGGAGTTGCGGTTCACGGTGATGCCGACCTCGTGCAGGAGGTCCTCGGCCTGCTTGCCGTCGACCTCGGACTCGCGGAGGTCCACGAGCACCAGGTGCACGTCGGTGCCACCGGTGAGGACGTCGATGCCGGCGCCCTTCGCGTCGGCCTGGGTGAGCCGGTCGGCCAGCGCCTTCGCGCCGCGGAGCGTGCGCTCCTGGCGGTCCTTGAACTCAGGCGTCGCGGCGAGCAGGAACGCGGTGGCCTTGGCGGCGATCACGTGCATGAGCGGGCCGCCCTGCTGCCCCGGGAACACCGCCGAGTTGAGCTTCTTGAAGAGCGACTCGTCGTTGGACAGGATGATGCCCGAGCGGGGACCGGCGAGCGTCTTGTGCACCGTCGAGGACACGACGTGGGCGTGCGGCAGGGGCGACGGGTGCAGTCCCGCGGCGACGAGGCCGGCGAAATGCGCCATGTCCACCCAGAGCGTCGCGCCGACCTCGTCCGCGATCTCGCGGAACTTTGCGAAGTCGAGCTGGCGCGGGTACGCCGACCAGCCGGCGATGAGGACCTTCGGCTGGTGCTCGATCGCCTTCGCGCGGATGTCGTCGTAGTCGACCTCGAACGTCTCCGGGTCGACGCCGTACGACACGGCGTTGTAGATGCGGCCGGAGAAGTTGAGCTTCATGCCGTGGGTCAGGTGGCCGCCGTGGGCGAGCTCGAGGCCGAGGATGGTGTCGCCGGCGGAGGCGATGGCGTGCAGGACCGCGGCGTTCGCGCTGGCGCCGGAGTGCGGCTGCACGTTCGCGTACGCGGCGCCGAAGAGCGCCTTCGCACGGTCGATGGCGAGCTGCTCGGCGATGTCGACGAACTCGCAGCCGCCGTAGTAGCGCTTCCCGGGGTAGCCCTCGGCGTACTTGTTCGTCAGGACGGACCCCTGCGACTCGAGCACGGCACGCGGGACGAAGTTCTCGGACGCGATCATCTCGAGGGTGTCGCGCTGACGGCCGAGCTCCTGCTCGAGGACCTTCGCGATCTCGGGGTCGACCGCGCTGAGCGGGGCGTTGAAGCTGGACTGCGTGGACGCAGGGGGCAGATCGGTGATGGACACGGGACTCCTCGTTGTCTGATCGCCGCGCGGACGCGACGAGGTGGACGGGTGGGCGCGGCCCAGGCGTACGGCCGCGCTCCGTGTCAGGTGTCGCTCCCCGATGGTGACCCATCCAACGCCAGTCGCGACCCCTCGATCGTACCGAGCACGCCGGTTCGTGTCACCCTTGGAGCATGAGCCCGAGCAGCCCGCACGCCGCGGGTCCCGACCTGCACGTGCACCGCGCGACCGCCACCGGACCGGCATGACGCTGATCAGCCCCGAGGTCGACGAGCGCACCGACCTGCGCGCCCGGCACGACGTGCCCTGGGTCACCGTGGTGTGGGACGACCCGGTGAACCTCATGTCCTACGTGACCTACGTCTTCCAGAGCTACTTCGGCTTCTCGCACGCCCGCGCGGAACGGCTCATGCGCCAGGTGCACGACGACGGCCGGGCGATCGTCGCGACCGGCGCCCGCGAGGCGATGGAGCGCCACGTCGAGGCCATGCACGGCTACGGTCTGCAGGCGACGGTCGACCGCGCCGCGGGACCGGACGCGTGATCCCCTTCGTCCGCCGCCCCGACGGCGTCCACCTCGCCATGTCCGAGGGCGAGCGCGCCGTCCTCGCCTCGCTCACCGAGCAGCTGCAGCAGGTGCTCGGCGGCGACCTGGCGTCCGATCCGGTCGCTGGGCGGATGTTCCCCGACGCCTACCCCTCCGACACCGAGGCGAGCGAGGAGTTCCGCCGGTACACGCAGGCGGACCTGCTGACGCAGAAGACCGCGAACGCCGACACCGTGCACGACTGGCTGACCGGCGCGCGGGACGGCGCCCTGACCCAGCAGGACGAGCAGGCATGGCTGCGGTGCCTGACCGACCTGCGCCTGACGATCGCCGAGCGGCTCGGCATCGTCGACGCGGAGACCGAGGAGTCGTCGTACGCCGGTGACGCCGGCGTCGGCCTGCGCGACGTCTACGACTGGCTCGGGTACGTGCAGGAGCACCTCGTCACGACGCTCACCTCCCCGCACTGACCGGCCGGTCGGGAGGCGCCGACCCGCGCCCCCGCCGTGCGACGCGACCCGAGCCGGTCCGGCCCGGTAGCGTCCACTGCATGGCGCACGGCGGCGGATTCAGCAGCAACACGACACCTGGCGCGATCTGGAACGTGGTGATCTGCGGCATCATCTGCATCGCTGCACCGGTGACCGCCCTCCTCAACGCCGAGCGCGGCAGCGGGTACGTCGCCGCCGGGATCGTCGTCGGGGTGATCGCGGTCGGATTGGAGATCTCCTTCGTCCGCCGACTGCTCGCGGTGCTGCGCAGCCGCTGACGCTGACGCAGCCGGACGCCGGACGCCGGACGCACCACGGGCCTCCAGGCCGGGTGCTGCTGCCGCGCCGGACGCCATCGTCGCGATCGCCCATCGATGGAGCAGTACCTGTCGGGTCAGCGGAACCCACTCGACGTCTTCTGCTCCATCCAGGACGAGCAGGACGAGCAGGACTGGCCGCCCAGGCAGGACGGCCAGCGCGGGCATCGCGGGGCTCCCGGGCAGCCAGCGCAACGCGCACACCGAGCCCGGTACCCTGATCCGGTGACCGACCCGAGCCCCACGCACTGGACCCTCACGCTCGTCTGCGACGACCGACCCGGGATCGTGCACGCGGTGTCCGGAGCCGTCGTGGCGGCGCAGGGCAACATCACCGAGTCGCAGCAGTTCTCGAGCGCCGACACCAACTCGTTCTTCATGCGTCTGCAGGTCATGGCACCGGTCGACCGCGCGGCCTTCGAGCAGGCACTCGCCCCCGTCGTCGAGCGCTACGACGCCCGCGTCCAGCTCGACGTCGTCGGGCGCCCGCTGCGCACCCTCGTGCTCGTGTCGAAGGCCGGCCACTGCCTCAACGACCTGCTCTACCGGCAGCGCGGCGGTCAGCTCCCCATCGAGGTCCCGCTCGTCCTGTCGAACCACGCCGACCTGTCCGGGCTGGCGTCGTTCTACTCCGTGCCGTTCGAGCACCGCCCGGTCACCGACCCGGTGTCGAAGCAGGCGATGGAGCAGCGCATCCTCGAGGCCGTCGAGGAGCACGACATCGAGCTCGTCGTCCTCGCCCGCTACATGCAGATCCTGTCGCCCGAGCTGTGCGCCGCGCTCGAGGGCCGCGCCGTCAACATCCACCACTCGTTCCTCCCCGGCTTCAAGGGTGCGAACCCGTACCGGCAGGCGCACGCCCGCGGGGTGAAGCTCATCGGTGCGACGGCGCACTTCGTGACGAGCGACCTCGACGAGGGGCCGATCATCGAGCAGAACGTGGTCCGGGTCGACCACACGAAGGACCCGGCCGAGCTGGTCTCCATCGGTCAGGACGAGGAGTCCCGGACACTGACGCAGGCGGTGCGCTGGATCGCGGAGGACCGCGTCCTGCTCGACGGCGCCCGCACGATCATCTTCAGGTAGGCACCGGCATGACGAACGCACCGCAGAGTCCCGTCGACTGGGGCGAGGTGCCGCCGCCCTCGGACCCGGCACCGGCCCGTCGCCGCGTCTCCGGTTGGACCGTGCTGCGCGTGCTCGTGTGCGCGTTCGGCCTGCTGTCGCTGGCGTACTGGGGCTACTGGTCATGGATGCTGCCGCTGCCGGGGTACCTGTTCATGGTCGGGGCGCCGCTGTTCGCCGCGGTCGTGTGGTTCCTCTTCCGCTCCCCGCGGTCGCCGATCGACACCGACGTCGTCGGCAAGGTCATCGTCGAGACCGCGCTGGTCGTCGCCGCCGGTGCCACCTGGGTCTCGCTCGGACGCCCGTTCGTCGGCCTGGTGTTCGTGCTGGTGGCGGCGCTGTCCGGGGTGGTCGCGTTCCGTCGGGAGACGGCGTGACCGCGCCCTCCGACTCCGGCTCCGGTCTGGAGGCGCGGCGCACCCTGGTCCGGGCCGCTCGCGTCGTCGACGCGGCCGGCGTGGTCGACGACGGCTGGGTCCTGCTCTCGGGTGGCGTGATCGAGGCAGTCGGCACCGGCGCCGAGGCTCCAGAGGCCCCGGACGTGGTCGACCTCGGCGACGCCGTCCTGACGCCCGGCTTCATCGACCTGCACGGACACGGCGGTGGGGGCGCCGCCTACGAGGACGACTCGTTCGACGCGGCCCTCGCGGTGCACCGGGCGCACGGCACGACCCGGTCGGTCCTGTCCCTCGTCGCGAACCCCGTCCCGTCGCTCGCCGCGTCGCTCGACCGCATCCGCACCGTCGCCGCCTCCGACCCGCTCGTGCTCGGCGCCCACCTCGAGGGCCCGTTCCTCTCACCGCACAACAAGGGCGCGCACGAGGAGTCGTTCCTGGTCGACCCGACCCCGTCGGTCGTGGACGCCCTGCTCGACGCCGGCGCCGGGGTCCTGCGGCAGGTGACGATCGCGCCCGAGCTGCCGGGAGCGCTCGACGCCGTGCGCCGCTTCGTCGACGCCGGGGTCGTGGTCGCCGTCGGGCACACCGTCTGCTCGTACGACCAGGCCCGTGCGGCCTTCGACGCGAGTGCCACGGTGCTCACCCACGCGTGCAACGCCATGCCCGCGCTGCACCACCGCGCACCGGGGCCCATCGCCGCCGCCCTCGAGAACGAGCGGGTGACGCTCGAGCTCATCCTCGACGGCGTCCACGTGCACCCCGCCGTCGCCCGGGTGCTGCTCCGCGCCGCCCCCGGCCGGGTCGCGCTCATCACCGACGCGATGGGTGCCGCCGGCTCACCGGACGGCTCGTACACCCTCGGGTCGCTCGCCGTGACCGTGAACGACGGGGTCGCCCGGGTGGCGGGGACGGACACCATCGCCGGCTCGACGCTGACGCAGGACGCGGCGCTGCGGCTCGCCGTCT
The DNA here is from genome assembly GCF_003234185.1 of Curtobacterium sp. MCSS17_008. Lineage (GTDB taxonomy): Bacteria > Actinomycetota > Actinomycetes > Actinomycetales > Microbacteriaceae > Curtobacterium. Next base: position 11,007 of record NZ_QKSM01000022.1, read on the forward strand.
CGGGTGCCGGGGCGTCACTGCCCGAGGCGGTCGCGGCGCTGACGAGCGTCCCGGCCACGGTGCTGGGGCTCGGCGACCGTCTGGGCCGGATCGCGCCCGGGTACACCGCGGACCTCGTCGCGCTCTCCCCCGCGCTCGAGGTACAGCGCGTGTGGGGCGCGGGCGCGCCGCTGCCCTGAACGGCGCGCCCGGGCCTGTCCCGGGTGCTCCTCGGGCGTGCTCGTCAGGGTGCGTCAGGGAACCGGACCACGGACGTCGGCTGTCGACGGTCCGCCGCACTGCTCGGACCCGCCGTGCCGCACGTGAAGCGGACGTCCGACTCGACGAGCACCCCGCATCGAGGACCGCCACGCGGCCGCGTTCCGCGGTGCGAGCATCCGCTGACCGTGGGGGCCGCGGTCAGCCCGTGATGCCGACGGTGACCCGCTCGACGTGGTCGCGCACAGCCCGTCGGACCGCTCGGTCTGCGGCGGGGCCCTGCACCGGCACGACGTGCAGCCGTCGGTCGCTCCGCCGGAGCGCCGGCCCGACGAACACACCCTGCTCCACGTCCGGTGCCGTGGCAGCCCAGAGCGTCGACCGTGCGCCGTCCTCCGCCGTGCGGGCCAGCAGCCGCGCCACTGCTCCGCCCAGGCGCTGCGCGAGGGTCTCCGCCTGCCCGTTCATGCCGGTCGCCGCGACCCCGGGGTGCGCGATCACCGAGCGGATCGGGGACCCCTGCACCGCCAGGCGCTCGCCGAGGTCGACCGCGAGGGCGGCCGCCGCGGTCTTCGAGTCGGTGTAGGTCGCCAGCTGGCGGTACTGCCCTGCGTCACCCGGACCGGCGGGATCGGGCACGCGGGCGGTGCGCTGCGAGAAGTTCGACCCGACGAGCACGACCCGTGGCGCCGGCCCGCCGAGGAGCGGGAGGACCGCGTCGGCGAGCACGGCCGGCCCGACGACGTTCGTCGCCCACGTCCGCTCGACGCCCTCCTCGGTGCGCTCGTACGTGGCGAACGAGGCCCCGGCGTTGTTCACCAGCGCGTCGAGGACGAGCCCGTCCGCCGCGAGCTGCCGGGCGAACGCGGTGACGGAGGCGACGGACGAGGTGTCGACGAGCCGCGCCTCCAGGCCGGCCGGCAGGACGCGGACGGCCTTGTCGAGGTCACGAACGGCGGCGACCACCTGCGCTCCCGCGGCCGCCAGGGCCGTCGCGACCACGAGGCCGAGCCCGCTGGTCGCCCCGGTCACGACGACGGTCCGTCCGTGCTGGTCCGGCAGGTCGGCTGGTTCCCATTCGAAGGTCGTGGTCGTGCGCATCGGTGCTCCTCGATCGTGTACAAAACGGATGAATGATCCGGAACGCTAACACAACCGGATAGACTCTCCACATGACACCAGCCCTCGCCCGGCCGGAAGCGCTCCGTGCGGACGCGCTGCGCAATCGCTCGGCACTCCTCGACGTCGCGCGCGCGTTCGTCCGACGCGGGGAGCAGCCGCTCCTCAACGCCGTCGCGCACGAAGCAGGTGTGGGCGTGGGGACGGCCTACCGCCACTTCCCGACCCAGCAGCACCTGCTCGAGGCGTTGGCGATCGACGCGTTCGAGGACATGCTCGACCGCGTCCGGGCAGCGGTCGAACTGCCGGACACCGCGCAGGCCGTCCGCGGCGTGGTCGTCGAGGCCTTCCGGAGCATGGTGCGCGACGCACCCCTCGGGGACCTGCTCACCGGCGGATCGTTCTCCTGCGCGGACACAACGGCACTGGCGGGCGACCTCGTGGCATCGGTGGGTGCGCTGCTCGACCGAGCGCGGGCCGAGGGACTGGTGCGGCCGGACCTCGACGCGGACGACCTGCGGCGTCTGCTCTGCGGCATGCGGTCGGCCGCCGTCGCCGGTGGACAGCAGGTTGCGGACCCCGACCGGTACGCGGAGGTCCTGCTCACCGGGATCCGTCCCGCCTGAGCACCCCGGAGCGGGCGTGTCACTGTCAGGATGGGCGCATGAGCGTCATGGTCTCGGTGTTCGATGCACAACGCAGCCGCACGAGCGAGAAGTACACGGCCTACCCGCCCGAGGTGCTGCCGATGTTCGTCGCCGAGATGGACTCGGTCCCCGCCGAGCCCGTGCGCGAAGCGCTCGAACGCGCGGTCCGGAACGGGGACACCGGGTACGTCGGGCACACCCGGGTGCTCCCCGAGGTGTTCTCCGACTTCGCCGGACGCCGCTGGGGGTGGGAGGTCGACCCCGACCTCGTCCGCACGACCACGGACGTCTCGGTCGCCGCGGTCGAGGTGCTGCGCCGGGTCATCGAGCCCGGTGACCAGGTCGTCGTCATGCCGCCCGTCTACCCGCCGTTCTGGGAGTACGTGCGCGAGGCGGGTGGCGCCGTCACCGAGGTGCCCCTGCTCCCGCCCGCTGGTGACCCCGACCCGTTCGACACGACCGCGGGGTGGCGGATGGACCTCGACGGGGTCGCCGCAGCCTTCGCCGAGGGCGCCCGCACGGTGCTGCTCTGCAACCCGCACAACCCGCTCGGCCTGGTGCACTCCCGGGAGTCGCTCACGGCGCTGGCCCGGCTCGCGGCCGAGTGGGACGCCGTGGTGGTGTCCGACGAGATCCACGCCCCGCTGACCCACGCGGACGCGGTGTTCACCCCGTTCCTCGACTGCGGGCCCGAGGCGGCCGAGCACGGCGTCGCCCTGACGAGTGCGAGCAAGGCGTGGAACCTCGCCGGCACCAAGTGCGCCCTCATGGTCGGGGCGTCGGAGCGGGCACGCGGCTGGTTCGACGGGCTACCCGTCGAGGTCGTCGAGCGGACCGGGATCCTCGGCTACACGGCCAGCCTGGCGGCGTTCCGGGACGGGGAGCCCTGGCTCGCCGCACTGCTCGCCGAACTGGCGGGCAACCGGCGGGTCCTCGCCGAGGAGCTCGGCGCCGCGCTGCCGGGCACCGGGTACCGGCAGCCGCAGGCGTCCTACCTCGCCTGGCTCGACCTGCGGGCGCTGCCGTGGGGCGACGGTCCCGCGCAGGTCCTGGTCGAGCGGGCGAAGGTGGCGCTGTCGGACGGGCGCGACTTCGGTCGCCAGGGCGTGGGCCACGTCCGGCTCAACTTCGGCTGTTCCGAGGAGACCCTGCGCGAGGGGCTCGCGCGCCTGGCATCAGCGCGCTGACGCAGCTCCGGTCGCAACACGCAACGTCAGCGTCTGCTCGCAGGGAGGTACCGCTGCGCGCCACCGCCATCGTCGCGTTCTGCGAGAGGCCGTCAGGAGGTCACTCGAAGCGCTGCCACTCCGGCTTGTTCGCGTACGTGTAGCGGTAGTAGTCGGCGAGGCGCAGGCCTGCCGCGGCCTCCTCGTCGACGACGACGGTCGCGTGCTCGTGCAGCTGCAGCGCCGACCCGGGCACGAAGGACGACAGCGGCCCCTCGACCGCGGCGGCGACGGCATCGGCCTTCGCGGAGCCCTGCGCGACGAGGACGAGCTCGCGGGCCTCGAGGATCGTGCCGAGCCCCTGCGTCATGCAGTGCGTCGGGACGTCGTCGAGGGAGTCGAAGAACCGCGCGTTCGCCGCACGCGTCGAGGGGGCGAGGGTCTTGATCCGCGTGCGGGAGGCGAACGACGAGGTCGGCTCGTTGAACCCGATGTGCCCGTTCGCGCCGATCCCGAGGATCTGCACGTCGACCCCGCCCGCGGCGCGGATCGCGGCGTCGTACTCCTTCGCCGCGAACGCCAGGTCGCCCGCGCGGCCGTCCGGCACCCGCACGCGCGAGGGGTCGAACCCGAGCGGCTCGACGACGTCGCGCGCGACGACGCTCGCATAGGACTCCGGGTGCTCCAGCAGGATCCCGACGTACTCGTCGAGGGCGAACCCGCGCGCGGCGCCGAACGACACCTCGCCCGCCTCGACCCGGCGGCGCAGGTCGGCGTAGATGCCCTGCGGGCTGGACCCGGTGGCGAGCCCCACGACGGCGGACGGCTTCTCGGCGACGACCGAGGCGATCTTGGCAGCGGCGACGCGTCCGACCTCGGCGGGCGTCGGCAGGATGATGATCTCCACACCCCCACCCTACTGGTCATGACCAGTCGCCGACAGGGGTGGTCGGTAGCGTTGGGGCATGCCGATCCCTGACTTCGTCCTGGCCCTGCGCGAGAAGGTCGGGACCGACCCGCTCTGGATGACGGGCGTCACCGCGGTGGTCACCCGCGGCGAGGGCCTTGACCGTGAACTGCTCGTCGTCCGCCGCGCCGACAACGGTGCGCTGACGCCGGTCACGGGGATCGTCGATCCCGGTGAGGAGCCGGCGGTCGCAGCCGAACGCGAGGTGCTCGAGGAGGCGGACGTCGTCGCGGTCGCCGAACGGCTGACGTGGGTGCACGTCCTGCCCGAGATGACCTACCCGAACGGAGACCGGGCGCAGTACCTCGACCTGGTGTTCGCGTGCCGGTACGTCTCCGGCGACCCCTTCCCCGCGGACGGCGAGAACACCGAGGCGTTCTGGGCGCGGCTCGACGACCTGCCGGAGATGTCCGCCGACATGCGGGCGCGCGTCGAGGCGGGCCTGACCGGCGACACGGCGGCGCGCTTCGAGCGCTGACCCGCCGGACGGGAGGCGCGGTGCCGGCCCGCCCCGCGCCTCCCGTCCGTCCCGCCGTCCGTCCCTGTGGCGCGAGTGGTCCCCGGTCGTCCCGGGCGTACCCGGTCGTTCCGGGCGTACCTAATCGTTCCGTTCGGCCAGGTGTGCCCGTTCCGGTCAGGTACCGCACCCGTCCTGGGAACGATCGGGCGCGGATCAGCCGCCGAGTTCGACCAGCACGCGCGGGATCTCGGTGAGGAGCTCGCTCGCGAGGTACCCGAGCGGCCCGACCTGCACGGCAAGCCGGTCGCCCGCGGCGGCGTGCACGTAGGACGCCCACGCGACGGCCTGTGCCGGCTCCGCCCCGCGCGCGAGCAGGCCGACGACCACGCCGGAGAGCACGTCCCCGCTGCCGCTGGTCCCGAGTCCGCCCGATCCCGTGCCCTTGACCCAGGCCCGGCCGTCCGGGGCGGCGATCACGTCGGACAGAGCCACCACGGCACCGTACCGATCAGCGATCTCGCGGGCGTCGGCCACGTCGTCGTCACCGCACTCCCGGCCGAGGAGCCGTTCCGCTTCGCCACTGTTCGGCGTGAGCACGAGCCGACCGTGCAACGGGCGCAGGCGGTCCTCGACGTCGGCGGCCACACCGAGTGCGAAGGCGTCGAGCACGACGAAGGTGTCCGGACCGACGGCGTCGGCGATGCCCGCGACGAGATCCCTCGCCCCCTCCGGCTCGTCGAGGCCGGGTCCGACGAGGACGGCGTCCGCTGCCTCCGCGGTGTCGCGCACGGCGGCGATCGCCCCGACGGCGACGTGACCGCGGTCGTCCTCGTCGAGCGGGACCACCCCGGACTCGGGGACGGCGACGGCGACGTGGTTGGCGACGCTCTCGCCGACCGCCAGCGACAGCCGTCCGGCACCGACGCGCAGGGCGGCGAGTGCCGCGAGCATGGCGGCACCGGGCGTGTGGGCGGCTCCGCCGACGACGAGCACCTGGCCCCGGCCGTACTTCCCGGCTCCGGGTTCGGGGAGCGCCCACTCGCGGAGGACGTTGGGCGTGATGTGCTGCGGTGCAGCCTGCTGATCAGTCGACATGGACGTCGTCCTTCCGGCCGCTGTGCTCGGTGACGTCCTCGTCGTCGAGGTGTCCGACGGCCGAGAACTCCTCCAGGGCCCAGGGAGCGCCGGGACCGTCGCGGTGGAGCCGGGTGAGCGAGGCGTTCGCGACCGTGTGGTCCTCGGCGAAGGCCATGAGCGCGTGCTCGTCGAGGTCGAGGCAGACCGCGACGACGAGCATCACGACGGCGTCGTGTGCGGCGACGAGCACCCGCTGGGTGCCCTCGAGACGGTCGACGTCGACGAGCACCGAGCGCAGCCGGAGCATGACGTCCGCCCAGGACTCCCCGCCCGCGGGTCGGTGGTAGTACTTGCCGAGCCACTGCCGTCGGCGTTCCTCGTCCGGGTACCGGTTCCGCACGCCCTGCCGGGTGAGCAGGTCGAGCACGCCGAGCTCCCGGTCGCGCAGCCGTTCGTCGACACGCTTCGGTGGCTCGGTCAGACCGCCCGCCTCGAGTGCGATGCCGATCGTCTGCTGCGCCCGACGGTACGGCGACACCCACAGCGCGACCGGGACGTCGGCTACCCGGCGGTCCGCGAGCTCCTGACCGAGCGCACGCGACTGCTCCTCGCCCAGGGGGCTGAGCGGGACGTCGGCGTCGCGGTGATCGACCTCGATGACGTCGGCCCCCTCGGCGTCGGCCCGGGCGGCGGCGACGTTCGCGGTGGACTCCCCGTGGCGGACGAGCCAGATCTCCGTGACAGCCATGGCCGCGACGCTAATCGCGTCAGCCTGGACCGGCTCCCGGCCGCCCGATCCTCGCCCGACCGCGCCCTGTCAGGCTGCTCCGGGCCGTGCGCTCCTGATCGGGCGTACCGGACACGGGAGCCCGACCGCACGGAACCGACGGACGAGCGCGTCCGGGTCGAAGAGGTCACGCCACTCGAGCCGCACGACCGCGCGGACCCCTGGCACGGTCAACAGCCGCTCGTGGCGGCGTTTCTCCTCGAGGAAGACCTCGGTCGGGCTCCGACCAGCGAGGTAGCGAGCCTGTGTGTACTTGGCCCGGCCGTCGATCTCGACGACGACGCCCTGGTCGGGGAACCAGAAGTCGACGGCGTAGCGACGGCCGTCGGCCACGAACTCCTGCTGCAGGACCGGTGTCGGCAGGCCGAGTTCGAGGAGGACGACGCGGGCGAACGACTCCGCGGGCGACCCCGACCGTCCGTCCGCGAGGTCGAGCACGTGTTCGGCCCGACGGCGTCCGCGGGATCGCTGGTCGACTGCGCCGCGCAGCCTGCCCATCGTGACGCCGCGGCGCAGGGCCGCATCCGCCACGACCACCGCGGTCCGGAGGTCCTCGCTCATCGCGATGTCGACCACCGTCCGGGGCACGGACGTCACCGAGACACCGTTCGCTTCGACGCGTTCGTGCTCCTGGAGCCGGACGCGTGTGCAGGACGAGGGTCGGTGTCCGCCCTCGGTACATCGACTCCGGCACGGTGGCGTGCACCGGAGCGTCCCAGCCCGACAGCGCCGGCAGGCCCTGGACCGCCGCCGCTGACACGTGAGAGGCGACGGCAGGGGTGCCGAGCCGCCCGAGTCGGGCGTACACCCGGGTGACGTACCGCTGTCGGGGCTCTGCACGGTCCCACCGCTCGCCCTCGACGAAGGCGTTCGGACCGACGCGCACCAGACGGTCGCTGCCGGTCGATCGGACGCGGCGGCGCAGCGTGGTGGGGTCACAGGCGACTTCGCGCGCCGGACCCGAGCGGAGGATCGGAAGTGGACGTTCCATGCCGAGAGCGTGCCCGGTCTCCACCCGCACGGCCGGCGCGACGACGAGAACTGTGGACGAGCCTCCAGTCCGACGCCTCTGTGCAGGACGCTCGATCGTTCCCAGAACGACCGCGTTGCCAAGCAGGAACGGGCGTACCTGGTCATTCCGAACGACCAGGTACGCCCGGTCCGACCAGGTACACCCCGGTGCACCACCGCCGCACCCGCGCGCGCAACGCGGCGCCGGGGGAACGCACCCGTGCTCCCCCGGCGCCGCTGCTCCCCGGGCGGACCCGCTGCCACGGGCCCGCCCCAGCCTCAGGCCCGGCGCACCCGCAACGTCACGATCTCGAACGGACGCAGCGTGAGCACCACCGCCTCCCCCGCCTCCCACGATGCAGACGACAGGCGCGACCCCGCCCCGAGCGGCCGCTCGAGCAGGTCCACGGCCTCGACCCCGGCGACGTCGAACCCGAAGTCCACGCCGACGTCCGCCGCCCGCCCGCCCGACGCCTCGTAGAGCCGCACGACGACGTCCCCGGAGCGGTCCTCGGCGAGCTTGACGGCCTCGACGAACACCTGCGGCGACGACACCGTCACGAGCGGCTCCACCACCGCGTTCCCGGGGACCGACCGCACCGGCAGGTTGAGCCGGTACCCGGAGTCGGCGGCGTCGAGCACCGAGGCGCCGGTCCGCAGCACGGTGCGGAACACGTGGTGCCCCTGGTCGGCGTGCGGGTCCGGGAACGTCGGTGCACGCAGCAGCGACTCGCGCACCAGCGTCGTGGTCCCGCCGTCGGGACGGGTCGACCGGGTGATGTCGTGCCCGTACGTCGAGTCGTTCGCGACCGCGACGCCGAACCCGGGTTCGGCGACGTGCACCCACCGGTGGGCGCTGGTCTCGAACCGCGCCATGTCCCACGAGGTGTTCTGGTGCGTCGGCCGGTCGATGTGCCCGAACTGGATCTCGCTCGACGCGACCGACGCCCGGACGTCGAGCGGGAACGCGAGCTTGAGCAGCTTCTGTCGCTCGTGCCACTCGACCTCGGTCTCGATGTGCAGCTCGGGCTGCCCGGCGACGGCCGAGTAGCGGGTCGTGACCGACGACGAGCCGAACGGACGCTCGACGACCAGCGCGTCGTCGACGACCGACACCGACGCCGCCGACAGCACGGTCCCGCTCCGCTGGTAGGCGCGGTCGATGTCCCACGCCTCCCACTGGTTCGGGGTGTCGCGGAAGACCGTGTACTGCGCGGCGGACGAGCCGGGCGCGACGGCGTCCCGGCCGGTGGCGTGGTCGACGAACGACACGACGTGACCGTCGGCGTCGATGGTCGCGGTGACGACACCGGTGTCGAAGACGAAGTGGTCGCCGCTCCGGACGGGAGGCACGGCCTCCCCCTCGTCGCCGACCGAACCACCCAGGGCGGTCACCCCGCCCGCCGCCACGGGCGACGCGTTGAAGCGGACGACCGTGCCGACCGCCGCGCCACCACCCGTCCCGACGGCATCGGGGTCGCGCGGCCCGTCGAGGAGCGCCCCGCCGTCCCCGGCGAACGCGGTGGCCGACGCCCCGACCCCGGCGAGCGCCGGCGCCCCTCCGCTGGCGAGTGCGGTCGTGGCGTCGCCGATCAGCCCTCCCAGCACCGCTGCGACCCGGGCGTACTCGGCCTCCGCGTTCTCGTAGACCCACGCGATCGACGACCCCGGCAGGATGTCGTGGAACTGCTGCAGGAGCACGGTGCGCCAGGCGGCCTCGAGTTCGTCGTACGGGTACTCGACACCGAGCCGCACGGACGCGGTCGCCGCCCAGAGCTCGGCCTCGCGGAGCAGGTGCTCGGAGCGCCGGTTGCCCTGCTTCGTCCGGATCTGCGACGTGTACGTGCCGCGGTGGAACTCGAGGTACATCTCCCCCGACCACACGGCGGGTTCGGGCAGGGATTGCTCGAGCTCCTCGAAGACCTCCGCCGGGGTGCCGAGGTCGACCCGGGGCGAGCCGTCGAGGTCGTGCTGGCGCCGGGCCGCGGCGACCATCTCGCGCGTGGGGCCACCGCCGCCGTCGCCGAAGCCGTACAGCAGCATCGACGTGTTGGCGACGCCGCGCTCCTTGTTGCCCCGTTCCCCGCGGTGCAGGTCGGCGGCGGAGACGTCCGAGTTGTACGTGTCTGCCGGGGGCAGGTGCGTCAGCACCCGGGAACCGTCGATGCCCTCCCAGTGGAAGGAGGTGTGCGGGATGACGTTCGTCTCGTTCCACGAGGGCTTCTGCGTCACGAACCACTTCGAACCCGCGGCGCGGACGATCTGCGGCAGGGCGCCGGTGTAGCCGAACGAGTCGGGCAGCCACGCCTCGGGGGTGTCGACGCCGAACTCCTCGAGGAAGAGCCGCTTGCCGGCGACGAACTGGCGCGCCAGGGCCTCGCCGCCCGGCAGGTTCGTGTCCGACTCGACCCACATGCCGCCGACGGGGATCCACCGGCCCTCGGCGACGCGCTGCTTGATGCGCGCCCAGATCGACGGGTAGCCGTCACGGATCCAGGCGTACTGCTGGGCCGAGGAGCACGCGAAGGTGAAGTCCGGGTCCTGGTCCATCAGGTCGAGCACGTTCGAGAAGGTCCGGGCGCACTTGCGGATCGTCTCGCGGACCGGCCAGAGCCAGGCGGAGTCGATGTGCGCGTGCCCGACGGCGACGGCGCGGTGTGCGGCGGCGCTGGCGGGGACGGCGAGGGCCGGGGCGAGGACCGCGCGGGCGTCGGCCGCGGTGCCGGCGACGTCGTCGGGGTCGAGGGCGTCCGCGGCACGCTCGAGCACCCGGAGGACGTCCGCGCCGCGGGTGCCGTCGGTGGGGAGCTCGGCCATGAGTCCGCGGAGCACCCAGACGTCCTGCTGCAGCTCCCACACGGTGTCGTCGCGCTCGACGAGCTCGAGGGCGCGCAGGCTGTAGATCGGGTCGGAGCCCGCCGTCGATCGGGACCCGAGCGGCGTCGCTCCCTGGAAGTCGTCGCCGCCGATGTCGGGGTTCGCGGCTGCCTCGACGTACAGCTCGAACGAGCCGCCGGGGCCGACCTCGACGGGCACGGTGTCGTTCCGCGGCTCGATGCCCTTGATCGTGGAGCCGTCGGTGCGCCAGGCGAGCCCCTCGGCCTGGAACCCGGGCTGTCGCTTCGTGAACCCGAGGTCGACGCGCAGCTCGACGGTGGTGCCGGGGGCGGTGCCGAAGTCCTCGGGCACGGTGCCGCGCACCCGGAACCAGGTGGTCCCCCACGGCCGACCGCCCCAGGCGTCTCCCACGCGGAACGGCGTGTACTCGGCGGCGACCGCCTCGGCGAACGGAACGGGTTCGTCGGGCACCTGCCAGGCGTCGATCGTGACCGGGGCCGAGCGCCGGTGCACGGCGGGGTCGATGCGGTCGCGGACGAGGCGGGCGATCCGGGCTTCGACGAGCGGTTCGTCATGGTGCATGGAGTGGTTCCTTTCCGGTCGCTGGACACCGGTGTTCGCGGGACGAACCGCGCTTCGCGGGTGTTCGGAGCGTGAACACCGGTGTTCAGCAGATGAGGCGGGCGGGCCGTCAGCCCTTGATGCCGCCGGCGAGGGCGTTGCCGCCACCGAGGCCGCGGGACACGAGGACGTAGAGCGCGATGACGGGCACGGAGTAGACGATCGAGAACGCGGCGAGCTGCCCGTACGCCACCGCCCCGTTCTGCCCGAAGAAGTTGAAGATGCTCACCGCGGCGGGCACCTTGTCGGGCGAGAGCAGCAGGACGAAGGGGACGAAGAAGTTCCCCCACGCCTGGATGAACACGAAGATGAACACCACGGCGATGCCCGGACGCATGAGCGGGACGACGATCCGCGTCAGCGTCGTGAACATCGAGGCACCGTCGGTCCAGGCCGCCTCCTCGAGCGAGATCGGCACCGAGTCCATGAAGTTCTTCGCCATCCAGATCGCCATCGGCAGCGACGTGGCAGCGAGGAAGAAGATGCAGCCGTAGATGTTGTCGATCAGGTTGAGCGACACGAACAGCGCGTAGACGGGCACCATCATCGCGGTGATCGGCAGCCCCGTGCCGAACAGGATGCTGTACAGGAACGGCTTGTTCACGCGCATCTTGTACCGGGACAGCGGGTACGCGGCGAGCAGGGCGGCGACGACCGTCACGACCGCCGTGCCGCCGGAGAGCAGCAGGCTGTTCGCGAGCGGGATGAACGACAGCTCCGGCGTGAGCACCTGCGCGAAGTTGTCCAGCGTGAACTGCGACGGGACCTTCACGGAGAGCGACGCCTGCGCGTCGAACGAGGCGAGCACGAGCCAGAGCAGCGGCACCGCGAAGCACAGGGCGATGACGAGCAGGACGACGTTCGAGACCCACCGCAGGGTGCGGCCCCGCGGCGAGGTCATGTGGAGCGACCCGGGTGCGGTGACGGATCGTGTCGCGTTGGACACGGGACGGTCGGCGGTGATCGCCATGGTCAGTCCACCTCCGGCTTCAGTGCCTTGATGTAGATGATCGAGAAGACCGCGCCCACCACGAGCAGGATGGTCGCGATCGCCGTCCCGAAGCCGAGCTGCGAGAACTGGAAGGCCTCCTGGTACGCCAGGATCGGCAGGGTCGACGAGTTCGTGCCCGGACCGCCGCCCGTCATCACGAAGATGAGGGTGAAGACCGACAGCGTCTGCAGCGTCGTGAGCATGAGGTTCGTCGAGATCGAGCGTCGGATCACCGGCAGCGTGATGTAGACGAGGCGCTGCCAGCCGGTGGCGCCGTCGACCTCGGCGGACTCGGTGATCTCCTCGGGGACCTCCTGCACGGCGGCCGAGTAGACGAGCATCGAGAACGCCGTGCCGCGCCAGATGTTCGCGAGGATGACCGCGATCATCGGGTACGTGTACAGCCAGTTCGGGCCGCTGATCCCGATGGATGCGAGGAACGCATTGAGCGTGCCCTCGTCGTGGAAGAACGCGTAGGCGGCGAACGAGGCGACGATCTCCGGCAGCACCCAGGCGGCGACGACGAAGGTGCCGACGAGTGCGCGGACCACCTTGTTCGCGCTGCGCATGAGGAGCGCCAGACCGAGCCCGAGGACGTTCTGTCCCACCACCGCCGAGGCGAGGAGGAACACGATCGTCAGGATCACGGACTTCGGGAAGTCCGGGTCCTGGAAGAGCTCGACGTAGTTCTGGAACCCGACGAACTGTTGGTCGGCTGCATCGATGCCGGTCAGGGCCGCGTTCGTGAAGGAGCCGTAGAACGACGAGATGACCGGCCCGAGCAGGAAGACGATGAGCAGGACCACGGCGGGCAGGAGCGGGACGGCACGCGTCGCGTTCCGCAGGGGCCGCCGCTTGCGCGGCACGGGAGGTTCGGTGCGCTTCGGCGCACCGGGCGCCGAGAGCGTCGGCGCGAGAGGGGTGCTGGACACGTGGATGCCTTCCGGGTGCGGAGGGGGTTCCGAAGGTGGGTGGGAGCGGACGGGAGGCGCGGTGCGGGGGTGCGCCGCGCCTCCCGTCCGTCAGGTGGAGGCGCCGCTAACCGGCGGAGACGGTGTTCTCCTCGCCGACCACGCCCACGACGGCCTCGTCGTAGACCTCCGCGGCCTCGGCGGGCGACTGCTGACCGGTCATGACGGACTCCATCGCGACCTGGATCGCGTTCGAGACCTGCGCGTACTCGCTCGTCGCCGGGCGGAAGTTGGTGTGCTCCACCAGCCCGGAGAAGAACTCGAAGGTCGGGTTGGCGCCGGTGTACTCCGGGTCCTCCGCGACGTCCTTGCGGACGGCGATCTGGCTGTTCTCGGAGTCGTACTTGATCGAGCCGTCCTTGTCGAGGAACATCGTGATGAAGTCGAACGCCGCCTGCGGGTCCTTCGACTTCGCGCCGACCGAGAGCGTCCACCCGCCGGACATCGAGTTGTACCCGGGCTCCTGGCCGTTCTGCGTCGGGAACGGTGCCTGACCCATCACGTCGTCCCACTCGGGCCACGGCGCGGTGCCGGACTCCAGCCACGTGCCGGACTGCCACGACCCGTCGAGGTCGATCGCGAGCTTGCCCTCGGGCAGCCACGTCTGGGTGATCGTCGTGCCGATGTTCGTGTCGAGGGCCTGCTGCGGGGTCGGCCCGAGGTCGCCCTGGTAGACGTCCTCGATGAACTGCAGCGAGTCCTGGAACTGCTGCGATCCGACGACCCACTTGCCGTCCCGGTACAGGGTGTTGCCGTCGCCGTCCGCGCCGTACAGCAGCATCTCGAAGCCCTGCATGGTCGACGCCTCGCCCTGGGCCTTGCCGGAGTAGATGTTGAACGGGACGACGTCCGGGTCCTGCTCCTTGATCGTCTTCGCGGCCTCGAGCACGTCGTCCCAGGTCTTCGGCTCCCACGGCACGGGCAGGCCGACCTGCTCGAAGATCTGCTTGTTGTACCAGAGGGCCCGGGTGTCGGTACCCATCGGGACGCCGTAGATCTTGCCGTCCTCGCCCTCACCCGCCTGCTTCGCGTTGTCGTAGAACTGGTCCCACTCGTCCCACTTCTCCGTGTACTGGTCGATCGGCAGCAGGTACCCGGCGTCCGCGTCGGCCTTGATGCGGAAGGTGTCCTCGTAGATGACGTCGGGAGCGGTCGCGGGAGCGCGGTTCATGAGCGCGAGCTTGGTGGCGTAGTCGTCCTCCTGCGCCTGGATCGGCACGAGCTCGACCTTCTTGCCCGGGTTCGCCTCCTCGTACTCCTGCTTGACGACCTTCATCTGGGCGTCGAGCTGCTGGAAGGCGCCGAACTTCTGGTACGCGATCTTGATCGTGTCGCTCGAGGCGGACCCCGAGCTGGAACAACCCGCCAGCCCGACCGCGGCGACTGCCGCGGCTGCGAGGCCGGCGATGATTCGGGTGCGGCGTTTCATCGGTGCTCCTTTGCACGGGATGTCCGCGGGCTCCGTCACCCGCGCGCAGGATTAGTCCATCGTGTGGACTTAACCCTGTCAAGGGTCGTTCGCGGATGGAACGGAAGCGACGACGGTGGGGCGAGCCCGACCGGATCGGGCGTACTTGGTCGGATCGGGCGTACCTGGTCGGATCGGGCGTACCTGGTCGGATCGGGCGTACCTGGTCGGATCGGGCGTACCTGACCGAACGGAACGACCAGGTACGCCCGGAAGCAGTTCCCACCGCGGGCGAGATGGGAAGGAACGGGCGGCCGGCGCTCAGGAGACCGGCGTCGCGCCGCCCGTGACCGTGATGCCGCCCTCCGCGGGCACGTCGACGAGGAGCACGCTCGGGCGCCCGACGTGCCGGCCCTGCCGGATCACCACGCGGTCGCCGGGCGACACCGCCCCCACCGCGCGGAGGTATGCACCGGTGGACGCCGCGGCGGAGCCCGTCGCCGGGTCCTCGGTGATGCGACCCGCGGGGAACAGGTTGCGCGCCTCGTACTCGAGCGGGGCCGTGCGGTGCAGCACCGTGACCGTGCCCGCCCAGCCGTACTCCCGCTTCACCGCGGCGAGCGCGGCGGGGTCGAAGCGGAACTGGTGGAAGAGCTCGGGGTCCGCGAGCACCACCACCGGGTGCCGGTTCCCGGCGAAGGACTCGAGCACGGGGAAGCCCTCGGCGACGTCGCCGTCCACGAGCCCGAGGACGGCGGACAACCGCGCCCACCGTTCCCGGGCGATCGGACGGGTGGACGGCTCGACGCTCGTCATCGCGACCTGCACGCTGCCGTCCGACGCCGTGGTGGCATCGACCGTGACGTCCCCGGCGGCGGTCGAGAAGACGCGGACGCCGGTGCCCTCGCGTTCGGCGAGCACGACGGCGGTGGCGACGGTGGCGTGGCCGCAGAACGGGACCTCCGCGGCGGGCGAGAAGTACCGCAGGCGAGCGCCGTCGGCGGTCCGTCCGACCACGAACGCGGTCTCCGGGTACGCGACCTGCTGCGCGACGGCGAGCATCTCGTCGTCGGACATGCCCTCCGCGTCGAGCACGATGCCCGCCGGGTTGCCACCCCCGGGCTCGGCGGCGAAGGCGGTGTAGCGGAGGACATCGGTGGGCATCCCCTGACGCTACCGCGGGGACGCCGACGCCCCCGCCGTCCGGTGCCCGTCGTCGTCAGTCGTCCGCCCGGACGGAGCGCTGCGGGTCGAACCGGGTGCCGCGCTCGTCGGACGGCATCGCGAGCAGGACGATCAGCACGACGTTGCCGAACGGGACGAGGAAGAGCAGGACCCACCACCCGGACCGGTTGCTGTCGTGCAACCGGCGCAGCGCCAGTGCGATCCACGGCAGTGCCGCTGCGAGGGTCACGGCGGCGTACAGCGCGAGTCCGATCGCGGCGATCGGTGGCAACGACGAGAGCAGGAACCCCCAGACCGGGAAGGGGTTGTAGGACTGGAACGCGTCGTCCAACACCGCGATGTCGGACGCACTCGGCGCCGGTGGCCGCCAGGTGACGAGCCCGATGATCCACGGGATCTGCGCCACTTGCGTGATGATGAACCACCACAGCGTCCACCACCAGAACTCCGGGCGCGCCGCCCGTCCCCGGAATGTCGTGTAGCCGCGCCAGAACCGCGGGAAGGCAGCGACGAAGGTCGCCTGATGCCATGGGACGCCGACGGGCGGCTGGGTCGCAGGAGCCGTGGAGTGCACGTTCTGTGTCTACCGACGCGGGCTGGGCGTCGAGGTGGGACGTCGACGCCCCGCCGTCCGGTGGGACGACGGGGCGCCGGCGTCAGCGGACGGCCGACCGGCGACGACCTGCCGCGAGGACACCGGCACCGGCGGCCACGAGCAGGAGCGCCGCTGCGATCCCGCCCGTCAGCTCGGCACCCGTGAAGGCGAGTTCGCCGGTCGCGGGGTCGACCCTGAGGCCCGTCCACCCGAGTACCGTGCCGTCGAGTGCGGTGACGGCGAGACGGTGCTGACCGACCGGGACGTCGGCGGGGACGACGACCGTCACGGTGCCGTCCGCGGTGACGACCGGCGTGCCGAGCAGCTGCGCCTCGGAGAAGAGCCAGACCGCCACGCGCTGCCCGGCGTACTGCGCGCCGACGGTGATCGTCACCGAGCTGCCCGCACGGACACTCGACGGCGCGGACACCGAGCCGCGGTTCCCGTCGACGAGTGCCGAGGCGTCCGGCGCGACCGGAGCCGTCGCACTCGGGGCCGACGGGGTGGGCGCCGGCGCACTGCCACCGGCGTCCGGCGTCGGGGTCGGCACGGGCGCGCCACCGTCACCCGGCGCGGGCGTCTCCCCGTCCCCTGGCGCAGGCGCACCGCCGTCGCCGTCACCCGGCGCGGGCGTCTCCCCGTCCCCCGGCTCCGTCGTCGCGTCGCAGGGGTACGTCCCGGTCCGCAGCGAGGACTCGTTCGTGTCGTTGTCGTCGGCGTAGAAGGTCGCCCGCGCGCCGTCGACGCACCGGCCCGAGATCGCGAAGCCCTCGTTCGCGAGCCCGCGATCGGCGTTCGCCGGCGCCTCGTACAGCGACGCGAGCGTGAACGCCCCGTCCTGCACGTCGAACAGCGCGGTGCGGCCGGAGCACGCCTCGTCGCAGACCACCCAGAGCGCGTCGAGCGTCGGGTCGAACTGCACCTCGGCGACGAGCGAGAACGGCGTGCTGACGGTGGCGATCCGCTGGGACGAGCCGTCGTCCATGAGCGCGTAGGCGTACACGCTCGCCGTGCCCTCGACGCCGACGAGGAAGAGTCCGTCGCCGTGTCCCGGGTACGTGGACGGCGTGTAGGCCGTTCCGGTGTGCTCGTCCACGAAGCCGCGTGCGGTCAGCCACGCGTCCGGCACCCAGGTGACGCCCTCGAGCCCGGCGTTCGCACCGAGTCCGGGGAAGTCGGCGGCGAGGTCCCACTCGTCGGTGGCACGCAGCGTCGACTCGGATCCGTCCGCGGTGGCGAAGCGCAGCACCGCGGGGCGGCTGACCTTCGAGACGTCGTTGTCGCGCTCGGTCGAGACGTACACGGCGCCCGGGTCGTCGGCGGTGACGGTGACGCCCTCGGCGTCGGGCGTGCCGGTGCCGTCGGTGTAGCGGAGGTCGGTGCCGGCGGCGGAGGTCGGCGCCCAGCCGCCCTCGCCGTCCGGCACCAGGCGGTACAGCAGCCCGTCGCCGTTCTGCACGGCCCAGAGCTGCCCGTCGGGCGAGGACGTCGAGGTCGTCCAGTCGAGCCCGCTCAGGTCGCCGGTGAAGGTGCCCTCGTCGTCGAGGACGGTCTCGTCCGGCCCGCCCGGCCAGGCCTCGGCCGTGACGACGCCGGCGAAGCGGTTGGCCGCGCCCTTCGTCGGCTCCGAGGTCTCGGCGAAGTCGCCGGTGCCGTCCGGGTTCCGCCCGGACGTCGTCGCGGCGTGCGCGGTCCACGAGGTCGCGTCGACCCGGGCGCCGCGGGCGTCGGACAGCCGCACGCTGTCCGCCCCGCCGAGCCCGAACCCGAACTGCGCCTCGTCGAGGACGGTGAAACCGCCCGGGGCGACGGTCGTGCCGGCGGGGATCACCCATGCGTGGTCGTCGTCGCTGTCCTGCAGGACGTACCCGCCGAGGTCGACCGTGGTCGTCCCGGTGTTCGTCAGCTCGACCCAGTCGCCCGGCGTGCCGCCCTGCGACTCGACCTCGTTGATGCGCACCGGCGAGGAGCAGTCGTTCGCCGCGCCCTTCGTGGACGCGGTGGTGTCGACCAGGACGCCCGAGCCGTCGGGGCAGCTGCCGTACGTGACGAGGGCGTGTGACGTCCAGGCGTACCGCAGGGTCAGCGTGCCGGACGGGTCGTACAGCCGCACCGAGTCGTCACCGCCGAGCCCGAAGTCGAAGCCGGGGCGGGTGGTGGTCTCCCGGTCGACGACGAGGTACCCGCCGGCGGCGATCGTCGAGCCGGCCGGCAGCGTGTACGCGGCGTGCGACGGATTGGAGTCGAGGAAGCGCCAGCCGCTCAGGTCGATCGCGGCGGACGAGGTGTTGACGAGCTCGACCCAGTCGGTGTCGTCCGCGTTCGACTCGACCTCGTTGACGGCGAGACCCGTCGCCGGGCCGGACGTGACGACGGGGCCGATGGCCGGGTCGTCGTCGCCGACGGCTGCGACGGCGGGGGTGGCGGTCAGCACGCCGGCGGCGAGGGCGATGCCCGTCGCGACGCCGGCTCCGAGCCGCAGTGCAGGGGTGCGCATGCAGGGTCCTTCTCAGGAGGTCGGGGGACCTGCACGACTGTTCAGCATCCTGGCGACCACGCGGTGGCCGCCAGGTGAACGACGGGTTCCGTCGGCGGCGTGCGGACGGGAGGCGCGGGGCTGTCTCTTATACACATCT
>NZ_QKSM01000023.1 GCF_003234185.1 Curtobacterium sp. MCSS17_008
GGCGTGCACCCCACCACGGCGATGTCAGCGAAGGTCTCCGTGCGGATGCAACAGGCCATCCACCTCGCCGCCGAGGGCGCCAAGCCCTAGGACAGTGAGCGGGCTTCGGTCCAGGCCCTCAGCTGGATCGCGCGGGACATCTCGAACTTAGACGATGTCAAGGGCGGGCCGAAGGTTCACCTGAGCCGGGCCTACCGCCGACGAGGCGAGGTCGATCCGGGCGAGGCTGCCGCTCACCATCGCGCTGAGGAGCTGGATCCGTAGCGCTGCAACCGAGTACGTGCCAGTGCGTACGGCGGTGCCGTCGCGCGCACCCGGCCGCTCTTCCTGCACGTTCACTGTCAGCGACAGCAGGCCGGGGAGGAACGAGAGAACGCTGCCCACCGCGGTGAGTAGCGGGCGGACGATCCCCGCGAGCGTGCTGCCGAGCGTGCTGGCGGGGGTGAGGAGATTTGTCGTCAGGGTAGACAGGATCACGGCGGGAAGCCCGTTCACGAGACCGGCGACGAGAGCGCTGACGACGCCCGTGAGGAGGCCGAGGTTCAAGCCGAGCAGCGTCGTGCCGACGGTGAGGGAGGACCGTCCGGCCATGAGGGCGTGGACACCGCTGTCCATCCGGATGTTGAGCTGCACGAGTGGGACTCCGAGCAGGTTGAGGTTCACGTTCAGTGCGATCTTGATCGTGAGGTCCTGCAGGAGGGTTGTCAGCAGGGTGACGACGCGTTCCGTCCACGTATCGAGGAGTGTGCCCAGCCGTGCCGTGAGGTCGTTGAGCAGGGCGGCGTCGAGCACGATCTCGGTGTTCGGGGGCAGGTCGTTGAGGCCTTTTGCGTCGTCGCCGAGCAGGTGGGCGAGGTCGACGCGCACGGTCCCGGTGGCGAGGTCGACGGTGAGGGTGCCGTCGGTGAGTGGTTGCGTGAGCACGGGCGTGAGTGCGGGGGCGAGTTTCGCTCCGTCCACTGCGACCGTGCCGGAGACGGTGCCGAGTCCGAGACCGTTGGTGAGTGCTCCGACGATGTTCTGCTGGATCGCCTGGGAGAGCAGGCCGTTCGTTCCGGCGAGGGCTGTCACAGACTGGTCGAGGGTGCCGATGGTGTTGTTGACCGACTGCACCAGCGACCCGACCAGGGGGCTGTCGACGCGGAGGTCGAGACTGGCGATGCCGTAGTTGCGGACGACGTGCGGGGCGGGTGCCGCCGCCACCGTCGTTGCCGTCCGCGCGATGGCCACGGAGCCGATCTCGTTTCGTGCCCCTGTCGCTGCTCCCCAGATCTGGTCCTCGAGCAGGCCGCAGCCATCAAGCTGTGCTGTCGATCCGACAGCTCCTACTTCGAGCCCGACGTCGGTGATCCCGGAGATGGCCGGTAGCGCCTGTCCGACATCGAGCGACGCGGGCTCTGGGAGCTGATCGGTCGGAGTGCTGTCGGTGACAAGCAAACCACCCGAGTTGTTGACGAGACCTGCGGCGGCTGTGGACTCCCCGGTCGCTGATGACTTGGCGATCTGGTTCACCGCGCCGGCGGAGCCCGCCGGCAGACCGACGCCGAGCCCCGTGAGGTTCAGTCCGAGTACATCGCCGAGGAGTCCCACGTCGAGCGGGTTGCCGAACGCTGCGGTGGTGCGGTCGCTGGTGATCTCGGGTGCCGTGACGGGATCGACCGTCGCGCCCGTGGTTCCTGTCTTCGTGACATCGACGCCTTCGACCGTGGCGACGGAGTCAAGGTCGGTACCGGCAAGGGTGCCGCTGAGGAAGCGGCTGGCGGACCGGCTGGTGTAGTCGTCGTCGGTACCGCAGCGGAACGCCGAGGTGCCGACCCCTCCGCGAGTCCACTCCCGGTCCGTCCACGACGCGGTGCTCGAGCTCACACCGGGAACAGTCACGGCAACGACGGCCACGACCCCGGCGGCTACCGCCCATCGTGCGCGCCGCAGCGGACGCAGGAACCCGCGGCGGGTCATGACCGTGCCCGACGGCGGAGCCGGATGGCCACCCCGGAGAGGACGAGTGCGCCGGCGAGCAGGACCGGTGCAAGGAACGCACCGCCGGTGTACGCAAGCGAATCGACTTGTTTGGTGGTCGACGCTGTTGGCGGATGCCCTGCAGATCTCGACCGTGAAGAGGCGGCCGCGTCAGGGGATGCCGACGCAGCTGGCGCCGCTGTGGGGGTGTCTGCCGTGGCAGTCACGCCGATGCCGATCGTCGCCGTCAACCCCATCAGACTTTGGTCGGCTGCCGCGGCAGTAGTGTCTGCGACCGAGAGTTCGACGAGCAGGAAGGCTTCGCCGTCGTGGTCCGGATGCGGGACAGGTTTCGAGAGTCCGGCCAACCGGTCGGTGGGACCCGCTTCAAGGATGGGAGTGGCGCTGTCGCAGGTTGGCGTCGTGGCCATGTGCTGCCACTCGTGGTCGCAGGCGGTGACGGCGACGCGCAGCCCGTCGGGGTGTGTCACCAGGGTGCCGTCCTTTCGGAGTTCGAGGTCGAGAGCGACTGACTCGTCACGATCGACACGGGTGTGGATCTGCCAGTAGGCAGGGGCGCCGGGCGAGAGATCGGGGATCCGCAGCGGGTACGAGGCCGAGTCGAGGACGAGCCCACCCGGCGCACCCGTCTCCGGTACCGCACTCCACTCGGCCGACATGACCGCGTCAGCAGCGCTGACAATTCCGACTAAGCCACACACAACTGCACCGACGGCGGCAAACACCGCAGCGATACGAGCCGGCCCGCCGCTCAACGCTCATCCGATGGGGCGCGACGTGCCGGCCAGAACGTCCATACAACGAGCAGCCCGACGACGGCGACCGCGAGTCCACGTGCAGCCGGGGTTGACGCGGCCTGCAGAACCGACCCGAGCACGGGTGCTGCCGCGATGACAAGCCCCGCCTCGCGGACGATGTACTGGTCCCGGTCGTTGGTGCCGTTGGCGTCACCGCGGAGCGTGAACTGCCGGGCGACTGTGTCACCCGTGACCCGCTCGACCGTCACCACTCGGTGTGTGACGGGGAGGCTGGCACCGGGGCGCGGGACCGTCACCACCTGGCCGGCCCGCACGGATGCGGCTGGAACGCGTTCGGACACGACCACCGACCCGGCCGGGACGGTTGGCGACATCGAGCCCGTCGTGACGACGATCAACGACAGCCCGGTGGTCGCCGCGATCACCCACCAGATCACGCAGATGATCCCGACGACTCCGGCGACGGTCACGAGGACGCCACGCAGCACGACGAGCGGATGCCGCCGTCGTGCTGGTCGAGCAACGGCTGTGCTCATGAGGACTCGGCGGCGAACTCCCACGCTGGTGCCGCGGTTCGTCCCTGCAGCTGGTCCACCGTCGTCCCTGCCGGAAGCGTCGGGTTCGGCGGCAGTGACACTTCGAAGCAGTAAGCCTGCGTCGACGCCGAGTTCGCGGCGAGTGTCTGTGCGACGGAAGCACCCGTCGTTGCCAGCGCCCCGTCCGCGATCACCGAGGCAGGGTCAGCGAAGGCCGCCGCGTCGCACGTGGTCGTCGTGGCCGTGACTGCGACACGGACCTGGAGGGCATCCCAGAGGACGTCGTCGGCGTCGG
Organism: Curtobacterium sp. MCSS17_008; assembly: GCF_003234185.1. Classification (GTDB taxonomy): domain Bacteria; phylum Actinomycetota; class Actinomycetes; order Actinomycetales; family Microbacteriaceae; genus Curtobacterium. The sequence goes on from NZ_QKSM01000023.1 coordinate 3,570, forward strand.
CCGCCGTGACGCCGTCGGCGGGAACAGCGGACGCGAGCCGGACATCACCGGCCACCGATCCAGCGACGGTGCGCAACGCGACCGCAGCGTAGGTGGCATCACCCGGCGAGAGCGCGAGAGCTTCGGCGGTGAAGGTCATCGCCTGACCGGGGTTCGTCTCGGACTGCGCCCATCCCGCGGTGTACGGCGCCCCGGTGACGTTCTGCTCCACCTCGAACGTTGACGTGCCGACGCCGGCGCCGTCATCGCCGTTTCCGCCGAAGACCCACTCCGTGTCGGTCCACGACGCGAGGGTGTAGCCGACACCTCCTACGACGAGTGCGCCGCCGGCGACGAGAGCGAAGATCTTCGTCCGCCGTGAAGCGGGCGCGCTGGACTGTTCTGACATCGATTGCTCCTGATCCGTGAACGCGGACGAGGAGTGTGGGTGGTTGGCCCTTCGACGCAGACGATCTGGTGAGGATCGCGGCGACGCCCCCGCGGGTCCGCTGCTTGAGACATCCTCGCAAGGCTGGCGACGGGGATCAAGGGGGCGGCTCAAACCGCAGTCACCGGCGCACCGGCTCGCGGGGTGCTGATGAGCGACGCACCCGGTGAGACGTACATCACAAACCGAGCGCTCGCGCGGTGGCGTGAGCTGCGCTGGTGGCTCCGCTGGTTACGATCCGGCGGGAGCCGGCTCCTCGATGGTGTACTCGTCGACTGGTGCCGGAGCGCCGCCCGTCAATGCCTGAACGACCGAGGACAGCACGCGTGCAAGGACCTCGTTGTCCTCCCGTGACAGGTGGTCGACGACCTCGACGACAGCCTCGTGGAACCGGGCGTACGACTCGTCAATCTTCTGCGCGGCCTGGACCGTCGGCTCGAGCACCTGCGCCCGCCGGTCGGTGGGATGCGCCGACCGCACGAAGTCACCCTTCACCACGAGACCATCGACGATCTTCGTCACTGATGCGTTCGATACGTTGAGCATGACCGCGAGGTCCTTCGGTCCCATTGCGCGGCCGTCCCGGCGTGCTTGAAGCATGTACCGGACCGCCAGAAACTCGTTCTTCGTCAACCCGCTCTCGCTGCGGGCGTTATCGAGCTGCTGTTCCTCAGCATGCTGCAACCGAAGCAGTGCATCCACCGCGTTCTTCGCCGTACGGGTCCGTGGCTCTCGGGCGTAAAGGTGCATGTGCTCACGGCGGACAACGGTCAACGGCATGTGATCATGTACCTCTTCTGAGTGGGCGTGGTGCTGGGGTGACGCTATGCGGCGGTAGGTGCGTTGAAGAAGTCGGCGTACGTCGGCTCGCTGCTGCTCCGGGAGAGCAGGGACGGGTCGGTGACTCGGCGCTCGACATAAGCGTCGATTACGGCCGGGTCGGTGAGGCCGATGCGCGGGTGGCTGCCGGCGAGGCGAGCGCGCCGCGGCATCCTTGAGTACGTGCTGTGCATGGTGGTCCCGCCCTTCTGCTTCGTTGCTGTCCCCTGCGGACGAACAGGACTCTTTCACAAAGCAAACGGTTTGAGCAATTAACGGTTCGGCGTCTGTACCTTTCGCGCTGAAAACTTGATGCGTATGTACAGACCTTGGAAGAGTGTTGCAGCTGGATCCGGGCGCTTGGGTGCCACTCACCGTGTCGAGCCATCCCACCAGGCTGCGCCGGTATGCCTCTGCCCCGGTCCCGCTTCCAGCCCAGCCCAGCCCAGCCCAGCCGATACTGCTGCACTTGTCGGTGCTGTGAGAGAAGTGCGGGTTAGCGCGTGCGTGTCAGGACGAGGATCGTGATGTCGTCGTCAGCACCTCGGTCCATGACGAGTTCTTTAACAGCAATGAGGAACGCCGCGGGCGCGAGGCGGTAGAGCGTCGCGAGCTGGTTCAGCGCAGCGAGCGTGCCGTCGTAGAGGTCGAGGACGCCGTCGCTGCACACAATGAGCGCATCGCCGGGTTCGAGCATCAGGGAGCCAGACGTGCGACGCCACGCTCCGGGGTGTACTCCCAACGGAAGATCGTGTGAGAGCAGCAAGTGCGGCGTCTGCTGGCCGGCGCGCAGGTGCATGGCAATGCCATGACCGGCGTCACCGTAATCAACCCGCCCAGTTGCTTGATCGAGGTGGGCGTGGAAGGCCGTCGCGAACGACTCCATTATGACGAGGTCCGGGCTCACCCTTTCGTCAGTGGCGGTGACGACGTCAGCGACATTGCTGTCGGGATCCTGCGCTCGGAACGCCGCCTGGACCGATGCCGCCAATGCTCCCGCGGCGGGCCCCTTTCCCATGACATCAGCGACAGTGAGGGCAACGCCACGGAACGTGCTGCGCGCGCAGCAGGGAGTCGGCCGCGGAGCGGACAGCAGCGCCGAGCGTCGCTACGAACCTCCAACAGTCGGGCCGTCGAGCGGGCTCGAACGGTAGTCACCGCCGCGCGTGATGTGCCCTTCCGCCTCGGCGCCTTCCTTCTCTTCCGCCTGAGCCTCGACCAGGATGGCCGCATACTTGTCCTCTTCGTCGCGCAGGTAAGCGCCCAGAGCACGCCGGAGGATCAACAGCAGCTCGTACTCCCGTTCACGGGTGGTGAAGACGTGCGGGTAGCTGTAGTAGCGCTTCCACATGGTTACGAAGTCCGCGGTACCGATGGCCTTGACGATGGCGCGAACGGTATCTCGGACGGTCTCGTGGTCGATCAGCTCGGCGAGGTCTTCGATGCGCCGGATCTCGTCCCAGCCAGAGAACCCGATGAAGCTGTCACTATTCGGTCCTTCGCCGGGGTTCGATGGCTTGACGAAGAACTGGGACGTGATGGCGAGTGCGTCACGAGCCGCGGCGCGACCCTGGTCCAGACGGTGCACGGTCCGCTCCTGAGCGAGTTCCGCGGCTCGATCCTTCCGGTCTTCCTCGCGGTCGGTCTTCCGTGCTGCGCGTTCGCTGCTGTTTGTGAGGATCGTGGTGGTGACGGCGCCAGCGGCGCCGAGCACGGCACCAACGACGCCGGCGATTAACGTCGCCATGTCGTCGCTCACGATGCGTTCGCCAGCGCGTCGGAGAGAGCGCGAGAGACGGTCGACGGGCTGACACCGATGGTTCCGGCAATCTCCTCGTAAGTGTGGTTGTCGGCGCGCATGCGGAGCGCAGTGGCGAGCTTGTTCGGCGTCATCGCGCGTGGTCGGCCGCCGCGGCGACCACGTGCTCGAGCGGCCGCCAGGCCCTCGTGCGTGCGTTCGCTGATGATGCGTCCGGAGAACTGTCCGATCGCGGCGAAGATCACGAAGAACATCTCACCGCCGGCGGTGGTGGTGTCGATGCCCTCGTGCAGGGATCGGAACTCGATGCCGCGGGCCTTGAGGTCGTCGACGACGCGGACCAGGTGTTGCAGGGATCGGCCGAGCCGGTCGATGCGGGTGACCACGAGGACGTCACCCTCGTGGTCGCGGAGGTAGTCGAGCGCGGCCGCGAGGCCGGGTCGGGCGTCGAGCTTGCCGGATGCCTTGTCGGTGAAGATCCGCGTCGCGCCGGCAGCGGTGAGCTCGTCGACCTGGGAGTCGAGGACCTGATCGAGCGTCGAGACGCGGGCGTAGCCGACGATCGTCATCAGCGGTCGTACCCGTCGCGTCGGGGTCCGGTGACGTTCTGCCCGGAGGCTCGGCCGGAGGGTCCGTAGTAGGACCGCTCCCCCGCGCCGGCGGAGCGCCCGGCGGCGTAGCCGGGCGGGACAGAGCTGATGCCGCGCATGGCCTCGGCGGCCTGCTTGGCGCGCTGCAGCGCGGTCGAGTCCATCCGGTCAGTGACCATCACGCTGAACGCGGAGCGCAGCGGCTCGAGGTTGCCGCTACGCGCGGCATGGGAGACGGCGATGTTCTGCTCCTTGGTGAGAACGGACCAGTGGATCGTCTTGCCGCCGGCCTCGGCGACCTGGTTGAAGTAGGTGCGTTGGGTGCGGCCGTTGCCCTCGCGGAACGGGTGCGCGTCGTTCACGTCGTTGAACCGATCGGCGAGCAGGCTCGCCCAGCGGGCGTCGTCCATGCCGGGGGCGAGCATGCCGTCCTCGCGCATCATGCGCGCAGCGCCGTTCACGACGAAGCTGGCGTGCTCGGGCGGCAGGAACCCCTGCCCTTCCTTCTGGATCCCGACGGTACGGATTTCTCCGGCCCACGGGTAGACGTCCTGGAACAGGTGCCGGTGAATCGCCTGCAGGTGCTCGATACCGAAGTCACCCCGGATCGGCTGGTCCTGTAGCTCGACCCACCGGTCCTCCACGCGGTCGTCCTCGAACCGGCGCAACTCGGCGGTCGTGTGGATCGGCTCGGCGGACAGGGTGCGAAGCAGCCCGGTGTCGGTGTCGAAGTAGCCCTTCCACCGGTCGTCGTGGGTTGCGCCGGTCTGCCAGGGCCGCGTAGCCAGCCAGGCGTCGCGGTCGAGGTTCGCCATGCCTTTCAGCGGTCGGCGATGGACGGGCGGAGTCGGCGCACCTCGGCGCTCATCTCCTGCCGCGTGAGCTCGCCACGGACCCACTGGTCCTGCAGCGCACGGACCTCGTCAGAGGAGCGTCCGCCCTCGAGCTCGGTCATGGTGCGGGCCTCGTCGATGATCTGCTGACGACGCATGCGCTCGGTGTCGGTGAGCTGCGTGGTCTTGGTCTGTGTTGCCATCGGGTCCTCCCCCAAGTCAGTGCCTCAATTTTACTCCCTTAGCAGCAAAAACGGTAGCCACAGGTTTTGACGGCGGAACGTTTTGACGATGAGTTTTGACGAACCAGCTTCCGCGCACTGCTGCGGTTCGGCGTCGACGTCCTGCAGGCCGGCAGAAACGATTGTTTTTGACTCCAGCTACCGGCCGGATGACGACGGGCGACCGGGCAGCCACCTAGATCGGTGGGGCGACGATCGCGACCAGCCCGTCCCAGTCGGATTTGTAGTCTGGGTCAATCCGCGCGCGACTCTCGGCGTAGAAGTCGGCGACTTGAATCTTGGGAGGTGGCGCCGGGTCGGTGGACAGCACCGTCAGTGCTCGCGCAGCAGCAGCGTCGGCACCTGCGCAGGAGACGGCGCTGCTCATTTGGAAGCCCGGTAGGGGTCGTCTGTCGGACGGGGCGGAATCATGATCCCGCACCAGTCAAGCACTTTTGCCGCCTGGCACCCCGCCTCGGAGTAGTGAGCGCGTGTCGCGTCTCTTAGGCTTGAACGGTCCCCTTTGTGAGAGGCTCCTGTGCACGACGACGACACCCCACCTGCTGCGCCCGCTGGTTGGTATGCCTCCGCGGTCGCTGGCCGCGAACGTTACTGGGATGGCTCCGAATGGATTGTTGAGCGCGCCGTTCGCGAGAACGCGAAAGCATCGGGATCGGGAACGTCCGCCATGAGCGAGGGAACCGTGCCCGGACCGGACGTGCCCGCAGTTCAGGTGGCGCCAGCCGTGATACCGTCCCCCGATCCCGGCGCGAAGCCCGGAGCCAACAACAACATTCGCCGTGTCGGCTGGCACGAGCACGGGTGGAAGCGAGAGACGTGGCGGTATTGGACCGGCCGCACCTGGTTGAACGAGGGCGACCCCGGTTTTGCGACCATCGAGCAACCGCGTCCGGTAAGGAAGTCCCGTCAGGTACTTCCCGTGGGCTGGTGGTTCACCATCATTGCCATACCCACCCTCGCGCTCATAGTGATGATGGTCTCCGTCAGCGTGGGCACCGCCGGCAAAGAGACCCGTAACGCCTCCAACCCAGACGACGACACGACTCTGGCGGAGACCACTCCGGATCTGCCCGCCGGGTTCCAAGATGCGGGGTCCGGTATCGCGCTGAAGTGGCTGAGCCGAGGCGACGACGGCTTCGAGGGAGGCTGCGAGTATTCGTTCGGCTCATGCTTCAAAGCGAAGGTCTACGCATACGACGCCTGCCCGTCAGGCGTGTACGTCGCCGTGAACGGCCTAGACAGTGCAGGAGTAGTCATCGCGTCGTCAAACGACACCCTCTATGCCCTCGGCGAGGACGAGACGGGTGCGCTCGAGTTCACGTTCACTCGAAGCGGCGTCTTCACGGCGAAGTTCACCCAGGCAACCTGCCGCTGAAACACCCGCCGATCCAACAGCTGCGTGTGGCGCGAGCGATCCTCTCGCTGCGCGACTGTCCCTGACTCGTAGCCGTCCGTTCCCCGATCGCTCAACAGACGTGCTTCAGCCAACGCTCGTACGTGCGCCTGTTCGAAGGGAACACAATTAAAACGTGAAGAATGCTAGATTCTCTCCCGGTAGCGTCCCGTTACCCGTTGCCGTCATCCCCTAGGACATCCGTGGCTTTTCACCTTCGACGCGCAGTAGCCGTGTCCGCGCTCGCTTTAACACTTACAGCCGGCTCCATCGTTGCAGCTGGGGCCGCCAACGCTGCCTCTGCAGACGAAGCCACACCGGCCGCGGCTAGCACCCCGAGCGCAACTGCTACCGAGGCGCCAGCTGCGGTCGCTGCTGTTCCCGACGCGTCGAGTGAGGTGGACCCAACCGTAACGGTGGATCCAATCGTTGACATCACCGCCGACCGGGCGAAGCCGGAGCAGCTGGTGCACTTCACCGGGCGCGTTACCGGGCTCACTGAGCAGGCATCGCGGTACTCCATTGGGTACCGCTCAAGCGACGGTCTGATAAGCAACGGTTACGGACTATCCCCCGACGGCCAGTTCCAAGGGAACGCCCGCGCCCAGGTTGGGACAAACTGGGTGGAGGCGGTGGTCCGAGAGACCTATACCGGTGCTGAGTGGGTCAGTAATCGCGTCACCTTCGAGGTGAAGCCTGATCCGCGTGCGGCGACCAAGACGACACTGACCTTGCCTGCGAACCCGGTGGCGAAGGCAAAGTCTCCGTACGTGGTCAGGGTGGACCCAAGCGGTGGTTCGACCGGACGTGTTGACCTCTACGAGTACGACAACATCGGCCAGCTCTACCGCATCGGTGTCGGCTACCTCAGCAACGGACAAACAACCATCTACGCCGCAACGATGGCAGGGCAGCGGAAGGTCATCGCCGAGTTCGCAGGTGACAATCGCTTCTCTGGTTCCGGTACCGGCGCGAACGTCTTCGTTCCCATCGCGCCTGCTCAGACCACCGAGCCGACGAACGCTCCGGCACCGGTCGGCGCTTCGAACCCAGCCGACCGGACCCCGGCGGCTGCGCAAACAACAACATCTGCGCCGCGCCAGCAGCTTGCATACACCGGTCAGAATCCGGGGCAGGCACTCGGTGCTGCCGCGGCGATGACCGCCGTGGGAGTGCTGCTAGGCCCCGCTCGACGTCGACGTCGACGTCGGCGTCGCCTCTGACGACCTAGGGTATGGGTAAGAACCGCCGGTACGGGTCAGATTCAACGGCTGGTGCGCTCAACGAGTTCCTGACGAGGCCAGCGCCGGTGTCACTGACCGAGGAGGAGCGCGGAGCGGGGCCGGTGACGGAGCTGCCCGACGGCGCGCCCCTGGACGTCTGGCTGCGGTTCCGCCTGAACACGACCGTGCAAGAGCTCGCGGTCTTCGTCGCGTACACGGATCGTGCCCGCCTGGTGGAGCTCACCAGGCGCGACGGGACGACGTACCGGATGTGGGCGGGTGCGGTCACGAACCTTCAGACACGACGGCCCTGCTCGATCTCTCACCGTCTACCGCACGACGCGAATCGGTGCGAACCCCGATGGATTCGACCTTCCGACAAAGCGAAGCGGCCCCGGGGGACGGATCCCCGGGGCCGCTTCACGCTGCCGCTACGTCTGCTTACGCAGTGAACGTTGCGGGCTTGGAGACGAAGTCCGACGGGTCGAATGTAACGGTGACGCCGTCGGCAGAGCCTGCGAAGCCGTAGCCGATGACATAGCTCGCAGATGCGCCGGGCGCGACAGAGTTCGGTCCGTCATAGGCCCCGACCTTCTGCTCGGTGTCGAAAATCTCGTTTCCGGCCTGGCCACCGGCAGTTGCGGTGTACTGGAAGATGACGGGGGTAACAGCCTCGTCAGACCCGTTCTCGATCGTGACGTTGAACTTGATGTTGTTCGCGGCTGCGCCCGAAGCATAGGTCGACGGCGTGTAGGCCTCGGGCGCGGAGATGGTGACCTTGAGTCCGCTCTTGAACGTGAACGCCTGGCCGAACTTCGGGTTCTCGGCAGCCGCCTGCGAGGGAGTGGACGTGGCCGAAGCTGACGGAGTGTTGTCGCTAATGGTGCCGTTCGAGTCCCCCGTCGCAGGGGAGGTAGAGCAGCCAGCCAGGAGACCGACCGCCACAACGGCAGGAAGAACGAAAAGTGCAGCGGAGCGCATGTGAGGGCCTTTCGGGAAATTGAACCGACTGAGCCTATCCACAGGAGCGGACATCGACTATCCCTCAGTAGGGGGTAGCGGGACGGCCGCGGCCCCCGCGGCGAGCTGCTGGATGCGTGACGTGGTCACTCCGAATGCCGCAGCGGCTGCGTCCAGCTTGTACCCGTCGGCACGCGCTCGCTGCACGGCTTGACGGCGGAGCGCCGCGGCTCGCTGGAGCGCGGCGCGCGCCGCGTCTTCAACGTCGCGTGCCTCATCCCAGAGTTGATCCGCCTCCGCGGAGACACGCACGGTCACTTGCGCCTCGAGCTCCGCCTCGGGGACACCTAAGTGCAGCGCACCGATCTCGGCCGCGACTGCGGGGATCTCGCGGATCGTGCGCGCTTGCCCGACGGCTTCAAGCTCGGGAAGGCGCACCTGCCACCAACGACCATCGCGCGTCGCGATCGCTTCCAGACCGCGTGCATGCGAGCTCCTTGTGCTGTCGGTCACGGTGCCGTGTCCTCTCTGTGCGGGTCGGGCGGGAGTTGTTCTTCTTCGTCGGGCCAGTAGTCCCACTGCAACAGTCGGGTCCGCGCCCCCTTTGTACGGCCCGTTGTTCGCGTGAATGGCGCAGTCGTGGTTGTCGTGGTCGTATTCGGCTCGGTAGTACCGGTCGGCGTCGTAGTCAGCGTCGCGGTAGGCGTTCCATGCAGCGTCTACCTCAGACTGTCGCGACTCCCATCCCCAACGCTGGCCCTGCCGGAAGATCGCCGACTCCCGCGGGGTGAACTCCCCCACCGGCAGCTCATCCGCGGGGAGGCCCGGGGCGGTCAGCTCGTCGTAGTCGGCGGGCCCGGTGAACGGGTCGGTGCGCTGGTTCGGGCCGTTCGGCCGGTCCGTGGCGTCCTGCTCAGGGGCGCAGCAGCCCCGAGCTCCACGCCCAGGCGGCGATCTCGACGCGGTTGCGGGCGTCGAGCTTCAGCTGCAGGGCCGACAGGTGCGATTTCACGGTCCCGAGCGAGATGAACAGGGCCTCGCCCACCTCGGCGTTGGTGAGCCCCCGGCCGACCAGCTCGGCGACCTCGATCTCGCGCGGCGTGAGGTCGGGGTGCAAGGAGCTGCTCGCCCGGGGAGCCAGGTGCCGGAGCAGCCGGACGGTGATGGAGGGACTGACGAGCTGGTCCCCGCTGTCGGCGGCGCGCACCGCTTCCACCAGGAGCGCCGGTCCGGCGTCCTTGAGGAGGAACCCGGACGCCCCGGCACGCAGGGCTCCGTAGACGTACTCGTCGAGGTCGAACGTGGTCGCGACGACGACGTTCACGGGGACCCGAGCCTTCGGGCCGGCGAGCAGACGGGTCAGCTCGAGGCCGTCCATGCGGGGCATTCGGATGTCAACGACGGCGACGTCCGGACGCAGTCGTTGCGCGGCCTCGAGCGCCTCGAGGCCGTCCCCGCACCGGGCGACGACCTCGATGTCGGGCTCTCCACCGAGGATCCGCCCGATCGTCTCGCGCACGGCGAGGTGGTCGTCCGCGACGAGCACGCGGATCGTCACGAGTCGCCACCGAAGGGAAACGAGCGGCACCCGATCGGTGTCGCTGCCGACGAGGGTGCGGTGGACCCGTACGTGCCGTCAGTGTGCGGCGACGAGGACGGCGACCGCGGCGACCAGTCCGGCCCCTGCGGGAAGCACCGTCCAGAGGCCGAGTGTCTCGGGGAGGATCCGCACCGCCACGAGCGCGGCGACCGTGAGGGCTAGCGCCGTCCGTCGCCACGCCAGCGCGGTCCGCTCGGGCTGCAGGCCGGGATCGAACACCTGCCGCTCGGTCATCGGGAGAGCACGCCGAGGAACACGAGCGCCCCAACCACGATCACCGCGATCCCGACCGGCAGCGCGAGTGCCGCCGACGGAAGCGGGGTGCCCTGCCGGAGCGACCGCTCCGACCGCGCCCACCCAAACCACGCCTGCAGGGGCGTGACGATCCCGGTCACGATGAGCAGCAGGGACGCCGCGAGCCGGAACCCGGGGTGGATGCCGAGGCCGAGCGCCTCCAACGCGACCCCGCCGGCCAGCAGCGCCAGCGCGGTACGGATCCACGCCAGGAAGGTGCGCTCGTTCGCCAGGCTGAACCGGGCGTCCGGCTCCGCACCAAGCCGGTACACCCGCCGCGGGAACCGGCGGTCCGGGGCACCCGCCGGACGGTCGCCGACCTCGTCGCTCACGCCGCGCCTCCCGGACCGAACGACGCCGACGACGACGCCGACGCCGCACCGACTGTCGGACGGGACACGGTCCGGAACCCCGCGTTGCCCATCGACGAGTCCGGCGTGTTCTGCGACCGCGCCGCGTTCCGGTACCGGTTGCAGTACGAGTCGTGGCACAGGTACGACCCACCCCGCATCACCCGCGGGGCGTCGAGCGCGGCCACGGACGGGCCGGACGGGTCGGTGACGGTGCCCGCCGCGGCGTCACGGGCGTACGTGCCCTCGTCGAACACGTCCCGGCACCACTCCCACACGTTCCCCACCGTCTGCCACAGCCCGTACCCGTTCGGCTCATACGACCGCACCGGCGCCGTCGTCAGGAACCCGTCGTCCAGGGTGTTCTCGGTCGGGAACGTCCCCTGGAAGATGTTCACCCGCCACGGCCGACCGTCACCGTCGGCGGCACCCAGGTCCGCACCCCACGGGTACCGAGCCTGCTCGAGCCCACCCCGGGACGCTGCCTCCCACTGCGCCTCCGTCGGCAGCGCCCGACCCGCCCAGTCGCAGTACGCCTGCGCGTCGTTCCACGACACGTGCACCACCGGGTGGTCGCCCAGCCCCACGATCGACGAGCGCGGCCCACCCGGGTGCCGCCAGTCCGCGCCGCGCACCCCGAGCCACCAGGGCGTCTGCGGCGGCTGCCCGAGGACGTCCGCGTCGTCCGCGTCGAGCGCTAGGTGGAACACCGCCGAGTACCCGAACACCTCGGCCTCGGTCCGGTACCCGGTCGCGTCGACGAAGCGGGCGAAGTCGTCGTTCGTGACGCTCGTGACGTCGATGTCGAACGCCGACACCGTCACCGGGTGCACCGGCGTCTCGCCGTCCCCCCACTTCCCGTCGCCCTGCCCGTCGCCCATCGCGAAGGTCTGCGCCGGCACGCGCGCCTGCTCGATCCCGTGCTCGGCAGCCGTTCCGGTGCCGTGGGCCGGGATCACCGGCGAGCGGAAGCCGGAGGTGAACGCCGCCCGGCCCGTCGGTGCGCAGCAGTCGTGACCATGGTCGTCGTGACTCATCCGCGCACACACCTCCTCGCTGCTTGCCGTCGTGCGACGGCCCCCGTCACTACTTCGCGTCTTCGAACGACGACAGCGTCGCGTCGTAGTCGGCACCGCCGATCTCGAACATCGGTGTCATCCAGTGGTAGAAGTTGTCGCCGCGTGCTCGGAGCTGTTCGTAGAGATCCGTCATCATCGCGTCACGGATCTGCCGATAGGCCCGGTCATTGATTCGGTTCGTCAGCTCGGAGGGGTCGTCGACGAGGTCGTACAGCTCGTTGACCGACTCGGGGTTGACGACCAGCTTGTGCGTCTTCGACCGGAGCATCCGCTGCGGGTACGGGAAGTGGTGTCCGTGGTACTCGCAGAGCACCGTGTCCGACCAGTCGACGTCCGCGCCGCGCACCAGGGGAAGCATGGACCGCGAGTCAACCGCGGGTGTGGTGTCGAGGCCAGCGATGTCGAGGATCGTAGCGGTGAAGTCTGTCAACGTGACCGGCTCCTCGCGCACCTGGCCTTCCGGCATGCCGGGGACCCGGACGAGGCCGGGGATGCGGTAGATGTCGTCGTACATCGCCGGGCCCTTGTCGTGCAGTCGGTGCGCGCCGGTGAACTCGCCGTGATCTGCGGTCATCATGATTGCCGTCGAGTCGAGCAGCCCGAGGCGCTCGACGGCGTCGAGGATCCGCCCGATCTCGAGGTCGATCATGGTGATGTAGCCCCAGTAGGCGGCGATGAGCTTCCGGGAGGTCGCTTCAGGGAGTGTGTCGTAGGTCCATAGGCCGGAGTAGTTCTTCTGCACCGGCGGCTTGTTTTCGAAGGTCTCCTGCACAGACTCCGGCAGCTCAATCGTGTCGGGGTCGTACATGTCGAAGAACTCGTCCGGGAGGATGTACGGCAGGTGCGGGCCGAAGAAGTGAGTGGCGAGGAAGAACGGCGCGGGAGGGGTTCCCTTGCCGCCCGCGGCGAAGCGCTCGAGCATCTCGATCGTCCGATCCACGAGGTAGTGCTCGAACGTGGCCTCGAGCGGCTGGTGCAGTCGGGCGGCCAGCAGGTTCCCTTCGCCGCCGTTCGGAGTGACCCCACGGACCTTGTCGCTGATCGAGTACTCCGGCAGGTCGTGCTGCTGCAGCCAGGCTCGGTAATCGGGGTGGTCGACGGGGTTGTGCCAGCCCTCGTACTGCGGCCCCTCGAATCCGTAGGTTGCAGCGTTCTTCTTGACGCCGCCGTGCCACTTCCCAACGAGACCAAGTTGGTACCCAGCATCACGGAGCGCTTCGGCGAAGGTGAACTGACCGTCAGCGAGGTCCTCGATGTAGCCGACGTTTCGCTCGTAGTTCGCGAGGAGCTTGTGTCGGAACGGTGCCGCGCCAGTCAGCAGTGACGCGCGTGCCGGCGTGCAGATCGCTGTCGGGGTGAAGGTCTCGGCGAAACGGGTCCCCATCGCGGCGATGCGGTCGAGGTTCGGCGTCTTGACAACGGTGTTGCCGTATGAGCCGAGCGTCGACTGCGTGTGCTGGTCGGTCATGAGGAAGAGGATGTTGTCCGCCATCAGGCGTCCTTTCGTCGGAGTGGAACGACGACGTCGAGCGTGGCGGCCGCGGCGGTCGCCGCGCCGACGGCCCCGAGAATTCGGTCCGTGCCGGCAGGCTCGATGACGAGGTCGATGGTCGCCCAGTCCGGGCTCGCGTCGCGTGCGACCTGATCCAGACGGGAGAGGAATCCGGGAAGCTCTGCGACGGCGCCGCCGACGGCGAGCACGGCCGGGTTGGTGGCTGCCAGCAGACCCGCGAGCACCCCACCGGCCGCGACGGCTGCACGGTCGACGGCAGCATGTACTTGGGGCTCGTCGATGTGGGCGAGGAGGTCGTCGATGTCGCGGGCACCGGCGGCGCGGAGGACTGATGGGAGGCTCGCCACCAGTTCAAGGCATCCCCGACCGCCGCACGGGCATCGGTCGCCGAGCGGGTCGACGCTGATGTGCCCGACCTCACCGGCGGCACCGGCGGTCCCGGTGGCCGCTTCGCCGCTTTCGACGATGCCGCCACCGACGCCCTCGTCGAGACGGATGTAGACCAGATCGAGATTGTTGCCACGTCGGTGGGCCTCGGCGACTGCCGTCCACCGGGTGTTGTTGCCGACCACGACCGGGACATTGAACCGGTCCATGAGCAGCTGCGCAACCTCGGAGCGTTCCCGCTCGAGGCGACCGACGTCGAACGCTGCGAGCGAGCCGAGCGGAGCGCTTCGCGGCGGCACCGCGGTACGGCTCGCGTCAGCGTGAAATCGGGGCCCAGGCGTCCCTACGGCGACCTGCCGGACCTCGCGCATGTCGATGTCGCCGTCAGCGGCTGCTCGATCGAGTACCGCCAGCGCGGCGTTGCACCGCTCGATCATCGTCGAGGCAGCGTCGATGTCCTCGACCGCCGTTGTGAAGACGACGCCACTGAGATCGGCGAGGGCGACGGCGACGTGACTGCGTCCGAGCTCGATGCCGACGGTGTCCGCGCGGCGCGTGCTCAACCGGACACGACGCGACGGCCGTCCACGCCCGGCAGCTGGCTCAGTCCGTTCCTCCGCGACGCCGGTAGCGACCAGGGTCCCGACGGCGGCGGACACAGACGGACGTGACAGGCCCGTGATCGCGCAGAGTGCGGCGCGGGTCAGCGGGCCCTCACGGTAGAGCGCGGCGAGCACCGCGTCGACAGTCGCCGACGAGACGCGAGCAGCGGAGTTGTCCATGTGGTCGACCATAAGGGCACCAATTCATTTCCGTCAAACAACTTGACAGAAACCGTGGTTGCTCGTGAGACTGCTCCGCGCGGACACACCGCCCAGTCCCCTGCAACCCGGCAGGGCCATCGCGAGGAGGCGACGGAATGGTGACACCCACCGTGTCGACGACAACACCCACCACTGAACGAGACCGTGCCCGGCGACGCCGCTCCGCCGGTTTCGTCGCGGCGTTCGGCAGCATCCTCGTGGGCTATGACACCGGCATCATCGCTGGCGCCATGCTCTTCATCACTCCTGAGTTTGATCTCGACGCCATCAAGACAGGACTCATCATCACCAGCATTCTGATCGGTGCGGTGATCGGTAGCGTCGTCTCGGGATGGGTCGCGCAGTCCCTCGGGCGCAAGCGCACGCTGGTCATCAGCGCAGTGATCCTCGCCGTGGCAGCGATCGGCATGGCAGCGGCGCCGAACTACGTTCTGCTGCTCGTCGCGCGGTTCGTCGCGGGACTCGGCGTGGGCGCGGTCGAAGCCACCGTGCCGACGTTCCTCTCCGAGCTGGCGCCGACGAAGTCGCGCGGACGGCTGGCCACGAACAATCAGCTGATGATTGCACTCGGGATCCTGATCGCCGGCGTCATCAATCTCTTCTTCTCGCAGGACCTTTCCTGGCGGTTCTCCCTCGGAATCGCCGCGCTCCCTTCGCTCGTGCTCTTCGTCCTGCTGCTCCGGCAGCCCGAGACCCCGCGCTGGCTCATGCTCCGCGGACGCCGCGACGACGCCCGCACGGTGCTCGATGGCCTCCTGCCCCCGACCGAGGCGGCGATCGCCTTCCGGGAACTCGACGAGGTCAACGCGCTCGAAGGGCGTCGAAGCGAACCGACCGGCGAGCGTGGCGTGCTCTCGATGGGCGCGCTCGTGCGGTCTCGTGGCCTTCGTTCGGTTCTCGCCGTCGCGGTCTTTTTCGCGATGCTGCAGCAGCTCGTAGGTATCAACTCGATCCTCTACTACGCTCCAACGATCCTCGAGAAGCTCGGATTTGGCACGAACGCCGCACTGGTCAACACTGTCGGGTTCGGACTCTTGTCCGTCACCGCGACCCTGATCTCGGGCGCGATCGTCGACCGGGTCGGCCGGAAGCCGTTGCTCATCGGCGGATCGATCATCCTCGGCGCGGCGATGCTCGTCGTCGCGGTCGTCTTCGGAACGGGCTGGTTGACGCTCCCGGGTCAGATCCTCGCCCTTGTCGCGCTGGCCGTGTTCAAGGCCGGCTACTCACTGACGTGGGGTCCCGTTATGTGGGTGATGCTTCCCGAACTGTTCCCACTCTCCGCCAGGAGCGCCGGCGTCTCGATCGCAACCTCCGCGAAGATCGCCGTCGAGCTGGTCTTCACCTTCGTCCTGGCGCTGCTCCTCGCGTCGAACGCCACGGTCATGTACATCGTGTTCGCCGTCTTCGGAGCCGTCGCCGCTGTCTTCGTCTGGCGGAAGATTCCCGAGACGAAGGGACGCAGCCTCGAGGAGATCGAAACGTCTTCGAACACCACACTTCCCTGACAGCTCCGCCTACTCGCCCGGTGCGTCGATCTCGGCGCACCGGGCAATCACCGCATCCGCAAGGGTGACATCCGCGACGAGCGTGCCCACGAGACCGCCCCGGGCTGCCGCGATCGTGGCATCAGCGCGATGTTCCCCGTAGCTCGTAGCGATGCGTCTCCGCGCCGTTCGGAGCTGCTCGAGGGACGCGCCGATGATCCGCTCATCGAGGAACTCGGGTACCGGTGCCCCGGACTGGTCGTACATCCGCCCCCCGATCTCGCCAACAACACCGCGGTCGCGTGCCCGGGTGCGGATGCCTGCTGGGAGTGTGTCGAAGATCGTGGAGCCGCCCGCCGCCCAATTACCCACTGACACGACCGCCACGTCGAGCCGATCGTGCAGCGCGAGCGCTGTCCGGATGCTCGACTGCTGACGAAGGGTCTGCGCGGTGTGTGCGTCGCCGACGAACAACGGCGCGAAGATCGGGAACGCCCGGCCAGCGCTGACCTGCGCCGCCCGGAGCAGCAACTCGAATGTTCCGGGCATCCCGGAGACTCCTTCGACATGACCGCCGAGTTGCACGAGCGAGCACCGCGCGAGCGACTGGAGCTGCTGGACCATCGAGATCGTCGCGCGGCTCCAGGTGAGCCCGACGACGTCTCCCTCGGCGACATCGTCCTCAAGTTCCCGAGCGAGTATCCGCCCCAGTTCTTCCACCACCGTAGCCGGGTCGATCGGTGTCACGACGACGGCGCGTTCGATACCGAGCACCGCGGCGAGACGCTTCGAGAGATCGTGGTCTATGCCGCTCGGAGCGGTGATCCGGATGTGCACCATCCCGTTCGCCTTCGCGACCGCGAGGAGACGTGCGACTTGGTAACGGGACAATTGCAGGTCCGCAGCAATGTCGACCTGCGCCCGCTCGTCGAGGTAAAACGCTCGCGCCACTCGCCCCGCGAGCACGAGCTCATCCGCCGCACTGAGCGCGGAGCCATCGCTGCCCCTCGGTCCTACCGGCGGCCTACCACGTCGTCCCACAGCACAGACATTAGCCGCATTTGCGGTGAATATGACCAGCAATGGTGCTTCTGTGTCGTCATCGAGTGACTGCGAAGGAGCGTCGACATGGCCATCACCGAAGCCGGTACCGAGCTACGGAACTGGGCGGGCAACCAGACGTTTAGTGCGCGACGGGTGCACCGTCCGACGACCGTCGAACAAGTGCAGGACCTTGTCGCCGGGTCTCCGCGGATTCGGGCGCTCGGTTCCCGACACTCGTTCAACCGCATCGCTGACGGAGAGGTCCTCCTCGAGACGGTCGCACTGAACCGCCCGGTAGAGATTGACTCCTCGAGCCGCACCGCACGCGTGTGCGCCGGCGAACGCTACGGCGCAGTCGCAGCAGAACTGGAACGAGCGGGCTGGGCGCTCGGCAACCTCGCTTCATTGCCGCACATCACCGTCGGCGGCGCGATCGCTACTGCCACGCACGGATCCGGAGACCGGAACCCGACTCTCTCGGCGGCGGTATCAGCGGTCCAGATGGTGACGGCGGACGGAGAACTGCGCTCCGTCCGTCGCGGCGCGGACGACTTCGACGGGATGGTCGTCGGTCTCGGAGCGCTCGGTGTGATCACCGAGGTCACCCTCGACCTCGTTCCCTCCTTCCGGATGCGGCAGGACATGTACCGGGGTCTGTCTTGGGACCGGCTGCTGTCCGAATTCGACGACATCACCGCCGCGGGACACAGTGTCAGCATCAACCCGGATTGGAACGGCGACGACGGCGCGATCCGGGTCAAGACTGTCGTCCACGACGACTCTGCTCCTGTTGCTTTGACCATCGCTGGCGCGGAGCGCACGACCACCGGCCTCCCGGACGTGCCCGGAGCTACCGACCGCACCGGCCGTGTCGGCCTGTGGCACGACCGGCTCCCGCACTTCGGGATCGATCACGCTCCGAGCTTCGGCGACGAGGTGCAAAGTGAGTGGCTCCTCGCCCGAACGGACGCCGTGGCGGCACTCGATGCTCTTCGGTCGCGCGGCCCCAGACTGACCCCTGACCTCATCTGGTCGAGCGAGGTCAGGACGATGTCCCTTGACCCGCTCTGGCTCAGCGGCGCACATGGCCGCGACACGGTGGGCATCCACATCACCTGGAAGCAACGGCCCGAGGCGGTGAACGCGGCGATCGTCGCGATCGAGGCGATCCTCGCTCCGTTCACCCCGCGCCCGCACTGGGGAAAGCTCAGCGCGCTCCCCGCCGCGGACGTTCGCTCGGCATACCCCCGATTCCCGGACTTCATCCGGCTCCGGGACCAGCTCGACCCAGAACGCACCTTCACCAACGCCTGGCTCGAGCAGCTACTCGAACCCTGACCATCCATCAACCCGAACAAGGAGCCAGTGACGATGACGACACCGAGCACCACCGCAACCAAACCCACCTCCGTCCGCACCGTGGCGATTGCCAGCTTCGTCGGCGCACTCATGGAGTGGTACGACTTCTTCCTCTTCGGCACCGCCTCCGCAGTGGTGTTCGCACCACTGTTCTACCCGGGCGACGACCCAGCCACCGGCACCATCGCAGCCTTCGCGACATTCGGCATCGGATTCGTCGTCCGCCCCCTCGGCGGGATCATCTTCGGCCACTTCGGCGACCGCGTCGGACGAAAGTCCATGCTCGTTCTCACCCTGAGCATCATGGGACTCGGTACCGCCGCGATCGGCTGCCTGCCCACCTACGACAGCATCGGACTCTGGGCACCGACGCTCCTCGTGATCTGCCGACTCCTGCAGGGCCTCGGCATTGGCGGCGAATACGCTGGCGCCGCTCTCATGGTCGTTGAACACGCTCCCGCGAACCGGAAGGGATTCTGGGGGAGCCTCCCGCAAGCTGCCTCACCCGGCGGTATCTTGCTCGGCACCGGGGCGTTCGCACTCGTCAGCTCGTTCGGACAGGATTTCCTCCTCGGCTGGGGCTGGCGGCTGCCGTTCCTGCTGTCGTTCGCCCTCCTCGCAGTCGGCCTCATCATCCGCCTCAAGGTAAGCGAAAGCCCCGAGTTCGAACGAGCACGCGCCCGCCGCGAAGCGACCAACGAGGCACCCAAGATCCCGCTCGTGACGGTGCTCCGCAAGTACCCCGGGAACCTGGCACTCGCGTTCGGCGCGCGCCTCGGCGAGGCAGTGTCATCGAACGTCATCAACGCCTTCGGCATCTACTACGTCTACAAAGTCGTCGGGATGTCATCGCAGGTCGGGCTGTACGGCATGCTGATCGCGTCTGCACTGAGCTTCTTCGCGGTCCCCTTCTACGGGTGGCTGTCAGACCGCGTCGGCCGCAAGCGCATCTACATGACCGGGGCGATCCTCGGCGCCGTCCTCGCCTTCCCGATGTTTTGGCTGTTCAACACCGGCCAAGTCGGAGCCGCGATCCTGGCGTTCTGCCTGCTCTACGTGCTGGTCCCGTCGATGATGTTCGCGGTGCAGTCCGTGTTCTTCTCCGAACTCTTCGGCACCGACGTGCGCTATACCGGACTCTCCCTCGCCTACCAGTTGTCCTCCATCGTCGGCGGGTACGTGCCGACGGCAGCCACCGCACTCCTGCTCGTGCTCGGTGGCGACCCATGGCTCGTCGCCGGAGGATTCACGCTCACCTGCGTCATCGCCGCCGTCTGCGTGTTCTTCGCCAACGACGTCTCCGGCATGACTGGATCCATCGGAACCCGCCGCACACGTCGTCAACGCACTAGCCGCCGCGAGCCTGAGATTGCGCAGTGACCACCCCCACCGATGAAGCCCAGGACCGACTAGGGCCAGAAGGGACGAGTGAGCTACGGCTGGTGGCGGGGAACAGGAGGGACTGCTGTAGGTTCGGATGGGGCGGAGCAGACCGATGACGTCGTGCACTCCTGCCAGGAGCAGCCCCATCCCGAGGTGTGAAGCGCCCTCGGGGGTGAACTGCGGGATCGTGGCGACGTAGAACGCGCCGATTTTTGGGTTGAGCAGGTTCGCGTCCACGCCCCGGTGAGGAAGCTCCGCCACAGCGGCATCAGGGGAGCCGCCTGGTCGAGAGTGACGGGCTCGTGGCGGAAGCTGCGGACGATGAGTATGACGCCGAGGTAGGCCATGTACCCCGACCCGACGATCGTCAGTGCACGGTAGACCAGCTTGGAAGCAGCCAACAGCGTGGCCGCACCGACCGCGGCGGCAGCACCCCAGGCCAGCGCGCCGACGCTCACCCCGAGCGCCGTGACGGCTGCGTGGCGGTGCGATTGCGTCAGTGCCGAGCGGAGCACCAGCTGGTGTCCAGGCCCGGAATCACGGTCAGAACGGCAGCAACAGCGGCGAACCCGAGGAGCGCAGTGTGATCGTCACCCCACCCCGATACGAGGGAAGCTGGTCGGGATAACCGATCACCGATCACCGATCGAACAGTTCTCGCTGGGACTGCCCGGTTCCTCGAGATCTCGAGGCGTGCATGCGAGTAGCTGTGCACTTTCCATGGGCCAGCCATGTGCTCTCTTACGGAACCCAAATTCTGCACATCTCAATTTGCACAGGTACCGCTCTACGGTTCTGCCCATGACGAAGCCCAAGCTCACTCCCAAGCGCCGCCGCCGCACGCTCCTCCTCGGGTCGAGCCTGCTCCTCGCCGCCGGCATCGCCCTCGCCGGCTGTGCCGCGACCGGATCCACCTCCTCGAGCCTCAACTCCTCGTCCAGCAGCAGCTCCTCGTCGACCTCGACGGTCGCAGCAGCGTCGACCGAGGTCACCGAGTCGGACGCGGACACGACCGAGGAGACCATCGACGACACCACCGCCGCAGTGAAGGCGTTCCTGGCCACACTCAGCGACGAGCAGGTCGAGGCCGTCACCTACGACTACGACGACGAGACGAAGACCACGTCCTGGTCGAACTTCCCCGTCACGTTCGTTCAGCGTGCTGGCCTCAACGTCGCGGACCTGACCGAGGAGCAGCAGGTCGCTGCAATGCAGGTACTCGAAGCGCTCCTCAGCGACGACGGCTACCAGCAGGTCGTCGACATCATCGGCGGCGACCAGTACCTGAAGGACAACAGCAGCAGCACCGAGGACTCCCTCGGCCAGTACTACATCGCCTTCTTCGGCGACGCGTCCGACAACAGCGCCTACGAGGTCCAGTTCGGTGGCCACCACCTCGGCATCAACGCCACCCTCGACGGCTCCTCGGACGCGATCACCTTCGCCCCCACGCACCTCGGCATGCAGCCGGCCATGTACAAGAACTCTGACGGCGACGAGGTGCAGACCTTCGGGAGCATCTACGAGGACGCATTCGCGTTCTACGACAGCCTCACCACCGAGCAGCAACAGACCCTCACCTCCGGCGAGGTCACCATGTGCGCCCCCGGTGACACCTGCGACTACACCACCGGAACCGGACTCTCCGGATCCGACCTCACCGACGAACAGCGCAAGCTCCTTCTCGATCTGATCGCCAACTGGTCAGGCATGGCCGATGCCCAGAGCGCCGCCACCACCCGTGCGGAAATCGAGGCAACCCTCGACGACACCGTCATCGCCTGGTCCGGCGAGACCACGTACGACATGTCGAGCGGCGACGGCATCAACTTCTCCATATCCGGCCCGAACGTCTACCTCGCGTTCCAGTCACAGAACGGATCCGCCGGCGCCGACATCGACGGTGTCAGCACCTCCGGCTGGGGGCACGTCCATACCATCTACCGCGACCCGTCCAACGACTACGCCAACAGCGTCGAGCAGCAGGCAGCGAGCAGCGGCGGACCCGGCGGCGGTGCCCCCGCTGACGGAGGCCCGGACAACAGTTAGCGCTTCGCGCCCCGCGAGGCGGCGGACGCGCGACCCGCGTCGGCCGCCTCGTGATCGTGATCTCAGTGCCGGCGTCGACTGCGGTACCGGTGCACGGCATCCAGATTCCCGCAACGCGCCGAACAGTACGCGCGGCGACAGTTCTTGCTGATGTCCACGTACACGTTCCCGCAGCCCTGACGTGCGCACGTGCCGAGCCGCTCACCGCCGGCTTCCACGACGAAGACCGCGAGACCACCGGCGGTCATCGCCGTGACACGACCGACGAGGTCGCCGTCGGGGGAAGCGAAGTGCAGGTGCAGGGGTAGCCCATCGTGTTCGGCGATCGAGACCGTCCGCACGCTCTCAGCGAGCAACTCGTTGACCGACGTCACCCGTGCGGCAGTCTCCGTCGCCGTGAACACCGACCGCAGACGGCTGGCGAGCTGGATCAGATTGGCGGCGGTAGCAGCATCGACGACCGCTCCCCGGACGAACGCTTCACGCAGCACCTGTTCGACGGCGCGGTCGGTCCAGCCACCGTCCTGGGGCAGGTTCGCCAGGTCACGAGCGAGGTGGACCCCGACGAGGGTGTCATGGTTGAACGGCACAGACCCATGACAGCACACTGACGAGATCATCGGAACGGACCGGAGGACTCGGAAGCAGCCATGGAGAGCACCCTGGGGAACATCACGCCAAACGACCGCGAGGTCATCCGAGCTGCAGCGCAGCAGCGGGCACTGGTCGCGGTGGTCGCGACACAGGTCCTCGGCGGAGCCGGCCTCGCCGCGGGAGTCACCGTCGGCGCGCTGCTCGCGGAGGACATGCTGGGCGGCGACGCGGCCGCAGGCCTGCCTGCCGCGGTGCTGACCCTCGGCTCCGCGATCACCGCGTTCATCGTCGGACGAGTGAGCAACCGGTACGGACGACGCCCCGGGCTCAGTGGCGGATTCCTGGCCGGAGGGGTCGGCGCGATCGGTGTCGTCGTGGCTGCCCGCCTAGACAGTCCAGCGTTGCTGTTCGCTTCACTGCTGGTCTACGGCGCAGGGACGGCAACGAACCTGCAAGCGCGGTACGCCGGCACCGACCTCGCCCCGGCACACCGCCGCGCGACCGCGGCCAGCGTGGCAATGGTGTCGACCACGCTCGGCGCGGTCGTCGGCCCGAACCTCGTCGAGCCGATGGGAAGACTCGCGAACTCCTGGGACATCCCCCCACTCGCCGGACCGTTCATCCTCGCCGCGGCCGCGTACCTCGCGGCAGGCATCGCACTGGCTCTCCTCCTCCGACCGGATCCGCTGCGACTCGCCCGTCAGCTCGGCGCGACGGAAGCGGGAACCGTCCACGATGCAGCGACGCCCACGATTCGCCGCACACGCCCCGGAGTCGTGGCCGGAGCGCTGACGATGGTGGTCGCACAGATCGTGATGACCGGCGTGATGACGATGACCCCTGTGCACATGCAGATGCATCACCACGCGCTCTCGGCGGTCGGGATGGTCATCGGTGTCCACATCGCCGCCATGTACCTGCCGTCGCTGGTCACCGGAGCCCTCGTCGACCGCGTCGGAACCACCACGATGACGGTTGCTTCCGGAGCCGCGCTCCTGCTCTCAGGCATCGCGGGAGCGACGCTGGGTGCCTCCGTTGCTGCATCGATGATGACGCTGATCCTGCTCGGTCTCGGGTGGAACTTCGGGCTCATCGCCGGTACCGCGATGATCATCGACGCGACCACGCCTGACGAGCGCGCGAAGGTGCAGGGCAGCGTCGATGTCCTCATCGCCATCGCGGGTGCGAGCGGCGGTGCGCTCTCGGGGATTGTCATGGCGGCAACGACGTACAGCGGGCTGACGATCGCCGGTGCCGTGCTCGCGCTGCTCTCGCTCCCCGCCGTCATCATCGTCCGACGACGACACGCGTGAGCACACGATGCTGCCCAGTTCGGTCTTCCGATGCTTTATCCGCTAGCCGCCCGATGCGCTCACTGCCCGCCGGCGGGACTGCTGCAGGTTCGGTTGACTCGTTCGTTCAGGCCGCGAGTGCGACCTGTGGGTTGATGATCGTCTCGTACTCGACCGGGGTCAACTTCCCCAGACCGCGTTGCCGTCGTTTCCGGTGATAGGTCGCCTCGATCCAGGTGA
>NZ_QKSM01000024.1 GCF_003234185.1 Curtobacterium sp. MCSS17_008
TCACCTGGATCGAGGCGACCTATCACCGGAAACGACGGCAACGCGGTCTGGGGAAGTTGACCCCGGTCGAGTACGAGACGATCATCAACCCACAGGTCGCACTCGCGGCCTAAACGAACGAGTCAACCGAACCTGCAGCAGTCCCGAACGACCGCTCGCCCGCTAGCTTGCGCTGTAGCGAACGCCGTGACATACCCGCGGCTTCGGCGACGCGTTCGTGGGTCAAGCGGTGTTCGCGAACTATGGCCAGCACTCGACGGCCGATGGCAGCGTCCAGGGCATCATTCGACATGACGACGAGTGTTGCCGCTACTGTTCGAACACCCGCCGTGAACATGTGACCAATCCGCATCGAGTCCGCAAAAAACCCTTCGCTCACCTCGATTCAGCATCGCCGTACTCCTCGGCTAACGCGTCAGATCAGCGATCGTGTGTCGCCACACCACCGGACTTGCATGAGTCGGTGGTTCCGCTTCAACAACTAGTCGGCGGACCCGCCGAAGTCGGGCGACCGGGCTTCTGTCGGGGGTGGAGCCGAGCGGTCTGTTCCTCGGCCGATCAGGAGGCGGTACCCCGAGGGGAGATCGACATGACGGCGCCCCGTACGGCGGCGACCCCGAGCAGGCCGTCGGGCGGTGACCGGAGTCCCGTCAGACCGTCTCGAGGTCCCACACCGGCGGCACGTACTCACGTGACCAGCCCTCGCGCAGGCGCGTGACGGCGCGGTCGAAGGACTCGAGCAGGTCCATCTCCGGACGCACCATCGACTGCAGCTGCAGGCCTTCGTAGGTGGCGAGGAGCTGCTCGGCGCCGCGTGCCGGCTCCATCGTGTGGGGTTCCCGTCCCAGTTCGATGTCCCGTTGCAACGCGCCCAGCACGAACGCGTGGAATTTCCGCCACCTCGAGTGCAGCATCGGCGCGAGCGGGTGGTGCGGCGTCGCGGCGATGTTGAGCGTCGACGTCAGGAAGCGCATGAGCGCCGGATCGGCGACGTTCGCGCTGACGATGGCACGGAGGAACACGATCGTGCCGCTGCGCTCGGCGATCGGCAGCAGGGGGGTCGTGCGCTGGTCGTTCCACTGGTCGATCGTGGCGAGCAGGAGGCCGTCCCAGGTCGGGAAGAGCTCGGTGACGACCTCGACGTTGCGCCCGGACTCGACGGCGACGTGCCTGTACGACACCTCGTGCAGCGCGTTCGCGCGGAGCACGCGGATCATGGCGTCGACGACCTCGACCCGGAGGAGCGCGGACGTGTCGACGGGGTGGAGCGGTTGCATGTCCCCAGTCCACCCTGCGGAGCGGTCGGGGACCACCCCCAGAAGTGG
This sequence comes from Curtobacterium sp. MCSS17_008, assembly GCF_003234185.1. Classification (GTDB taxonomy): domain Bacteria; phylum Actinomycetota; class Actinomycetes; order Actinomycetales; family Microbacteriaceae; genus Curtobacterium. Next base: position 1,326 of record NZ_QKSM01000024.1, read on the forward strand.
GAACGGTCGTTCTGCGGAACCGGCCGGCCGACGAACACGGTCGGTGACGGCTGGTTCGAGGAGGCGGCGTCGTCGCACCGGACGGGCCCCTGGCCACGGAACGCACACCTCCGAGCGGCGCGGTGGGTGTGGAACCTACCGTTGGGGGAGACAGAGGAGGAGACGTGAAGTACATCCACTACGACGCCAGTCTGATCCTCACCGGGGACCTGATCGCAGACGCGGTCGTCGACTACGCAGCCGTCCTGGGCGCGAACGGGCGGACCGACACCATCACCGTGCCGAGCGTCGGCGACGACGGTTCCGTGTCGACGTCGATCCTGCTCGTGGGGCCCGCGAGCGAGCTCTGCGTCACGGTCGCACCTGACGACGAACTCGAGCCCGAGGACCCGGCGTTCATCCGCAGGCTCCGTGATGCCGCTGGCCGCGCCGGTCCCGGCCGACCGGTCGATGCCGACGGCGGAACGCGCTTCCGCGGAGCCGAGGACTCCGCGACGTACAGCGGTAGCTGACGCAGGCCACGCCCGCGGACGACGAACGCCGCCGACGCGGGTCGGCGGCGTTCATGGTGTGTCAGGACTAGGCGGCGAGTGCGAGTTCGCCCTTGCGGACGGAGCCCGCGAGCAGGATGGTCCGGCTCGCTTCGCCCCGCCACGAGCGGCCCGGGACGGTCCAGCCGGCCTCGCCGTCGACGTCCACACGGGCGTCGCGGGTGACGAACAGGCGCAGGTCGTCTGCGGGGATGCGGACGAGGTACTCGCGCTGCGAGCGGTCCTCGCGCACGGGGAACTCGGCGATGCGGTCGGGGGAGACGACGGGAGCCGCGAGTGCGGTCCCGGTGATGGTGATGCGGTCGTTGCTGGTCATGGTGGTGCGGTACTTCCTGGTCGTTCGGCGCCCGGTCGAGCCTGGTCGGCGGACTTCCTGGTCCGTCGCGACGCATGGGCTGCGGGCGCGCACATCGAGTCTCGACGTGCAGCTCGTCCGGTCGGACTGAGCGGTGGTCTCGGTGGAATGCGACCCGGCGGGTCGGTACGAGACGGGCTGGTGTGCGCGAGTCAGATGGGTTCGCAGCAGTGCACCAAAAGAACAGTATACGTCGCATCCGGCGGAACGTCCAGGAAGACGGACGGGAGGCACGGTGCGAGCGTGCACCGCGCCTCCCGTCCGGTGGTGCGTCAGTTGAGGGCGGGCGTGTCTTCCGGCACGACGCCGTCGTCGTACAGGTCGGTCGCCAGGTCACGGAGCGCGCGCAGCGCGACGCGCTGCGTCAGCGGTCCGTAGGAGATGCGGGCGACACCGAGGGCCTCGTACTCGGCGGCGGGGAGCGCGCCGGGCAGGCCGATCACCGACAGCTTGCCGCGCCCGAGCCCGTCGACGAGCCGTTCGACGACGTCGCGCTGGACCGCTCCGGGCACGAACACGAGGGCCGCGCCGTTGTCGAGGAACGCCTCCCCGCGGGCGATGGCGTCCTCGATGCTCTCGTCGATCGGTCGGTCCCCGCCGCGGACGATCGCGTCGGTGCGGGCGTTGAGCTGGAAGGCGACGCCCTCAGCCTCCGCGGCGGCCGTGATCGCGGCGACGCGGGCGACGGCGTCGTCGAACGGACGGAGGCGGTCCTCGACGTTCGCGCCGACGATCCCGGCGGCGATCGCGCGTCGGATCGTCTCCGCGGGGTCCTCGTACCCGTCGTCGAGGTCCGCGGTCACCGGCAGATCGGTCGCGGCGACCACCGTCGCAGCGCCGGCGAGGGCGACGTCGAGCGGCATCCCGCCGTCCTCGTAGCCGTGGCTCGCGGCGATGGAGTGGCCGGCCGTCGCGATCGCCTTCGTTCCCGGCAGGTCGCTGACGACCTTCGCGCTGATCGCGTCCCACACGTTCACGACGCGCAGGATCTCGGGGGCTTCGTGCAGCTGTTCGAGGGTGGTCGCCTTGTCGGCGGTGCTCGTGCTCATGGTGCCGACACTAGGCGGAAGCGCCGCTCGGTGGAGCAGACGACGTCGGGCGCGGGCGCAGGACCCGACGTCGTCTGCTCCACGGGTGCTGACGGGACCGTGCGTGCGACGTGTGATGACGGGCGGACTCGCACCGCGCCTCCCGGCCGGTGCATGCTGGGACGCATGGCGGACGACGAGCAGGACCCGGTCGGCACGCTCCGTGGGGTCCGGACGAGCATCAAGTGGACGCGGTACGCGCCCGACGTGCTCCCCCTGTTCGTCGCCGAGATGGACCACGACGTCGCGCCGGCGATCCGCCAGGCGCTGGTCGAGCGGGTGCAGCAGTCGGACCTCGGGTACCTGGACGGCCCGGGGCCGCTCGCGCGGGCGTTCGCGCAGTTCGCCCGCGACCGCTGGAGCTGGGCGGTCGACCCGGAGCGCGTGCACCTGGCCACCGACGTCAGCGTGGGGATCGTCGAGTCCCTGCGGCTCGCGCTGCCCGAGGGCGGGCGCGTGGCGATCACGCCGCCGGTGTACCCGCCGTTCTTCGAGCTGGTCGAGGAGGCGCGATGTCAGGTCGAGGAGGTCCCCCTCGCCGAACAGTGGGGCGTCTACCGGCTCGACCTCGCGGGGCTCGAGCGCGCCTTCGCCGACGGTGTCCGCGTCTTCCTGCTCTGCAACCCGCACAACCCCATGGGGCTCGTGCACGACCGGGCCGACCTCGAAGCCCTCGCCGCGCTGGCCGCGCGCTACGACGTGCTCGTCATCAGCGACGAGATCCACGCGCCGCTGACCCACCCGGGCGTCCGCTTCACGCCGTTCGCGATGGTCGCCGAGCCCGTTGGCGCCCGCAGTGTCTGCGTGACCAGCGCGAGCAAGGGCTGGAACCTGGCCGGGGTGAAGTGCTCGGTGATGGTCGCGGGCGACGAGCGGACCGCTGCGCTCCTCGACAACCTGTGGGACGAGGTCGCGTGCCGCACGAGCATCCTCGGGCTGCACGCCAACCTGGCGGCGTTCACCCTGGCGACGGACTGGCTCGACGACGTCGTCGCCCGGATCGTCGCGAACGAGCGACTGCTCGGGTCCCTGCTCGCCGAGCACCTGCCCGGCGTCGTGTACACGCGGCCGCGGGCGGGCTACCTGGCGTGGCTCGACTTCCGGGGGATCGGGCTCGGGGACGACCCGGCGGTGCCGCTCCGCGAGCACGCGTACGTCGCGCTCAACTCGGGGCTCGGCTTCGGCGCGCAGGGGCGCGGCTTCGCCCGCCTCAACCTCGCGTGCTCACCGGAGACCCTGCGCGAGGCCGTGTACCGCATCGCGGCGGCCTACCCGTCGAGTGCCCAGGAGGGGCTCGTCTGGCACGTCGCGTGATCGACGCACGCTGCGCGTCCGGCCGGGAGGCGCGGGTCGCCTGAGCGGGTCCGTGGCGTCCGGGCGATTGGGCTCAGTCGTCGACGTACTGGTTGCGGCCGACGACGCGGATCCGCAGGTCGTCGTCGCGGTCCATGGCGAGGAACTCCCGCGCGACCGGGCCGACGGAGGGCCAGCGCAGGACCTCGGTGATCGGGGTCCCCTCGATGAACACCTGCCACACGCCGCGCTCACGGACGGCCTGCACCTCGTACGTCGCCATGTCGCGAGCGTAGCGGCTGCGCGTCAGACGAGGTCGAGGACCATGTGGACGTCGGCGCGGGCGTACGGGCTCGGCGCGATCTCGTCGTGCTCGAGGTGCCGGAAGCCGAACGACTCGTACAGGTGGACGGCGCTCGCCAGGCTGCTGTTGCTCTCGAGCGCGATCCGCTGCGCGCCGAGGCCCCGGGCGCGGTCGAGCGCCGCGGCGATGAGCTTCCGGCCGGTGCCGTGGCCCTGGTGCGCCGGCGAGACCGCCATCTTGACGAGTTCGAACACCTGCTCTCCGACCGGCATGATCCCGATGCAGCCGATGACCTCGTCGTCCAGCCGTGCGACGAACACCGCGCCGCCCGGAGCGACGATCCGACCGACCGGGTCGCCGAGGATCGCACGGTCCTCGTCCTCGAGCGTGAAGTACCGCTCGATCCAGGCCTCGTTGAGGGTACGGAACGCGTCGGCGTCCGCGGCGGATCCGAGTTCAGCGATGGTGAGCGTGGGCGTGGGCGTGGGCGTGCGCGTGGGCGTGGTCTGGGGCATGGACCCATCCTCGGTCGGCATTCCTGTTGCGTCCAATACTCGTTCGCGTGGATCGATAGGCTGCGTGCATGGATGTCGACCTGCGGCAGCTGCGGGCGTTCCTGGCCGTCGCCGACGAACTGCACTTCGGGCGTGCTGCCGAGCGGTTGCGCATCGCCCAGCCGGCGTTGTCTCAGCAGATCCGTCGCACCGAACGCGACCTCGGCGTGGACCTGTTCCTCCGGACGTCGCGCAGTGTCGCGCTGACCGCGGCCGGGCGCGTGTTGCAGGGACGGGCGCGCTCGCTGCTCGACCAGGCGCAGCGGGACCTCGACGAGGTCGTGCGGGTCGGTCGCGGGGAGGCCGGGCGTCTCGACGTCGGCTTCGTGGTGTCCGCGCTGCCGCTCGGTCCGATCGAGCGCGTCCAGGCGTTCCGGCAGCGGTACCCGCTCGTCCGCGTCGAGCTCACCGAGGGATACTCGTCGACGCTGCTCGCGCGGATCATGCGCGGCGAGCTCGACCTGGCGGTCCTGCGCGACCCCGACCCGCACCCGGCGGTCCGGTTCCTGCCGTTCCGCTCGGAGCCCTTCGTCGCCGCCGTTCCACGCGGGCACCGGCTGGCGGAGCGGGCCTCCATCGACGGGAGCGAGCTCGTCGACGACCCGTTCGTGTTCTTCCCCGCGGCAGCGGGCGCCGTCGCGACCGAGCGGAACCTCGCACCGGTGATCGCCGAGGGACGCCGCCCGGAGGTCGTGCAGGAAGCGACGACGTGGGCCACCGTGCTGCACCTGGTCGGGGCCGGTCTCGGTGTGACGGTCGCGCCCGAGAGCGCGACGCTCGCCGCACCGGACGACGTGGTGCTGCTGCCGCTGCGGGACGACCCGCACCGCAGTGAATTGGTGTGGGCGGTCCGGGCGGACGACGACCGCGAGATCCTCCGGAACTTCATCGCCGCCACCGAGCCCTGAGGCCGGGTGCCGCCCCGGCCGCGGGCGACGTCAACGCGCCGGGACGACACCGGACGGTTCCGTCAGCGTGCGGAGACGACACCGGACGGTTCCGTCAGCGGACGCAGACGGACCGGACGTGCAGGTGCAGACCGTCAGCCGTGCCGCGGATGTCCGCACCGGCGACGCCGTGCGGCTCCGGGTCGACAGCGGTCCACAGGTCGAGCCCCGTCGCCCGCCCGCTCGCGGCCAGTCCCGCGGCGGTCCACGTCGCCGTCACCCGGTCGAACGGCACCTGGGCGTCCTCGTGGACGTGGAACACCGGTACCAGGGCGGTCGCGACGGCTCGCGTCCCCTGCTCGTGCCCGAGCGCCTCGCGACGGTCCGCCGCACACCGTTCGATGGTCGTCGTCACCTCGGCCTCGACACCGGTCTGCGCCACGGACGCCGCGGCGAGGGCCCGCACGGCCTGGGTCTCCGCCGTCACGTCGGCCGCTGCCCACGGCAGGTCCGGAGCCTCGAGGTCCTGCGGTTCCGCAGACCCGAGGGGGAGTCCGAGCGAGCCCACCGTCGTGGACTCGGTGCTGCCCGGACCCAGCAGCGAGAACGACGTGCGCGGGGCGGTCCCGTCCTCGGCGGCCTCGTCCGCCGTCGTGGCGAGCGTGGTGGCGGTGGCCGCCGGGTCGCCGACGGTCGCACGCAAGGAGGGTCGTGTCGGTCCGGTCTGCGCACGTCGGCCGTACCGGGTCCCGGCCTCGTAGTGGACGTCCCTGGCGCCGATCCGGTCGAGCACGCCGAGCAGGGCTGCCCCGGGCTGCACCGCGTCGACCTCGACGGAGGACTCTCCGGACTCCACGGTCACCGCGCGCCCGCCGGCGTCCGCTCGCACCCGGCGCACGGGCTCGGTCCAGGACGACAGCCCCTCCGCGGTCACCCGTGTCGCGTACCGATCGGCACGGACCGTGCGGACGAACGGCTCGGTCCGCAGCCGGTCCACCACGTCGACCAGCCCCGCATCGAGCGGGTCGACGACCGCCGCCGCCTCGTCGTTCCCGGACGGCACCGAGAGGCCGACGACGAGTGTCGTGCCGGGCACGGGGGCGGTCCCTCGGGCCGACGCCGCGCCACGCACCTCGGCCGCCACGCCGAGGTCGTTCGACCGCGCGTGCACGGTGACCTCGGCGAGCCAGTCGTCCGGGTCGTCCTTCACGTCGACCTGGCGGATGTCGCCCTCGGCACCGGCCACGTCGGACAGCGCTCGGAGCTCGTCGAGCAGGGCCGTGAGGGCGTCCTCCGACCCCGAGGGCGGTGGGGTCTCGAGGAACCCCCTGGTGCACCCGCCGAGCAGGATCGTCGTCAGCAGGGCGAGTAGGACGGCGAGGGAGGTCGGTCGAGCGGCGGTCACGGGGTCGAACCTAGGAGCGGCCGATCGCCGGCGGCCCGCCACGGCATCGCGGTGTGCCCCGGGACACACGACGCTCAGCCGAGTGGCAGCACGGGTGCCCGCTGGTCGCCGAGCTCGTCCTCGTGCCACGGCCGGGCGCCGCGCAGGGTCAGGCCGAGCTGCACGAGCACGAATGCCACGTGCGGTTCGACGTCCGGGTCCCACGGACCCTCGACCCCGAGGCCGAGCGCTCCGAGCTCGTCGTCCGCCTCGTCGCGGATGCTCAGCCGCCAGCGCCCGTCGCCCTGTTCCTCGACGACGGCCCACCGTGCGGTGTCGAACCGGCTCACGCGGTCTTCGAGACGTCCTCGGTGAAGTTCCGCACCCGCTGCAGCAGTGCCTCGCCGCGCATGGCGATCGTCGCCGGCGGGTTGAGGTGCGGCGGCGCGGTCCTGATCAGCATCGAACACCCGAGGTCCTCGCAGATGTACGAGCCGATCGTGTTGCCGTTCCGGCCCGACTCCCCGGCGCGGGCGGCGGAGAACAGGCGGACCTGCGTCGCCGGCTGCGGCGAGTGGCAGAACGAGCACATCGCGGCGATGCCCGGGCGCAGGGAGCCACCGGCGGACCGGACGACGATGCCCACCGGGCGGTCGTCGATCCAGGACACGATGTAGCCCCGGCGCGCGGCCTGCGGGTCGCGCCAGCCGAGGAACTCACGCTCGTCCCACAGCATCTCGTGCAGCCCCGGGATGGGGAGCTGCTCGAGCTCGTCCGGGGTGGCGTTCACGAACGACGAACGGATGTCTGCTTCGGTCAGTGGCTTCACGGTGCCAGCCACCCTATGCCCTGCCTCCGACAGGCGCGTCGGGTGCGGTCAGCTCAGCCGGGAGGCGCGGATCGCCCCGAGCGCACTCGTCCCGTCCGCCACGAGCACGGCCCGGCGCAGGGCGTCACGTCCGACCCGTCGGGCCGCCGCGTCGTCGGCGGCGAACTCGACGAGGACGCGCGTCGAGCGCGCCATGGCGCGCGCGCCGGGCACCCACGGAACCGCACGCTCGATCGACTCGGCGATCGCGACGGCGACCGCATGGCGCTGGGTCAGGTGGGCGCGTTCGTGGGCGACCACGGCCTCCAGTTCGTCGGTCCGCAGCAGGTCCGCGAGCCCGGTGCTGACGAGCACCCCGCCGGAGCGACCGGGGACGGCGCACGCGAGCGCGTGGTCCGCCTCGACCAGGGCGACGGTGGTGCCGTCGATCCGACGGTGCGGGGCGGAGCCGGACCGCATCGCCTCGCGCACCGCCTCGTGCTCGGGGCCCGGCCGGACGCGCACGGCGACGACGAAGGCGGCCACCGCGAGCAGCGCGACGCCGAGGTTCAGACCGTGCGTCGGGGACTCTCCGAGCCGGAACGGGTCGGAGACGGGGCGGTTCGCCACGACGACCAGGGCGGTCCCGACGACGAAGCCGACCACGCCGAGCAGGACCGCGACCGACCAGGACACCAGGGCCGTGCGCGGGCGGTCGATCGTCCACGCGGACCGGGTCAGGACGCGCGGCGCGACCGCCACGACGACGAGGGCGAGGGCGATGAGGACGACGCCGGCCACGACCACTGCGGGATCTCCCTCAGGAGCGGGATCGGGCGTCGAGGGCGCGGCGCAGGACGTCGAGGTCGTCCGAGGCGAGCGATCCGGTGAACTGGAGCAGCGCGGCCTCGCGGTCCGAGGCGGCGGCGAGCGCGCTCGACATGAGCGACGCCGTCTGCTGCTCACGGCTGTGCACGGCGCGGAACGTCAGCGGGGCGTCGTCGTGCTCCTGTCGCTCGACCTGGCCCTTGCGCCCGAGGCGATCGAGCACGGTGAGGACGGTCGTCAGCGCCGGACGCGGTTCCGGGAAGGCGTCGAGCACCTGGCGGGCCGTGCACCCGGCCCGGTCCCCGGCGTCGGCAGCGGCCCGCAGGGTCTCGAGGACCGCCTGCTCGAGCTGCCCCCGGGGGCGCGATCGCTGTCCTGCCATCCCCGAATCCTACGAGACGGTGGACGCCGTGCCACGACACATGCCGGAAACGCGGGGTCGGTATGCTCGGCGTGCACAACTCAACACCGGCCGCACACCCGCCGCGGGAGAGCCGAGCGCACGCGCACGGCACCGAAGGAGCAACCTCCCCGTCAATCTCTCAGGTCCCACACCGCAGCGGACAGGCCACTCTGAAAAGCAGACACGCGTCCCCGCCCGGGCCCGCGCGACGTCTCGCCCACGGTGAAAGCCGCCGGACCTCACGGGCCGCGGTGAAACTCTCAGGCCCATGACAGAGGGGGAGTTCCCACCCGACGATGGCCGTCGGGTCCTGCCGATGCCAGGAGAACTCCGTCATGCGTTCCTCTCCCTTGGAAGCCGCGCACCAGGCCGCCGGTGCGAGCTTCACCGACTTCGCCGGGTACCGGATGCCCGTCCGGTACTCGTCCGACCTCGCCGAGCACCACGCGGTGCGGCAGGCGGCCGGCGTCTTCGACCTGTCGCACATGGCCGAGGTCGGCGTGACCGGTCCCGACGCCGTGCCGTTCCTCGACCACGCGCTCGCCGGGTCCTTCGGCGCGATGCCGGTCGGTCGCGCGAAGTACTCGCTGCTGCTGGCGGAGGACGGCGGCATCCTCGACGACCTCGTCGTGTACCGCACGGGCGAGGACGTGTTCCTCGTGGTGGCGAACGCGGCGAACCGTGAGGTGGCGGTCGCCGCACTGACCGGGCGTGCCGCGGGCTTCGACGTCGTGGTCTCCGACGACTCCGACACCACCGCGCTCGTCGCGATCCAGGGCCCGGCCGCCGCGGGCACGCTCGATGCCCTGGTCGTGGCCGACCGCCTGCAACCGGAGACCCCGCTGGACGAGCTCCGCTACTACCGGGTCCTGCACGCGCTGTTCGACGGCGCCGAGGTCCTCGTCGCACGGACCGGGTACACCGGCGAGGACGGCTTCGAGATCTACAGCGACACCTCGGTCGCGCCGTCCCTCTGGGAGGCGCTGCTCGAGACCGGTGCCGACCGCGGCGTGGTCCCCGCCGGGCTCGCGGCGCGGGACACCCTGCGGCTCGAGGCCGGCATGCCGCTCTACGGCCACGAGCTGTCCACCGACGTCCGGCCCGCGCAGGCGGGCCTCGGTCGGGTCGTGGCGCAGGACGGCGACTTCGTCGGCGCGGCCGGGGTCGTCCCCGGCGAGGACGCCCGCGTGCTCGTCGGGCTCGTCACCGCCGGTCGCCGTGCGCCGCGCGCCGGCTACGACGTCCTGCTCGACGGCGCCGTCGTCGGCACGGTCACCTCGGGTGCGCTCTCGCCCACGCTCGGTCACCCGGTCGCGATGGCGTTCGTCGACCCGGCCGCGCTCGCCGCGGTCTCGCCGCAGGACGGTGCCCAGACCGACGGGGGACGAGTCCTGCACATCGACGTCCGCGGCACCGCCGTCCCCTGCACCGTCACCCCGTTCCCCTTCTACCGCCGCACCCCGAGAGGCTGATCCCCGTGACCGACCAGACCGCACTCCAGTACACCGCCGACCACGAGTGGATCCTCGTCGAGGGCGACACCGTGACCGTCGGCATCACCGACCACGCCGCCGAGCAGCTCGGTGACGTCGTCTACGTCGAGCTCCCCGCCGTCGGCACCAGCACGACCGCCGGCGACCAGATGGGCGAGATCGAGTCGACGAAGAGCGTCGGCGAACTCTTCGCCCCGATCGAGGGCGAGGTCGTCGCGATCAACGACGCCGTCGTCGACGCCCCCGACACCGTCAACCAGGACCCGTTCGGCGCCGGCTGGCTGGTCAAGCTCAAGGTCGACGGCACCTCGTTCCCCGAGGACCTCATGGACCACGACGCGTACCGGGCGTCCCTCGCATGACGACCGCCGACCAGAACCTGCAGACGTCCTTCGCCGACCGCCACATCGGCACGACCGCGGCCGACCAGCGCACCATGCTCGACGCCGTCGGGCAGCCGTCGCTCGACGCCCTCGTCCGTGCAGCGATCCCCGAGTCGATCCATGCCGCGCCGACGGAGCGCTCCTCGATCCCCGCCGCGGTCGGCGAGACCGAGGCGCTCGCCGAGCTCCGGACCAAGGCCGCGCGCAACACCGTGCGCCGCGCCATGATCGGCCTCGGCTACCACGGCACCCACACACCCGCCGTGGTGCAGCGCAACGTCCTCGAGAACCCGAGCTGGTACACGGCCTACACGCCGTACCAGCCGGAGATCTCTCAGGGCCGGCTCGAGGCGCTCATCAACTTCCAGACGATGGTGTCTGACCTGACGGGCATGGCGACCGCCGGCGCGTCCATGCTCGACGAGGGGACCGCCGTCGTCGAGGGCATGCTCCTCGCCCGTCGCGCATCCAAGGTGAAGGGTGACGCGTTCCTCGTCGACGCCGACCTGCTGCCCCAGACCCGCGCGCTGCTCGACCACCGCGCCGACGCCGTGGGCATCACGCTCCGCACGTTCGACGCAGCCGAGGGGCCGAGTGACGAGCAGCTCGAGGGCGCCTTCGGTGTCGTCCTGCAGTACCCCGGTGCCTCCGGGCGCATCGTCGACCCGTCTGCCACGATCGAGCGCGTCCACGCCGGTGGCGGCATCGCCGTCGTCGCGGCGGACCTGCTCGCGATGACGCTCCTCGCCAGCCCCGGCGACCTCGGCGCCGACGTCGCCGTGGGCACGAGCCAGCGCTTCGGCGTCCCGCTCGGCTTCGGTGGCCCGCATGCCGGGTACCTCGCCGTGCGCGCCGGACTCGAGCGTCAGCTGCCCGGGCGACTCGTCGGGGTGTCCTTCGACGCCGACGGTCAGATGGCGTACCGCCTGAGCCTGCAGACCCGCGAGCAGCACATCCGGCGCGAGAAGGCGACGAGCAACATCTGCACCGCGCAGGTGCTGCTCGCCGTGATGGCGTCGATGTACGCGGTCTACCACGGGCCCGAGGGCCTGCGCTTCATCGCCGACCGGGTCGCCCGGACGACGACGGCGCTCGCCGGGGTCGCCCGCGACGCCGGGGTCCAGGTCGTGCACGACCGGTTCTTCGACACGCTGACGCTCCACGCGCCGGGGCGTGCCAGCGCGGTGGTCGACGCAGCACGCGACGCCGGCTACCTGCTCCACCTCGTCGACGCCGACACCTTCCAGCTCTCGGTGGACGAGACGACCACGCCGGACGACGTGAGCGCCCTCGCGCACGTGCTCGGGGTCGTGGACGCGACCGTGCCGGCGGCCGAGACGGCCGTGCGCGACGCGTCCACGGGCCTCCCGGCCGACCTGCTGCGCAGCAGCGGGTACCTGACGCACCCCGTCTTCAGCGCGCACCGGAGCGAGACGCGCATGATGCGGTACCTCAAGCACCTCGCCGACAAGGACTACGCGCTCGACCGCGGCATGATCCCGCTCGGCAGCTGCACGATGAAGCTCAACGCGGCGACCGAGATGGCGGCGGTGACCTGGCCGGAGTTCGCCAACGTGCACCCGTTCGCACCGCGGTCGGACGTCGACGGCTACCTCGACATGATCGGCGACCTCGAGACCTGGCTCGCCGAGGTCACCGGCTACGACACCGTGTCTCTGCAGCCGAACGCGGGCAGCCAGGGCGAGCTCGCGGGCCTGCTGGCGATCCGCGGGTACCACCGCTCCCGCGGGGACCTCGACCGCACGGTGTGCCTCATCCCGTCGAGTGCCCACGGCACGAACGCGGCGTCGGCGGTCCTCGCGGGCATGCGGGTCGTCGTCGTCGCGTGCGACGAGGACGGCAACGTCGACCTCGCCGACCTGCGGGCGAAGACCGCACAGCACGGCGAGCAGCTCGCGGCGCTCATGATCACCTACCCGTCCACGCACGGTGTGTACGAGCACGACGTGCGCGAGGTCTGCGACGCCGTGCACGAGGCCGGCGGGCAGGTCTACGTCGACGGCGCGAACCTCAACGCGCTGCTCGGGCACGCCCGGTTCGGCGACTTCGGTGGCGACGTCTCGCACCTCAACCTGCACAAGACCTTCTGCATCCCGCACGGCGGCGGCGGTCCCGGTGTCGGGCCGGTCGCGGCGAAGGCGCACCTCGCACCGTTCCTGCCCGGGCACCCGATGGCGCAGCAGGACGACCGCCGTACCGGGGCGACCGCAGCCGACGCGGACGGCCGCCTCGCCCACGCCGGCGGCCCGGTGTCCGCGGCGCCGTACGGCAGCCCGAGCATCCTGCCGATCACCTGGACCTACGTCCGGATGATGGGGCTCGAGGGGCTGACCCGTGCGACCGAGGCCGCGGTGCTCGGGGCGAACTACGTCGCGGCACGCCTCCGCGACGCGTTCCCGGTCCTCTACACGGGGGAGTCGGGCCTGGTCGCGCACGAGTGCATCCTCGACCTGCGACCCCTGCGTGAGTCGTCGGGCATCACCGTCGACGACGTCGCGAAGCGCCTCGTCGACTACGGGTTCCACGCGCCGACGATGTCGTTCCCGGTCGCCGGAACGCTCATGGTCGAGCCGACCGAGAGCGAGGACCTGGCCGAGCTCGACCGCTTCGTCGACGCGATGCTGGCGATCCGGGCCGAGGCTGCTGCCGTCGAGCGTGGGGAGTGGCCGGCGGACGACAACCCGCTCGTGCACGCGCCGCACACCGCGGCGTCGGCGATCTCGGGCGAGTGGACGCACCCGTACACGCGGGAGCAGGCGGTCTACCCGGTGCCCGGCATCAGCGCGCGGAAGTACTGGCCGCCGGTCCGTCGGATCGACCAGGCGTACGGCGACCGCAACCTGGTGTGCGCCTGCCCGCCGATCGAGGCGTTCGCGTGATCCGCTCGACCTCGGCCCAGGTCACACGACCGCACGCCGACGGCTGAACGCGTAGGGTGTGCCCCGTCCGGTGTTCCGGGCGGGGCACGACCGCGTCCAGCCGACGTCGACGGTGGGTGTCAGGGTGTCGCGAGGTCGGAGCGCTCCACCGCGGACGAGCGGTGCTCGGCTTGCACATGCGTGTGTGCTCGTGCAACAACTTCGTTGCAGAAGCAACAATCTCGCATCGGCCAGGCGAGAGCGCCCGAATCTTGCATCCTCCCGCAACGATCCTGCAAGTTGGTTTCCGGTTTGTAACCGATGGCCGCAGGGTTTGGTCGGGGGTCCGAGCACTGCCTACAGTGCAAGGACAAACGCGCCCGGCAGCACCTCTGTGCCTGGCGCGTCCCATGCACCAGGAGGAACCTTGATCAAGAAGCGCGCTGGGCTCTCTGCCCTCGCCGTGCTCGGGGCCACAGCAATCGCCCTGACCGGCTGCTCCAGCAACGGCAGCGGCAACGGCGGTGACTCGGGCTCGACGAACGCGTCCGGAATCGTCACCACGAACGGCTCCGAGCCCCAGAACCCGCTCATCCCGTCGAACTCCACCGAGACCGGTGGCGGCAAGATCATCACGTCGATCTTCGAGGGGCTCATCTCCTACGACGCCGACGGCAAGCCGGTGAACGAGGTCGCGAAGAGCATCGACACCGATGACTCCAAGACCTACGACATCACGCTCAACACGAACTACACCTTCACCAACGGCGAGAAGGTCACGGCCGAGTCGTTCACGAAGGCGTGGAACTGGGCGGCCCAGAAGTCGAACGCGCAGGGCGCGAGCTACTTCTTCGAGAACATCGAGGGCTACAGCGCCGACGAGGACTCCGAGCTCACCGGCCTCGAGGTCAAGAGCGACGACGAGTTCACCGTCACGCTGAAGTCGGCGCAGTCGGACTTCCCGCTGTCGCTCGGCTACTCGGCCTTCATGCCGCTGCCGTCGTCCTTCTACGACGACACCAAGGCCTTCGGTGAGAACCCGGTCGGCAACGGTCCGTACAAGCTCGACGGCGAGGGTGCGTGGACGCACAACCAGTCGATCAAGCTCGTCACGAACGAGGACTACGCAGGCAAGCGCAAGCCCAAGAACGGTGGTCTGACGATCACGTTCTACACCACGCAGGACACCGCCTACGCGGATGTGCAGGGTGGCAACCTCGACGTCCTCGACGCGATCCCGGACGCCGCCTTCGCGACGTACAAGTCGGACTTCCCCGACTCGAACGTCAACCAGGCCGCCGCGATCTTCCAGGGCTTCTACCTGCCCTACTACCTCGACCACTGGAAGGGCGAGGAGGGCAAGCTCCGTCGCGAGGCCGTCTCGATGGCGATCAACCGTGAGCAGATCACGGACAAGATCTTCGACGGCACCCGCACCCCGGCCAAGGACTTCACGTCCCCGGTCATCGACGGCTGGTCGGACGACCTCGAGGGCGCCGACGTCCTCGAGTACAACCCGGACGAGGCGAAGAAGCTCTGGGCCGAGGCGAACGACATCGCCCCGTACGACGAGACCCTCACCATCTCGTACAACGCCGACGGCGGACACGAGGCATGGGTGACCGCGGTCACGAACTCGATCGCGAACACGCTCGACATCAAGGCCGAGGGCAACGCGATCCCGACCTTCCAGGAAGCGCTGGACATCCAGACGCAGGACAAGCTGACGGGCGGCAGCCGCACCGGTTGGCAGGCCGACTACCCGTCGCTGTACAACTTCCTCGGCCCGACCATGGGCAAGGGCTCCTCGAGCAACTACGCCCGCTACGACTCGGCCGAGTACAACGAGCTGCTCGCCAAGGGCCGTTCGGCGTCGTCGGTCGAAGAGGGCAACAAGTACTTCGACCAGGCCCAGGAGCTCCTGTTCCAGGACCTGCCGGAGATCCCCCTCTGGTACTCCAACGTGACCGGCGTCTGGGCTCCGGACAACGTCACGAACGTCAAGTTCGGCTGGGACTCCGTGCCGCTGTACTACGACATCGAGGTCACCAAGTAACACCCGTCTCCACCACGGAGACACACCGCGAGCAGGTATCCTGCTCCGCGGCCACCGGACGGGGGTCCGGAGACCACACGGTCTCCGGGCCCCCGTACCACGGCGGTAACACCTTCCCCACCACTGCGGGCGCCGCCGCCCGCACCGGACACCCGTGCCGACCCGCGAGCCGTCCACCCCTCACGACATGAACCTGAACGACATGCGCGCCGCGCAGGACCGAGCGATCTGATGCTCTGGTACCTCGGCAAGCGCCTCCTGCAACTCATCCCCGTCTTCTTCGGGGCCACGTTCCTCATCTACTTCATGGTCTTCTCGCTGCCCGGAGACCCCATCGCCGCGCTGTTCGGCGACCGGCAGCCGGCGCCGCAGGTCATCGAGCAGCTCCGCCAGCAGTACAACCTCGACAAGCCGTTCATCGTGCAGTACCTGCTGTGGATCGGCGGCGTCTTCAAGGGCGACCTCGGCGTGACGTACTCGGGTCTGCCCGTGGCGCAGCAGCTCGCCTCGGCGTTCCCGATCACCGCGCGCCTGGCCATCCTCGCCCTGGTCTTCGAGGCCGTCGCGGGCATCGTGGTCGGCGTGATCGCGGGCCTGAAGAAGGGCAAGTGGTTCGACGCCACGGCGCTCGTCGTGTCGCTGCTGCTCATCTCGGTGCCGACCTTCGTCGTCGGCTTCCTGCTGCAGTACGTCTTCGGCATCCAGCTCGGGCTGTTCCGCGTGACGGTGTCGGGTCAGGCGCCGTGGTCGGAGCTCGTGCTCCCCGCCATCGTGCTCGCGAGCGTGTCGTTCGCGTACATCGTGCGCCTCACCCGCGCCAGTGTCGCGGAGAACATGAGCGCGGACTTCGTGCGGACGGCCACGGCCAAGGGCCTGCCCCGCCGCCGAGTCGTGGGGGTGCACATCTTCCGCAACTCGCTCATCCCCGTCGTGACGTACCTCGGTGTCGACATCGGCAACCTGATGGTCGGCGCGGTCGTGACCGAGGGCATCTTCAACATCAACGGTGTCGGCGGCACGGTGTTCCGAGCCGTCAAGCTCGGCGAGGGACCCACGGTCGTGTCCTTCGTCGCCGTGATGGTCATCATCTTCATGCTCGCCAACCTCCTGGTCGACCTGCTCTACGCCGTCCTGGACCCGAGGATCCGCTATGCCAAGTAACGCCGAACCCCGCTCCGCGACGCACTACGTCGCGCCGATCGAGGAGACCCCGCTCCAGGCGGTGGACCAGGTCAACGAGGACGAGAAGACCCGTTCGACCTGGACCGACGCGTGGGAGGCCATGCGCCGGCGTCCGACCTTCTGGATCTCCTCGGTCCTCATCCTGATCGTGCTCGTCGTCGCGATCTTCCCGGGGCTGTTCACGCACGTCGACCCCCGCGCGTCCAACCTCGACTTCAGTGACGAGGGCCCGCGTCCCGGTCACCCGCTGGGCTACACCCGGCAGGGCTACGACGTGTACGCGCGCGTCATCTGGGGTGCGCAGAACTCGATCATCGTCGGACTCGTCGCGACGGTGCTCGTGTCGATCGTCGGCATCGTGATCGGCTCCCTCGCCGGGTTCTACGGCGGCTGGCTCGACACGATCGTGTCGCGCATCGGTGACATCTTCTTCTCGATCCCGACCATCCTCGGCGCGATCGTGATCATGTCCGTCATCCCCGCGCGGAACGCGATCACCGTCGCGCTCGTGCTGGCTGCGTTCGCGTGGCCGCAGATCGCCCGCATCATGCGTGGTGCCGTGCTCAGCGCGAAGCAGTCCGACTACGTCACCGCTTCGGCGGCGCTCGGCGTCGGCCGCTTCACGACCCTGGTGCGTCACGTCATCCCGAACGCGCTGGCTCCGGTCATCGTCGTCGCGACCGTGTCGCTCGGCACGTTCATCGTGGCGGAGGCGACCCTGTCGTTCCTCGGCATCGGTCTCCCGCCGTCGGCGCTCAGCTGGGGCCTCGACATCGGCACCGCCCAGACGTCGATCCGCACCAACCCCGCGACGATCCTCTGGCCGTCGGCCGCCCTGTCCATCACCGTGCTCGCGTTCCTGCTCCTCGGCGACGTGGTCCGCGACGCGCTCGACCCGAAGGCGAGGGCCCGTCGATGACCGAGACGCTCACCGATCCCACCACCAGCCGTCCGGCCGGCTCCGGCGCACCGCTGCTCGAGATCACCGACCTGCAGGTCGGGTTCCGCACGCAGAGCGGCCTCGTGCAGGCCGTCCGCGGCGTCAACTTCACCCTCGAGCAGGGCGAGCGCCTGGCGATCGTCGGCGAGTCCGGTTCGGGCAAGTCGACCAGCGCGCAGGCCATCATCAAGCTGCTCGCCGGCACCGGTGAGGTCACCGGTGGGTCGATCAAGTTCAACGGCCGCGAGCTCGTCGGACTGTCCGACAAGGAGATGGCCGAGATCCGCGGGAAGGAGATCGGCTACGTCCCGCAGGACCCGATGTCGAACCTCAACCCGCTGTGGTCCATCGGCTTCCAGGTCGAGGAGGCGATCAAGGCCAACGGCATGGCCACCGGCAAGCACGCGATCCGCGCCCGCGCGATCGAGGTGCTGCAGGAGGCCGGCCTCGGCGACGCCGCGACGCGCCTGAAGCAGTTCCCGCACGAGTTCTCGGGCGGCATGCGCCAGCGCGTGCTCATCGGCATCGGTCTGTCCAGCCGTCCGCGGCTGCTCATCGCCGACGAACCGACGTCCGCGCTCGACGTGACGGTCCAGCGCGTCATCCTCGACCACCTCGAGACCCTGACGCGCGACTTCGGCACCTCGGTCCTGTTCATCACGCACGACCTCGGCCTCGCTGCCGAGCGCGCCGAGAAGCTCGTCGTGATGTACAAGGGCCAGGTCGTCGAGTCGGGTCCCTCGAAGGAGATCCTGGCGAACCCGCAGCACCCGTACACGCAGCGCCTCGTCGCCGCGGCCCCCTCGCTCGCCAGCCGTCGCATCCAGTCGAAGGTGCAGCACCAGCACGTCGACATCGCCGACGTCGGCAGCGAGGACGACGAGCTCATCGCCCGGGCGCAGGAGCGCGAGCACCGTCCGGCCGAGGACCTCATCGTCGTGAAGAACCTCGAGAAGGTCTACAAGCTGCGCGGCAAGAACCTGCAGTCCCGCGAACTCAAGGCCGTCGACGACGTGTCGTTCGCGATCCCGAAGGGCACCACGACGGCGCTCGTCGGCGAGTCGGGTTCGGGCAAGTCGACCGTTGCGAAGCTCGTGCTGCAGCTCGAGTCGATCACCAGCGGTTCGGTGACGTTCGACGGGATCGACATCGGCGGGCTGAAGGGCAAGGACCTCTTCGACTTCCGTCGTCGTGTGCAGCCGGTCTTCCAGGACCCGTACGGCTCGCTGGACCCGATGTACAACGTCGGGAACACGATCGCCGAGCCCCTCGCCACGCACAAGGTGGGCGACAAGGCCAGCCGTCGGGCCCGCGTGCTCGAGCTGCTCGACCAGGTCGCGCTGCCGAAGTCGATGGTGAACCGCTACCCGAACGAGCTGTCGGGTGGACAGCGGCAGCGCATCGCCGTCGCCCGTGCGCTGGCGCTCAAGCCCGAGGTCATCGTGCTCGACGAGGCGGTCTCCGCGCTCGACGTGCTCGTCCAGGGCCAGATCCTCGACCTGCTCACCGAGCTGCAGACCGAGCTGGACCTGACGTACCTCTTCATCACGCACGACCTCGCCGTCGTCCGCCTCGTCGCGGACAACGTCTGCGTCATGCGCAAGGGGCAGATCGTCGAGAAGGCGACGACCGACGAGGTCTTCGCCGACCCGAAGGAGCAGTACACGAAGGACCTGCTCGCCGCGATCCCGGGTGCCGGGTTCGAGTTCGGGCGCTGATCCCACTGCACCACCCCGAGGCCGGACGTACCGTCCTCCGCGCAGGTCGCGGGGGAGCGGTCGCGTCCGGCCTCGTCGCCGTCCTGGGGGTCTTCCTACTCGTCGACGCCGGCGTACGCGGCAGCTGGGACGTGGTCCTCGCCGCGGTCGGTCCACTGGCCGTGCTCTTCTGGGCGCTCTGGGTGTTGACCCACCGGCCGAGCATCCAGCTCGACGACGACGCCCTCACCGTCGTCAACCCCCTCCGGGTCACCCGTGTGCCGTGGGGTGAGGTTGCCGACGTGCGGTTGCGCTGGCAGATCGTGGTCGAGACGTCCGAGGGTCGGAAGGTGCAGTGCTGGGGCGGACCCTCGCTGCCGCGCCCGAAGCCGGCGCGGCGAGGTGAACCACGCACCCTGCCACAGCCGCCCGAGATGACGGTGCTGCTGGACCGCTGGGCGTCACGCCACGACGCGGGTGCCGCCGGCGGCGCCGTGCACCGCGGCTGGGACCGCCCGGCTCTGCTGGTCGGTGCCGGCGCGGTCGCCCTGCTCGCGGTTTCCCTGTTCGGCGCCGCCCTGTTCGGCGCCGCCCTGCACTGACCTTCCGGCCGCCGGTCCGCGGGAGGCACGTGGCGGTCCGGCCACGCGCCTCCCGTCCGCGCGCCCCAGCGCCGCCCGGCACGAGCGGGCGCTTCCGGCCGCCTCAGGCGCATGGGCGGTACTGATCTCGCCCGCTCGTCCGGCTCCCTCCCCCCCCCCCCCCCCGCGAGCGGGCCTTTCCGGTGC
>NZ_QKSM01000025.1 GCF_003234185.1 Curtobacterium sp. MCSS17_008
GAGCTTCCGGCGCTCGCGCTCCGAGAGCCCGCCCGCCGCGGGGGAGGCACGACCCGCCCCCGCCACCGCGCTCGCGGTTGATGGTGCCCACAGGTTCACGGCACGCCGCCGTCGCGGACGGGAGCCGCGCCTCCAGACCGTAGAGTGACGCGCGTCATGCAGTCCAGTCCCGCGCAGCCCCGGTCCGCCCAGCCCCGCGTCACCGCGGTCCTCGTGACCGCGAACGGCGGCGAGCACCTCGACCGGACCCTGGACGCCCTCGTCGCCCAGACCCGGCACCCCGACAACCTCGTGGTCGTCGACGTCGGCTCGTCGGACGGCTCGACGTCGGACATCCCGCTCGGCGGATCCGCCGGACTCGTCCGCCTGCCCGCCGGCCGCCCCTTCGGTGAAGCGGTCGCGGCGGGGGAGCGCGAGGCCCCGTCCGCCGACCCGGACGATCCCGCCGACGAGTGGCTCTGGCTGCTGGGTCACGACAACGCGCCCGCACCGACCGCCCTGGCCGAGATGCTCTCCGCCGTGGAGATCGCGCCCTCGGTCGCGGTCGCCGGGCCGAAGCTCGTGTCGACGGACGACCCGTCGCTCATCCGCGCCCTCGGCGAGAGCACGACGCGCTTCGGCCGCTCGCTCACCCTCGTGCAGGACGAACTCGACCAGGGCCAGCACGACCGGCACACCGACGTGATGGGCGTCGCTGCCGGCGGCATGCTCGTCCGGCGCTCGGTGTGGCGCGACCTGGGCGGGTTCGACCCGGCGCTCCCGGACGTCGACGCCGCCCTCGACCTCTGCATCCGCGCCCGACTCGCCGGGCACCGCGTCGCCGTCGTGCCCGAGGCCCGGGTGACGAGCGCCGGACCCATCGAGGAGTTCGGTCGCAAGCGCGTCCCCGAGGCCCGCCGGGTGCGCCTCCACCGCCAGGCGGAGCTGCACCGGCGCCTGACGTACGCCCCGGCCGGGCTGCTCTGGCTCCACTGGCTGCTGCTCGTGCCGTCCGCGGTGGTCCGCGCCGTCGGACACCTCGTGGCGAAGCACCCGGCCGCCGTGACGGGTGAGCTCGCCGCGGCGATCGCGGTGGCCTTCGGTGGCGGCGTCCGGCGCGCACGGAAGAACGCCGCGAGGACCCGCCGCGTCGGCTGGGCGGCGATCGAGCCCCTGCGGGTGAGCTGGCGTCGCGTGCACGAGCGGCGGACCACCTCGCGCGACGTCGAGCTCGCGCGGGTCGAGGACGCGCCGATCGCGCGTGCGTCGTTCCTCGGGGACGGCGGCGTGTGGGTGGTCCTCGCAGCAGCGGTCCTCAGCGTCGTGACGCTGTCGCCGCTGCTCGGCAGCCCCGCGGTCACGGGCGGTGGGCTCCTGCCCCTCAGCACCTCGGTCGGGCGGCTCTGGCAGAACGTCGGGTACGGCTGGCACTCGATCGGTACCGGGTCCACCGGACCGAGCGACCCGTTCGCCGCGGTGCTCGCGGTGCTGGGATCGATCACGTTCTGGTCGCCGTCGACCTCGGTGGTCGTCGTGCTCCTGCTGGCGTTCCCGCTCGCCGCGCTCGGCGCCTGGTTCGCGGTCCGCAAGGTCACCACCCGAACCTGGGTGCCCGTCGTCGGTGCCGCGCTGTACACGATCGCCCCCGCGCTCGTCGGGGCCGTGACGACCGGGCACCTCGGCGCCGTGGTCGCCCACGTGCTCCTGCCCTGGCTGCTGCTCGCCGTGCTCGAGGCGCACCGCTCGTGGGCGTGGGCGTCCGGGGCGTCGCTGCTCTTCGCGGTGGTGGCGGCATCGGCACCGTCGCTGCTGCCCGTGCTCCTGGTCGGCTGGGTCGTCGCACTCGTGGTCGGGTGGCGCCGCGCGCACCGTCGCGTGTTCATCCCGGTGCCGGCCGCCGTGCTGTTCCTGCCCCTCGTGCTCGCGCAGGTCGCCCGGGGCAACCCGCTCGCCGTGTTCGCCGACCCGGGCGTGCCGTCCGCGACCCGCGCCCCGTCGGCGCTGCAGCTCGCGATCGGGCAGCCCCTGCCGGACTGGAGCGGGTGGCTGCCCGCGACCTCGCCGCTGGGACTCGCGGCCGTCGTGCTCCCGGTCGCGATGGCCGTCCTCGCCGTCCCGGTCGCACTGCTCGCGATCGGTGCGCTGCTCGGGCACCGTTGGGCGGTCGCCGGCTCCGCGCTCCTGCTGGCACTGCTCGGCTACGCCACCGCCTTCGCGGCGACCCACGTCACGGTCACCGGCGTCGGCTCGACGACGACCATCGTCTGGCCCGGCAGCGCGCTGTCCGTGATGTGGCTGGGCATCGTGCTCGCCGCGTGCATCGGCACGGACGTCCTACCGCGGCTCGCCCCGGTCGCCGGCCTCGTCGCGGCGGTGTTCGCCGGCGTGGCGGTCGCGCCCGCGTTCGCCGCGTCCACCCTCGGCGAGACCCACCTCCAGCCGACCAGCGGCAGGGTGCTCAGCGCCTACGTGAACGCCGAGGCGCAGGCGAACCCCGACGTCGGCACGCTCGTCGTCGATCCCCAGACGGACGGGTCGCTGGCGGTCTCGCTCGAGCGCGGGCAGGGCTCGACGCTCGACGACCAGACGACCCTCGACTCGACCGCGCTCCGCCTCAGCCGCTCGGGGACGCAGCTGGCGACCCTCGCCGGCAACCTCGCGAGCCGCAGCGGGTACGACCCGGAGCCCGCGCTCCGGGAGCTGGGCATCTCGTTCGTCCTGCTCGACGACGCCCCGGACGACGACGCCGCGCGCGCCGTGCACGACCGGGCGTCGGGTGCGATCGGGCAGGACGCCCGCTTCACGAGCATCGGGGAGACCGCCACCGGCCGGCTGTTCCACTACGAGGGCGACGTCGACCGGGTCGCGACCGGGTCCGCCGCGACGCAGGCGACGCACGTGCTGTACCTCGTCGTGCTGGGCGTCGTGTTCGGTGCCGCCGCACTGCTCGCCGTCCCGACGGCACCGCGGCGTCGCCGTGCCACCTCGAACGTCATCGAGGCCGAGGAACCCGCCACCACCTTCGACGAGGAGCGCGACGAATGAGGACCACCCCTGGCTCCGTCCGACGCTGGGCCGTCCGCGGCACCGCGACCGCGGTGGCCGTGGTCGTCGCCGCGGGTGCCGTGACCGCGGCGCACGCGATCGGCACCGGGAGCAGCCCGGCGCGTCCCGCCGGTCGGACGGTCACCCCCGTGCCGGCCGACGCCGAGCGCGTGTGCGCCGGCAACGCGCTGCGCCTGTCCGACGAGTCGGGCAACGACGCGACGACGGCGAGCACCGTCGGGTCGTCGGAGGTCGCCACCGCGACGACCGGGTCCCGGGTCGACCGGTCCACGCTGCAGCCGTCGTCGACGGGCGGCAGCGACCCGCAACTCCTCACCGCACCGGCGGGGGAGACCACCCCGCAGGTCGCCGGCAGCACCTCGCAGAGCGTGTCCACCGGGGACCTGGTCGGCTTCGCCGCCGCGTCCTGCGACGAC
Organism: Curtobacterium sp. MCSS17_008; assembly: GCF_003234185.1. GTDB lineage: Bacteria > Actinomycetota > Actinomycetes > Actinomycetales > Microbacteriaceae > Curtobacterium. Next base: position 3,462 of record NZ_QKSM01000025.1, read on the forward strand.
CCGGCGCAGTCGACGTGGCTGGTGGGCGGTTCGACGGAGACCGGCCGGACGAGCCTGGTCACCCTGTCGAACCCGACGGACGTCAACGCCACGGTCGACCTCGCGGTCTACGACGCGTCCGGCACGGTGACGGCCCCCGGCACGACCGGCATCGTCGTCGCGCCGAACACGCAGAAGGTGGTGCCGCTGTCGGGGTTCGTCTCCGACCAGGGCTCCACCGTCGTGCACGTGACCTCGTCCGGGGGGCAGATCGTCGCCCACATGCAGGAGACCATCGTCCGGACGCTGACGCCCGGCGGGTACGACGTCGTCTCGGGCGGCGCGGCCCCGTCACGCACCCAGATCGTCCCGGCGGTCGTCCTCCGCGACGCGCAGGAGGCGCAACGCGGGGACGACGCGGCGGACGCGGCCCCCGTGCTGCGCCTGTTCGTGCCGGGGGAGCGCGCAGCCCGCGTGACGGTGGGGATCACCACCGCGGACGGCGGCGGGACGACGGTGAACGCCACGGCCGAGCCGGGGGTCGTCACGGACGTGGCGCTCGACGACTTCCCCGACGGGCGGTACTCGTTCACGGTGACCGCGACCGAGCCGGTCGTCGCCGGCGCGCGCACCACCGTGCCGACGGACGACGGCCGCACCGACGTCGGTTGGTTCGCGTCCGCGGAGGCACTCGGCGACGAGGCGGTCACCGCGGTGGCGCCCGGGGGCGCCCCCAAGCTCAGCCTGGTGAACCCCACGCGTTCGGACGCGACGGTGACCATCCGCTCCGGGGACCGCGAGCAGGAGGTCGACGTCACGTCGGGCGCGACGGCGACCGTGGAGGTGCCGGTGTCCGCGCAGCTGGTCCTGTCGGGTGCCGAGGGGCTCGTCGCCGGCGTCAGCTACGCCGGGGACGACGGTGTCGCCGGCTTCCCCGTGCGGCCGGAGACCGAGGTCTCGACGCCGCTGCGCGTCTACCCCTGACGGGAGCCGTCCGCGCTCACCAGTGGCGGTACCGGTCCGGCGCCAGGTCCCAGGGGTCCTTGTCGAGCAACTCGCCGACCGCCCGGAACACCGCCGTCTCCACGACCACCCGGCGGTCCGTGTCGTCCTTCTCCGGGCTCCGCGTGACCCGCTCGACCGGGATCCGGAACAGGGTCACGCGACGCGCCTCCCGCTCCACCCGCCAGCGCGGCAGGCGGTCCGGCAGCGTCTGGTCCGTCGGCATGTCCGCGACCTGGAACACCACGCCGGCGAGTTCGTCCGGCCAGAGCCCGACCAGGTAGTGGGCGGTGTCCCCGACGATCCGGTCGAAGGTCTCGGCGCGCGTGATCACCGGCGCGAGGTCGGGTCCGGTCACGCTCGACCGGCCACCGCGTCCGTGCCGGGAACGGCCCCGGGCGCGGTCGACGGGGGTGACGAGACGAGGCTTCCGACGCATCCCGCCATGGTACGCGGCACGGTCGGGTCGCCTCGCGGCGCGCCCCGCGACGGGCGACCGGTAGGGTCGGTGCCGGTATGGACGTACGGATCTGCAGCAAGGTCGCCTGTGGCGCGAGCGCGTCGGCGACCCTGACCTACGACTACGCCGACTCGATGGTCGTCGTCGGTCCGCTGTCCACCCGGGTCGAGCCGCACGGGTACGACCTGTGCGCGCGTCACGCTGCTCGCCTCCGGGTCCCGCGCGGCTGGGACGTCGTGCGGCGCGAGCCGCTGCGGCGCGACGCGGACTGAGCCCCGGCGACGTCCGCCGGTGTCCGCGCCTCCGGGCGTGCCAGACTGGCGACATGCCGTCCGAGACCCGTACCGCAGCACCGTTCCGCGTCGCCGACCTCGCCCTCGCCGAGGCGGGCCGCCACCAGATCCGCCTCGCCGAGAACGAGATGCCGGGCCTGATGTCCCTGCGCGAGGAGTTCGGCGCGTCGCAGCCGCTCGCCGGTGCGCGCATCGCCGGCTCCCTGCACATGACGGTCCAGACCGCCGTGCTCATCGAGACCCTCGTCGCACTCGGCGCACGGGTCCGCTGGGCGAGCTGCAACATCTTCTCGACCCAGGACGAGGCCGCCGCCGCGGTCGCGGTCGGCCCGACGGGGACGCCGGACGCCCCCGCCGGCGTCCCGGTGTTCGCGTGGAAGGGCGAGACGCTCGAGGAGTACTGGTGGTGCACGAACCAGGTCTTCGACTGGTCGGCCGAGGCCACGGCGGCGGGCGCGGACTGGACCGGCCCGAACCTGATCCTCGACGACGGCGGCGACGCCACCATGCTGCTGCACACCGGTGCCGACGCCGAGGCAGCGGGCCGGGCGCCCGAGGCCGGGGCGGACGCGAGCGCGGAGTGGCGGATCGTGCTGGCGACCGTCGCCGCGTCCCTCGAGCAGTCGAGCGACCGCTGGACCCGCATCGCCGCCGACGTCCGGGGCGTCACGGAGGAGACCACCACCGGCGTGCACCGCCTGTACGAGCTGGCCCGCAAGGGTGAGCTGCGCTTCCCGGCGATCAACGTGAACGACTCGGTCACCAAGTCGAAGTTCGACAACAAGTACGGCATCCGCCACTCGCTGCCCGACGGCCTCAACCGCGCCACCGACGTGCTGATCGGCGGCAAGGTCGCCTTCGTCGTCGGCTACGGCGACGTGGGCAAGGGCGCCGCCGAGGCCCTCCGCGGTCAGGGCGCACGGGTGATCGTGTCCGAGGTCGACCCGATCTGCGCGCTGCAGGCCGCGATGGACGGGTACCAGGTCGCTCGGCTCGCGGACGTCGCCGACCAGGTCGACATCGTGGTCACGTGCACGGGCAACCTCGGCGTCGTGGGCGTCGAGGAGATGCTCGCGCTGAAGCACCTCGCGGTCGTCGCGAACGTCGGGCACTTCGACAACGAGATCGACATGGCGGGGCTCGAGGCGCTCGAGGGCGCCGAGAAGGTCGAGATCAAGCCGCAGGTGCACGAGTGGTGCCTGCCGAACGGCCGCTCGATCCTGGTGCTGAGCGAGGGACGCCTCATGAACCTCGGCAACGCCACCGGCCACCCCTCGTTCGTGATGAGCAACTCGTTCACCAACCAGGTCCTGGCCCAGATCGAGCTGCACACCCGGCGCGAGGAGTACCCGACGGGCGTGTACGTGCTGCCGAAGCACCTCGACGAGAAGGTCGCGCGCCTGCACCTCGCCGCCCTCGGCGTGCAGCTGACCGCGCTCCGACCGGAACAGGCGGCGTACATCGGCGTGCCCGTCGAGGGACCGTACAAGCCGGAGCACTACCGCTACTGACCCCGCCCGCCGCCCAACGTCCGCCGCAGACGCCCGGCGCACGGCGGCACCGCGGGCCGACGACGGCTCAGCGTGGGAAGCCCGGCGGTCGCGCCGTCGCGACCGCCGCGGCACGGTCGAGCAACGCCGCCCGGGTACGGAGCGCCCGCTCGTCGCGACCCCGGCGGAGCACGACGACCCCGGCCAGGAAGACCTCGGCGGGGACGGGCGGCACCGGGTGCACGTACGGCACGACCTCGGCCGCGAGTCGGTGCGCCGCCGCCCCCCTGGCGTCCGGCAGCATCTCCGCCGCACCCCGGAAGAACGCGCCGAGCCGGTTCTCGAGCCGTTGCGGCAGCGCCGACACGTCGGCCGTGGTCGCCCATCCGGCGAGCTCGACGGGCAGCAGCACCTCGGCGGCCCGCACCCGCGCCGCGCGCTCGTGCTGCACGACGGTGCCGGCGAGCAGGTCACCGAGGCGACGGGGGCGTGGCCCGACGAGCGCGACGACCAGCGCGATCGACCCGAGCGACCCCCACAGCTCGAGCAGCCCGACGAGCGCACGGGTGAAGGCGTGCCGGAAGGCCACCGCCCCGCCGTCGGTCCGCACCACCCGGGTGCCGGTCGCGTACCGTCCGACGCTCTTGCCGCGTGTCACGGTCTCGACCGCGGCGGGCACGAGCACGAGCACGAGCACGGTGAGCGCGATCGACAGCGCCGCCGCCCACGCCGGGTCGACGTCCGACGGCCACAGCCGGGACAGGCCGAACAGGAGCATGAGGTACAGGACGACGAGGCACGCGGCGTCGAGCAGTGCTGCGGCCAGGCGCAGGGCGATGCCGGCGGGCTCGACGTCGAGCGCGACGGCTTCGCCGACGACGAGTTCATCGGCGGTCTCGTCGAGGTCCCGGACGAACCGGGCGTCGGCGAGGTCACGCGGCGCGCGGGGCTTCGACATGGGATCATTCTGACGGAGACCGGCCCGGTCGGCCCGGACGGGTCCGGCTCCGGACGGACGAGCACGGGGGAGACGACGTGGACCTGGACGCCTACGACGACGTGCACCGCGCGCGCTGGCAGGAGCTCGACCGGCTCGCTCGGCGGCGTCCCCGCTCCGGTGACGACGTCGACCGGCTCGTGGCCGGCTACCAGGAGGCGGCCACGGACCTCGCACGGATCCGCGGTGCCGCCGCGCGCACCTCGACCGGGGACCGGCTCTCGCTGACGCTCTTCCGCGCGCGCCTCCGCTTCACCGGTACCCCGGTCGACCCGCTGACGGCCGTCACCGGCTTCTTCGTCCTGCAGCTGCCGGCGGCGCTCTGGCGCATCCGGTGGCTGACGCTGTGGGTCGCCGCGGCCACCGCCCTCGTCGCCGCCGTCGTCGCCGTCTGGATCAGCACGACCCCGGGGGCGCTCGAGACCTTCGGGACGCCCGGCTCACTCCGCCGCTACGCCACCGAGGACTTCCAGGCGTACTACTCCGACCACGGCCTGGGCGCCTTCACCGCCCAGGTCTGGACGAACAACGCGTACATCGCGGCGTCGATGGTGGCGTTCGGGATCACCGGCCTGTTCGTGCCGGTCGCGATCGGCGGCAACGCGATCAACCTCGGCGTCTCGGCTGCGATCATGCACTCCGAGGGTCGGCTCGGCGACTTCTTCCTGTGGATCGCCCCGCACGGCCAGCTCGAGCTCTGGTCGGTCTTCGCAGCCGGAGCCGCCGGACTCCTGATCGCCTGGTCGTGGATCGCTCCCGGCGACCGCACCCGCGCGCAGGCCCTGGCCGAGGACGGACGCGCACTCATCACGGTCGCGATCGGCCTCGCGTGCACGTTGCTCCTCTCCGGGATCGTCGAGGGCGTGGTCACCCGTCAGGACTGGCCGTGGCCGGTCAAGATCGGGATCGGCACGGTCGCCCTGGCCGCGGTGCTCTGGTACCAGTGGGTGCTCGGCGGTCGCGCTGCCCGCGCCGGGCAGCGCGGTGACCTCGAGGAGTTCGAGCGGGGCGCGTCCGCCATCGTCGCCGGCTGACGGACGTCGGCCGCCCCACCGGGGCCGGCCCGTGCCTCCCGGCCGTCAGAGGCGACCCGTGGCCTTCGCGCGGATGTAGGCGTCGGCGACCAGCGGGGGGACGTCCGCGGGCACCCCGCGGACGACCTCGGCCCCCGCGCGTCTCGCGACGTCGGCGACGCCGTCGGCGTCGAGCAGCGTGCGTTCCGCGGCGGCGCGTCGGTACACGTCGCCCCGCGGACCGGCCGGGAGGCCCGCCCCGCCACCGCCACGACGCCACCGCGGGCGCGCGGGCGGCTCGTTCCCCGCGGCCGGCTCCGCCGCACCGCGCGCCGCCAGGGCGACGGCCGGGTCGTCCACCCCGGTGACGACGACGGCGTGCCGGCGCGCCAGGCGAGGCAGCACGGCGAGCAGGTCACCGGACGCGCCGACCGACTCGAGCCCCGACAGCAGCACGACGAGCGCGCGCGAGGTCGTGATGCCGTCGACGACCGCGGGCACGGCGTCCCAGTCGGTCGCGGCGAGCGCGGGCTCCGCGGTCGCGAGCGCCTCGCCGAACCGCCGCACGACGTCCGTGCGACCGGCTCCGTGCACCCGCGCGCGCACCGCGTCGTCGAGCACGACCAGGTCGACGCGGTCCCCGGCCGCCGCCGCGAGGGCGCCGAGCAGCAGGGCGGACTCGATGAACGTGTCCAGACGCGGCTCGTCCTCGACCCGTCCGGCGCCGGAACGTCCCGCGTCCACGACCACGACCACGCGCCGGTCACGCTCCGGCCGCCAGGTGCGCACGACCAGGTCCTGCCGTCGGGCGGTGGCACGCCAGTCGATCGAGCGGACGTCGTCGCCCCGCACGTAGTCGCGGAGCGAGTCGAACTCGGTGCCGTGGCCGCGCAGCTGGAGCGTCGTCTCGCCGTCGAGTTCGCGGAGCCGGGCGAGGCGTGAGGGCAGGTGGCGTCGGGAGCGGAACGGCGGCGTGACGACGAGCTGCGCCGGCGCGTCGAGGACCCGCTGGCGCGCGGCGAGGCCGAGCGGGCCGAACGCCCGCACGGCGATCCCGGCGGTCGAGCGTCGACCCCGGCGGAACGGGGCGAACCGCACCCGGGCGACGCGGCGTTCCCCGGCCGGCACGTCCACGCGGAAGCGGCGTGGCGCGTGGCCGGCAGAGGGCTCCCACATGTCACGCACGAGGCCACGCAACCGCCGCGGTCCGTCGTTCGCCAGGACGACGGAGCCGTCAGCGACGGCGTCACGTCGGGCGAGACGGGGCATGCGGCGCTCGACGCGGACCGCCGTCGGGTCGGCGGCGAGCACGAGGTCGAGGACGGCACCGAGCACGACGACACCGACCCACGCGAGCCCGGCCCACCCGGAGCCGAGGAGCACCGTGGGCACGACCGCGACGGCGAGCAGCGCGACGAAGCGTCCGGAGACGGCCACTAGATCGGCACCCGCACCTGCTCGAGCACCTGCTGCAGGACACCGTCGGCACCGACGCCCTCGAGCTCGGCGTCCGCCGCGACCCGCAGGCGGTGCCGCCAGACCGGCACGAGCATCGCCTGCACGTGGTCCGGCGTGATCGCGTCGTACCCCGTGAGCCACGCCCAGGCCTTCGCCGCTGCGAGCAGCGCCGTCGCGCCACGCGGGCTCACCCCCACGCGCACGGACGGCGCCTGCCGGGTGGCGCGCGCGAGGTCGACGACGTACGCCAGCACGTCGTCACGGGCCCCGACCGTGCGGACGGCGCGCTGCGCGGCGCGGACCTCGTCCACGCCGAGCACGGGCGAGACGCCGGCGGAGCGGACGTCCCGGGGCACGAACCCGTCCGCGTGGCGCCGGAGGACCTGCCACTCGACGTCCCGGGGCGGCACGTCGAGCACCAGCTTCATGAGGAAGCGGTCGAGCTGCGCCTCCGGCAGCGTGTACGTGCCCTCGAACTCGATCGGGTTCATCGTCGCGGCGACGAAGAACGGGTCGGGGAGGGGTCGGGCAGCGCCGTCGACGCTCACCTGCCGTTCCTCCATCGCCTCGAGCAGCGCGGACTGCGTCTTCGGCGGCGTGCGGTTCACCTCGTCGGCGAGCAGCACGTTCGTGAACACGGGGCCCTCGCGGAAGGGGAAGGTGCCGGTCGAGGCGTCGTGGACCAGGGACCCGGTCACGTCGCCCGGCATGAGGTCCGGCGTGAACTGGATCCGCTTCGTGTCGAGCGACATCGCGGCGGCGAGGCTCCGGACGAGCAGGGTCTTCGCGACGCCGGGCACGCCCTCGAGGAGCACGTGGCCCTGCGCGAGGATGCCGACGATCATCCCGGAGACCGCGCCCTCCTGGCCGACGACCGCCTTGCCGACCTCGGCGCGCAGGCGGCCGAACGCGTCGCGGAGTCCGTCGGACCCGGTGTGGGTGCGGTCGGACGCCGACCCGGGATCGGAGGTGCCGCTGGTGGTGGCGGGATCGGTCACGAGTCTGCTCCTCGGTGCTGGTCGGATCGGTGCTGGTCGGGTCGGTGCTGGTCGGGGCGGTGCTGGTCGGGACGGTGCTGGTCGTCGTGCCGCTGGTCGGCACGCTGGTGGTCCGGCGCTCGCTGGTCGGCACGCCCCTGGTCGGTCGGCTGGGGCGGACGCCGCCCGTCCACGACGTGGCGCTCCGGACGCCCGCGTCCCGACGACGGGGCGCGGCGCCGTGCCGGAGCGCCCCCGGTGGCGACGCGGACCGCCTCCTCGACGGCGTCGATCGCCTCGGCACCGGCGACGAGCGCCCGGTCGTCCGGGACCGGACCGCCGACGAGCACGGCGCCCAGGTACCGGTCCGACAGCCCCGTGGCGGTCGCGGCGGCACGGACGACCTGGTCGACGTGGGCCGAGCGGGGGAGCCCGAGTCGTCGGGCGGTGCGGCGGAGGGCGGCGATCCGCAGCGTGTCGAGCGCGTGCGTGCGGTCCGCCGCGCGCGCGTACAGGCGCGCACGCCCCTCGGTCGTCTCGGCCGCGCGGACGACCACGGGCAGCTGCTCGACGACGAGCGGACCGAGCCGGCGACCCCGCCACACGGCGGCGGCGACCGCCACGAGGCCGAGGATCCCGAGCAGGCTCGGCACCCAGGGCGGCGCGAGGGTGCCGAGTGTCGGCGCGGCGTCGGGGGACCCGGGGGTCGGGACGTACCAGGTCAGTGCACCGGATCCGTCCGACGGGGTCTCGAGCAGCCCGAGCGCGAGGGCTGCGTTGCCCGCCGTCGTGATCGTGTCGTTGCGGAACGCGGCCGTCGTGCCGACGAGCGTGACGTCGCCCGCCGGGGTCGCGGCCCGGACCAGTCCCCATGCGCGGTCGGGGCCGGATCCGCTCGGGGCGCAGAGGACGAGGCCGGCATCGGTGTCGCCGGCTTCCGGCGCGTACGCCGTGCCGTCCGCGGAGACCCGACGTGCCGCCGCGGCCGCGGGGATCCCACAGGAGGCGGTCGACACCGTGTCGCCGTCCTGCACCTCTCCCGCCGGGGCGAGACGGATCCCGAACGCGTCGAGCACGCGCGGGTCGTCGCTGACGAGCACGACGTGGGCGACGGTGCGGGCGAGCCGACGCGCGACGGCGGGGTCGAGGACACCGGCCGTGTCGGCGACGAACACGGTGTCCCCGGCCGCCCCGTCGGTCGGCAGTCGGTCGGCCTCGTGGACCACGGCGACCGGGGTGCCCTGCTGCTCGAGCACGCGGACGAGCGCCCGGGACCCGCTGTTCGTCGTGGAGTCCGGGTCGAGCGGCGCGGGCGCGCTGCGCTGGTCGCCCTGCACCAGGGCGGTCAGTGCCGCCAGGACGAGCGCGACCGCGACGACGAGGACCCACGTCGCGGCGCGCCGGGGTCGCGGACCGGGAGCGCCGACACGGCGGCCGCGCGCGGTGCCGCCGGCGCGGTCCTGTCCGACGGCGGCGTCCTGTCCGACGGGGTGCGGCGGCACGACGGTGCTCACGCCGGTACCGCCGGGCGGTCCTGGCGGACGGGCCGGGTCGAGCGGAGGACCCGCTCGGTGTCGAGCACGGCGCGGGCGGTGTGCTCGTCGGCGTCGACGCCCAGGTACCGGACGGCGTCGAACGCGGCGGCGGCATCGGTCAGCCGGTCCGCCAGGTCGGGGAACGAGGGCGTCGCCCGGGCGGCGATGGTCCGTGCGGTCGTGCCGGGGACGTCGGGCACGAGGTCGCGCTCGCCGAGGCCGCGGGCGACGGCCCGGTACCCGTCGAGGACCGCGGACGACCAGTCACCCGCCCGGAGGGCTGCCCGTGCGGCGTCGGCGATGTCGCGGGCCGGACGCAGGTCGTCGTCGTCGAACACCGCGCCGGACCCGGCCGCCGCCGTGCGGGCGCGGCGGCGGGGGAGCCCACGGGAGACGACCACGAGCACGACGACGGCGACGAGCACGACCACGGCGACCCACAGGAGCGTCTGCGCGAACGCGGGGGAGCCGAAGCCGTCACCGCCACGCAGCGAGGCCAACCAGTCCAGGACCGCGCGCGACGCCCGGTCCCACCACGTCGGGCGTGCTCCGTCGTAGGCACGCTGCTCGAGCTCGCGCTCGAGCAGGCGCCGTGCCTCGTCCGGGTCGACGCTCACGGCCGTCCGTCCGGGGTGCCGCCCCCGCCGGGCGGCTGCTGCCACTGCGGCGGCTGCGGCGGCTGCGGCGGCTGCGGTGGCCACTGGCCGTGCTGCGGCGGCTGCGGCCACTGTCCCTGTTGCGGCCACTGGCCCTGCGGCGGCCACGTCTGCCGGGGCGGCCACGGCCGGCGCTGCTCCGGGGGCAGCGGATCGGTCGGCGCGAAGGGGTCGCTCGGCTGCCCGGTCTCCAGGTGCGCGGCGATCCGCTGGTCGAGCCCCTCGGTCCGGATGCGGCGATCGATCGCCAGGAAGGTCACGATGGAGGCGCTCAGCACGTCGACCACGCACTGCACCGCGACGACCAGCAGACTGCCGAGGACCAGCGCGACGATCCCGGCGACCCCGGTGCCCGACGCGAGACCGGTCTGGCCGAGCGGGTCGAAGGCGCCACCGACGAGCGCGATGCCGATGCCGAGCGGGAACGACGCGATCGACGCCGCGACCCCGAACACGGCCTGCACGAGCAGGATGATGCCGAAGGTCCGCCAGAACGCGCCGCGGGTGAGCCGCCACGACTGCGCGGCCGCGGAGAAGACCGGACGGCCCTCGAGCGCGATGGTCGGCACCGTGAAGGCGAACTTGGTGCCGAGCCAGACGGCCAGGGCGACGAACACCGCGACGAGCAGGAAGCCACCGAGCAGGAACCCGGCGATGGACGCGTCGCTCGCCGCGAGTGCCGCGACGAGACCGAAGAGGACCGCGATCCCGACCACCCCCACCAACAGGGCCGCGGCGCCCTGCAGTGCGATCCACGCGACCACCGAGCGGCGGCGGCCGGCCAGGAGCGACCAGAGGCCCCCGAAGGTGGCGCGTCGGCCGAGCACCCGCTGCCCGGTGTCCACCGCGACCGGCGCGACCAGGAAGCCGCGCGCGAGCCCGGCGAGCACGGGCAGCACGACCGAGAGCACCAGCCAGGCGGTCGCGGACCCGGCGAAGACCGCGCCGGCGTCGGCGCTGCCGTCCGCCACGGACAGGGTGCGTTCCTGGATCACGCGCTGACCGAAGGTGCTGACCAGGGTCGAGACGAGCCCGAGCACGCCGCTGAGCAGGAGGCTCCAGAGCAGCAGGACCCGCGGGTTGCGGCGGAACACGGCGAACGCGCCGGCGAGCACGTCCCCGAGTCCGAGCGGCCGGAGCGGGACGACCGGCCGCTGCGGCGGCCGTGGGGGCCGGCCGCCGGGACCGCCACCGTGCGGCTGCCCGCCGGACGCCTGCGCGCTCGGCCAGGCGGCAGGGGGTCGCGCAGCCGACCACCCGCCCGTCGGCTGCTGCGTGGACGGGTGTGACGGGCCTCCCGGCCGGTCGTCGCCCCCGTGCTGACCCGGAACCTGCCAGTCGGACATCGCCGCCCCCTCGTGGTGCACTCGTCGCGCAGCGGAACGCGCGACCGGTCCCATCATGTCGCAAGATCCCCGCTCGACGGGCGCTCGGCTATCGTGACTCGTGGGTGCCGGTCCGGCACCCACCGCCCGCCACACGGAGTCCATGCACATGACACCGCGCATCCTCGTCGTCGACGACGACCAGGCCCTCGCCGAGATGATCGGCATCGTCCTCCGTTCCGAGGGCTACGAGCCGGAGTTCAGCGCCGACGGCAACGACGCCGTCGAGGCGTTCCACGGGACGAAGCCCGACCTGGTGCTCCTCGACGTCATGCTCCCCGGCATCGACGGCATCGAGGTCTGCAAGCGCATCCGTGCCGAGAGCGGCACCCCGATCATCATGCTGACGGCGAAGGGGGACACGGCCGACGTCGTCGCCGGCCTCGAGAACGGCGCGGACGACTACGTCGTGAAGCCGTTCAACCCGAAGGAGCTCGTCGCGCGCATCAAGACGCGGCTCCGTCCGACCGCCACCGACGCCACGGTGCTGCACGCCGGCGACCTGACCGTCGACGTCGCCGCGCACGAGGTCCGCCGCGGCGACACCGTCATCGCCCTCACCCCGCTCGAGTTCGACCTGCTCCGCGCGCTCGCCGAGAAGCCCAACCAGGTGTTCACGCGCGAGATGCTGCTCGACCAGGTGTGGGGCTACCACTACAAGGCGGACACCCGCCTCGTGAACGTCCACGTGCAGCGACTGCGCGCCAAGATCGAGCACGACCCGGACAACCCGCGGATCGTGACCACCGTGCGCGGCGTCGGCTACCGGGCCGGAGGAGCCTGAGCACCGTGTCGCCGGCTGCCCCGGGCGGCCGCCCGGTCCCGCGACCGGCCGGGCGTGACCCCTTCGGACGCGGTCGCGCCGCCCGTGTCCGGCGTCGGCTCCGGCGCTGGGTCCGGCGTGGTTGGCACGCCGTCGCCTGGCTCTGGCGTCGGTCGCTCATGGTGCGCTCCGTCGCCATCACGGTCGCGACGAGCGGTCTGGCCGTCGCGGTCATCGGCACCGCGGTCATGATCAGCATCTCGAACAACGTCTACGCCCAACGACGGGACCAGATCGAGGCCGAGTCGGCACGGGCCACGGTCGTCGCGCAGGGGATCTTCGACGCGGCGACCGCGGCCGAGGACAACAACCAGACCGAGCTCGAGACGCTGCAGAGCGAGGCGCAGGAAGCCATCCTGTCGAACACGACGAGCCCGGGCGGCACGAGCATCGCGATCGAGCGGTCCCCGGGGCAGTCGAGTCCGCAGACGCTGCAGAACCTGGCCAGCCAGGACTTCCCGGACGCCGTCATCACCGACGCGCTGCGCCGCGAGGTCGGGAAGGACTCGGGGCGGCTCAGCATGCAGCCCGTGCAGCTCGACGACGGCGGCCGCCGTGAGCCCGGCCTGGCCGTCGGCTCCGTGCTGCAGATCCCGAGCGCGGGCCAGTACGAGCTGTACATCGTCTACGACCTCTCCGACGCGCAGCAGACGCTCGACTTCGTCTCGCAGACGCTCTCGATCGGCGGCGTCGCGCTCATCGTGCTGATCGCCCTGGTCACGTCGCTCGTGGTGCGGCTCGTCGTCGTGCCGATCCGCGGAGCCGCCGAGACGAGCCGCAAGATCGCCGCGGGCCGGCTGGACGAACGCATCCCGGTCCGCGGACACGACGACATCGCCATCCTCGCCCGCAGCTTCAACGACATGGCGGACGCCGTCAGCCGACAGATCACGCAGCTCGCCGAGCTCTCCCGCGTGCAGCAGCGCTTCGTCTCCGACGTCTCGCACGAGCTCCGCACGCCGCTCACCACGATCCGGCTCGCCGGCGACATGCTCTACGACTCCAGACACGCCTTCGAACCGTCGGTCGGCCGCTCCGCAGAACTCCTGCACACGCAGGTCGAGCGCTTCGAACTGCTGCTCGCCGACCTGCTGGAGATCTCCCGTTACGACGCCCAGGCCGTGCAGCTCGACACCGAGCCCGTCGTGCCGGCATCGCTCGCCGCGGACATCGTCGAGGAGTTCCGGCCGCTCGCCGAGCGTGCGGACATCGACCTGCAGCTCGTCACCCCCGGCGGGCACACCACCATGCAGCTCGACGCCAAGCGCATCCGCCGCATCCTCCGGAACCTGGTCGGCAACGCCATCGAGCACGGCGACGCGAAGCCCGTGCAGGTCGTCGTCGACAGCGACGCCCGCAGCGTCGCGATCGCGGTCCGCGACCAGGGCGTGGGCATGCCGCCGGAGGACGCCGCGCGCGTGTTCGACCGGTTCTGGCGAGCAGACCCCAGTCGCAAGCGCACCATCGGCGGGACCGGGCTCGGGCTGGCGATCTCGCTCGGCGACGCGCACCTCCACGGCGGCCGCATCGACGTGTGGTCCCGGCCGGGCGAGGGTTCGACCTTCGTCCTCACCCTGCCCCGCGGCGAGGCGCTCGGCACCGCCACGTCCGCCATCCCACTGCCCGAGCTCGACGAGGCGTACGACGGGCCCCGCGCCGTCAGGGAGGAGAACTGATGCGCAGCAGGATCCGGACCGTGGTGGCGACGGCGATCGCCGCCCTCACCGTCTTCGCGACGGCGGCGTGCGCGGCGATCCCGACCGACGGTGCGGTCCGCTCCGGGCAGTCGATCGAGGACGAGTCGCTCTCCGGCGTCGACTTCCGACCCGACCGGCCGGTCCCCGGCGCCGACCAGACGGCGATCCTCCGCGGCTTCGTCGCCGCCGGCACCGGTGCCCAGGACGACTACGGGATCGCCCGGGAGTTCCTGGCGGAGGGCTTCGCCCAGGAGTGGAACCCGCGCCGGGGCGTCACGGTGCTGCAGGGGAGCACGACCGTGGACCGCGTCGCCGACCGGGAGCTGACGTACACGCTCACGGCGAGCGCCACCGTCGACGCCGACGGCGAGTACACGCAGGCGGTGCGGCCGACCACCTCGACCCTGACGTTCCAGTTCGTCCGCGAGGACGGCGAGTGGCGCATCGCGTACGCCCCGGACGGCATCATCCTCACCCCGGTCGTCTTCGAGTCGGTGTTCGAGCAGCGGGCGCTGTACTTCTTCGACCCGACGTACCGGTACCTCGTGCCCGACGAGCGCTGGTTCCTCGCCCGCTCCTCGACGAGCACCCGGATCGCCAGCGCACTGCTGGCCGGGCCGTCCGACTGGCTGGAGGGTGCCGTGGTGTCCGCCTTCCCCGAGGGCACGCAGCTCTCCCTCAACGCGGTCACCGTCGAGAACGGTACGGCGCTCGTCGACCTGTCGAGCGACGCCCTCCGCGCGAGCACCGACGACCGACGGCGGATGCGGGAACAGCTGACGCGCTCGCTCGCCTCGGTGGCGTCGGTGTCCTCGGTGTCGATCACGATCGAGGGCGCGACCTTCACCGACCCCGAGCAGGGCGGCACCTCGGCACAGCTCAACCCCGACGTGGACCCCAGGCCCCTCGTGGCCCGTGGCGACCAGGTCGGTCTCGCCACGACGAACGGCAAGGTCGCGGCGCTCGAGGACGACCTCGGCGAGACCGTGGCGTCGCTGGACCCCACCGCGTTCTCGCTGTCGGCGTCCGGCACCGTCGCCGCGGTCGGGAACGACAGCGGTGTCGTCGTGGCGCGTGGCCCGGACGCCCTGCGCATCGACGCGTCGGATGGCCTCGTCGCACCGTCGATCGACGACCTCGGCTTCGTCTGGGTCGGGCGGGCGGGCGACACCCGGCGCGTCACCGCCTACGGACTCGGCGGTGACCCGCACCAGGTCGCGACGACCCTGCCGCGCGGCACCCTCGTCTCGTTCCAGGTGTCGCGCGACTCGACGCGCGCGCTCGCACTCATCCAGACCTCCGACGGGCCGGCGCTCTACGTCATGGCGGTCCTCCGCGGCAGCGACCGGACCCCGAGCACGCTCGGCCCGCCGGTGCGCGTGCAGGCCGCGAGCGGCAGGGCGGTCAGCGCGGCGTGGGTGAACGACAGCGACGTGGTGTCGGTCGGGCAGACGGACTCGGGACCCGAGGTCGTCCGCTCGACGGTGGGTGGCCGGTCCGCCACGCTGCCGAAGCCGGACGGCACGGCGACCACCGTCGTCGGCGGGAGCGGCGGGTCGATCCTGCTGCGGATGTCCGACCGGTCGGTGCTGCAGTCGACCGGCGGCCGGTGGGACACGACGGGCGTCTCCGCGGACGTGCTCGGCACCCAGCGCTGAGGGGCCCGTCCGCCGCGGCGTGCGCCGGACCGTCCGCCGCGGCATGCGCCGGGCCGTCCCTGCACGGTGCGGTCGACGGGGAGGCTCTCCACAGTCCGCGCCGTCGGCCCGTTCGGCCGGGCGTCCGCCCCCGACCATGGGGGTATGTCCCGACCTCCGACGCCGGTCCCCGCCACCACCC
>NZ_QKSM01000026.1 GCF_003234185.1 Curtobacterium sp. MCSS17_008
GTCCGGGCGCTCCTTCGCCGCCCGTGACCCGCGTCCGTGCCCCCGGAGCCGTGCCCGCAAGCGACGAGACCGGGCCCCGGTACGAACCGCGCGTCTCCGCCCCCGGCGAGGACCTGCCCGGAGCGGTTCCGGCGGCGAAGGAGCGCCCGGACCGCGGCGTGCCCGAGTCGGCGACGCTCGCCGGTGCAGACCGGCCCGAGGCGCCGTCCGTCGACGCCACGGACGGTGCCGACGCGCCGCCGTCGGAGGGCGGTCGCGCCAGCACCCCGACCGTCGCCGACATCGCTGCGACGTCGGCGAGCGAGCCCGCCACGGCGGCCGAGCCCACCACGGGTGCCCCGTCCCCCGACGGCCCTCGCCCGGCCCCGGTCGAGGACTGGCTCCGCCAGCAGGTCGCCGAGGGCCGCTGGTCGCAGCCGCACGACGTCCTCGGCCCGCACCCCGTCGACGGCGGCACGAGCGTCCGGGTGGTCCGGCACCTCGCCTCGGCCGTCCGGATCGTCCGTCCGGACGGTGACGACGTCGAGCTCACGCACGAGGGCGACGGCCTGTGGGCCGGCGCCACCCCGGGCACGCTCGGGCGCTACCGGGTCGAGGCCGACTACGACCTCGAGGACGCCACGGACGCCGACGACGCCACCTGGACCACCGATGACGCGTACCGGTTCCCGCCCACGATCGGCGAGCTCGACCTGCACCTGTTCGGTGAGGGCCGCGACGAGCAGCTCTGGCAGCACCTCGGCGCCCACGTCCGCACGGTGGACGGCGTCGACGGGGTCGCGTTCACGGTCTGGGCGCCCCGCGCCACTGCCGTCCGCGTCATCGGCGACTTCGAGGGCTGGGAGGGTCGGACCACCGCGATGCGCCGGCTGAGCGACCTCGGCGTGTGGGAGCTCTTCTGGCCCGGGGCACTCGTCGGTCAGCGCTACAAGTTCCAGATCCTCACCGACTCCGGCTGGGTCGAACGCGCCGATCCCTTCGCCCGTCGCACGGAGGTGCCGCCCGCGACCGCGTCCGTCATCACCGCGTCCGACTACACGTGGTCCGAGGGCGACGCAGCGTGGATGGAACAGCGCGCGCAGACGACGACGCACGACCGCCCGATGAGCGTGTACGAGGTGCACCTCGGCTCGTGGCGGCCGGGTCTGTCCTACCGCGAGGCCGCCGACCAGCTCATCGGCCACGTACAGCACCTCGGGTTCACGCACGTCGAGTTCCTCCCGCTCGCCGAACACCCCTTCGGCGGGTCCTGGGGGTACCAGGTCACCGGCTACTACTCCCCGACCGCACGCTTCGGCACCCCGGACGACCTGCGGTACCTGATCGACCGGCTGCACACCGCGGGCATCGGCGTGATCATGGACTGGGTCCCCGGGCACTTCCCGAAGGACGAGTGGGCGCTCGCGAAGTTCGACGGCTACGCACTGTTCGAGCACCCGGACCCGCGCCGCGGAGAACAGCTCGACTGGGGCACCTACGTGTTCGACTTCGGACACCCCCAGGTGCGGAACTTCCTCGTCGCGAACGCGCTGTACTGGCTCGAGGAGTTCCACATCGACGGCCTCCGGGTCGACGCCGTCGCCTCGATGCTGTACCTCGACTACTCCCGCACCGAGTGGCTGCCGAACATCCACGGCGGCCGCGAGAACCTCGAGGCGATCTCGTTCCTGCAGGAGACGAACGCCACCGCGTACAAGCGCTACCCCGGCATCGTGATGATCGCCGAGGAGAGCACCTCGTGGCCGGGTGTCACCCAGCCGACGAGCGCCGGCGGGCTCGGGTTCGGCCAGAAGTGGAACATGGGCTGGATGCACGACTCGCTGCAGTACATCGAGCGGGACCCGGCCTACCGCAGCTACCACCACGACGAGATCACCTTCTCGCTGGTCTACGCCTTCAGCGAGCAGTTCACCCTGCCGATCAGTCACGACGAGGTCGTGCACGGCAAGGGCTCGCTGTACGGCAAGATGCCCGGTGACGAGTGGCAGAAGCTCGCGAACCTGCGCGCGTACCTCGCGTTCATGTGGGCGCACCCGGGCAAGCAGCTGCTCTTCATGGGCCAGGAGTTCGCCCAGCCGTCCGAGTGGTCCGAAGCCCGCGGGCTCGACTGGTGGCTGCTCGACGACCCCGGCCACCTCGGTGTCCAGGACCTCGTCGCCGAGCTCAACAAGGTGTACAAGGACACGCCCGCCCTCTGGACCCACGACTCGTCGCCCGAGGGCTTCGAGTGGATCGAGGGCGGCGACGCACCGCACTCGACGCTCGGGTTCCTCCGCAAGGACGGCGACGACCGGCTCGCGGTCTTCGTGAACTTCTCCGGCGTGCCCGTGGAGCGCCGCTTCGGCCTGCCCACGGCCGGCACGTGGCACGAGGTGCTCAACACCGACGCCGCCGAGTACGGCGGATCCGGGGTCGGCAACCTCGGCGCCGTCACCGCAGAGGAGACGCCGTGGGCCGGACGGCCCGCATCGGCGAACTTGGTGGTGCCGCCGCTCGGCGCGGTCTGGCTCCGCCTGGCGGACTGACGCGAGCACGAACGGACGGGAGGCCCGGTGCCAGCTGGCACCGGGCCTCCCGTCCGTGGTGCGCGTCCCGTGCTCCGGAGCACGCCTGATCGGGTGCGTGGTCGCCACGCGAGACGCCCCGGCCGCAACGAGACGGTCGGCGGTCGCCGAGACGGCGCCGTTTCCGGAGGCGTTTCGTGAGCCAGCACGTGTCTCGGCGGGGCCCCGGCGTCTCGGCGGGAGGCCGGCGTCTCGTGAGCCGGCACGCGTCTGGGCGGGACGCCGGAGTCTCGCCGCGGGCGTCGTCGCAGTGGCGCCGCGCCGGCACACCCGACGAACACGAGACGCCCCCGTCTCCGGGGGCGTCTCGTGTCTCCGGGGGGCGTCTTGTGCTCCCGGAGGCGTCCGGGCGCCGGCCCTCGAACCGGCGTCCCGTGCGTCAGTACAGCGCGCTCGCGAGCCGGCGGCGAGCGGCGACCACGCGGGGATCGTCGGAGCCGACGAGCTCGAAGTACTCGACGAGGCGGACCCGGAGGGCCTCCCGCTCGGCACCGAACACGGTCGGCACGAGGTCGAGGAGCCGACCGAAGGCGTCCTCGACGTGTCCGCCGCTGACGTCGAGGTCGGCGACGGCGAGCTGGGCCTCGACGTCCTGCGGTCCCGCAGCTGCCGCGCTGCGGATGTCGTCAGCGGCACGTCCGCTCAGCCGGTCGAGCAGCGACACCTGCGCGAGACCCGCGACGGCCATCTGGTCGTTCGGGTCCTGCGCGATCGCGGTCTTGTACTCCTGCACCGCCGCCGCGTAGTCGCCACGCTCGATCGCGTCGTAGGCGGCCTGGTGGTGCGGAGGGAGCGGCTCGGGTTCGGGCTCGCCCTGCGGCTCTGCGGCCGCTGCGCCGTCCACCGTGACGCGTCCGGACACGCCGTTCTGCTCGGCGGCCGCGAGGACCTGCTCGAACACGTCGCGCACCTGCGCCTCGGGCAGTGCCCCGACGAACAGGCCGAGCGGGCGGCCGCCGATGACCGCTGCGACGGTGGGGATCGACTGCGCCTGGAACGCCTGCACCAGTTGCGGGTTCGTGTCGGCGTCGACCTTGGCGAGCAGCAGGCGGCCGTCGTACTCGGCGGTGAGCTGCTCGAGGATCGGCGACAGTTGCTTGCACGGCCCACACCACTCGGCCCAGATGTCCACGACGACCGGCACCACCGAGGACAGCTGGAGGACGTCCTGGAAGGTCTGGTCGGTGACGTCGAGGACGAGTGACGGGACGGTCAGGTCACCGGCGGTCGCGCTGCCGGGGGCTCCGGCGCCGGCGGGAGCGGCTCCGTCCGGCGCACCAGCGGGAGCGGCTCCGGCTGCCGGACCGGCACCGGGCTGCTGCGGCCGTTGCGCGCGGTCGACGAGCGACGACAGGTCGACGGCTCCGCGGAGACCGGACGGGGTCGGGGGGACGTTGGTCATTGCACCTCACTCGCTGCGGTCAGGCCCTGCGTGAACCCGAGCAGGACCACCTTCTCATCACTGCCGACCGGGGGCACGGAGAACAGCAGTTGCACGCTGTACGTGGCGCTGATCCCCTTGGTGCTCGAGTCGACGCCGGAGAGCGCCTTGACGGCTCCCTTGGTGTTGACCTCGGCACCGGCTGCGGTCGGCGTGACCTTCTCGATCTCGTCGAGGTCGGCGGACACGAGCGCTCCCCCGCCGTCGGTCGCGATGGCGATGGCGCTGTCATCTGGCACCTCGGACGAGTACTCGATCTCCGCGGTGTCGGGCAGCGACTCCGCCTTCTTGTCCTTGTACGCCTTGCCGATCGTGGAGCGGAGCCCGTCACCCTCGGACGCGAAGAGCGACGCGGAGGACGACTCGCTGTCCTTCGAGAGGACGTCGCCGTACGCCGCGGCGATGTCGTCGGGGGCGATGCGCAGGAGCTTCGTGTCGCCGGGGAGCCGGGCGGCACCGAGCGAGGTGGGCGCGAGGCTCGGGATCTCCGCCGCGGCCTCGAGCGACACGTCGTAGGCGACCTTGTAGTCGTCGCGCGCGCTGTCCTGCACGAGGGTCAGGGCCTGCGGGGCGGTCTTCGCGGTGCAGTCCTCGGCCACGACGGTGAACACCGTGCGCGGCCACGTGTCGGTCTGCTGCGGCAGCGCGACGCAGACCTGCTCGGCGGAGATCGCGGGCGGGGCTCCGGCGTCCGGGTCCTCTGCCCGGATCGCGTAGTTGGCCTTGCGGAGCTCGAGCGCGGCGCCGGTGAAGCGCGACTCGAGGAGCGAGGTGTCACGGTCCGCGTCCGCCTTCGACGCCACGGCGGCGACACGCTCGACGATCCGGCGGATCTGCTGCTTCGTGGCAGCGGTCTGCGCCGGCGCCGCGGCGGTGGCCGTCGCAGTGGGCGTGGGCGTCGTAGCCGAGCCACCCCCCTGCGGCCAGTAGTCGGAGGAGCAGCCAGCGAGCCCGAGCACACCGACGAGCACGACCGGGACGGCCACCAGGGAGCGGCGGCCGCGGCGACCACGCACGGGTACCTGGGCGCCGGCGGCAGCGGCACGACGCGACGCACGCACCCGCGGCGGTCGGGAACCGCCGCTCCGGCGACGGGGACCGCGCCCGCGCCGCTGGTGCAGGAACGCCCAGACGAGCAGTGCGACACCACCGGCCAGGAAGACACCGCCGGCCACGAGCAGCGGGCCGACGGACGGTGTCGCGGTGTCCCGCGGCCAGGTCACGGAGACGTCGGACGGCGCGGCCGACCCGCCGTCACCGACCACCACGACGGAGACGTCCGCGGGGAGCCGCACGGTGAACTGCCCGGCCCCGTCCCACTCCTGGTACCAGAGGTCACTGCCCGACGGGTCCGGGACGGAGTCCTCGGTCCCCGTGGTGCGGCCGACCAGGCGGTCCTGCTCGGCGTCGAAGCGGAGCGTCGTGTGCTTCGCCTCACCGATCCAGGCCTCGACGTCCCCGGTCCTGCCGTACGCGGCGAACACCTCGCCGGACCCGGACACGTCGATGCGCTGGTAGCCGGGGTTGGCGTTCAGCGTGGTCCCCGGGATGACGGTCACCGGGGCCGAGGCGGTGCTCGACGACTGCGCGACCAGCGACGACGGCGGCGCGAACACGGTGCGCTGCCCGACCGCGAGCCCGACGAGCAGCAGACCGATGACGAAACTGACGATCGCCAGGACGAATCGCACGGATCTTCTCCCTACCGCGCCGGGGGTGGGGGGATCGGCGCGCGAACCAGCGCTCCAGGATAGCGACGCACCCTGGAAGTCGCATCCCCCACCGCTGTCCACGGTCACAGTCCCGCCCGGTCGGCCGCCACTAGACTCGTCCGCGGGCCAAGGGCTGGCCCTCCGCCGACCCCCAGGAGCAACACGTGGCGAACGACGAGGCCGAGTTCGGGACCGAGCTGCGCGGGTACCGCCGCGACGAGGTGGACCGCTCGGTGAACGAGTTGCGCCGCGAGCTCATCAAGTCGAACACCGACCGTGCCGAGGCGGCGAAGGAGATCCGTCTCCTGCAGGCCCGCGTCGCCGACCTGCAGAGCGAGCTCGACGAAGCCGGCACCCCGACCTACAGCGGGCTCGGCACCCGGCTCGAGTCCACCCTGCGCGTCGCCGAGGAGCAGTCCACGCGACTCATCAGCCAGGCCGACATCGACGCGCAGCGCCTGCGGGCGTCGAGCCGCAACGAGGCGGACCGGCTGCTGCGGGAAGCCCGGCAGGAGGCCTCGGAGACCCTCGAGGACGCCCGTACCCGTGCCACCGACGAGCTCACGCGAGCCCGGGCCGAGTCCGCCGACACCATCGAGCGCGCTCGCGCCGAGGCGGGTCTGCTCACCCAGGACGCGCGCAACGAGGCCGCCGCCGTCCGCGGGGCCGCGGTGACCGAGGCCGCCGAGGTCCGGTCCGTCGCGATCCGCGAGACGAACGCGCTCCGCGCCCGGGTCGAGCGCGAGGTCGCCGAGCTCCGTGAGGACGCCCAGCGCGCCGCCGAGGACGCCCGCCGCGCAGCGGCCGACCTCGACCGCGAGACCGAGCACCGCCGCAGCGTGTTCGAGGCCGACCACGCCCGGCGCACCGAGGACCTGGACCGCGAGGAGACGACGCGCCGCGCCGCACTCGAGCGCGAGGTCACCGAGGGCCGAGCGGCCTGGCAGCGCGAACGCGACGAGCAGCAGCGCGAGCACACCCTTGCGATGGAGACGGAGCGGGCCGAGCTCGACGCCGAGGTCGACCGGCGCCGCGCGGCACTCGAGGCCGAGATCAGTGACCGCCGACGCGAACTGGACGCCGAGCTCGGTGCCGCACGGGCGCGTTGGAAGCGCGAGGCGGCCGAGGCGCGCACCGCGCTCGACCAGGAGCTGCAGGCCGCCCGTGCACAGCTCCGCGTCGACGAGGAGCAGACCCGGGCGGAGAACGAGCGCCTGGTCCAGGAGACCGCCGAACGCATCGCACAGGAGCTCGAGGACCACCGTGCCCGCATCGAGCGGGAGCGCGCGGAGGCCGAGGCGGCCGCCGAACGTGCCGCGCGAGAGCACGCCGACGAACTCGCCGCACGTCGCGAACGGGAGCACGCTGCGGTCGACACCGAGATCGCCGATCGCCGTGCCGCAGAACTGACGACGCTCGAGGCAGAGCGCACGGCCCTCCGTCAGGAGATCGACACCATGCGCGCCGGGCTCGAGAAGGAGCGCGACGAGGTCCGCGCGGAGATCACCCGCGAACAGGACGAAGCCCGGGCCGCGCTCGAGTCGGAACTCGCCGCCCGCCGCGACGACGCGGAGCAGGAGTACCTGCAGAAGCACAACGAGACGGTGACCGAGACGCAGAGGTACCTGGACGAGGCGAACCTGCAGCTCGCCGAGGCCACCCGCCGTGCGACCGAGGCCCGCGAGCGTGCGGAGCGCCTGCAGCAGGAGGCCGACGACCTCGAGCGCACCAGCACCGCCGACGCGCAGGAACGCGCCCGGACCATCGTCACGGACGCGCAGGAGCGCGTGCACCGGATGATCGCCGAGGCCGAAGAGCGCACCGCCGCGATCGTGGCGGAGTCGGAGGACCGGCTGGCCGCGATCCGGAACGAGCGCGACGCCGTGGCCGGCTACCTCGAGAACCTGCGGGGCGTGCTCACCCACGCCACCGGTCTGTTGGACGGCCCTGCCGCACGCGCGGACGGCGTCCGTGCCGCGGACGACGAGGACAGCGCCACGCGCTGACGTCCCCAGCAACGGTACGGTGAGCCGACCGGGAGGCGCGACACGCGCCTCCCGGTCTGCTCGCGTCTCCCGGCACGCGGTCGGGCAGCAGGGTCACGGGATCGCCCGAGCGACGTGCCCGGACCCGCGACGATCAGTCGTCGACGTGCGTCGGCAGCGGCGCGCTGCCCGGGACCACCAGGTCGGCGACCATGTCGAGCACGGTGCGGACGTACCGCTCCCCCACCCACAGGTGCTTCGCACCCTCGACCGGCACGACCCGCACCTTCGGCGCAACGGAGAAGCGCTCCACGGCCTCGTCCGGACGCAGGAAGTCGTCGTGCTCCGGCACGAGTGCCACGACGGGGACCTCGACGTCGGCCCAACGCCGCAGTTCGTCCTCCGAGGTGCGGTGCAGCGGCGGGGACAGCAGGACGACGCCGGCGACCGTTCCGGCAGCGACGTGCTCGAGGGCGTGCTTGAGGACCACCTCGGTCCCGAACGACCAGCCGAGCAGCCACGGGGTCGGTAGGCCACGGTCGACGGTCTCCTGCACCGCGGCACGGAGGTCGAACCCCTCCGAGACCCCGTCGCCGAACACACCCTCGGACGTGCCTCGCGGCGACGTCACCGACCGGAAGTTGAAGCGCAGCACGGCGATGTCCGCGAGGGCGGGCAGTCGCGCGGCCGCCTTCTTCAGCACGTGCGAGTCCATGAAGCCCTGCGCCGTGGGCAGCGGGTGGAGCGCGACCACGGTGCCCCGGGCCGGCCGGTCGAGCGGTTCGGCGATCTCCCCGACGAGCGTCAGGTGGTCGTCGGTCACCAGCTCGATGTCGGTGCGGCGAGCGGGCAGCTCCGTGTTCGATCGGATCTCGGTGCTCATGCGATGCTCCAGCAGTGGTTGTGCCAGTGGCGACGGGAGGCCAGGTCGGCTTCGTCGCCGAGGACGCCGTCGGCGCGCCAGACCACCACGTGCGCGGTGCCGGGCACCACGGTCCCGCCGCAGCCCGGGCAGACGTACTCCTTCTGCGCCGATGCCGCCGACACCGGCTGCACCGTGTACGTACGGCCACGCCGGACCTCGGTCCGCTTCCACGAACTCATGAGCCGGTCGAGACCGGTTCCTTCGTCCGTCGGCTCCGGTCCGCGACCGCGGAGTCGCCGCGGTCGGTTGCTGCGCGGCACCCGGGTGCTGCCGATCAGTACCAGTTGTGGGCGACGCTGTGGCCCCAGGCGCCGCACGGCGTGCCGTATACCCCGGCGATGTAGTTCAGGCCCCAGGTGATCTGCGTCGCCGGGTTGGTCTGCCAGTCCGCGCCGGCCGTGGCCATCTTGCTGCCCGGCAGGGCCTGCGGGATGCCGTACGCACCGCTCGGGTTGTAGGCGTTGACGCGCCAGCCCGACTCCTTGTTCCAGAGCAGGACGAGGCAGTTGTACTGATCGGCACCCCAACCGCGGGCGGCCACCATCTGCTGGGCGATGGCCTGGGCGCTGCCCGGGTCGGGCGTCGCGGCGGTCTCGGCGAGGGTGTTCGACGGCGAGACGGTCTCGGTCTCCGTCTCGGCATCGGCGTTCTCGTCGTCGTCCTCGGTCGCGGCCGGCTTCGCGGCGACCTTCGGCTTCGGCAGGGTGACGCCGTAGCCGTCGCGGGTGACGTCGAAGGCTGCGTAGGTGCCGTGGGCCGTGTACTGCTGCGGTTCGACCGGAGCCTTCACGAGCACCGGCGCGACGACCGCGGCCTGCGCCACGTCGGGCTGCATCGGGTTGAACAACGAACCACCGACGAACCCGAACACCGCGAAGAACGACAACGCGGGGATCGTCGCGCGCTTCCGCACGAGCGTGTTCAGCGTGCGCGGCGCCGTCGGCTCAGCCGTCGCGGCGACCGCCCGCCGCTGCTTCGCGGCGCGCGGGTCGACGTGGCCGGTCGGCGCGACCGGACCGCGCACGAGGACCGGCCCCGTGGTCGTCGCGGTGGACGCCACCGGACTCGTGGCCGTGGAGGGCGCGCCCGTCGCGGCGGACGGCAGCGACGCCGTCTCGACCCGCGGGGTCGCGTGGAGGACCGCGTGCTCCGCCGTGCGGAGTCGGTCGCGTGCCGCGCGGCGCTCACCGACGACCGGACGGTCGAGGTGCTCGCGGGTACCGCGGTCGGAGCTGGAGTCTGCCGTGTGCCTGCCCATGAGTCCGTCCAGGATAACGGAACGGTCACGAGATGAGAAGCACCTGTGTCCGCGAGTCGTCAGCGGACGGCGAGCATGACCTCGACGACGGCGTCGAGCAGTGCGTCGACCTGGGCCTCGCGGTAGCCACCGTGCTTCGGCCGGAAGACGACCGAGCGGACCTCGGTCAGGCTGAGCGGCTTGCCGTCCCGGAAGTACCCGGCGAGTCGCTCGGCGAAGGCGTCGACCTCCTTCGGGTGGTAGCCCGTGCCCAGGACACTGGTCCGCGCGAACCGCTGCCCGTCCGGACGTTCGAGCCGTGCCACCACGTCGGAGGCCTTGGCACGTGCCTCGGCGTACCAGGCCTTCTGGCCGACCTCGGCGATCTCCCGCTCGCGCTCACGGGCGGCGAAGGCGTCCTCGAGGCGCTCGAGCGCCGCGTCGACGTGCGCGGTCGAGTACCCGCCCTTGCGCATCGAGAACGCGGTCGCGCGGATCTTCGCTGCCTCGATGCCCGGCGAGGTGTCCCCCGCCGTGTACGCCCGACGAGCGTCCTCGAGGAAACGCTCGACCTCGTCGACGTCGTAACCGAGCGCTCTGCGGTCTGCGGTGGGGAAGGTGGTGGCCACGGCGACATTCTGCCAGCACCGCACCCTGGCGCGACCTGGACGCGCCAGCACCGCCCGGCCGTCGACCGTCAGTGCACGACGACGAGGAACATCACGTACGCGACCGCGGCCGACGGCAGGATGCTGTCGATGCGGTCGAGCAACCCGCCGTGCCCCGGCAGGAACGACGAGATGTCCTTGATGCCGAGGTCGCGCTTGATCATCGACTCCGTCAGGTCGCCGAGCGTGGCCGACCCGGAGATGAGCACGCCGAGCAGCACGCCCGTCCACCAGGGCAGACCGAGCAGCAGGACGACGACGACGATGCCGACGACGATGCTCGCCGCGACCGAGCCCGCGAAGCCCTCCCACGTCTTCTTCGGGCTGATCCGTGGCGCCATCGGGTGCTTGCCGAGGTTGAGCCCCGTGGCGTAGGCGCCGGTGTCCACCGCGACGACGACGAGGATGAACGCGATCACCCAGAGTTCACCGCGCTGCTGCGCGGACAGCAGCACGACGCAGGCGCCGAGCAGGGTGATGTACGCCTGGACGAAGAGCCCGTTCGTCAGGTCGCGGACGACGTGTCCGACCGGTGGCTTGTGCCGCGAGACGGCGACCTCGACCAACCGCCAGAGCGAGATGAGGACGATGCCCCCGAGCAGCGTGAACAGCGCCGCGACCTGTCCGCCCAGGAACGCCGCGGGCACGACGGCGACACTCACGGCGACGCTCGGGATCCGAGGAACGTCGCGGCCCGCGAACCGCATCGCGCTCGCGAGCTCGTAGACGCCCACGCCGAGCAGGAACGCGGCGACGACGATGAAGGCCGGCTTCCAGATGAGGAGCGACGCCAGCATGACGACCGCGAAGGCCAACGCGATCGCGATCGCCGCCGGCAGGTTCCGGCCCGTCCGTGCCGTCAGGGCCTCGTTGCGCGCGCCGAGCTCCGCCTTGCGCTGCTTCAGCTGCGCTTCGAAGTCGGCGCGCGCCGCACGGGCACGGGCATCGAAGTCCTGTCGGAGCCCCTTCTTCGCGGTCGGGACCGGTTCCGGCGGGCGCGGTTCTGTGGGGCGGTCGCCGCCCGGCTCGGGGAGACGCATCAGACCTCGAGGAGTTCGGCTTCCTTCTTCTTCAGCGCGTCGTCGATCTGGTCGACGTGCTTCTTCGTCAGGGACTCGAGGTCCTTGTCGCCGCGCGCGATCTCGTCGTCCGAGATCTCGCCCTTCAGCGCGTCCAGGTCGTCCTTCGCGCGGCGGCGGATGTTGCGGATGACGACCTTGTGGTCCTCACCCTTGCCGCGGACGAGCTTCACGAACTCCTTGCGGCGGTCCTGGGTGAGCTCCGGGATCGTCACGCGGACGATCTCGCCGTCGTTCGACGGGCTCGCGCCGAGGTTCGGGAACGTCGCGATCGCGCGCTCGATCTCCTTGAGGGCCGACTTGTCGTACGGCGTGACGATGAGCGTGCGTGCCTCGGGCGTCTGGAGCGACGCGAGCTGCGCGAGCGGCGTCGGGGTGCCGTAGTAGTCGACCGGGATCTTCTGGAAGAGGGCGGCGTTGATGCGTCCGGTACGGACGGTCGCGAAGTCGTCCTTGGCGACGTCGACGGCCTTCGCCATCTTCTCGGTGGCTTCGGTCAGGACATCACTGATCACGGTGGTTCTCCTTCGGTACTGGGTCGAGTCTAGTCAGCGTGCGGGTCAGTTGCTGACGACCGTGCCGATCCGCTCACCACGGATGGCCGCTGCCACGTTGCCCTCGCCCTCCATGCCGAACACGTGCATCGGCATGGCGTTGTCCATGCAGAGCGAGAAGGCCGTGGCGTCGACGACCTTGAGCCCCTGGAGCAACGCGTCCTGGTACGTGACGTGGTGGAGCTTCTCGGCGTTGGCGTCCTTCTTCGGGTCGGCCGTGTACACACCGTCCACACCGTTCTTCGCGACGAGGACCTCGTGCGCGTCGATCTCGAGCGCACGCTGCGCCGCGACGGTGTCGGTCGAGAAGTAGGGCAGGCCGGCACCGGCGCCGAAGATCACGATGCGGCCCTTCTCGAGGTGCCGCTCGGCCCGCCGCGGGATGTAGGGCTCCGCGACCTGGGTCATGCTGATCGCCGACTGCACGCGCGTGGCGGCCCCGGCCTGCTCGAGGAAGTCCTGCAGCGCGAGCGCGTTCATCACCGTGCCGAGCATGCCCATGTAGTCGGCGCGCCCGCGGTCCATCCCGCGCTGGGACAGCTCGGCCCCGCGGAAGAAGTTGCCGCCGCCGACGACGATGGCGACCTCGACCTGTTGGGCCGCCTCGGCGATCTCCTTGGCGATGGTGCTGATGACGTCCGGGTTCACACCGAGGGAGCCGGCCCCGAAGGCCTCCCCCGACAGCTTCAGCAGGACCCGGCGGCGTCCGGTCTTCTCGTTCGTCATGTGGCGCACCCTTCGTCGAATGTCTCGTGGGAATCTACCCGGCCGCAGCCGGTCCGGCGGAGGAGGTCGTGCCTCCAGGCCGGTTCCGCGCGCCGGTGCGCGCAGAAACGGGGCCCGGAACCGATGTGGTTCCGAGCCCCGTCACGGGTTCGTTACGCGCCGACCTTGACGCGGGCGAAGCCCTGGATGGTGAGACCGGCGTTCTCGGCGGCCTTCGCGACGGACAGCTTGTTGTCCTTCGCGTAGTCCTGCTCGAGGAGCGCGACCTGCTTGCGGAAGGCGTTGAGGCGACCCTCGACGATCTTCGGCAGGGCGGCCTCCGGCTTGCCCTCCTCGCGGGTGATCGCCTCGACGGTCGCGCGCTCCTTCTCGATCGCCTCGGCCGGGATCTCGTCACGCGTGAGGTACGTCGGGTTCGCGAACGCGACGTGCTGCGCGATGGAGCGGGCCTCGGCCGCGTCGGAGCCCGAGTAGGCGATGACGACGGCGATCTGCGGGGGCAGGTCCTGGCTGGTCTTGTGGAGGTACACCTCGAACGCGTCGCCCTCGACACGGGTGACCGTGCGGAGCGCGAGCTTCTCGCCCAGGGCGGCGGCGGCCTCGTCGATCGCCTCGGCGACCGTCTTGCCCTCGAGCGGAGCGGCGTTCCCGGCCTCGACGTCGGACGCGCCGGCGGCGGCGACCGCGGCGACGACCTTGTCGGCGAGGGTGGTGAACTTCTCGTTCTTCGCGACGAAGTCGGTCTCGCTGGCGAGCTCGACGACGGTGGCGGCGCCACCCTCGGTCGTCGCGACGACGACACCCTCGGAGGTCGCACGGTCGTCGCGCTTGGCGACGGCCTTCGCGCCCTTGATGCGGAGGAGCTCGACGGCCTTGTCGTAGTCGCCGTCGGCCTCGACGAGCGCGTTCTTCGCGTCCATCATGCCGGCCCCGAGGTCCTCGCGGAGCTTCTTCACGTCAGCAAGGCTGTAGTTGGCCATTGGCTGGAGTCCTTTCTGGACTGGGTTGTGGAGAGTGGAGAGTGAGCGCGGGCGCCGGCCCCGAGGGACCGGCGCCCGCGGACGATCACTCGGCGGGGGTGGCGTTCTTCGCGTCGTCGGCGATCGGCTCGCCGATCTCCTTCGCGGCGACCTGCGCGTCGGCGTCGTTCTCCTCGACCGTCGCGCCCTCGCCCTCGGTCTGGCCGGCGGCCGGAGCCGACTCGGTCTGACCGGAGAGGAGCTCCTGCTCCCACTCGGCGAGCGGCTCGGCCTCGGCCTCGTCGCCGCCCTGGTGGCGGGTCTTCAGGCCCTCGGCCGCGGCGTCGGCGACGATGCGGGTGAGCAGACCGACGGAACGGATCGCGTCGTCGTTGCCCGGGATCGGGTAGGTGATCTCGTCGGGGTCGCAGTTGGTGTCGAGGATGCCGATGACCGGGATCCCGAGCTTCTGCGCCTCGTCGACGGCGAGGTGCTCCTTCTTGGTGTCGACGATCCAGAGCGCGCTCGGGGTCCGCGTGAGGTTGCGGATGCCACCGAGGGTCTTGTGGAGCTTGTCCAGCTCGCGCTTCTTGATGAGGAGCTCCTTCTTGGTGAAGCCCTTCGTCGTGTCGTCGAAGTCGATCTCCTCGAGCTCCTTCATGCGCGCGAGGCGCTTGGAGACCGTCTGGAAGTTCGTGAGCAGACCGCCGAGCCAACGCTGGTTGACGTACGGCTGGCCGACGCGGGTCGCCTGCTCGGCGATGGAGCCCTGCGCCTGCTTCTTGGTGCCCACGAAGAGGATCGTGCCACCGTGCGCGACCGTCTCCTTGACGAAGTCGTACGCGCGGTCGATGTAGGCCAGCGACTGCTGCAGGTCGATGATGTGGATGCCCGAGCGCTCGGCGAGGATGAAGCGCTTCACCTTCGGGTTCCACCGACGGGTCTGGTGTCCGAAGTGGACGCCGCTGTCGAGCAGCTGGCGGATGGTGACGACGGCCATGCCGTCCCTCCTTGTTCTCGGCGCACGGCTGTCCGGCCGTGCGCACGGTTGCGGTTGTGTCGGTCACGACCCGGTGGTCGTGGCCCCTGGCGCCCTGTCCGCGCGGCCGCCCGCTCGCGAGAGCGGGACCGGTGGCCGTGGGACGCGTGTGGACGCGCGAAGTCAGCGCGCTCGGCGCGCTGCGGAAGAGACTCTAGCAGGTCTGCGACGCACGGGAGGCGCGGTGCGGGTCGGGCCCGCACCGCGCCTCCCGTGCGGTGGTGACTCGCGTCAGGACTTGGCGTCGACCGTCTCGCCCTCGGCCGTGATGCCCATCTCCTCGAGGGAGCGGCCCTTCGTCTCCGGGATCTTGCCGATGACGAAGAACAGGGACAGCAGGGCGAACAGGGCGTAGATGCCGTAGGTCACCGTCAGGTTGAACCCGGACAGCACCGGGAACGTGATCGTGACCAGGAAGTTCGCGATCCAGTTGGCCGCGGACCCGATGCCCAGGGCGGTCGCACGGATGCGGTTCGGGAACATCTCGCCGAGCAGCACCCACATGAGCGGGCCCCACGTCGCGCCGAAGGACACGACGAACAGGTTCGCGAACACCAGCGCGATGACGCCCCACGAGCCCGGGAGCTGCGGCGCACCGTCGACGACCGTCGCCTGCGAGAACGCGATCGCGACCATGGTCAGCGAGACGAACATGCCCGACGAGCCCGCGATGAGCAGCGGCTTCCGGCCGAGCTTGTCGACGGTGAAGATCGCGATGAACGTCACCGCGACGTTGACCACCGAGGTGATCGTGGAGATGAGGAAGGAGTCGCTCTCCTCGAACCCGACCGCCTGCCAGAGGGTGGTCGAGTAGTAGAAGATCACGTTGATGCCGACGAACTGCTGCAGGACGGCGAGGATGATGCCGACCCAGACGATCGGCTGCAGGCCGAAGCGGTTGCCTCGGATGGAGCCCTTCTTCTCGTTGGCCTCCTTCTCGATGCCGTCCTGGATCTCCTCCAGGCTCGTGTTCACCGTGTCACGCGGGACGATCTTGCCCATCACGTCGCGCGCGTCGTCCTTGCGGCCGTTCGCGAGCAGGAAGCGCGGCGACTCGGGCAGCGTGATCGCGAGCACGCCGTAGACCACCGACGGCACCACACCGACGAGGAACATCCAGCGCCACGCGGCGAGGCCGAGGACCTGCTCCGAGGCGCCACCGGCGGTGACGGCGAAGATCTGGTCGGACAGCAGTGCGGCGAAGATGCCGAGCGTGATGGCGAGCTGCTGGAACGACGCGAGACGACCGCGGATCGCCTTCGGGGAGACCTCGGAGATGTACGCCGGGGCGATGACCGATGCGGTACCGATGCCCAGACCGCCGACGAGGCGCCAGATCACGAGGTCCCACGTCGCGAACGCGAACGCGGAGCCGATGGAGCTGACGAAGAAGAGGACAGCGGCCCAGAACATCACGCGGGTCCGACCCCAACGGTCGGCGAGACGCCCGGCGAAGTAGGCGCCGAAGGCGCAGCCGATGAGGGCTGACGCGACGGCGAAGCCGCTGGCGGCCTCGGACAGGCCGAACTCGCCCTTGATCGCGTCGACCGCTCCGTTGATGACGGAGGAATCGAAACCGAAGAGGAAGCCGCCGACTGCCGCCGCGATGGCGAACAGGGTGACCTTCCCCTTGAACGCACGGTCCTCGCCGTGCTGGGTGGACGTGTTCGACACGGTGCTCCAGGTTCCCGCCGCCGTGCTGGGTGGCGCACGGTGCCCCGGCGGTCGGCTGGTTCGCCGTCCGAGCGGCGTTGCGTGTTCCGGAGCGGCCCCGACTGTACTCGCTGACGGGCTCGGGGTCACATCAGGGTCGGGGTGGGCGT
>NZ_QKSM01000027.1 GCF_003234185.1 Curtobacterium sp. MCSS17_008
CGAGGCGAACGCTCCCTTCGGCGGGGAGAAGAACTCCGGCCTCGGCAGGTTCCGCGGCGACTGGATCATCGACGAGCTGACCCGGTTGCACTGGGTCTCCGTCCAGCGGACGCCACGAGACTACCCGCTCGTGTGAGCCGCCGTCGCACCCCACAGGCGGGAGCAGCACCCGCTCTCGTGGGTCGACGCGTCCGGCTGATGCGCATCCGGGGCCAGGGTCCGAACGTCTAGTCCCTGGGGGCGTGTGCACGGGTGGCGAGGTAGCTTCCGGCGGTAACGAGGCACGGAGGCCCACGTATGCCCGACAGGATCGCAGACATCTGGGGGACCAGGACCCCGTTCCGGCGTGACGAGCTGTGGCCCGTCCGCCTCGACCAGAAGCTCGCGGACGGCGTCACGGAAGCCGACGTCGACCGGTGGGTGCAGTCGGCGTGCACCCTCTGCAGCAACGGCTGCGCGTGTGACATCGCCGTGCTGGGGGACCGGATGGTCGGCGTCCGCGGGCGAACCGCGGACGTGGTGAACCACGGCCGGCTCGGGCCGAAGGGCCTGTTCGGCTCGTGGCAGGGCATGCAGGGGCAGGACCGCCTCACCCGTCCCCTGATCCGGGTCGACGGTGAACTCGTCGAGACGGACTGGGACACGGCGATGGACATGGTCGTCGCACGGAGTCGAGAGCTCCTGGACGAGAAGGGGCCCCTGTCGCACGGGTTCTACACGAGCGGGCAGCTGTACCTCGAGGAGTACTACGCACTCGGCATCATCGGCAAGGCAGGGCTCGGCACCCCGCACATGGACGGCAACACCCGTCTGTGCACGGCGACGGCCGCCGCGGCGATGAAGGAGAGCTTCGGGTCGGACGGGCAGCCGGGCAGCTACGAGGACATCGACTCCTGCGACGCGATCGTGCTGTACGGGCACAACATGGCCGAGACCCAGACGGTGCTCTGGATGCGGGTCCTCGACCGGATCGCCGGCCCCGATCGCCCGCTCGTCATCTGCGTCGACCCGCGTGAGACCGAGGTCGCGCGGCACGCCGACGTCCACCTGCCCGTCCGTCCCGGTACGAACCTGGCGCTGATGAACGGGCTCGTCCGCGAGCTGTTCCACAACGGTTGGGTCGACGAGGACTACGTCGGTGCCCACACGGTCGGCGTCGACGAGCTCCGGGAGACCGTCGAGCAGTGGACACCGGAGGCGGTCGCGGAGACGTGCGGGGTGAACGCCGACGACGTCCGCCGCGCCGCGCGGATCATCGGCACCAGTGAGCGCGTGCTGTCCACGGTGCTGCAGGGCTTCTACCAGGCGTCGCAGGCGACGGCAGCGGCCTGTCAGGTGAACAACCTGCACCTGTTGCGGGGCATGCTCGGCAGGCCCGGCTGCGGGATCCTGCAGATGAACGGGCAGCCGACGGCACAGAACACCCGCGAGACCGGCGCGGACGGCGACCTGCCCGGGTTCCGGAACTGGGAGAACCCGGACCACGTCGCTGAGCTCGCCGAACTGTGGGGCGTCGACGTCGACCGGATCCCGCACTGGTCGCCGCCCACCCACGCCATGCAGATCTTCCGGTACGTGGAGCAGGGAAGCATCGAGTTCCTCTGGGTGTCGGCGACGAACCCGGCCGTCTCGATGCCACAGTCGGCCAGGATCCGCGAGGTCCTGGCGAAGGAGGGCCTGTTCCTCGTGGTGCAGGACCTCTACCTGACCGAGACGGCGATGCTGGCCGACGTCGTGCTGCCCGCCGCCGGGTGGGGTGAGAAGCAGGGCGCGTTCACGAACGTCAACCGCACCGTGCACCTGGCGGACAAGGCGGTCGACCCGCCGGGGGAGGCGCGCAGCGACCTCGACATCTTCCTGGACTACTCCCGGAGGATGGACTTCCGCCGGAACGACGGCTCGCCGTTGCTGGACTGGAAGGGCCCGGAGGACGGGTTCCGCGCATGGCAGGAGTGCACGCGCGGGAAGCTCTGCGACTACACCGGGATCACCTACGAGCGCCTGCGCGGGGGCAGCGGGATCCCGTGGCCGTGCAACGACGAGCACCCGGACGGCAACTCGCGACTGTACGCCGATGGCGTGTTCCGCACCGGCATGGCGGACGCCGAGACGTACGGCCACGACCTGCTCACCGGGGCCACCGTCGGACCGACGGCCTACTCCGCGATGCGCGTCGACGGAAGAGCGATCCTCAAGCCGGCTGCGTACCAGCCGCCGCACGAGGAGCCGAGCGACGAGTACCCGCTCCGGTACACGACCGGCCGTACGGTCTACCAGTTCCACACCCGCACGCGCACCGGTCGCGCGCGGCAGCTCCGCGGAGCGGCGCCGAGCGCATGGGTCGAGCTGTCCGTCCCGGACGCCGCCCGACTCGGCATCGAAGAGGGGGACGTCGTCCGCGTGCGGTCCCCGCGCGGTGAGATCGTCGTCGCTGCACGGGTCGGGGACGTCCGCGAGGGGACCGTGTTCGCCCCGTTCCACTACGGCTACTGGGATCGAGGCGACGTCGGACCGGACGGCCGCCCGACCGCGGCGAACGAGCTGACCGCCACGGAGTGGGACCCGGTGTCCAAGCAACCCCTCTTCAAGGTCGCGGCCGTGCACGTCGAGAAGGTCGCGGACGGTGACGGGCCGTCCGCGGCCCCCACGACCGCGGCCTCCCGGCCGGCCCGGCCGAACCGTGTCCCCGCGACCGTCGGCGGACCCGATGCCGAGGTCGAGGAACGCGTCCGCGCCGCCGCGCCTCCCCGCGCCGAGGACCAAGGAGGACGATGATGCTGCTCCCCGTGTACCTGGGACTCCTGCGTCGGTCGGAACAGCTGCTCGCCGAGTCGTTCCGACAGGTCGCCGAGGGACACGCAGCCGAGCCGGACGTGTTCCACCTGTGCCACACGCTCGCGGTGCAGTGCGATGGACACGCCGAGCGGCTGGACCCCGTCATCGAGCGGTACGGGGAGGCGGACACGGAGGACGAGCCCGAGCGTCTCCACGCCGAGGCGCTCCCGACCACCCGGTCGGGTCCGGTGGGGCTCCTCCGCGACCTCCAGGACGTGTACGTGCTGGCCTCCCTCGTGGACATCACGTGGACGGTCGTCCGACAGGCGGGTCAGGGGCTCCGTGACGAGGAGCTCCTCGCGGTCGTTGCCGGGTGCGCGCAGGAGACGGAGCTGCAGCTGTCATGGCTCCGCACCCGGATGAAGCAGGCGGCGCCACAGGCGCTCGTCGTGGCGTCGTGACCGCCTCCCGCCCCGCCGCGGGAGCGCCAGACCGTGGTCGCTCGACCTCCGGAGCGATCCGGGCCGGACTGCTGTGCCTGGTCGTGCTCGTCCTGGCCGGCGCCGTGGGCCTCGCCACACGCCAACCATGGCTGTTCCCGAGCCTCGGCCCGACCGTGATGCTGTTCTTCACCGCGCCCCGGCAGCCGTCGTCGCGCCCGCTCAACACCCTCGTCGGTCACCTGGTGGCCATCGCCGTCGGCTACGGGTGTCTCCTCGTGTTCGGGCTCTCCAGTGCAGCGCCGGCGCCGACCGGCGGCCTCACCGTGCCCTACGTCGCCGCCGGCGCACTGTCCGTCGCGGTGACGACCGTCGTGCTGCAACTCGTCCGTCTCCCGCACCCGCCGGCCGGAGCGTCGACGCTGATCGTGAGCCTGGGCATCCTGAGCGCGCCGGTGCAGCTGCTCGACATGGTCGGAGCCGTCCTCCTCGTGACCGCCGCCGGATGGGCACTGCAGCGGCTCGTGCCCGCGCGCTCGTGAGCGACCTGGACGCCGTCCTCCTCGCCGGAGGACGTGCCAGACGGTTGCACGGCACCGACAAGGCGATGCTGGTGCTCGACGGCCGGCCGCTGCTCGCACACGCCCTCGGTGCCGTCGCGACGGCCCGTCGCCGGGTCGTCGTCGGACCGGTCCGCCACGGTCTGCCCGCCGACGTCCTGTGGACACGGGAGCACCCGCCGTTCGGCGGACCGGTCGCAGCCCTCGCCGCCGGCCTGGAGGCACTGTCCTCGTCCGGCGCACCGGCTCCGCTCGTCGTCGTGGTCGCCACCGACCTGCCCGCGGTCGGAGCCGCCGTGGACGCGGTCCGGGCGGCGCTCCGTCCCGCCGTCGATCCCCGCGGAAGCGGTCCGAGCGACACGGCGGCCATCGATGGGTGGGTGGCCGCCGACCCGGACGGCCGCCGGCAGCCACTGCTCGCCGTGTACCGCACGGCAGCGCTGGCGGCGGTGGTCACGGCGCTGCACGGCAGCAGGGACGGTCTGGACGGCGCGTCGATGCGGGAACTGCTGGTGGGGTTGCGGCTTGTGGACGTGCCGCTGCCGGGCGCGCTGACGGCGGACATCGACACCCCGGCGCAGCGTGACGCCGCTGTCGGCACCGGGGGACGACGCACGTGCGACCTGATCGCTCGAGCGGAACGGACGGAGGACACGAGATGACGGAACCGGCAGCACTCGAGGGATGGGCCGGTCGGGTGGGCGACGCGCTCGAGCTTCCCGAAGGGGCCGTGGAGATCGGTGCGGTGCTGGACCTGGCGCGCGACACCGCGCACGGCGTGACCCGCGCCGCAGCACCCCTCACCGCCTACCTCGTCGGCGTCGCCGTCGGCCGTGGCATGGCGCTCCCGGACGCGATCGCCGTCGTGCAGCGCTGCATCGAGGACCACCGGTGACGGTGGACCTCGATGAGGCCCTGCGTCTCGTCCACGCCGTCGGGGCTGCCGTGTCCCTGCCGGCGGAGACCGTCGGACTCGGCGATGCGGACGGGAGGGTCCTTGCCGCAGACGTCATCGCCGCGACCCACCTGCCCGTCACCGACACCGCCGCAATGGACGGATGGGCGGTGGCTGGGGACGGTCCGTGGTCCATCGACGGGTTCGTCCGGATGGGGGACCCACCCGGAGTGCTCTCGGCGGGGAGAGCTCGCGTCGTCACCACCGGCGGTGCCGTCCCGAGGGGCACGAGCGCGGTGCTCCGTTCGGAACGCGGTCGGGAACGTGACGGCGTCCTCACCGCCGACCCCTCGACGGCGCCGGCTCCCGGAACCGACGTCCGCCGCGCCGGTGAAACGGTGAGGGTCGGCGCCGTCGTCGCCTCGAAGGGAGCGCGTGTGACACCGGCGGTGATCGCAGCATCGGCTGCCACCGGGGTGGACTCGCTCGAGGTCGTCGCCCAGCCACGCGTGGCCGTCGTGCTCGTCGGGGAC
Organism: Curtobacterium sp. MCSS17_008; assembly: GCF_003234185.1. GTDB lineage: Bacteria > Actinomycetota > Actinomycetes > Actinomycetales > Microbacteriaceae > Curtobacterium. The sequence continues at coordinate 5,204 of NZ_QKSM01000027.1, forward strand.
GAGATCGTCCAGCGAGGCGTCCCCGGCCCCGGGCAGGTGCGCGACGCCCTCGGGATCGCCGTGCCGGACCTGCTCCGGGCTGGTGGCACCGTTGTCGAGAGCGTCGAACACGTTGCCGACGACCCGGACGCGCTCCGGCAGGCGATCGACCGCAGCGGTGTCCACCTCGTCGTCACCGCCGCTGCCACCGGACACGGAGCCGGAGACCACCTCAGCCGCGCGCTCGATGCGGCGTCTGCTCACGTCGAGTTCCGCGGCGTCGCGATGCGACCCGGGCACCCCACGCTCCTCGCCTGCCGACCGGACGGCGTCCCGGTCCTCGGCCTACCGGGCAACCCGTTCGCCGCCATCGTGGCGCTGACCGTACTCGGACTCCCACTCCTCGCCGGGGCGCTGGGCACCGCCGCTCCGCAGCGACGGCGCCGGATCGCGGCAGAACCGTTCACGCCCGGCGCTGACGGTGTCCGCGTCGTACCGGTGTGCGAGGCAGACGACGGCATGCGGGCGCTCGAGCAGGGGCCGTCAGTCGTCTCCGGAGCCGTCCACGCCGACCACCTGGCCTTCGTGTCAGCGGGCGGCGTGGCGGCCGGTGGCTCACTCGCCGTTATCAGCCTCCCCTGGCGGCGCTGACGCGTGCGCCTCCTCGTCGCGTTCGCGGTGGTGCTGGTCCTCGCCGTCGCGATCTCGGCGATCGGGAAGCGGACGATCGTGTCGACGACCGTGCTGTTCCTCGTCGCCGGGTTCGTCCTTGACCGAGCTGCTCGACCAGCTCCGCCCGGACGACACGCTGGTCGTCTGGCGTCTCGATCGCCTGGGTCGCTCGATCCGGCACCTCATTGACCAGCTACAGGCACTGGGGGAGCGGGGCGTTGGCTTTCGGTCACTGCAGGAACCATTGACACCACCTCGCCCGGCGGTCGGCTCGTGTTCCACGTCTTCGCGGCATTAACCGAGTTTGAACGGGAGCTCATCCGCGAGCGCACTCACGCTGGCCGCGCGAGCGCGCAGACGGACCGACGGTCGACCTCCGCGGCTCTCGGTAGATCAAGTGCGAACTGCACGACGGCTCTACGAGCAGCAGGACATGACTGTCGCCCAAACCGGTGACGTCCTCGGGGTGAGTCGCACGACCGTATACCGGGCACTCCGACGAGAAAGTGAACCTGTTGCTGAACGGCGTGGCAAGACGTCCGGTTGACCACCGGCTAACGGGCACGTTCCGTAGCGCAAAGGCGATCCGATCGGACCGCGATAGTAGGGTGCCGGTCGTGTCAACCCGGAAGTGTGTGTGTCGAAGGAGGCGGCATGATCGCGGGGCTGAACAGACTGGTCGAACTGGTCGAGAGTCGTCTAAGCGATGATCTCGACGTTGCAGCCTTGGCTCGGGAACTAGGCACGACGGAGTACCACCTCCGGCGGATGTTCTCGTCGCTCGCTGAGATGCCGCTGTCGGACTACATCCGGCGTCGCCGAATGTCAGTCGCGGCAGCGGATGATCTCGGCAACGACGACCTGCTGAGTATCGTGGCGCGGTACGGCTACGGCTCAACCGAGGCATTTGGGACTGCTGCAGGTTCGGTTGACTCCTGACAGGTAGGAGCGTTGGCTCCTGCTGGAAGGATGTGCGCCATGGTGAAGGCGTATCCGGAAGAGTTCCGCCGTGATGTGATT
>NZ_QKSM01000028.1 GCF_003234185.1 Curtobacterium sp. MCSS17_008
GTTGAGTCCGGCGGCGTCCTACTCTCCCACAAGGTCCCCCTTGCAGTACCATCGGCGCTGAGAGGCTTAGCTTCCGGGTTCGGAATGTGACCGGGCGTTTCCCTCTCGCTATGACCACCGGAACACTGTCGACCCAATCCTGGATCACAACTGTTCCTTCAAGCTCATGCTGAAGTATTCAGTTTGATTCCCGATCGTCTGTCGGGAACCACAAAGTGGACGCGAGCCCCTACCACGAGGGTAGGGAAATCAGTGTGTTGTCAAGTCTTCGGCTTATTAGTACCGGTCAGCTCCACGGGTCGTTAGTCCCCGCTTCCACATCCGGCCTATCAACCCAGTAGTCTGCTGGGAGCCTCTCACACTCAAGGTGCATGGAAATCTCATCTCGAAGACGGCTTCCCGCTTAGATGCTTTCAGCGGTTATCCGGTCCGAACGTAGCTAATCAGCGGTGCCCTTGGCAGAACAACTGACACACCAGAGGTTCGTCCATCCCGGTCCTCTCGTACTAGGGATAGATCTTCTCAAATTTCCAACGCGCGCAGCGGATAGGGACCGAACTGTCTCACGACGTTCTAAACCCAGCTCGCGTACCGCTTTAATGGGCGAACAGCCCAACCCTTGGGACCTACTCCAGCCCCAGGATGCGACGAGCCGACATCGAGGTGCCAAACCATGCCGTCGATATGGACTCTTGGGCAAGATCAGCCTGTTATCCCCGAGGTACCTTTTATCCGTTGAGCGACAGCGCTTCCACAAGCCACTGCCGGATCACTAGTCCCGACTTTCGTCCCTGCTCGACCTGTCAGTCTCACAGTCAAGCTCCCTTGTGCACTTACACTCGCCACCTGATTGCCAACCAGGTTGAGGGAACCTTTGGGCGCCTCCGTTACTCTTTGGGAGGCAACCGCCCCAGTTAAACTACCCATCAGGCACTGTCCATGAACCCGATCAGGGTCCTACGTTAGACATCCAAAGTGACCAGAGTGGTATTTCAACAATGACTCCACGAACACTAGCGTGCCCGCTTCACAGTCTCCCACCTATCCTACACAAGCCACTCCGAACACCAATACCAAACTGTAGTAAAGGTCACGGGGTCTTTCCGTCCTGCTGCGCGTAACGAGCATCTTTACTCGTAGTGCAATTTCGCCGAGTTCGCGGTTGAGACAGCTGGGAAGTCGTTACGCCATTCGTGCAGGTCGGAACTTACCCGACAAGGAATTTCGCTACCTTAGGATGGTTATAGTTACCACCGCCGTTTACTGGGGCTTAAATTCAGAGCTTCGCCCGAGGGCTAACCCTTCCTCTTAACCTTCCAGCACCGGGCAGGCGTCAGTCCGTATACATCGTCTTGCGACTTCGCACGGACCTGTGTTTTTAGTAAACAGTCGCTTCCCACTGGTCTCTGCGGCCTTCAACGCTCAACAACGAGAAGTCGTATCACGTGTCCGGCCCCCCTTCTCCCGAAGTTACGGGGGCATTTTGCCGAGTTCCTTAACCACGATTCTCTCGATCTCCTTGGTATTCTCTACCTGACCACCTGAGTCGGTTTCGGGTACGGGCGGCTGCAACCTCGCGTCGATGCTTTTCTCGGCAGCATAGGATCACTGATTTCCCCTAACGGGTACGCGTCGGATCTCAGGCACACAGACGACGGATTTGCCTATCGTCAGCCCTACATCCTTACACCAGGTTCACCTTACGGATACCATCGCCTGGCTCAGCTACCTTCCTGCGTCACACCTGTTCATACGCTAGCCGCACCAGCATGGGGTCGAGCGTTAGACCGGACACCATCACCCCGAAGGGATCCGGTGAGCCGGGTTAGGACTCTTAGCACCACTGGATTAGCTTGGGCGGTTGTTCGCCGGTACGGGAATATCAACCCGTTGTCCATCGACTACGCCTGTCGGCCTCGCCTTAGGTCCCGACTTACCCAGGGCGGATTAACCTGGCCCTGGAACCCTTGGTCTTTCGGAGGACGGGTTTCTCACCCGTCTTTCGCTACTCATGCCTGCATTCTCACTCGTGTAGCGTCCACGGCTGGATTACTCCGCCGCTTCACTCGCCACACGACGCTCTCCTACCACTCCGCACGACTGAACCACGAAGGCTTATCGAGTGTGCGAAATCTACAACTTCGGCGGTGTGCTTGAGCCCCGTTACATTGTCGGCGCGGAATCACTTGACCAGTGAGCTATTACGCACTCTTTCAAGGGTGGCTGCTTCTAAGCCAACCTCCTGGTTGTCTGTGCAACTCCACATCCTTTCCCACTTAGCACACGCTTAGGGGCCTTAGTTGGTAGTCTGGGTTGTTTCCCTCTCGACGATGAAGCTTATCCCCCACCGTCTCACTGCTGCGCTCTCACTCACCGGCATTCGGAGTTTGGCTGACGTCAGTAACCTGTTGAGGCCCATCGGCCATCCAGTAGCTCTACCTCCGGCGAGAAACACGCAACGCTGCACCTAAATGCATTTCGGAGAGAACCAGCTATCACGAAGTTTGATTGGCCTTTCACCCCTATCCACAGCTCATCCCCTCCATTTTCAACTGAAGTGGGTTCGGTCCTCCACGACGTCTTACCGTCGCTTCAACCTGGCCATGGATAGATCACTTCGCTTCGGGTCTAGGACATGCGACTGAAATCGCCCTATTCAGACTCGCTTTCGCTACGGCTACCCCACACGGGTTAACCTCGCCACATATCGCTAACTCGCAGGCTCATTCTTCAAAAGGCACGCCGTCACCCCTACAAGGAGGCTCCGACGGTTTGTAAGCAAACGGTTTCAGGTACTATTTCACTCCCCTCCCGGGGTACTTTTCACCTTTCCCTCACGGTACTTGTCCGCTATCGGTCATCTGGGAGTATTTAGGCTTATCAGGTGGTCCTGACAGATTCACACGGGATTTCTCGGGCCCCGTGCTACTTGGGATACACATCCGGCCATAACACCATTTCGTCTACGGGGCTGGCACCCACTACGGCCCGGCTTTCAAACCAGTTCGACTATGATGCGCTGTAACCGCCCCAGTCCGGCAGAACTGAGCGACGTGTCCCACAACCCCGACCATGCAACGCCCGCCGGCTATCACACATGATCGGTTTAGCCTCATCCGCTTTCGCTCGCCACTACTCACGGAATCACATGTTGTTTTCTCTTCCTGTGGGTACTGAGATGTTTCACTTCCCCACGTTCCCTCTACCCGCCCTATATATTCAGGCGGGAGTCACCAGGTCGACAAGTCGCCTGGCGGGGTTTCCCCATTCGGAAATCCTCGGCTCACAGCTCGATTATCAGCTCCCCGAGGCTTATCGCAGATTTCTACGTCCTTCTTCGGCTCCAGATGCCAAGGCATCCACCGTTTGCTCTTAGAAACTTGACCACAAAGATTAAAATTGCGATCGACTCACAACCACACGACCATCACGGCCGTATCGTTCCGAGCGATCTAAGATGCTCGCGTCCACTGTGTAGTTCTCAACATACGATCGGCACCACACTCCCCCGACACACAACGCGTCAGCTTCATGCAGCCCACCGAAGAACCATACCCAGGCTCACACCCAGGCGGCTCAACACCCACCAGCCAGACATCCGAAGACACCCACCCAGCAGGAAGCCTGGTCCCTCAGGACCCAACAACGTGCACCAGCCGACCCGCTCACCCCCGACCCGTTCCACACCGGCCCCCGAAGAGACCAGCCGTACTGAGACCAGGAGCCGCGCTCCCGACTGCACTGTCAATGTTCCACCCATGAGCTACCGGCAACCACACTCGGGTTGCAACGGCGCCTGAACCAAACACCTGCAAGCAGGGCCGGTCAGATGCTCCTTAGAAAGGAGGTGATCCAGCCGCACCTTCCGGTACGGCTACCTTGTTACGACTTAGTCCTAATCACCGATCCCACCTTCGACGGCTCCTTCCACAAGGGTTAGGCCACCGGCTTCGGGTGTTACCGACTTTCATGACTTGACGGGCGGTGTGTACAAGGCCCGGGAACGTATTCACCGCAGCGTTGCTGATCTGCGATTACTAGCGACTCCGACTTCATGAGGTCGAGTTGCAGACCTCAATCCGAACTGAGACCGGCTTTTTGGGATTCGCTCCACCTTACGGTATCGCAGCCCTTTGTACCGGCCATTGTAGCATGCGTGAAGCCCAAGACATAAGGGGCATGATGATTTGACGTCATCCCCACCTTCCTCCGAGTTGACCCCGGCAGTCTCCTATGAGTCCCCGCCATAACGCGCTGGCAACATAGAACGAGGGTTGCGCTCGTTGCGGGACTTAACCCAACATCTCACGACACGAGCTGACGACAACCATGCACCACCTGTACACCGACCACAAGGGGGCGACCATCTCTGGCCGTTTCCGGTGTATGTCAAGCCTTGGTAAGGTTCTTCGCGTTGCATCGAATTAATCCGCATGCTCCGCCGCTTGTGCGGGCCCCCGTCAATTCCTTTGAGTTTTAGCCTTGCGGCCGTACTCCCCAGGCGGGGCGCTTAATGCGTTAGCTACGACACAGAAACCGTGGAAAGGTCCCTACATCTAGCGCCCAACGTTTACGGCGTGGACTACCAGGGTATCTAATCCTGTTCGCTCCCCACGCTTTCGCTCCTCAGCGTCAGTTACGGCCCAGAGATCTGCCTTCGCCATCGGTGTTCCTCCTGATATCTGCGCATTCCACCGCTACACCAGGAATTCCAATCTCCCCTACCGCACTCTAGTCTGCCCGTACCCACTGCAAGCCCGAGGTTGAGCCTCGGGATTTCACAGCAGACGCGACAAACCGCCTACGAGCTCTTTACGCCCAATAATTCCGGACAACGCTTGCACCCTACGTATTACCGCGGCTGCTGGCACGTAGTTAGCCGGTGCTTTTTCTGCAGGTACCGTCACTTTCGCTTCTTCCCTACTAAAAGAGGTTTACAACCCGAAGGCCGTCATCCCTCACGCGGCGTTGCTGCATCAGGCTTTCGCCCATTGTGCAATATTCCCCACTGCTGCCTCCCGTAGGAGTCTGGGCCGTGTCTCAGTCCCAGTGTGGCCGGTCACCCTCTCAGGCCGGCTACCCGTCGTCGCCTTGGTGAGCCATTACCTCACCAACAAGCTGATAGGCCGCGAGTCCATCCCCAACCAAAAAATCTTTCCACCACCAGACCATGCGGCCGGCAGTCATATCCAGTATTAGACGTCGTTTCCAACGCTTATCCCAGAGTCAGGGGCAGGTTACTCACGTGTTACTCACCCGTTCGCCACTAATCCACCCAGCAAGCTGGGCATCATCGTTCGACTTGCATGTGTTAAGCACGCCGCCAGCGTTCGTCCTGAGCCAGGATCAAACTCTCCGTAAAAAA
>NZ_QKSM01000029.1 GCF_003234185.1 Curtobacterium sp. MCSS17_008
GTCGTGGGTGGCGCCGGGGGCGGGGGGCCACGGGTGGACGGTGCCGCCACTGGCCCGGACGACGCCACGGACGATCGTCGCGACGGCACGACCGGCCCCGTCCTCGACGAGTTCGGCGAGCGCGTCGGGCACGGTGCGGGCGTCGACGTCGAAGACGGACAGGTCGGCGCGGGCCCCGACGGCGAGGTGCCCGGTGCGGTCCGGTCCGACGGCGAGCCCCATGGCGTGGGCACCGCCGAGCGTCGCGGCCGCGAGCAGCCGCTCGTGCAGGTCACGGTGCCCGTACCCCTGCGAGCGGGCGATCCGGTGCAGGGCGGTGACGTCGGCCATCGGGTCGAGGGAGGGCGACGACGACAGCGAGTCGGTGCCGATGGCGATCGGGCTGCCCTCGCGCAGGTATTCGGCGACCGGCGGCGGGTCGAGCCCGATGACCGCGTTCGACCGCGGGCACAGGGCGACCGTCGTCCCCCGGGCGCGGAGGAGCGCACGGTCGGACGCGGTCAGGTAGACGCCGTGGGCGATGTGGCAGTCGGGCCCGAGCACGCCGAGCCGGTCGACGAAGGCCGTGGCGCTCGCTCCGAAACCGAGCGCGCGCATGGCCCGGAAGGACGGGACGTTCGCCAGGTGCCAGTCGGCGCTGTGCCCGACGCCGTCGACGCCCTCGAGCCCGGGGACCGGTCCGAGGGCGATCCGCTCCCCCTCGAACGCCGCCTCGCCCAGGTGCAGGTGCAGTCGGAGGCCGCGCTGGCGCACGATGTCCGGCAGTTCGAGGAGCGGTGCCACGTCGAGCGAGTACGGGGCGTGCGGGGACAGGCCGGCACCAGGGGTGGTGGGGATGCGCGCGAGCTCGTCGAGGACCTGGTCGCGTCCGTGGGACTCCCACGCCGCGTTCTCCCAGTCCATGACCTCCCAGTACGTGATCCCGCCCAGGCCGTGCTGCTCGAGGACGTCCGCCGCCTCGATGTCCGTGACGATGTCGGCGATGCTCGTCACACCCGCCGCGATCGAGGCGACGGCACCCGCCGACGCCTCTGCCCGCCAGTCGTGCGGCAGCGCGTAGTCCTCGTTGAACGCGGCCGCCCAGTCCTCGAATCCTGCGTACTGCCGCCGGCCGACACCGCTCATGCCAGTGTACTGCAGATGCGAATGCGCATTGACGAGGCCCGGCAGGAGCGCGCCCCGCCACCGCCGTTCCGTCCAGGTGCGCCCGGCTGCGTCGAGCTGGTCGACCACCCACGAGCGATCGCCGACGTGCAGGATGCGGCCGTCCTGCACCGCCACCGCGCCGTCGGCGATCGGTGGCGCCGTCATCGGCACGACCACGCGAGCGGAGTGCACGACGACGGTCCCGGCGCTCACGCCGGGACCCCGAAGCGGTGGGTGCGGACGTCCGGCTCGCGGTCGACGGGTTGCGCGGCGATCCGGCCGGGAGGAGCGACCCGGCTCCCCCAGGCGGCGAGCGCCGCGCGGGCGGTCGCCTCGTCCACCGCGGCGTCGACCGTCACGACCGTCCGGTCCAGCTCGTCGCCGCGCTCGACCAGCATGCGCAGGGCGCCGAGCTGCACGGCGAACGACAGGTCCATGATCTCGACGGGGTTCCCCTCCGCCGCGCTCGTGTTCACGCCGCCACCGCCGGCGAGCACGACCACGTGGTGCCCGTCCGGCCACGTCAGGCGTTCCGCGTGCGGGGCCTCGCCCGTCCGGACGGCCCCCGCGGCAGTGGCGTCGACGAGTGCGACCTCGTGGTCGACGCCCCCGGCCACCGAGACGACCGCGCCGGCGGCGCAGGCCCGCAGGGCGGCGTGGTCGATCGTGTCCGGCGCCCCGGTGGCACTCACCACGAGGTCGGCGTCGCGCACGGCGTCGACGAGCGGCGCGACGGCGTGGCCGGCGAGGCGCGCCTGCAGCGCCCTGACCGGGTCGACCTCGGCGACCGTCACCCGCAGCCCCAGCGCGACGAGCACCTGGGCGACCCCCTCGCCGACGGGACCGAACCCGGCGACGACGGCCGAGCCTCCCGGCCTGACCCGGTGCACGCCGGACGGGAGCCCGTCCACCAGGTCGAGCGTCGCGAACACCGTCGACTGGCCCGTGCCGTGGCGGTTGTCGGGGAACGTCTTCGTGCGGGCGTCGTTGACGGCCACCACCGGGATGCCGAGCGCGCCCCGCTCGGCCATGACGCGCAGGGGCCGCAGGCCGCTCGTCGTCTCCTCCGCGGCACCGAGCATGGTCGGCAGCAGGTCGGGACGTTCCTGGTGGGCGAGACGGATCAGGTGCGAACCGTCGTCGAGCAGCACGTGCGGTCGGGTGTCGAGCATCGCCAGGGCGAGCCGCCGCTGCTCCGCGGGCGATGCGGTGCTGCTGGCGTGGACGGGCAGCCCGGCCGCGCGCAGGGCGTCGGCGACGGCGTCGTCCGTCTCGTCGGCGTGCGCGTACACGACGACGTCGGCACCGGCGTCACGGAGGAGCAGGCTGAGCACCGCCGTCTTCGGTTCGAGGACCATCGAGACCCCGACCCGGGTGCCGCGGAGGAGCCCGCCGTCCCGGAGCTCGGCGGCGACGGCGCGGGAGACCGGCATCGAGCGCCGGGCCCACCGGATCCGCGCGTCCGCGGCGGGGTCCGGCTCGGGCTCCCGACCCGTGGACACGAGGAAGACGTCGTCGGAGAGCGCGGGGACGGCGAGCACGCCGGGCCGGGCCGGGGCGACCGGGCCGAAGGCGTCCTCGTCGACGGCGGGGGCGTACCGCCCGGCGTCGACCACCACGAGGGTCGCGCCGCGGGGACGATCTGCCTCGCCCTCGACGGCAGCGGTGGCCTCGTCCGGGTCCCCCAGGCACCAGAGGTGGTCGACGGGCTCGGAGGCGGGCCCGGCGTCCCGGGCAGCGCGGGCACCGAGCGCGGTGAGCAGCGCGGTCAGGGCCGCGGCGTCGCGGGGGTCGCCGCCGACGACCCGGAAGGTGCGGGCTGCGACGAGCAGGTTCGTCGCCGCGGCGAAGCGGCGGACGGCGGCCGAGGCCCACGCGGCCCGCTCGGGGTCGGGTCGCTGCGGCATGGGGCCATCGTAGGGCGCGCCGGGGTCGGGTCGTGTCGCGGGTGGTCGACGGGGGCGGCAGGGCCGAGGCGGAGGCCACCGCACGCCGGCTGCTCGACCGCATCGGGCTCGCCGACTTCGCGGGCGCCTACCCGGACCGGCTCTCCGGCGGCCAGCAGCAGCGCGT
>NZ_QKSM01000003.1 GCF_003234185.1 Curtobacterium sp. MCSS17_008
TCACCTGGATCGAGGCGACCTATCACCGGAAACGACGGCAACGCGGTCTGGGGAAGTTGACCCCGGTCGAGTACGAGACGATCATCAACCCACAGGTCGCACTCGCGGCCTAAACGAACGAGTCAACCGAACCTGCAGCAGTCCCGGTCGATGGCGTATGTGTCTGGTGGAGTGACGAGGACGGTTGGGGTGCTCTCCGTTCGAACGAGGTCGAGTCGGAGGTCTTCGTTCACTTCTCCAACGTCAACATGACCGGCTACCACTCGCTCAGAGCCGGACAACGTGTTCGGTTCGAAGTAGAGCCGTACCCGCCGGGGCAAGATGGCTACTTCTTCCGTGCCCACAATGTCGCCATCGTCTGATCGGTGATCGATCCGCTTTCGGACTTGTGGGTCCGAGAGCGGATCGGGCCGGTCAGCGGTCAGGGTTGATTTGACGGTCGATGCAGCGGTAGACGGTCGCTCGTCCAACACCGAAGAGTTCCGCAAGCTCGGCGACCGAATGTGTGCCGGCCTCGTGCACTTCGAGGAGGTGCCGCTGCTGCGCGACGTTGAGCTTGGGCTGTCGCCCACGGAGGTGACCCTTTGCCTTCGCAATCTGCATCCCCTCGCGTGTCCTGGCTCGGATCAGGTCTGATTCGAACTCGGCCACCATCGCGAGGACGTTGAACAGCAGCCGGCCCACGGGGTCGTTCGGATCGTGGACAGAGCCACCGATGTTGAGCTTCACGTTCTTCGCGGTGAGTTCGTCGACGATGTCCTTCGCATCGCGGAGGCTCCTTGCCAACCGGTCCAGCTTCGCGATCACCAGCGTGTCTCCATCACGGCAGGAAGCGAGCGCTTCGCGGAGACCGGGTCGTGAACGATTCGTGCCGGTCAAGCCGTGGTCAGTGTGGATGTTGATCGGAAGAACTCCAAGCCGTTCAAGCGCGACGCGCTGCGCGGTGAGGTCTTGTTCGTAGGTTGAGACGCGGGCGTACCCGATGAGGAGAGCGTTCATGCTGCGAGGATCGGCTTGCTGCACCTGGCTCGCGTCGTCTCACACCCGATCGGCTGTCCATACGGTTCTGTGACGGTCCGGTGCTCCTCGTCCACTGCCATCGGATCGGTCCTTCGCTACGGCAGCACCCGGAGCCCATGGCAAGGAGGTGCTGCCGCACCGGTCGGGGCGACCAGGCTGGCTCCGGATCCAGGGGAGCAGGAGACCGCGGCGATCGATCGCGTGGAAGGGCGTCGCTGTCACCGAGGGCGTGCGTTCCGGTCGGTGATCATGACAGCGACGTCGTCGGCCTTCTCAGCACGGGGAGCACCGCCCAACGGCCCAGCCCGAGAGTGGCTCACGGAGTCACCGCGCGGCGGAGCCGGACTGGCCGGTACGTCAGGCGATGCTGCTGCCGCCGTCGACGAGGAGCTCGCTCCCCGTCATCCCCGAGCTCTGGTCGGACACGAGGAAGAGCACCGTGGCGGCGACCTCCTCCGGACGCAGGAGCCGGCCGAACGGGAGTCCGCTCGCCATCTGCTCGAGGAGCGCGTCCGGGTTGCCCGGAGCGAGGCCCGCGAGACCCGGCGTCTCCGTTGGACCGGGGACGACCGTGTTGATCCGGACACCGCGCGGCGCGAGCTCGGCCGCCCACGTCCGGGTGAGGGCAGCGATCGCGGCCTTCGACGCCCCGTACAGGCCGAACGACGGCTCGGTGCCGGACGCCGCCGTCGAGCCGGTGACGACGACAGCCGAGCCCTCGCGCAGGAACGGCAGCGCGCCCTGCACGGTGAGGGTCGTCCCGCGGACGTTGGTGCCGAACGTTGCCTCGAAGTCCTCCGCGGTGACCGCGTCGAGGGCCTTGAACTCGCCGCCGCCGGCATTCGCGTGGACGGCGTCCAGCCCGCGACCACGTTCGGCGACCGTAGCGAAGACCGTCGCGATGTCGTCCGGCTCGGCGGCGTCCGCGCGGATCGGCGTGACCGCGTCGCCGAACTCGTCGCGCAGTGCGTCGAGCGCCTCCTGCCGCCGCCCGGTGACGAAGACGTGCGCACCCTCGGCGACGAAACGGCGCACGACCGCGAGTCCGATGCCCGATGTGCCGCCCGTGACGAGTGCGGTCTTGTCCTGCAGCGTTCCGACCATGGTGTCCTCCTGGAGTTGTTGTTGACTGCTTGGTCCAGAACGGTACGCCGTGCTTGACTGATCAGTCAACAACGAGTTCCGAGGAGTGCGCATGCCGCGACCGCGCAAGTTCGACGAGGCCGACGTGGTCGAACGCGCCCGGCGCACGTTCGCGGAGTCCGGCTTCGACGGCACGTCCCTCGACGACCTGCTCGCGGCGACCGGGCTCGGCAGGCAGAGCCTGTACAACACGTTCGGCGGCAAGAAGGAACTCTTCATGCGCGCGTTCCTCAGTGACACCGCCGAGGCCGTCGAGGTCGTGCAGTCCGTCCTGCGGAGCGCCGAGCACCCGATCGCGCGGATCCGGACGCAACTGGTCTCCGCTGCGGTCGAGCACGGGGCGGCGCAGGGTCCGCCGTCACTGCTGCTCCGAGCGGCGGTGGAGCTGTCAGCCCGTGACCCCGAGGTGGCCTCCACCGTGACCGAGGCGTTCGACACCATCCGTGCCGGCTACACGGCCTGCATCATGGACGCGCAAACAGCCGGTGAGGTCGAGGCAGACGCCGATGCCGAGGCGCTCGGCACCTACTTCTGCGCGGTCATCGAGGGGATGGGGGCGATCGGACGCGTCGGGACCTCACGAGCGGCGCTCCTGCAGGTGGGGATCGCGAGCCTCGCGGCGCTGCCGATCACACCGCTGGGCGCAGAGCACCTCGGGACCGGGGACGGTCCCTGGGACTGAACGTCAGCCCGTGCCAGGGTGGCGCCGTGACGACGCGAGCGGCGGGGCGGGTCGCTGCCGCGCCTCCAGTCCGGGTCTGGAGGCGCGCATCCCGCGGCCCGACGGCACCCGCCCGTCACGTGGTTGCGTCATGAACCGCTGCGACGACCGACCCGTAGAGCGCGAACGCGGCGATGCCGCCGGGGACCATCGCGAGGACGGCGACGGGTGTCGCCCACGCCTGGTGCACCCAGGGGTGACCGCCCGGCTTCGTGACCGCCATCGCGGCGAACGAGGACGCGGACACCAGCACCGCCCAGGCCGCCGTCATGCAGCAGATGATCGCCATGGAGTGCCACCCGCGGCCGAGCAGCGGGTAGACGAGCGGGAGGAGGAACATCGCCGGTGCGGCGATGAAGCCGGTCCGCGCCACGATGCGAAAAGCCTTCCGGTGACTGTTCATCTCGGCGATGGTGCGCTGGTCGTCCACGGGGTGCCCTCGGTCAGTACTGCCGGCTGAGGAGGGCGACGAGGGAGCCGAAACCGACGAGTTCCGCGGCGCTCAAGACGGCACCGACGGCGCCGATCACGGCGCCGCTGGTGGCGTCCAGCCGATGCTGCCTCCGGTCACGGACACCGGTGACGACGGCGCAGATGCCGAAGACGACACCGGCGAGCACCCAGAGCTGCAGCAGCAGCGCCACGTAGGCCATGAAGGCGGCCTGCAGCAGGAAGTACAGGACCACGCTGGCGATGATCGTGGCTGGTCCGGACACCGCGAGCCACCCCAGCTGCCATGCCGTCGATCGTTCCCGGACGTCGTCGGTCACCTGATCCCCCTCATGTTCCCCCCCCCTGCAGGTCAGGGTACCGCCGTCGAGCGGCTGAACCGCTGTCTGGCCCGTGCTGACCGAACCACGCGCCCGCTTCAGCGGGTGCGCTCCCAGGACGAGAGCGCCGTCCAGTCCTGCGGGTCGAAGGTGAAGGAGCTACCCATCGCGGGCTGATCGAGCGCGCGGCTGATGCGCTCGCGTCGGAGGCTCGCCAGCAGCAGGGCGCCGACCCCGCCGTGGGCGATGAAGGCGATGCCCCGCTCGGGAGTCTGCGCCGCGATGCGTCGGACCGCGCGCTCGACGCGGCTCTGCGCGTCGACCGCCCGTTCCCAGCCGCGGACGGACCGGTGCGGCTCTGCGAAGAACGCGTCGACGGTCGGTTCGAACTCGCTCGGTTCGAGGTATCCGGTCGCGCTTCGGTCCATCTCGCCGAGGTCCTCGTCGACCTCGACCTCCGTACCCCACCGTCCGGCGATGATCTCGGCGGCGTCCAGGGCCTTCCGCTCGCTGCTGCTGACGATGCGGAGGGGCTGGGGGAACAGCGCCGCGATGCGGGCGGCACGGGCCCGTCCGACCGGCGACAGGCCCCAGTCCTGAATCCGGACGGCTGGGTCGACGATCACCTCGGGATGGGACACCCATGCGCTCTGCATCGCTCGACCGTAACAAGCCCGGGGCTGACGAGTGGGCGCGTGTCAGATCGCTCCCGCGTCGAGCCGACCGGTCGTGTCCCGGACCTGGACGTCCGGCGCACCGTCGGTGTTCCAGCGGAACAGCACGAGGTGCCAGAGCCCCGGACGTTTCCTCGACGGGTCGATCAGTCCTCCGGCGCTGAGTGCGACGAGGCGATCCCGGACGAGCCACGAAGTCGGGACGCCGCCGTCGGCGACGACCTGCTGCCACGGGGCGATCTGCTCAGACCGGCGGCGTCGTTCCCGCGCCCTCGGTGTCGTCTGCGCCCGCCGGACCGGTACCGGCCTGGTCGAGGTTCTCGTGCGGGTCGCCCATGTCGCCGGTCGCCTTGCCCGCTGGCGACAGTCCGAAGTGCTTGCGGGCGGCGTCCGCCTCGGTGACGGTCAAGGTGTTCCCGGCTCCGGGGGAGGGCGCGCCCTTGATCGCGCTCTTGGCGTAACCGACGTGCAGGTCCGTGCCGTCGAACGTGGCGTCCTCGACCGGGACGAGCACGCTGTGACCCCCGAGGAGCCCCGTCGCGACGCTGACGAACGCAGCGCTGCCGTCCGCGTCGGAGGGGAACACCTGTGCGACCTTGCCGACCGATGCGCCGTCGCGGTCCTTGACGGTCGCGTTCTCGACCTCGTGGATCTTGCTCTTGGTGATCATGGGGCGTAGTCAACGCCTTGCGCCTGACGTTTCTCAGCGGAGCGCTCGGCTCGTCCTGACGCATGCCGTGCCCGATCGAGGGATTCCTACAGGGCTCGACCTCTTGCCTGTCCGTGATCGTCCGCGGGTGGCGCTGGGTGCGTTGAGCGTGCTCAGGACTCGGGCAGCGACTGGCGGACGGCGCGGTGTGCGGCCGGGATGGACAGGAGCGCACCGCCGACGAGGAGTCCTGCTGCGACGAGCACAGCGACCGGCGTGCGGAGGGGCGCGACACCGAGGCTCACCGCGCACCACGCAACGGTGGCGATCGCAGAGACGATCGTCGGACGCAGCGCTGCGCGATGGCCGATCCGCCAGGCCGCATCGCTGGACAGGGTTACCGACGTCCGAACGCCGGCGAAACCGTTCCGTGGCAGCGAGCCGTTGGCCGCCCTCCATGTCAGCCAGGTGATGAGGGCGGCAGCGCCGATCTCGAGCGAGCGCGCGAACACCAGTGCTCCCAACATGGTGACGGCGGTAGTGTCCCAGCAGAAGACCGGCAATGTTCTACCAACAACAGGCATGAGTGGGATGACCGCACTGGAGGCGCGGTGCCAGCTGGCGCCGCGGCTCCAGTCCGATCGCTTGAGCGCGGCGACGCCCCAGTCCTGCACCTCGTCGTGCAGGTCTGTCACTCGCCGTTGCGCTGGAGCTCCTCTGCATCGCCAGCGGTGCAGACGGAGACCGCGTCGAGACTGTACCCACGCTCGTCGGCGAGGAAGTCGATGCTCTTCGTCGGGCCGCCCGTTCCTCGGACACCGAGCGTGGGCTCCGTGCCCCCGCTCTCGTAACGCTCGGTCGTGATGCCCTTCGCCTTCCACGTCCGCTCGACGCTGGCGACGTCGTCGGCGGGGTCTCCTGCACGCTGTTCACGCATCTTCGTCAGGAAGTAGGCGGCGCCGCGGCCACCGCTGTCGCGCCTGCAGCCCTGGACCGCTGGACCACTCGCGACGGACCAAGCCCCACCAACTACATCCGCCGTGTCGTCGACGATCGTGACGACGGCGTCCTTCGCCTGGTCGGGAGTCTGCTCGTTCTCCACAGCGGTTCCTCCGTTGCATCCGGTCAGAACGAGTGCCGCAGCCGCAACCAGCGTCAACGTGGCTTCCAGCCGTCGGGCCGACAGCGCGGGCTTCCGCTGCGTCATGCCCCGGGCCGAGTTGCTTGTGGTCGGTCACGGGACTGCCGAGAGTGGTACTGCACAGCGCGAGCTTCCCCTCATGAACAGTGGTGGCGTACGCGACGTCACCCGACATGTGAACGCCATGGTCCGCCACCCAGACGATGGGACCATCACCGTCGGCTCCGAGACTACGGGCACCGAAGCTGGGGCGCTGGGCTTCCCGCCCGGTACCGAGGTCGTGGACAGGACTCGATCTGATTCCACACGCTCGCGCAGATCGTCGCAGACGAGAAGATGGGGCCATGACTGTCATGGACCGTCCGCAATTCCGTGGCGCCATCGTGGCCATGCTCGCGGCCGTGGTGCTCGCGACGACCGGATGTGCCTCGGGTGGCGCAGGCAGCGGAGACAACCTGACCGGACAGGGTGCACGAGACGCGGCAGGCATGACGCAGGCGCAGGTCGCCGGCCTGTCGTCGGAGGACGAGTTCGAGTTGGCTGGCGAGCGCTACGATCACGGGCAGGCGGTCCTCGCCGCCGCGCAGGAGCAGATCTCAAGTGGCAAGTGGTTCTGGAGCGGTGGAGACGTCCGCCCGCTGCCCGCCGGTGATGGTGCCTTCGGCGCAGCACCGAAGGGCGCGACCAAGGAAAACTCGTACTTCTTCCGAGCCGTCCGGACCATCGAGCCGGACGGGGCGACCGGCGCCGAGGAGGACCTGGCTCCGATGCAGCGCTACTTCGACGAAGAAGGGTGGCGGTCCAGCAGCGCGAAGGTCGGGACGGACCACGAGGTCAGGGCCGACACCGGAGACGGCTGGTGGGTGACCTGGAGCGTTCGGCCGAACGGGCAGTACGCACTCGGCGTCTACAGCGAGGCCTTCTGGGTGCGTGATGCTCCCGCGCTCATCAAGGCGATCTCGCTCCGCGACCCCGCGGACTTCCCCGACGAGTCCGAGCCCGGCGTCGCGGAGCCGTTCCCGAAGTGGCGTGATCCCGTTCGGCGACGCTGACCACTCGACCAGGGTGACCCTTGTATGTGGACCTGGGACGTGCCCCGGGTTGGGTCGAGGCCGCCGCAGTCGCTGCAGACGGTGGGGTTCGCCACGATCGGCCAGTACGGTCGGTTGACGAAGTGATCATGCCGATTCCGCAGACGCAAGCTGATCAGGAAGGAGCTCCCGGATGGAGCCCACTCGGCGGTACGCCGTCACCCTCCTCCGGTCGGCGGGAGCGGCGCTCTTCGCCGCCGCCGTCCTCACCGGCTGCAGCGCAGGCATCGGGAAGAGCCCGGAGCAGGCGAAGCAGTCCATCGTCACGTTCGTCGAGGGATCGACCGATGTGGTCGGTGACAGCTGGGAGGCCAGCGACGGACCAAGACTCGGGAAGTGCGGCCTCGCCCCTGGTGTGGGAGGCGTCCAGTACGTGTACGCGATGGTCCGTTCAGCCAGCGCTGATCCGGAGGCCGACGTCGAAGCGGTCGACCAGTACTGGAAGCAGATCGGGGTCACGACCGAGCGGTACCAGACCGGCGGCGAGGACCCGATCCTCGGCGTCCGGGGCAGGGGCGGCCCGGTAGAGTCGTCCGACTTCCGCGCAGATCCCCGCGGGTACACGATCGACGGCAGCTCGCAGTGCGTCGCCGGTGACTTCGACAAGATGAGTCTCGACAGCCAGGAATGACGACGGCGACCTGACCACCGGAATCGACCCGCGCCTCCCGGCCGGGCCGGGAGACGCGTGTTCACCAGGCGGGACGGCGCGCGCCCGTCGGCGGTGGACGCGAGCGAACTCACGTCCGGGTTGCCTTCGCGGGGGACCCTTCACCGGACGTCGGCGCTCGACCAGAGCTGTCGCGCGAGGCTCCAGCAAAGGCGCAGGACCGGTTGCATGCTGAGGGTGACCGCGACGAGCAGCGTGCCAGCCTGCAGGATGAGGAACCCGACGAGCGCAACGGGGAACAACGCCGTGATCGTGGTGGCGAGGGCGAACCCCACGAACAGTGTCGCGAGGGCTCGCCCGGCCGTGGAACTGTGAGGGCGGCGTCGGTGAACCAGTCCTGCCGCAGCGAACGTGAGTGGGACGAGTACCTGCAGTGTGACCGCGACGGGGAACCACAACTGAATGCTGCTGGCGGGGGAGCGAGTGGTCACGAAGCCGACGACGGCGACGGCGACGAGTACGGGAGCGAGGTCACGAGCGAACAGGCCACCAACGGCCGCCACCAAAGCAGCGAACACGGTCGCCACTGCGATGATCGGAGCGAGGGCTCCGGAGAGCGGGTGTGTTCCGATGAAACCGAGCAGGTTGTCGACGGAGAGCATGGCAGCCCCGATGGTGCCGAGGGACAACGACGTGGTGAGTGCTCGACGAGTCGAGCGGGACGTTCGTGGCGCGGTCATCCTCCGGCTCCGTCGAGTGGGCGCACAGAGTCTCCGACTGCGCGGTACGCGGTGGTGCACTGCCGCTTGAGCGGCGGACCGATCGGTGAGAGCGCCGCGATCCATCGATCCTTGTCCGTGATCTGCAACGCGCGGCTCCGACCGAGGTCGTCGACTGCTGTGTGCACCGCAACTTCGACTCCGGGGAACAGCACGCCGTACTGAGGGGCAGACGAGTCTCGCTGCTTCGGATGCTGCACGTACCGTTGCGCCTCGCTCGAGACGTAGAGCATGCAGGTGGTCAGGTAGTCCTGCTCGGCGGTCAGTGGGACGGGTGACCCGAGATCGTCCGCTGTCCGGGGTGCTCCACTCGGAGGCCTGACCGCCGCGACGGTCCCGGGAGCTCCGATGACGTACCAGTTCGCGCCCCTCGCGACCGCACGTTCGGCTCCGAGCGTGCCGTCCCAGTCGTCGAGGGTCTGCGGCACCGATGCCGCATGTGCGTAGACGCGAATGAAGGTCAGCTCCTCTCGATCGAAGCAGTCGAAGCCGCGCATGCTGTCCCAGAACGCAAGATCGTCCAGCAGCGCATCGGCTCGCGTGCACGGAACCGTTGCTCGAAGCTCGTCAGCCAGATGCTGCATCGCTGCCGCATCAAGAGTCGGTCCCGCCGCGGGTGCAGACGCCGGCGCGGTCGTCTCGGCGTGAGGGCGCAGGATGTGTGGTCGCTGGACATCGGAGCCCGATGAGCACGCGACCAAGACGGCTGCGGCGACGCAGGTCGAAGCCAGGGCCCCGACGCTGCGTCGCCACGGTTGCTCGGGCATCACTGCCACTGCACGCCGGCCCAGCCGACGCCGGTGAGGCCCTTCATCTTCTTGGTGGCGGCCACATTGCCCCACGGGACGAACTTCGAGCGACCGGTTCCGCAGTCCAGGGCAGTCCAGGTCGGAGCGTGCTTCGAGTTGAAGGACTTCCCCCAGATGCAGGGGTTCGAGTTGCCCTGGTGCTTGTACCACTTGTACTGCACCTGGGTCGATGCCGTCGCGCCGATGACGCTGCAGCCGTTCAACGACTGCGACATCTTTGCCACGACGGCGAATGCTCGGTCCTTGCAATCGCCCGACCGAGTGGAACCCCCGTCGTGGGCGAAGACGACCTCCCCGGTGGGATCGAAGCTCTCATCGATCACCACGTTCGGCGGGACCTCGATCTGCCTCGTGCTCTGCGCCTGCGCGGGCGCCGCGATCAGGAGCGACGCCGCCGTTGCCGTGGTCACGATTGCCGCGCCAACGGTCCGTGCTTTCTTCATTTTCTTCTCCCCACAAGCCGCCGCGAGTTCGGCGGTGGAACACAGCGTCCTACACATCAGTAGGGCGGTCAACCTTGCATCCGCGAGGTGAAACTGTGTTCGAGAGGCCTCGAGTGTGAGCTCGGATCCGGGGACGATCGGCGTCGAAGCCGGTTGCCTGCGACCCCTTCGGGGTGTCGGCTGAACGAGCACCTTCGGAGCCGACGCGAACGGCGGCTCGCTTCCTCCTGGAAGTGAGCCGCCGTGGCGTCTCGCGGCGGTCAGCGCGCTGCCGGCGCGGCGACCTTCGCGAGCTCGGCTCGCACGATGTCCGCGCCGGCGGACAGCGCGCCGAGCTTCTGCAGGGCTGCCCCTCGGGCCAGCGGCGCCATGCCGCAGTTCGTGCTCGGGATGAGCTTGTCGGCGTCGACGTGGTCGAGGGCCCGGCGGAGGACCGCGGCGACCTCGTCCGGCGTCTCGACCTGCTCGGTGGCGACGTCGATCGCACCGAGCATGACCTTCTTGCCTCGGATCAGTTCGACGAGTTCGAGCGGGACGTGGGAGTGGATGCACTCGAGCGAGACGATGTCGATCGACGACTGCTGCAGGAGCGGGAAGGACTGCTCGTACTGCCGCCACTCGGCGCCGAGGGTCTCCTTCCACCTGTTGTTCGCCTCGATGCCGTAGCCGTAACAGATGTGCACGGCGGTCTCGGCACGCAGGCCCTCGGCAGCGCGCTCGAGTGCGGCGACGCCCCAGTCCTGCACCTCTTCGTGGAAGACGGTGAAGGCGGGCTCGTCGAACTGGATGACGTCGACGCCGGCGTCCTGCAGCTCGAGTGCCTCCTGGTTGAGGATCGTGGCGAACTCCCACGCCAGCTTCTCGCGGCTCTTGTAGTGCTGGTCGGACAGGGTGTCGATCATGGTCATCGGGCCGGGGAGCGCCCACTTGATCGGCCGGTCGGTCTGGGCACGGAGGAACCTCGCGTCCTCGACGAACACCGGGGCGGGGCGGCTCACAGCGCCGACGACCGTGGGCACGGCGGCGTCGTACCGGTCGCGGATGCGGACGGTCTCCTTGCGCTCCTGGTCGATGCCGTCGAGGTGCTCGATGAACGTCGTCACGAAGTGCTGTCGGGTCTGCTCGCCGTCACTGACGATGTCGATGCCGTTACGCTCCTGCTCGTGGACGGCGGAGCGGAGGGCGTCCTGCTTGCCCTCGACCAGCGCGTCTCCTTCGAGCAGCCAGGGGGACCAGAGTCGCTCGGGCTCGGCGAGCCAGGACGGCTTCGGCAGGCTGCCGACGATCGAGGTGGGGAGGAGCGTGCTCATGCGCGTGGGGGTCCAGTCGGTCAGTGGGTGAGGGCGGCAGGGGTGGTCTGGTCGGCGAGGGTGTTGTGGCCGGCGGGGGTGGTCTGGTCGGCGAGCCAGCGGTCGAGGAAGTCGCGGTGCGGTGTGACGAGGTGCTCCTCGGTCCACCGGCCCTGCGTGACGCCGAGGCGGCTGCGTTCCTCGCGGTCGTAGGCGATGCCGGTCGATGACCAGTCATCGTGCTCGAGTGTCGGGCGGAACACACTCGGTGCGACCACGTTCGCGTTGTAGATCTCCGGGCGGTAGATCTTCTGGAACGTCTCCATGGTGGCGATGGTGCCGATCAACTGGAGGTCCGAGTAGTCGTTGACGACGTCGCCGCGCGAGTAGAAGGCGAGCGGCGCCTTCGCCCCCGGCGGCATGAAGTACCGGACCTGCATGCCCATGCGGCCGAAGTAGTCGTCGGTGAGCGACGAGTGCTCGTGCTCGTACTCCGCGCCGAGGACCGGGTGGACGACGCCCGTCTGCCGGTAGGTCTGGCTCGTCGAGACGCTGATGCAGACGACCGGCTCCGCGTCGAACTCCGACCGGAAGGCGTCGGACCGCAGGAAGTGCTGGAAGAGCTGCCCGTGCAGCAGCCCGAAGTCGGCGGGGAGCGAGGGCGCCGACGGCAGCCGGACCGCGAAGTCGTGGTCGCGGAGGTACGACGAGAAGTTGTTGCCGACGATCCCCTGGTGACGCTCGCCGGAGTGCTGGTCGACGATCGTGACGTCGAGCACCTCGATCAGGGGGAAGCGCTCGACCTGTCCGCCGTCCTCGAACTGCATCGTGACCGACACGATGTCGAGCTCGACGCGGTAACGGTCGGCGTCCGGGTCGCCGGCAAGGTCGTTGCAGCGCCCGTCGATCAGCGCGAGCGCGTTGCGGAGGTTCTGCTGGCGGTGCTCCCCGCGGGCGAGGTTCGCGAAGTTCGTCGTCAGGCGGGAGCTCTCCGCCGGCGAGTAGTCCTCGTCGAAGTGGGTCCTGCTGATGCTGAAGGTGATGTCGTTCGCCATGGTCCGCAGTCCGGTCGTCGAGCGCCCGCGGGCACTGTGGGAAGAGTCCTCCGATCATGACGGGAGGCGCGGGTCATCAGGTAATACCGAGACACTATGCAGTCGCATAGCCTGTGCCTATGGCTCGCGTCGCGAACGACATCACCCTGCAGCAGCTGCGGTACTTCATCGAGGTCGCGTCCGAGGGCTCGATCAGCGCAGCGGCCGACCTGCTCTACGTCTCGCAGCCGACCATGTCGGCCGCGATGAAGGACCTGGAGGCGCGCATCGGGCGCCCGCTCTTCACCCGCTCTGCGCGCGGGGTCGTGCTCACCGTCGACGGTGTGGAGTTCCTCGGGTACGCGCGGCAGGTCATCGAGCAGGTGTCGTTGCTCGAGCAGCGGTACGTCGGGCGCCAGGCCTCGCGCCGGCTGCTCGGGGTGTCCGCGCAGCACTACTCGTTCGCGGTCGAGGCCTTCGTCCGGATGGTCGAGGGCGCCGACACGGACCAGTACGAGTTCTCGCTGCGCGAGACCCGCACGTGGGACATCATCGAGGACGTTCGGACGCTCCGGAGCGAGCTCGGCATCCTCTACCGCAACGACTTCAACCGGCAGGTCCTCGGCAAGCTCATGCGGGACGCCGGGGTCGTGTTCACGCCGCTCTTCGTCGCGCAGCCGCACATCTTCGTCGCCCGGCGGAACCCGTTGGCGGCGCAGGAGCGGGCGACGCTCGACGACCTCGCGGAGCTCCCGCGGCTGACGTTCGACCAGGGTGCGAACAACTCCTTCTACCTGGCCGAGGAGATCCTGTCGACGATGTCGAGCAAGCGGGAGATCCGGGTGTCGGACCGGGCGACGATCTTCAACCTCATGATCGGCCTCGGCGGGTACACGATCTCGACCGGGCTCATCAGCGACGACCTCGACCCGGAGATCGTGGCGATCCCGCTCGACGTCGACGAGCGGATCGAGATCGGGTGGATCGCGCACTCGTCGGTGCCCCTGACCGAGCAGGCGCAGACGTACCTGGAGGAGTTGCGGGCGGTCGTCGTCAGTTACGGGGTCGAGCCGCTGGGGGCGCACTGAGCCGTCGAGGATCTCCGCCGCTCGTCACTCCCCGTTGCTCTGCATCTCGACGGCGTTCCCGTCAGCACATTCGGAGGTTGCTGAGACGGTGTACCGACGGGTGTCCGCCAGGAAGCTGATGGACGTGGTCGGGCCACCTGCGCCGCGGAGACCGAGGATCGGGTCGTCACCCCCACTCTTGTACGGTTGCGTGGTGATCCCGGCTTCCTCCCACAGCTTCTTGATCACGGCGATGTCCGCTTCGGGTTCGCCGGTCGGCTTCGCGAGAGCCTTGATGTACCTGTAGGCAGCGCCGTCGCTGCCGTCGCTCTTGCTGCACTGTTCGACCGAGGGCCCGCTGTAGACCTCCCAATCGCCCTCGAGTGAGGAGGCAGTCCGATCGACGATGTCCTGCACGGACTGCCGGGCCTCGGCAGTGCTCACGGGCTTGTTGCTCTCCGAGTCCACGGGGCCTCCTCCACTACAACCGGTGATGACGACGATCGCTGTCGCCGCGGTGATGACCGCGGTCACCGAACGGACGTGCTTCCTCACCATCCGCATCGGTCAGAGATCCGCTCCGACGACGATCCCGAGGCCGACCTCGAAGGGGGTCGGCCCCTTCGGGTGGTACGCGGTCATCTTGTCTCCCTGTCCTCGGGTCGTCGTTCGTCGGCTGAGCGTACCGCGGCCGACGGAGCCCACGTAGGGGCGAGGCTCAGCGGGTATTGACTACGTAGTCATGGTCGTGGTTGTGTTGCTCCCACACCCGCTCGACGGGTGTCCACCCGACGCAGCGAAGGAGCCCGCCGATGAGCGACACCGCCCCCGTGCGCCGCCTCCGCCCTGCGTCGATGACCGACGTCGCCGCCCTCGCCGGCGTCTCGCAGAAGACCGTCTCCCGCGTGGTGAACGACGAGCCCCACGTCACCGAGGCAGTGCGTGCCAAGGTCGAGGCTGCGATCGCCGAGCTCGGGTTCCGCCCGAACGCCGCTGCCCGATCGCTCAAGTCCCAGCGCTCCCGCCGGGTCGGCCTCATCACCATCGGCACGAACCTCTACGGCCCGATCGCGATGCTCACCGGCGTCGAGCAGGCTTGCCGCACGAACGGCTACGCCCTGTCGATCGTCCGCACGGTGACGGCCTCCGCAGCCGAACTCCAGCCTGCCGTCGACTCCCTCGTCGAGCAGGGCGTCGAGGCGATCGTCCTGTCCGAGCCGGTCGAGAACCAGATGGACCAGCTGCGGATGCCCCCGGGCGTCACGGTCCTGACGCTCGGCCCGCCCGACGTCGCCGACCGCGAGAACACCCTCGCGGTCGGTCTCGACGAGAGTGGAGCCGCGTTCGCCGCGACGGACCACCTGCTCGCCCTCGGTCACGAGACCGTGTGGCACATCGCCGGTCCGGCGAACTGGACGTCGAGCGTCCGCCGCGAGCAGGGGTGGCGCGCCGCCCTGCAGGACGCGGGCGTCGCCGAGCATGCACCGATCGAGGGGGACTGGTCTCCCCAGAGCGGTCACGACGCGATGCGGTCGCTGCTCACCCGCCCCGACGTCACCGCGGTCTTCGTCGCGAACGACCAGATGGCGATCGGCGCCATGTCCGCCGTCCAGCATGCGGGGTTGTCCGTGCCGCGAGACGTCAGCATCGTCGGGTTCGACGACATGCCGGTCGCCGCCTTCCTGTCGACGCCCCTCACCACGATCCGCCAGGACTTCGACGAGTCGACCCGTCTCGCGATGCACCGCCTCTTCCGCACCCTCGACGGCCACCCGCCCGCCGAGCGGCACCGGATGCTCCCGGGACAGCTGATCACGCGCGCCACCAGCGCGCCGCCCTCCGCCGAGCGCCGCCACCTCCGCCGCGCCGACTGATCCCGGACGGGAGGCGCGACTCGCGTTCGTCCCGTGCGTGAGCGCTCACACGCGCTCACCACCCACCCACCGACCACCCGACGACGACGTCAGGAGTCAGCACGTGACCCCAGTACCAACACGACCCCCCGGAACGACGGGAGCCGCGCCTCCCGGCCGGGACGGACACCGTGGACCGAGCCGACGCGACCTGCTCCGCTGGGGTGCCGCCGCCGGCGGCGCGTTCGCACTGAGCGGGTTGCTCGCCGCCTGCTCGCCGCAGTCCACCGCGGCGGTCCGCTCGGGCAGGGCGGATCTGTCCTTCTGGACGCACGACCCCGGCTACGAGAAGTTCTTCACCGAGGCGCTGCCCGTCGCCGACCGGAGGTCCCGCTTCGACTACGCCCTCGACATCACCACCATCGCAGCGGCGGACATCCCGACGAAGGTCATCGCGCAGGCGGTGGCGGGGACGGGGACGCCGGACGTCGCGGGCCTGGAGATCGGCGCGTTCTGCCGGATGCTCCGCGGCGACATCGCGAGGGAGCTGCTGAGCGACCTGTCGCCGTCGGTCGCATCGAAGCAGGACGACCTGATCCAGGCGCGCCTGACGCCGTTCTCGAAGGACGGCCGCCTGTACGCGCTCGACTCGGACACCCCGCTGTGCGTCTACTACCACCGCGCCGATCGGTTCCGCGAGCTCGGGATCCCCGACGACCTGAACACGTGGGAGGAGACGATGGAGGTCGGCGCGAAGCTCAACGAGAGCAAGGGCGTCTCGCTGCACGCGGTCGCGGTGACCGACCCGGGCGGCACGCTGCAGAGCTACCAGATCCTGCTGCTGCAGCGTGGCGGCGACCTGTACGACGAGTCCGGCGACATCGCGATCCAGACGCCCGAGGCCGAGCGCACCCTGCAGTTCCTGGTCGACGGCGTGCAGTCCGGGGCGATCGCCACGGTCGCCGACATGTACGGACCGAGCCTGCAGTCCGGGCTGAAGGGCGGGACGATCCTGGCGGTCGACATGCCCTCCTGGTACGCGAGCTACGGCATCAAGCCCAACGTGCCCGAGCAGGAGGGCAAGTGGCGGGTCCGCAACCTGCCGCGGTTCGCCGGCGGCGGCAGCACCACGAGCGTCGGCGGCGGGACGGGCTTCGCGGTGCTCCGAGACAAGCCGCTGACGCAGGCCGGCATCGACCTCGTGCTCGCCGCGTACCTCGACCCCGACCAGCAGGTGAAGCGGTACGAGGACCTCGGGTACCTGCCGACCCTCCGCTCGGTGTACGACGACCCGAGGCTCGCAGCGCTGAGCGACCCGTACTTCGGTGGGCAGCAGCTGTTCGGCGTCTACAGGTCGGTCATCGACGACGTGCCCTCGCAGCACCAGAGTGCGAACGCCGCGATCCTGCAGACCGTGCTGAGCGGCTACCTCATCAAGGCCTACAAGGGCCAGATCTCCCCGAAGCAGGCGCTCGACGCCGCTGCGGCCGACTTCCGCGGTCAGACCCGCGCCTGAGGAGGACGACGTTGTCCACATCCACCGCCACCGGCATCCCGGTCTCCGCAACCCGCGGCGCTGCCTACCCACCGGCCGGCCGTCGCCGTCGACTGAACACCAACGGCGGCAGCGCCCCGTACCTGTTCATCGCGCCGTTCTACGTGCTGTACGCCCTGTTCATGATCGTGCCGGTGCTCGCCGCCGTGTACCTGTCGCTCACCGAGTGGGTGGGTCTCGGCTCACCGAACTGGGTCGGGCTGCGGAACTACGCGAACCTGTTCCGGGACACGAGCTTCGGCACGGCCCTGGTGAACTCGCTGATCTACACGCTCATCGCCGTGTTCGTCATCGTGCCCGTCTCGCTCCTCGTCGCGCAGGCGCTCAACGCCAAGGGGCTCCGAGCGCGCGACCTGTTCCGCGTGACCTTCTTCATCCCGATGGTGCTGTCGCCGATCGTCATCGCGCTCATCTACAGCCTGGTGTTCGACACGAACTACGGGCTGCTCAACGCCACGCTCAAGGCGCTGTTCGGGCTGCCGAACACCGACTGGCTCGGCGACCCGACGCTCGCGAAGGTCGCGATCGGCTTCGTGCTGCTCTGGCGCACGGTCGGCTACCTGACGATCTTCTTCCTCGCCGCGCTGCAGAACGTCTCGCCGGAGCAGTACGAAGCCGCCTCGCTCGACGGGGCCGGGACCTTCCGGAAGTTCACGAACGTCACGCTGCCGGCGATCCGCCCGGTCACCGCCTTCGTGGTGGTGACGAGCTTCATCAGTGCCGCGCAGCTCTTCGACGAGCCCTACCTGCTCACGAGGGGCGGTCCGGGTGAGGCGACGCTCTCCGTCGCCATGTTCATCTACCGCGCCGCCTTCGAACGGCAGCAGTTCGGCTACGCGGCCGCCGCCGGCGTCGTCCTGTTCGTCGTCGTGTTCGGCGTCAGCCAGATCCTCAACCGCGCACTCGCCATCGGGAGGGACGCATGACCGCCACCGTCACCGAGGCCGTGACCACCGGGGGCAGCGCACGCCGTCCCCGGTCCGGCCCGCCGCGCACCCCCGGGTGGATCGCCCGCCGCGGCCTGCTCTACGCCACGCTCGTGGTGCTGCTGCTCGTGTTCGTGTTCCCGCTGCTCTGGGCGTTGTCGGGCTCCTTCAAGCGTCGTGGCGACATCTTCTCCACGCCGCCCACGCTGGTCCCGAGCTCGGCAACCGGCGAGAACTACGTGAACCTGCTCACGACGCAGCCGTTCTGGGCCTGGTTCGGCATCAGCGTCGGCACCGCCGTGATCGCCACCGTCGTGTCGGTCTTCGTCTGCGCGATGGCCGGGTACGGGTTCGCGAAGTTCCGGTTCCGCGGCAAGCGGGTCCTGTTCGCGGTGATGTTCTCGTCGCTTTCGGTCCCGTTCGCGGTGATCCTCGTGCCGCTCTTCATCCTCGTGGTGAAGTCGGGGCTCGCGAACCCCTGGTTCTCGCTCATCGTGCCGTGGGTGGCGCCGGCGTTCGGGATCTTCATGATGCAGCAGTTCATCACCCAGTCGATCCCGGACGAGATCATCGAGGCCGCGCGCATCGACGGCAACTCGGAGTTCGGGACGTTCCGTCGGGTGGTGCTCCCACTGCTCCGGCCGTCCCTCGGGGCGCTCGCCGTGTGGAGCTTCCTGCAGAGCTACAACTCGTTCCTCTGGCCCCTCGTGCTCGTGTCGGACTCCGACCAGTACACGCTGCCGCTCGGGTTGAACGCGATCTTCGCTTCGGAGAACCGGTCGTACGACCTGGTGCTCGCCGGCGCCGTGCTGGCGAGCGTGCCGACGATCCTCGTCTTCCTGCTCCTCCGGAAGCAGCTGCTCGACGGCCTCACCGCGGGAGCGGTGAAGGGATGAACGACTTCACGCCAGCCGGGACCGCATCCGCCGACCCCGGCCCTCTGACCCACCGCACCACGAACGGAGCACCCAGCACCATGCAGCACGACCGCGTCCTCTTCGGCGCCGCGTACTACCACGAGTACCAGCCCACCCCACGGCTCGACGAGGACATGCGCCTCATGCAGGAGGCCGGCTTCTCGGTCATCCGGGTCGGCGAGTCCGTCTGGAGCACCTGGGAGCCGGAGAACGGCCGGTTCGAGCTCGAGTGGCTCGCGCCCGTGCTCGACGCGGCCCACGAGCACGGCATCGGCGTGATCCTCGGCACGCCGACCTACGCGCTGCCGATGTGGCTCGCCCGCATCGTGCCCGAGGTGAACGTGCGACGCCGGACCGCGGGGGAGCCGATCGGCTGGGGCGCCCGCCAGGAGATCGACCACGCCCACCCGGCGTTCCTCTTCCACGCCGAGCGGGTCATCCGGAAGATCCTCGCGCGGTACGCCGAGCACCCGGCCGTCATCGGCTACCAGGTCGACAACGAGCCGGGCAACGAGCTCATCGCCAACCCGGAGGTCTTCCAGCGCTTCGTCGACCACCTCCGCCACACCTACGGCAGCGTCGAGCGGATCAACGAGGAGTGGGGCCTCACCTACTGGTCCCACCGCCTGTCGACCTGGGCGGACCTCTGGACGCCGGACGGCAACGTCCAGCCGCAGTACGACCTGGCGTGGCGCCGGTTCCAGGCGTCCCTCACGACCGACTTCATCGCCTGGCAGGCCGAGATCGTCCGCGAGTACGCCCGCGAGGACCAGTTCGTCACCACGTGCATCTCGTACGAGCGACCGACGGTGGAGGACGACGCCCTGACCCGGTCCCTCGACGTCACGGCGGGCAACCCGTACTACCGCATGCAGGACGCCCTCGAGCTGCCGAACACCGACGAGGCGCCGCAGTACTGGACGTCCTCCGGCGCGTGGTCCGTCGTGGCGACCGGCGACCGGATGTACGGGTCGAAGCAGGCCCCGTTCCTGGTGACCGAGACGAACGCGCAGGCGATCGGCTTCTCGTGGATGAACGAACCCGCCTACGAGGGCCAGTGGCGGCAGGCCGCCTGGGCGCTCGTCTCCCGCGGTGCATCGATGATCGAGTACTGGCACTGGCACACGCTGCACTTCGGGGTCGAGACCTACTGGGGCGGGGTGCTGCCGCACTCGCAGCAGCCGGGCCGCACGTACGACGAGATCGCCCGCATCGGCGCCGAGTTCCAGCACGCGGGGGACCGGGTCGCCGGGCTCCGGCCGCACGCGGACGTCGCCCTGCTCTTCTCGAACGAGTCGAAGTGGGCGCTGAACGAGCACCCCGCGCTCGGCGACGGTCCGGAGCCCGACCGGCGCTCGTGGCAGACCGTGTACGACGCGTTCGCTCGGGGGGTCTTCGAGGCCGGACTCCAGGCGAACACCGTGCACCCGTCGCAGGTGTTCGACCGCGACCCCGCCGCGTTCGCCCGGGAGCGTCCGGTGCTCGTCGCGGCGGCCTTCACCATCGCGACCGACGCCCAGCTGCAGTGGCTCGCGGACTACGCCGCCGCCGGCGGGCACCTGGTCGTCGGGATCCGCACCGGCTACGAGGACCAGGAGGCCCGAGCCCGACTCGAGCGCAAGCCGGCCTTCCTCGACGTCGCCGCCGGCGTGCACTACGACGAGTTCAGCAACCTCGGACGTCGTGTCCCGGTGTCCGCCGGTCCAGCTGCGGCGACGCACGGGTTCGCGGTGCCGACCGGCGCGACGGCGACCCGGTGGGCGGACGGGCTGCTCGTCGACGACGCCGACGTGCTCGTCGGCTACGACCACCCGCACCACGGGCGCTTCGCCGCCGTGACCACCCGTGCACACGGTGCGGGGCGGGTCACCTACGTCGGGACGGTGCCGGACCCGGCGCTCGCCGCTGCGATCGCCGCCTGGGCGGTCGAGCAGGGGAGCGGGTCGACGGCCTGGCTGCCGCAGACCGGGACGCAGTCGGTGCAGAGCGCCACGAACGCCCGCGGCGAGACCGTCCACGTCGTGCACAACTGGTCGTGGACGCCGAGCACCTACACGGTGCAGGCGGACGCGGAGGACGTGACGAGTGGAACTGCCCTGTCCGCCGGGACCGAGTTGACGCTCGGCGCGTGGGACGTGCGGGTGCTGGCGGTGCGCTAGTCGCGGGTGCCATCGGACGGGAGGCGCGGCACCAGCCGGCACCGTGCCTCCCGTCCGTCGCTAGCGGACGCCGCCCTCGCGCGCCGGCTGCGGGTCCGGCGCTTGGTCCGCCTGCACCGCGAACTGGGTCCGGTGCAGCTCCTCGTACCGACCGCCGGCCGCCAGGAGCTCGTCGTGCGTCCCGCGCTCGACGACCGCCCCGTCCTCGACGACCAGGATGAGGTCCGCGCTCCGGATGGTCGACAGCCGGTGCGCGATCACCATCGCGGTCCTGCCGTCGAGCGCCTCGCTCAGGGCGGCCTGCACGGCGGCCTCGGACGTGGAGTCGAGCGCCGCCGTCGCCTCGTCGAGGATCACGACACGGGGCTGTGCGAGCAGGAGCCGGGCGATGGTCATGCGCTGGCGCTCGCCGCCGGACAGTCGGTAGCCGCGCTCGCCGACCATGGTGTCGAGCTGGTCGGGCAGTGATCGGATGAGCGGCTCGAGGCGCGCACGTCGCACGGCGTCCCAGACCTCGTCGTCGGTGGCCTCGGGCCGGGCGAGCCGGAGGTTGGCGCCGATGGTCTCGTGGAACAGGTGGCCGTCCTGCGTCACCATGCCCATCGTGTGGCGCAGCGACTCGAAGGTGACGTCGCGCACGTCCGTCCCCGCCAGGCGGACCGCGCCGCTGTCGACGTCGTAGAGGCGCGCGAGCAGCTGCGCGATCGTGGACTTGCCCGCGCCGGAGGAACCGACCAGGGCGACGGTCTGCCCCGGCTCGATGCGGAACGAGACGCCGTGCAGGACCTCGTCGCCGCCGCGGGTGTCGAGTGTGGAGACCTCCTCCAGTGAGGCGAGGGAGACCTTGTCGGCCGATGGGTAGGCGAACCGCACGTCGTCGAACTCGACCGCGACCGGGCCGTCGGGCAGGGCGACGGCGTCGGGCTTCTCCTGGATGAGCGGCCGGAGGTCGAGCACCTCGAAGACGCGCTCGAAGCTGACGACGGCGCTCATGATCTCGACGCGGGCGTTCGCCAGGCTGGTCAGTGGTGCGTACAGGCGGGTGAGCAGCAGCGCGAGGGTGACGACGTCACCCGTGTTCAGCCGGCCGCCGAGCGCGAGCGCGCCGCCGAGGCCGTAGACGAGCGCGAGGGCGAGCGCCGAGACGAGCATGAGCGCGGTGACGAAGACGAACTGCAGCATCGCGGTGCGGACGCCGATGTCGCGGACGCGCGCGGCGCGGACGCGGAACTCCTCGGCCTCTTCGTCGGGGCGACCGAACAGCTTGACGAGGGTGGCGCCCGGCGCGGAGAAGCGCTCGGTCATCTGTGTGCTCATCGCGGAGTTGTGGTCGGCGGCCTCGCGGCGGAGTGCGGCGAGGCGGCTGCCCATCCGCCGTGCGGGGATGAGGAAGACGGGGAGCATGACGACGGCGATGACCGTCACGAGCCACGACGTGCTGAGCATGACGACCAGGGTGAGCACGAGCGCCACGGAGTTCGTGACGACGCCGGAGAGCGTGCCGCTGAAGGCCTGCTGCGCGCCGATCACGTCGTTGTTGAGCCGGCTGACGAGGGCGCCCGTGCGGGTGCGGGTGAAGAAGGCGATCGGCATCTTCTGCACGTGGTCGAACACGGCGGTGCGGAGGTCGAGGATCACGCCCTCGCCGATCCGCGCCGAGTACCAGCGGGTGAGCAGCGACGAGGCGGCGTCGGCGACGGCCACGAGCGCGATGACCAGGGCCAGCCAGACGATCGTGGAGACGGCACCGTCGGCGGCGATGACGTCGACGACCTGACCGGCGAGCACCGGTGTCGCGACCGCGAGGAACGCCCCGACGACGGACAGCGCGATGAACACCACGAGCTGCACCCGGTACGGCACGGCGAACGTCATGATCCGGCGGAGGGACTCGCGCGAGAATCCGCGACCGCCGTCCTTGGCGGTCGAGATCTTGTAGAGCGAGCTCCAGGCCGCGCCTTCCATGCTCATGGCGGTTCCTTCCGTGGCGACGGGCCCGACGCGGACGTCGGGGCGGCCGCGCTCGGGGTCGTTCCCGTCGGCGGCGGGCAGGGAGTCAGGATACGGCGGGACCCCTGACGGATGCCCGCCCCGAAGCTCCGGAGGCCGTACCGGGCGCGGGAAGCGTCGACGTGAAGGTCCCTCGTTCTGGGGGTGAAGGAATCGGATGACACCCGTGTCCGCACTATGGGGGACCGGTAGCTTCCAGGAGTTCCGCGAACCCGAACCGAACGGAAACCTCATGCAGAAGATCGTCACCGGCACGATCGCCGGCGCGGCTGGCATCGCCCTGCTCCTCGGCGGCGCCGGGAGCTTCGCCCTCTGGAACGACACCGCGAGCGTCCCGCCCGCGACCGTCGACTCCGGCACGCTCACCCTCTCCGCGAACCCGGACGGCGTCTGGACCGACATCACGAACGGCCGCTCCGACGTGATCGACATCTCGGCCGTCCGGATGGTGCCCGGCAACCTGTACCAGTTCCACCAGACGATGGACGTCGAAGCCACCGGCGACGACCTCACCGCAGACCTGACCTGGGCGCCTCAGAGCATCACGGGTGACGACGAGCTGGTCGCCGCTGCGGAGCAGTCGCTCACCGTTGCCTCGGAGAGCGCCTCGCTGCAGCCCGCCGGTCGGACCGCCTGGACCGTGACGCCGACAGAGGGCACCTCCGTGCTCGACGTCACGTACACGATCGGGCTGTCCTCCGAGGTCACGACCGGCAAGGCTCAGTCGATCGACCTGAGCGGCCTGACCTTCACGCTGACGCAGAAGCCGATCGAGTCCTGATGACCCGGCGGGGGCGGCACCGCGGGGGTGATCGGCGGCGGCCGGCCCTCCTCGCCGTGCCGCTCCTGCTCGCCGTCGTGCTCGGTGGCCTGCTCGGCACCGGCGGGACGAACGCCCTCTGGACCAGCGCGGCGTCCACCTCGGGGTCCACCGTCCGGTCCGGCACCGCCACCATCGCGGTGAGCCAGCTCTCCGCGATGAACGCGTCCGTGATCGGGCCCGGGGTCGGCACGACGGGGACGTTCACGGTGCGCAACACCGGCACGGTGCCGCTGTCCATGCGCGTCGCGGTCACGTCGACGAAGGTGGCGTACGCGGACGGCACGACCCCGGACGCGGTGCTCGCCGAGCTCACGATGCGCCTGAATGCGGTCGCTTCCGCGTCGGCGTGCCGGTCCGGTGTCGGCGGGGCGACCCAACGGTTGGCGGACTTCGACACCGGCAGCGGGTACTACACCCTCCCGCGCGGTGTGACCGCGACTGCCTGCGTCGAGGTCGTCCTCGACAGCGATGCACCGCAGTCCGTCGCCGGCGCGGTCACCGACTTCACGGTGACGGTCACCGGAACACAGGTGGGACCGTGACCGCCCCGGTCCGCGTCATCGCGGTCCTGCTCGCGACCCTCGTCACCATCGCCGTGGGGTCGACCACGGCCTGGGCGCTGTGGACCACCACCGGCGCGGCCACCTCGAGCGCCGTCATCGGCAAGACGGCCGCCGCGCTCGGCGGCACCAATGCGCTGACCACGACCTTCTCCGCTGAGATGCCGTCGACCACGATCCCGGTCACGCTCCGCAACGCCGGGACGCTCGCCGGCACCACCTCGACCGCCGTGTCCGTCGTCAACGGCAGCTCGAGCGCCCTGGCGCAGGCCGTCGCGGTCGACGCGTGGCCCGTGGCGGACCCGGTGTCCTGTTCGACGGACGCGGCCGTCGGTGCCGGCGCGGTCGACGGGACCTGGGCCTCCCTGCCGAGCATGACGAGCCGGCTCGCAGCCGGCGCCTCGGCCGTGTGGTGCGTCCGCAGCACCGTCACCGACGCTGCGCCCGCCGTGGCGACCGCGCACGTACGCCTCCAGCTGACGGTCGCCGTCGGGAGCTGGACGAGCACCACCGCCACCAGCTCCTTCTCCCTCAACACGGGGACCGCCGATCCGACGTTGACCTGCACGACGGAAGGGACCGACGACAACTACGTCCTCCTCAGCTGGGACGACCCCTACCGCGACGGGGACACGCTGTACCGGGCGTACATCGGAGACGTCGGGGTCGGTGAGTCGCAGACGGGGAGTTGGCACCAGATCGACCTCGCGCCGGAACAGCTCCCGACGTCGACGGACGGTCCGCTCACCGTCACGGTCAGGGCACTCGACGCCGGAGGCGAGCCCACCGCGACCGTCGCCGGCACCGGCACCATCACGCGGTACACGAAGTCGACGGGCTCCCCTGCCCTCCGGTGCGGCGCGTGAGCAGCGGCACCCTGCACCGGCACCCGGTGCATCGCGCCGTCGGCCACCGTGCAGCACCGCGCGCGCGCCACGCACCGGCACGGGTGGCAGCAGCCCCCGGCCGGGGCTGGCGCGCGGTGTTGCACGCCCTGGTGCTCGGGATCGGCACCGGCGCGGTCCTCCTGCTCGCGGCGCTCGCGGTCGTGCTCGTCGTGGTGCCGAAGGCGACCGGGTCCGTCCCGCTGACGGTGCTGACCGAGTCCATGGAGCCCACGCTCCCACCCGGAACGCTCGTCGTCGTCCGTCCGACCCCGTTCGACGACATCCGTGTCGGGGACGTCGTGACGTACCAGATCGCCTCGGGGGAGCCCGCCGTGGTGACCCACCGGGTCGTCTCCGTCACCGCCGCGGCCGACGGCTCGCCACGGCTCGTCCTGCAGGGCGACGCGAACCCGGTCGCCGACGCCCGGCCCGTCGTCCCGGCGCAGGTGCGCGGCGTCGTCTGGTACAGCGTTCCGGGGCTCGGGTACGCCAACCAGCTCGTGAACGCCTCCCGCGGGTGGCTCGTCCCGACCGTCGCCGGAGGGCTCATCGTGTACGGGGCGCTGCTCGTCGTGCTCGGCGTGGCGGGGGCGGTGCGCAGACGTCGGGAGCGGCGGGCTCGTGGGCTGCAGCGGGGCCGACGTCGGAGCGGCACAACGTCCGGTGCCGCTGCGCGCCCGGTCGGGAGGACGGTGATCGACCCGTCATCGGGCAGTTCGCCCGAACGCCCGCGCTGACGGCGGGCAGAGCTGACGGTGACGATCGACCGGCCCGCCTGATGGCCGGTGGGCTCGGGT
This sequence comes from Curtobacterium sp. MCSS17_008, assembly GCF_003234185.1. Classification (GTDB taxonomy): domain Bacteria; phylum Actinomycetota; class Actinomycetes; order Actinomycetales; family Microbacteriaceae; genus Curtobacterium. The sequence continues at coordinate 25,728 of NZ_QKSM01000003.1, forward strand.
TCAGCCGTCGCGCCGCAGGGGCGCTGCGCGGTGTGGGGGCTTCCACGACGGCGCGGCGTCGACGGCGTCCGCGATCCTCCTGGCGATGACGCCGAGCTGGCGCGCCTGTGCCGGGCTGATCGTGTCGAAGACCAACCGCTGGACGAGCGCCTGGTGCGCCGGCGTGGACGCCGCGACCTTCTCGTGCCCGTCGCCGGTCAACGTCGCGAGCGTGAAGCGTCCGTCCGTCGGGTCGACCACTCGGCGCACCCACCCCTTCCGCTCGAGCCTCGTCACCGCTCGGGACAGCCGTGAGAGCGTCGAGTGCGCGTACCCGGCGAGTGTGCTCATCCGGAGCGTCCGGTCGGGCGCGGTGTCCAGGGCGGTGAGCACGCCGTGCTCGAAGTGGGTGAGCCCGCTGTCCCGCTGCAGCTGCGCGTCGAGTGCGGCCGGCAGGCGTTCGAGCATCGTCGCGACCGCGGCCCAGACCTCGAGCTGCTCGCCACTGATCCCTGGCTCCGGCATGCCCTCGATCCTACGGCTCGTGACTTGCCTGGGCAAGTCACAACCCGTAGGGTCACTTGCTCAGGCAAGTCATCGGGCCTGGTCGACCTCGTGCCGCCCCGGTGCGAGACGAAGAAGGAGGACTCGTGGACCTGCAACTCCAGGGCAAGACAGCGTTCGTCAGCGGATCGACGCAGGGCATCGGGTACGCGATCGCTTCCGCGCTCGCCGCCGAGGGTGCGCGGGTGGTCGTCAACGGCCGGGAGCGCGTGCGTGTCGATGCCGCCGTGGACCGCCTCAGACGAGAGCGTCCGGGCGTCGACGCCTCCGGGATCGCCGCCGACTTCGCGCGCCCCGAGGACGTCATCCGGCTGCTCGGGATGCTCGACGACGTGGACGTCCTGGTCAACAACGTCGGGTTGTTCGGCCTCGCCGACTTCGAGTCGATCGGGGACGAGGACTGGGAGCGGTACTTCGCCGTCAACGTGATGAGTGGCGTCCGGTTGTCGCGGCACCTGCTCGGCGGGATGCTCGACCGGGGGTGGGGGCGCATCGTGTTCGTCAGCAGCGAGTCCGGCGTGAACGTGCCGGCGGACATGGTGCACTACGGCGTGACGAAGGCGGCGATGATCGCGCTCGGCAACGGCCTCGCAAAGCGCACGCGTGGAACGGCGGTCACGGTCAACACCGTGCTGGGCGGGCCGACGTACTCGGACGGCGTCGCGTCGACGGTGGAGGCGATCGCGGCGGACCGGTCGCTCCCCGTCGACGCGGTGCAGCAGGCGGTCATCGGCCAGAACCAGACCACGCTCCTCGAGCGGTTCATCGCGCCGGACGAGGTCGCCGCCCTCGTCACCTACCTCGCCAGCCCCGTGGCATCCGCGACGAACGGAGCGGCGGTCCGGGTGGACGGCGGGGTCCTCACCGGTCTCCTGTAGTGGTCGCACCGGTCCGGAGGTCGGCGCCAGGAGCCCGGGCGACCCGGCCGGCCGTCACCAGACGCCGGACGGGAGGCGCGCCGCCAGCTGGCACCGCGCCTCCAGTCCATCAGCGGTGCGGGACGGGGTCCGCCGCTAGCTGACCGGCTTCCAGAGGGAGGGCGCGGTGATCCAGTTCGGGTCACCGTGGCCCTGGTAGGACTGCACGGCCTCGTACACGGAACCGCCGTGGGTGACGCGGTCGCCCTTGGTGTACGCCGCGTGCGCGTCCCAGGTCGGGTACTCCGACGCGGCGTCGCCCTTCGTGGTCGTGACGTGCCTGTTCGACATCGCGGAGGCGATGCCGTCGAGGTTCACGGCCCGGACGGTGTACTCGTGGCGCGAGCCCGCCCGGAGTCCGACGTCGACGAAGTCGGTCGCACCGGTCTCGCCGACCTTGTCGCCGTCCCGGAACACCTCGTAGCGCACGCCCTCGGTGTCGTCGCCCGCGGTCCACATCAGTGCGACGGTGGACTCGGTCGTACCCATGTCGTGCAGGTGCTTCGGCGCGGCCGGGGCGGCGGCCTGCTCGGGCATCCGCACGGTCAGGATCGTGTGCGCGAGGCCGACGTTGCCGGCCGCGTCGACGGCGCGGACGCCGAAGGAGTAGACCTCGCCCGGCTGCAGGCCGGTCAGTCGCGCCGAGCGTCCGGTCGCGGAGACCTCCTTCACCACCTGGAAGTCGCCCTCCGTCGCGCCGAGTCGGACGACCTGGTAGCGCGCGACCCCGCGGTCGTCGGACGCGGCACCCCAGGTGATCTCGGCTTCGGTCGAGCTGACAGCCCGGCCCGCGGCGTCCGGCACGAGACCGGGCGCCTCGGTGTCCTCGACGGGCTCCGGGGTCTCGCCGTCGCCGGGCTGCACGTCGACGTCGATCACGTTGTAGAACGCGTTCGCGGTGTCGGCGACGTCCCACACGGCGTAGATGACGTGGTAGCCCTCGCGGTCGGACGGGATCGTGATCTCGTGCGACGGGTTGTTCGACGCCTCGGAGCCGTCGTGCTCGACGGTCTCGATGAGCTCGAGGTCGTCGCGGTCGAGGGCGTCGTTCGGGTCCCAGCCGTCCTTCGTCATGTAGTAGCGCCACTGCGAGGTCTTGTGCGGCGCGGTGTACGTCCAGTTGACGGTGACGTCGCCCTGCTCGACGACGTTCTTCTGCCAGCGGTCCTCGCCCTGTTCGTCGAGTACCGACCACTCGGTGTGGCCGGCGGAGGCGAGGTGCCCGTCCGCGGGACCGGCGGCCGGGAAGCCCTTCGGCGCCTCGAGGCTCTGCGGGTCGTACTGGGCGCCGCCCATGTCGCCGTTCGCCTGCATCGCGACCCGCGCGGTCAGCGTGTGGGTGGGGTCGCCCGAGTCGTCGCCGACGAAGCCGTGCGCGAACGCGGCGGACGGAGCGAGGGCGGCCGCGCCGATCGCGACGGCGGCCGAGGCACACAGGAGTGTGACGTGCTTGTGGGGACGCATGGTGATCCGTTCTGTCGTGGTCGTGCGGGGGCAACCCGCCTGCCAGCAACATCCCAGAGCCGGGCGGCCGGGCCACGTCGCCGAACGTCGACATCGCGGTGACAGCGGCCCGACCGCGACCGTGGGGTGCACGGTGCTGGCAGGCTGGAACGGTGCACACCACCATCGACTCCGCGACCGAGGTCGTCTCCGGCATCCGGTTCCCCGAGGGCAACCGCTGGCACGACGGCCGACTCTGGTACTCCGACATGCACACCGGTGAGGTCTTCTCGATCGACCCGGCGGTCGTCGACCCCCGGTCGGACGTCGCGCCCCGGCTCGAGACGACGATCGACGGGCAGTCGTCGGGCCTCGGTTGGCTGTCGGACGGTCGGCTCGTCGTCAGCGCGATGAACTCGCGGACGATCCAGGCTGTCGGCCCCGACGGCACGAACGCGGTGTTCGCCGACCTGTCGTCGGTCGAGTCCTCGCTCCTCAACGACCTGGTCGTCGACGAAGCGACGGGTCGCACCTACGTCGGCGCCTTCGGGTACGACCTCTACGGCGGGGAGGAGCCCCGCCCCGGACCGCTGTACGTCGTCGACCCGGACGGGTCCTCCCGCCTCGCCGCCGACGGTCTGGTGTTCCCGAACAGCGCCAACGTGCTGCCCGGCACGCGCACCCTGGTCGTCAGCGAGACCTGGGGTGGCCGCCTGACCGCCTTCGACATCGAGGCGGACGGGTCGCTCAGCGGACGACGCGAGTGGGCCGCCCTGCCGGACGGCGTCACGCCGGACGGCAGCACGGTCGACGCCGAGGGTGCGATCTGGGTCTGCTCCGTCGACACGGGGGAGTTCCTCCGCGTGGTCGAGGGCGGCGAGGTCACGGACCGCATCGACGCCCCCGGACTGTGCGCGATCGACTGCGCGCTCGGCGGCGAGGACGGGCGGACCCTGTACCTCGCCACCGCCGACAGCTACGACCCGGAGACCACGGCGCGCACCCGCGCCGGCCGGATCAGCGCGGTCCGCGTCACGGTCCCCGGCCCGTGACCGCGTGACGGACGTCAGGCGCGGCGCCAGCTGGCACCGCGCCTGACGTCCGTCACGTCGCAGGCCGGTGCGCGCCTACCGCAACCGCACCCAGACCGCCGCGTCCCGCTGCAGCATCCCGTCCCGCACGGCGTCCGGCACCGACGCGACCAGCACGTCACCGTCCGGCAGCGTGACGGGTTCGGCGCCGGTGTTGGCGACGACCGCGACCGACCCGTTCGACCACGCGAGCACCCCGGCGCCCGGCACCGTCAGGTCCTCGAGCCAGTGCAGCTCGCCGGCGCCGAGGTCGTGCTCGCGCCGGACCACGAGTGCCGCGCGGTACATCGCGAGCGTCGACCGCGGGTCGTCGTGCTGGACGTCGACGGCGAAGGTGCCGAAGTCGTCGGGCTGCGGCAACCAGGTGTCCGCGGCGGCTCCGAAGGCGAAGCCGAACGCGGGCTCCTCGGCCGTCCAGGGGATCGGCACCCGGCAGCCGTCCCGCCCGCGGGTGGTGTGCCCGGACCGCTCCCACACCGGGTCCTGCCGCACGTCGTCGGGAAGCGTCGTGACCTCCGGCAGACCGAGCTCCTCGCCCTGGTACAGGTACGAGGACCCGGGGAGCCCGAGCATCAGGAGCGTCGCGGCACGGGCTCGCCGCAGGCCGAGGTCGCGGTCCGGCTGCGGGTCGTCCGCACCGACGCCCGACTCGAGCTCGACCGGCCCGTCGTAGCCGAAGCGGCTCGCGTGCCGCATCACGTCGTGGTTCGAGAGCACCCAGGTCGTCGGAGCACCGACCGCGTGGTTCGCGGCGAGGCTGGTGTCGACGGTGGCGCGGATCGCGTCGGCGTCCCACGGCAGCGACAGGTACGCGAAGTTGAACGCCTGGTGCATCTCGTCCGGGCGGACGATCCGCGCGGCGCGCTCGGGCGGCAGCCACGCCTCGGCGCAGAGGATCCGCTGGCCCTCGTACTCGTCGAGGACCCGCCGCCAGGCGCGGAAGACGTCGTGGATGCCCTCCTGGTCCCACATCGGCGGCATGACGCCGTCGACCGGTTCGATGACGCCGTGGGTGGCGTGCGGCCAGTCCGGCAGCCCGGGTGCCTTGACGATGGCGTCGCAGACGTCGACGCGGAACCCGTCGACCCCGCGGTCGAGCCAGAACCGCAGTGTCGTCTCGAACTCGGCGTGCACGCGCGGGTCGTCCCAGTTCCAGTCCGGCTGCTCGGGCGCGAACAGGTGCAGGTACCACTGTCCGGGTCGGCCGTCGGCCTCGGCCACGCGGGTCCATGCCGGGCCCTGGAACATCGACTCCCAGTCGTTCGGTGGCTCGTCGCCACCTGGCCCACGTCCGTCGCGGAAGTGGAACATGCCCCGTTCCGGGCTGCCGGGAGGCGCGGCGAGCGCGCGCTGGAACAGCTCGTGCTGGTCGGAGCAGTGGTTGGGCACCAGGTCCACGATCACGCGCAGGTCCAGCTCGTGCGCGCGCTCCAGGAGCGCGTCCGCGTCGTCGAGGGTTCCGTACACCGGGTCGACGTCCCGGTAGTCCGCGACGTCGTAGCCGCCGTCCGCCTGCGGCGACGGGTAGAACGGGGACAACCAGATCGCGTCGGCGCCGAGCGCGGCGACGTGGTCGAGCCGCGCGGCGATGCCGGGCAGGTCGCCGGTGCCGTCGCCGTCGCGGTCTGCGAAGGACCGCGGGTACACCTGGTAGATGACGGCGGTGCGCCACCAGTCGTGGTCGTGGGTCATGCGCGCGGGACCTCCCGTTCGTACAGCGCGGGGCGGCGGTCCCCGAGCCAGTCGTTGTGCGGACTCGTCGACTTGTCCCGCGCGAGTGTCGGGAAGACGTCGGCGGTGACGGCTGTGGTGCCGGCCCCCGGAGGCGCTTCGGCGACGACCCAGCCGAACTGGTCGACGATGACGCTCGCCTCGTTCCAGTCCTGCCCGCGCTCGGTGCCGGCGCGGTCGCAGCAGGCGATGAAGACGCCGTTGCCGCGGGCGGTGGCCTGGGCGGCGATGACCTCGGCGACGCGGTCGCGCTCGGGGTGCTCGCCCACGGGCCAGTTCGTCGGGACCGCGATGAGGTCGGCGCCGGCGAGGGCGAGCATGCGGGGCATCTCGGGGAACTCCATGTCGTAGCAGACGAGCACGCCGATGCGCCCGTGCACGGTGTCGACGACCGGGGGAGCGTCGTCCCCGGCGTCGAACACGAGGGTCTCACGGTCCCAGAGGTGCGTCTTCCGGTACACGGCGCGGACGCCAGTCGCGTCGACGACGGCGACGCTGTTCCGCACCCGCTGGTCCTGTCGTTCGCAGAACCCGAACACGACGACGGTGTCGGTGCCGTCGAGGAGCCGACGGACCCGGGCGAACAGGGGGTCGTCGGTGGTGATCGCCGCGTGCAGCGCCTCGTCGCGGTCGCGGAACACGTACCCGCTCGTCACGAGTTCGGGCAGGACGAGCACGTCGACGCGATCGGCCAGTGCGCGCTCGACCGACGCGACGACCAGGGCGGAGTTGCCCGCGACCTCGCCGAGCACGGGGGCGACCTGGTCGCACCGGACACGGGCGATCCCGCTCACTTGACGGCTCCCTCGGTGAGGCCGGTGATGAGCCGGCGCTGCAGGACGACGTACGCGATGACGATCGGCAGGGCGACGAGCACGGCGGCCGCTGCGGTGACGTCGGGCTGCGCGCCGCGCTCGGCGCCGGAGAAGAACGACAGGGACAGCGGCGCCGTCTGGACGGCCTCGTTCTGCGGGACGAGCACCAGCGCGAGCAGGAACTCGTTCCACGTGAACAGGAAGAGGATCGTCGCGAGGGTGGCGACGGCGGGCATCGCGACCGGCATGAGGACGTCACGCAGGATGCGGAAGCGTCCGGCGCCGTCGATGCGGGCCGCTTCGAGCAGCTCGACGGGCACGGACGCGAAGAACGACCGCATCCAGAAGACGCCGAGCGGGATCGACAACCCGACCTGCGGGAGGATCAGCGCCCAGTAGGTGTCGACGAGGCCCCAGCCCGCGAGCATCTGGTACAGCGGCAGCACCGTGACCTCGTACGGCAGCACGAGTCCGACGAGCAGCAGGCCGAGCAGGATGCGGCCCCCGGGCACACGCATGTGGGCGAGCGCGTACCCGGCGAGGCACGCGACCACGGCGGTGACGAGCACGACGGTGATCGCCACGACCGCGCTGGAGACGAGGGCGGAACCGAAGCCGCCCTGCGTCCACGCGGCCACGTAGTTGCCGAAGCCGCCGCTGCCGGCGCTCCCCGCGCCTCCCGTCCGTCCACCGCCCAGCGAGGTGACGACGACCGACGCCAGCGGGAACGCGGCGACCAGTGCGGCGACGACGAGGACGGCGTGCGTCAGCGCCGACTCGGTGCGGGTGACCCTCATGCGCGGACTCCCTTCCGACGGTCACGGTCCGGACGTTCGCGCAGCGCGAGCTGCACGATGCCGACGACCACGAGGATGAGCACGGTGAGGACGACCGCGAGCGCCGACGCCTGGCCGAGGGCCCGGTCCTGGAAGGCGTCCTGGTAGACGAAGACGCTCGGCACGGTGGTCGCGGTCCCCGGGCCCCCGCGGGTCGTGTTCCAGATGAGGTCGAAGTTCCGGAGCGCGAACGTGATGGTGAGGATGAGCGCGATCGAGATCTGCGGGCGGAGCGCCGGCAGGGTGATGGCGGTGAACTCCCGGAACGCGCCGGCGCCGTCGAGCCGCGCGGCCTCGTACAGCGACCGGTCGATCGTGGCGATGCCGGCGAGGAACAGCACCATGCAGAGGCCGTACTCCACCCACGTGCCGATGAGGCCGATGGACGGCAGTGCCGTGTCGAAGTCGCCGAGCCAGGTGTGGGTCAGCCCGCCCAGCCCGACGGCACGGAGCGCTCCGTTGACCGGGCCGTCGTCGGCGAGGATCCCGCGCCACGCCACCGCGACGACGACGCTCGAGAGGACCTGTGGCAGGAACAGCACCGCGCGGAACACGGTGAGGCCGTGGATCCGGATGCGGGACATCGCGCCGGCGAGCAGCAGGCCGACGAGCACCGGGAGCGCCGCGTAGAAGACGAGCAGGACGAGGGAGTGGGCCAGCGCCTCGCGGAGGTCCGGGTCCGCGAACACCGCGGCGTAGTTCGACCACCCGGCCGGGGTGGCGACGCTGATGCCGTCCCAGTCGTAGAAGGAGATGCGGACCGACTGCCCGATCGGGACGACCACGAAGACGACGAAGAAGGCGAGGGCCGGGGCGACGTAGAGCAGCGAGGACCAGCTGAGGCGGGATGCCGCCGGGCGACGTGTGCGTCGCGTCGCCCGGACGGCTCCTCGGTCCTCGCCCCGTGCGGCGAGTGCGGTGGCCATGTCAGCCGTGCGCCTTCGCCCAGGTCTCCTGCACCGTCTCGGTGAAGGCCTCCGGGGTGGTCCTGCCGGCCATCACCTCCTGGAGCGAGCCGCCCATCTCGTTCAGCATGTCCGTCGTCGTCCAGTCGTAGTAGCCGACCTGGGTGCCGGCGGCGATCGTGTCCTTCAGCGCCGTCAGCGTCTGCTCCTGCAGCGGGTCGGAGCTCGAGACGCCGTCGGTGACGACGGGGAGCCTGCCGGTGTCGAGGATCCACTGCCCGGTCTCCGGGCTGTGGAGCATGGCGAGGAACGCGATCGCGGCGTCCTGGTGCTCGGACTTCGTGCTGATGTGCCACGGCGACGCGGTGGCGCCGACGCCGCCCGACGTCAGCGAGCTGAACCCGAACTCCTCCGGGTCGAGCGACGCGCCGTTCCAGGAACCGCCGACGAAGAAGACGCCGGCGCCCTTCGCGAAGCGCGCGATGGCGTCCTCGTTGCTCAGGCCGTCGTACCCGGTGCCGAAGTAGCCCTTCTCGGCCCAGTCGCGCATGGTCTGCGCGGCTTCGACGTTGCCGTCGGTCTCGAAGGTGCTGCCGGGCTTCCCACCGATCCAGTCGGCGATCCGCTCCGGCTCCTGCTGCGTGACCGCGATGTCGGAGAAGATGTGCGTCGCGGCGTACTGGTCGGAGTTGCCGAGCACGATCGGCTGTTCGCCGGCGGACTCCGCCTCGGCCAGGTCGGCCTCGAGGTCCTCGATCGATGTCGGCGGCTGCAGCCCGAGGTCGTCGAGCTTCGCCTTGTCGTAGTAGATGCCCTGCACCTCGCTGATCGGCGACATGCCGTAGAGGGTGCCGGAGCCGAAGGTGGTGCCGTCGTCGTTCCACCTCGCCGGGGCGAGGGTGGAGGAACCGGTGCCGGTGGTCCAGCCGTAGGTCTCCGCGACGTCGTCGAGCGGACGGACGAGCTTCCCCTTGACGAGCGCGCCGTCGACGGCGTACCCGATGTTGCCCTGGAACAGGTCGGGGGCGTCGTCGGAGTTCGCGGCGTTCACGACGGTCGCGACGAGGTCGTCGAAGCTCTTGTAGGTGATCTCCACGTCGACGTTCGGGTACGCCTCCTCGTACGCGGGGACGAGCTGCTGCATGAGCGGCTTCTCGGCGACGTCCGCCCACATCGTCAGGGTCGTGTCGCCGCCGTCCGCCACGTCGGCGGCCGTGACCTTGCTCGTGATGTCCGGCTGGTCGGCGCTCGTGCCGGTGCCACCGGCACCCGGAGCCGAGCAGCCGGCGAGGGCGACGACGAGTCCGATGGCGGGGAGTGCGGCGAGCAGGGGTCGTCGCCGTCGTGCTGCTGCGGTCATGGTCACTTCCGGGTCGTGAGTTCGGGGGCGGGGAGCGTGCTGCGGTGGAGCCGGTCGGTGCGGAGGGTCGCGGTGGCGCGGTGGGCGGACATGCCCTCGCTCGCCGAGATGACGTCGACGGCGTCGGCGAGGGCCGGGGTGGCCTCGCGGGCGATGTGCTGGTAGGTCAGCGGCTTGAGGAACCGGGAGACGGACAGCCCGGCGCTGTGCTTCGCGCCCCCGGCGGTCGGCAGGGTGTGGTTGGTCCCCGCCATGCCCTTGTCCGAGTACGCCACCGTGCTCCACGGGCCGATGAAGAGGGACCCGTAGTTCGTGAGGTGGTCGTGGTACCAGGCGTCGTCCGACGTCTGCACCTCGAGGTGCTCCGGGGCGAGTTCGTCCATCACGGCGACGGCGGCCTCGCGGTCGTCGACGACGACGACCGAGCCGAAGTCGTGCCAGGCCGGGCCGCAGATCGCGTTGGTGGACAGGGTCGGCAGCTGCCGCTCGACCTCGGCGACGACGGCCTCGCCGAGTGCGCGCGACGTGGTGACGAGGGCGGCGGGGGAGTTGGGGCCGTGCTCGGCCTGTCCGAGCAGGTCCGCCGCGACGAGCTCCGGGTCCGCCGTCTCGTCCGCGATGACCGCGACCTCGGAGGGGCCGGCGAGCAGGTCGATCGCGACGGTGCCGAACAGCTGGCGCTTCGCCTCGGCGACGAAGGCGTTGCCGGCACCCACGATCATGTCGACGGGTGCTTCACCGAGCAGCCCGTACGCCATCGCCGCGAGGGCCTGGACGCCGCCGACGACGAAGAGCCGGTCCACGCCGGACACGTACGCGGCGTACGCGACCGCGGCGTTGACCCCACCGTCCGGCTGCGGGGGCGTGCAGGCGACCACCGTGGGGACGCCGGCGGCCTTCGCGACCCCGACGCTCATGAAGGCGCTCGCCGTCAGGGGGAAGCGCCCGGCCGGCAGGTACGCGCCGACACTGCCGACCGGGACGTACCGCTGTCCGACCGTGAGCCCGGGCACGAGCTCGGCCTCGAAGTCGGTCAGGTGGTCGCGCTGCAGCCGCGCGAACTGCTGCGTGCGCTCGGCGCCGAGCTCGATGGCCGACCGGAGGGCCGGCTCCAACCGGTCCCCGGTGGCGGCGAGCTCCTCGCGGGAGAGCTCGACCACGTCGGCTCCGTCGAGTTCCGTGGAGTAGCGGCGCACCGCGTCGATCCCGTCGCGGGCGATCTCGGCCAGCATCCCGGAGACGCGGTCGGCGACGGCAGGGTCACGCTGCGCTTCGGGTGCGTCGACGGCGGGAGCCTTCACGAAGGAGAACCGGTGGGCGTTCTCGGCGGAGAACCGGGGGCTGAGCTTCATGCAGTCGAGCCTGACGAGGCCGCTCGCAGAGGACAAGGGCGAAACATCCACGATGATCCATAGGGTGGGCCTATGACGCTCACCCAGCTCCGGGCCTTTCTGGTGATCACCGGAGCCGGATCCTTCTCGGCTGCTGCTGCGCAACTCGGCATGGCGCAGCCGTCCGTCTCCGAGCTGGTGAAGCGCATGGAGGAGTCGTACGGAGTGCGGCTGTTCAACCGCGGCAGTCGCGGTCTCGTCCTGACCGCTGCCGGCGAGGGGCTGCTGCCGCACGCGCGCCGGGCGGTCGAGGCAGCGGACGCCGCCGACCGGTCCCTGCGCGACCTGACGAGCCTGCAGGGCGGTGTGGCGACCTTCGGTCTCCTGCGCAACGCGAACTACTACTTCCTGTCACGGCTGCTCGAGCGCTTCCACGCCCGGTACCCCGACGTGCGTCTCCGTGTGATCGGCCTGAACTCGGTGGAGGTCGCCGAAGCGGTCTCCGCCGGTGAGCTCGAAGCCGGTCTGGTGGTGCTGCCGATCGACGCCGAGGGGCTCGAGGTCACACCGCTCCGTCGCGACGACGTCCTCTTCGCATCCGCCGACCCGGCACGCACCGCACGCCCCGTCACCGTCCAGGACCTCGCAGCCACCGACCTCGTGCTCTACGACGCCCACTACGGCTGGCGCGACCCGACGCGGCGTCAGCTCGCCGAACGGGCGCAGTTCGCGGGCGTCTCGCTGGTTCCGCGGATCGAGGTGGAACACATCGACTCGGCGCTGGACCTGGTGGCGCGCGGCGCGGGGGACACGATCGTCTCGGGCGCCGTCGCCGCCGGGCGGAACTTCCCGGCGGGACTGCACACCGTGCCCTTCGCGGAACCGCTGTACGACGTCATCGCCCTGGTCCGACGGGCGGACGTGCCGCTGTCGCCGGCGACCCGCGAGCTGGCTCGGTTGGCCCGCAGGATGCTCCTGGAACGGTGACGGACGGCGCGGCCGGGCGTGCAGCAGGAGGGGACCCGTCCTGTCCGCTCACCGCGCACCTCGGATGGGGGGAAAACCGAGTGCGCCCTGCATCTCTACTGTGAAACGCAACGGAGAGGGCCACCGGTCACCACCGTGACCGTCGCCACCCCCGGCGACCTCGCACAAAGGAGAGAGCACTCATGACCAGCGCAGCAACCCCCCGCAACGGCTACGCCACGACCCTCGTCCAGAAGGGCGCACTGCTCTTCGGCGTCGTCTTCCTCATCGTCGGCATCGCCGGCTTCATCCCGGGCCTGACCATGGACATGGGCACCATGTCCTTCGCCGGCGACGGCTCGATGGCGATGCTGCTCGGCCTGTTCCAGGTCTCGGCGCTGCACAACATCGTCCACCTGCTGTTCGGCATCGTGGGCCTCCTCGCCGCCCGCACCGCCAGCGGATCCCGCTCCTACCTGCTCATCGGCGGCATCATCTACGCCGTGCTGTTCGTCTTCGGCCTCTTCGTCGCGAACATGTCCAGCGCCGCGAACTTCGTCCCGCTCAACACCGCCGACAACGTCCTGCACGCCTTCCTCGCCGTCGCGATGATCCTGCTCGGCGTCGTCCTGCCCCGCGCCGGCGCACGCACCACCCGCTGACACCCAGCACGAACAGGAGCGCGTCGGTCCACGGACCGGCGCGCTCCTGTCGTTCCCGGCTGCTGACCACAGCGGTGGTCGTCGGGCACATCCCGAGCCGAGCCGAGCCGAGCGGGAGGCACGGTGCCGACCGGAACCGTGCCTGGCGTCCGTGACGGGGTGCGGTCTCCCCGCCGCGGTGCGAAGATGCCGACAGCACCGGTCCGCGCTGACCGGGACCGACGAACCGGTGCCACGTGCACCGGGACCGACGAGGGAGACGCCATGGCCGGGGTGTTCAGCGACGCCGAGCGAGCCGCGATGCAGCAGGCAGCCGACGAGCGGAAGGCGACGCGGGGCCTCAAGGGTGCCGCGAAGCGGGACGCCGAGCGCGAGGCCTGTACGGCCGCGATCGAAGCGCTCGAGGGCTTCGACCAGACCCTCGCATCGCGCTACCACCTGCTCGTGATCGAGGAGGCACCCGGCCTCGACCCGAAGACGTGGTACGGGTTCCCGTCGTACGCCCGGGACGGCAAGGTGGTCACCTTCGTGCAGCCGGCGTCGAAGTTCGGGTCGCGCTACGCCACGGTGGGGTTCCAGGAGGACGCGGTCCTCGACGACGGGGCCATGTGGGCGACCTCGTTCGCCGTCGTCGAGTGGACGGACGAGGTCGACCGGCGGTTGCGCGAGCTGGTCCGCCGCGCAGCCGGCTGACCCCGCGACCGTCAGTGCATCGACGGCAGCTGCTCGCCCGCGTCGTCCTGCCCGAGCCGGACGTTGCGGATGAGGAGCAACGCCGCGACCGCGGCGATGGCCATCACGACCGCGGCCCCGACGAAGACCGCGACGTACCCGTCGACCAGCGCAGCGGGCGACTGACCGCCACCTGCACCGGCGACGTAGAGGTTGGTCAGGACCGCGAGGCCCACGGCACCGCCGATCTGGTTCGTCGCGTTCGCCGCGGCAGCTGCGGCACCGGCATCCTCGGGGCGGACCCGCGACAGTGCCATGTTCTGCGCGGGGACGAAGATCGCGGCCATGCCGGCTCCCATCACGACGAGGCCCGGCAGGACCTCGCCCCAGTACGAGCCCTCGACGGAGACCCGGGCGAGCAGGAGCACCCCGACGCCCGCGACCACCGGCCCGGCGACCAGCAGCGGCTTCGGTCCGACGCGCGGGATCAGGCGGACGAGCACGGGGATGACCAGGCCGATCGTGCAGGCCAGCGGCAGGGTCGCGACGCCGGCGAGCAGCGGCGGGAGCCCGAGGACCTGCTGCAGGTGGAAGGTGATGTAGAGCGTCACGGTCACCATCGTCGCTCCGGCGCAGGTCTGCACGATGAGCGCGCCGCCGCGGTTGCGGTCGAGGACGACGCGGAGCGGGAGCAGCGGCGCAGGGACCCGCAGCTCGATGGCCACGAAGACCGCCAGGAAGACCAGGCCGACGGCGATGAAGACCAGTGCGCCGCCCTCGACCCAGCCGCGCTCGGCGAGGGTGAAGCCGTAGACGAGGGACGCGAGCCCGATCGCGATGGTGACGGCGCCGCCGACGTCCAGCCGGCCGTGCGACGCGGCGCGGCTCTCCCGCAGCACGAACGACGCCGCGACGAGGGCGACGGCGACCACGGGCACGTTGATGAGCAGGCACCAGCGCCAGTCCACGAACTCGGTGAGGACGCCGCCGAGCAGCAGGCCGACTGCGGCGCCGCTCGACGTGATGCCGCCGAGGACGCCGAACGCCAGGTTCCGGGCGCGGCCGGAGGGGAAGGTCACGCTGACGAGCGAGAGCGCTGCCGGCGCCATGAGCGCGGCACCCGCTCCCTGCAGGACCCGTCCGCCGATCAGCATCGTCGGGTCGACGGCCAGGCCGGCGAGCAGTGAGGCGACGGCGAAGACGACGAGACCGAGGACGAACGTGCGCTTCCGACCCCAGTAGTCGGCGATCCGTCCGCCGATGAGCAGCACGGCGCCGAACGTCAGCGCGTAGGCGGTGATGATCCACTGGCGGCCGTCGGCCCCGAGGGAGAGCGCCGCAGCGGCCTGCGGGATCGCGATGTTGACGATCGTGGTGTCGAGGATGACGAGCAGCTGCGCAGCGGCGAGCGTCACGAGGACGGTCGTGGCGCGAGCGCTCAGGCGGTCGTCGGGCGCCGACGCGGGCGGCGGCGGGACGATCGGGTTCGAAGCGGTCGGGGTGGCGGGTGTGGTCACGGCAGGGCAGTCCTCAGCGATGGAAGGCGACGTGGGGTTTTCAGCCCGGATCGCCTTCCGCGACCACTCCGGCACCGTGCCGGACACCCGTCGATCGTACCGGACGGTCCGCGGTGGGACGGAAGGGGCCCGAGACGGACGGGAGGCGCGGCACCGGCCCGCACCGCGCCTCCCGTCCGTCAGGTGGTCAGCCCCGCGTCCGGCGCCGGCGGATCCGCAGGTCAGCACGACCCCGCCCGCGAGCAGCGCCCCAGCGCCCGGTCCGCCGGCCGCGCTGCCGTGCGGGCGACCCTGCCCGTCACTCGTACCGCAGCGCCTCCACCGGAGCACGCCGGACCGCTCGGGCAGCCGGGCCCACCGCCGCGGCCGTACCGGTGACCGCTGCGCCGACGAGCACCACGACGAGGAGCCAGGTCGGGACGACCGGGGCGATGAGCTCTGCTGCGTTCGTCGCCCCGAGCAACGTGTACGCGCCGGCCCAGCCGTACACGGTCCCCAGGCCGACACCCAGGACGACGGAGATCGCGATCGTGAACGCGGTCTCCACGAGCACGAGCCTCCGGACCTGCTGCGCGGTCGCCCCGATGACCCGGAGGAGACCGAGTTCCCGACCCCGCTGCGCGATCGTCAGTGTGGTGACCACGACGACACCGGCGGCGGCGATGATGCCGGACGCGCCGACGAGCCCGGTGAAGGTCACCGCCAGCTGGTCGAACTGGGTCTGGATGTCACGGTAGTAGACCGGGTCTGCGATGGTCTGGCGCTGCAGCATCCGCGCGTACGTCGCGAAGCCGACGGAGAACGTCGCCATGAGCGTCACGGCGATGAGCAGCCCCACGGTCGCACGAGCCGTACGTCGCGGTGCCCGGAGCGCGTTCCGCGCCGCGATGGACGCGATCAGCGACCGCGCCGCCATCGCGGCGGTGACCCGGAGCACGGCGGGCAGCAGCACCGGCGCGGCGACGACCACCCCCGTGAACGACAGCGCACCGCACGCGACGGCGAGCAGGAGCGACTCGACGGTGGAGGCGCCGAGCACGATCGAGGTGGCGATGCCGGCCGCTCCGACGGTGCAGAGGACCGCGGCGACGACGGACCGCCCGAGCGTGCTCGTCTCGCCTGGCGGTGCTTCGACGCTGGCCTCGAGCGCGCGCAGGGGCGGGATCGCGAGGACGGCGCGGGAGCCGACCCGGAAGGCGACCGTCGTGATCACGGCGACCAGTGCGCCGACGGGCAGGAGCGGGACAGGGGCGAGCACGCCGAGCGGCGGGAGCACCGAGGCGGCGGCGGCGACCACGAACGCGACGTTCGCGATCGCGGTGCCGACCACGACGCCGAGGGCCGCACCGACGACGCCGCACAGGAACCCGGTCCTCGTGATCTGCCGGCGCAGGTGGTCGCCGGTGGCACCGAGGACACGCTGCAGCGCCAGCGACCGGGTCTGTCCGGCGATGACCGTCGCGCAGGTGTTCGACGCGACGACGGCGCTCACGTACAGCGCGATCCCGATGAAGACCCATGCCACGACCGGCAGGATGACGGCGACGGTCGCACTCGAGCCGGTCCGGTCGCCCAACTCGACGATCCGCCTCGCCGCGTCCGCCCCGGTCACCACCAGGGCACCGAGCCCGGCGGACAGGGCAGCGACCGCGACGGTCGCGCGGTCCTCGACGAGGACACGGAACGCCGGGCCACGAGCGGGCCGACGACGCCGCCCGCGGTGACGGGGCACGCTCAGGACCCACCGTCGCCGGGGTTCGGGGTCCAGGCGATCCAGCGGTCGCCCTTCGAGGTCATCGACCACGGGCCGCACCGCAGCACCGCCGCGGCCTTGTACACGTTCGGCGCCCCCTCGACGTCCATCGTCGGTGCCGACTGCCGGGGCGCGGTGGTGCAGTCGTCGGCCGTGACGCCGTCCGCGCTCGTGAACACGATCGTGGTCGGGGTGGTGTCGGACGCCGTGCCTCCGGTGCCCGAGACGGAGGTGATCTCCTCCGCGTCGGCGGGCATCCAGGCGGGCGCCGCGCTGAGGTCGGCGCGCGTCGACGCCTCCGAGGTCACCCGGTCGTGGGCGAGGTCGCCGAAGCCGGAGCAGCCGGTCAGCGTCACGGCGGAGAGCACGAGCGCGCCCAGGGCGAGGGCGGTCGTGGTGGTGGTGCGGGGCATGTCGAGCCTTTCGTGGTCCTGCCCACGATCACAGCGGACGTCGGCACCCGTCCGGATCGGCACGGAGGAGGACCGGTGTGCTCCTCCGGGATGACATCCGCGGGCGGACCCCGCGGCCGCACTACTCGAACATCGACGCCAACTCGGCGTGCGGGTCGCCGTCGACCACGTGCGCCGACGGCGGTTCCGGCCAGTGCGTCGTGCCGTCGTCCGGCCAGCACGGCACCACGTGGAAGTGCAGGTGCGGCACGCTCTGGCAGGCATCGGTCCCCGATGCCTGCAGCAGCACGGTCCCGGTCGCGCCGAGGGCGGCACGCATCGCCAGGCCGACCCGCCGCGCCAGCGCCGTGCACGCGGCGAGTGACGTCGGATCGGCGCTGAGCAGGTCGGCGGTGTGCGCGACCGGAACGACGAGGGTGTGCCCGGGGGCGAGCGCCGACGCGGGGAGCGGTGCGAAGGCCACCGCGTGCTCCTCGCGCTCGACCCAGGTGGCCGGGGCTCGGCCCTCGATGATGCTGCAGAACGGGCACGTGTCCATCGCCCCAGTCTGGAGCAGTGGGGGACAGGAACCGCGCAGCCTGCGGATCGCCGGGAGGCCCCGGCCTAGCGTGGGGTCGTCATGGCAGCCGAACACCGCAGACCCGTCGAGCCCGATGCGGCTCCCACCGTCCCGCACCACCCCGCGCTCCACGCCGCGACCACCGAGCAGTCCTCGGTGCCGCAGGCCGAGCAGCACCCCACCGAGCCCCATCCGGACACGTCCGACACCGACACCGACACCGACACCGACACCGACACCGACCAGCCCGACCCGAACCGCTGGAAGGCCCTCATCATCTGCCTGCTCGGCGGCGGCATCGTCCTGCTCGACGTGTCGATCGTCAACGTCGCCCTGCAGTCGATCTCGAGCGGCCTGACCGGTGCGACGCCGGAGGCCGTGCAGTGGATCCTCTCCGGCTACGCCCTGGCGTTCGGCCTGCTGCTCGTGCCGGGTGGTCGGCTCGGTGACGCCTCCGGGCGCCGACGCATGTTCGTCATCGGCGTCGGACTGTTCACCCTGGCGAGCGCGCTCTGCGGGTTCGCCCCGAACGGCTTGGTGCTGGTGATCGCGCGCCTGGTGCAGGGCCTCGCCGGCGGCCTGCTCACCCCGCAGGTGACCGCGCTCATCCAGCAGCTGTTCCGCGGCAAGGAGCGCGGCACCGCGTTCGGGCTCTTCGGTGCGACGGTCGGTATCGCCACGGCGATCGGTCCGCTCGTCGGCGGCTTGCTCATCACCGCGTTCGGCACCGAGAACGGCTGGCGGTTCGTGTTCTTCGTGAACCTGCCCGTCGGACTCGTCACGATCCTCCTGGCCTTCCGCTACCTGCCCGCCACCGCGGGGTCCGAGCGCAGCCGGAAGCACGACTTCGACCCGGTGGGCATCCTGCTGCTCGGCGCAGCGGTGGTCGCGTTGCTGCTGCCGTTCGTGCAGTCCGAGCAGTGGAAGAGCAACGCGAAGTGGTGGCTCGTCGTCGCCGCGGTCGTGTTCGCCGTCCTGTTCGTGCTCTGGGAGCGGCGGTACGGGCGGACCAAGGAGCCGGTGGTCGACCTGGGCCTGTTCCGACGCCGGTCGTTCTCGCTCGGCGTGGGGCTCGCCACGGTCTACTTCGCCGGGTTCACGCCGCTGTTCTTCGTGCTGACGCTCGCGCTGCAGTCCGGTCTCCACTACTCGGCCCTGCTCGCCGGGTTGGCCTCGGTGCCGTTCGCCATCGGCTCGGGCATCGCCTCGACGGTCGGCGGGCGGGTCGTCCACCGCTTCGGCCGCGAGCTCATCGTCGTCGGCACGGTCCTCGTGCTCATCGGACTCGGTGCCGTCATCTGGGTCGTCGCGAACCACTACGGCCCGGACCTCGGCTGGTGGCTCGTGCTCCCGCTCCTGGTCGCCGGCATCGGTTCGGGTCTGACCATCTCGCCGAACCAGACGCTGACGCTGTCGGAGGTGCCGGTGCAGCAGGGCGGTTCGGCGGGCGGACTCATCCAGGTGGGTGCCCGTGTCGGTTCCGCGATCGGTATCGCCGCGGTCGGCAGCGTCTTCTACTCCACCCTCGCGAGCTCGGACGGCGACTACGCCCAGGGGCTCCCGCTCGGCCTCGGGGTGTCGCTGGTCTTCGTCGCGGCAGCACTGGTCGCGGGCGTGGTCGACGTGGTGGTCGGCAAGGTGCACGGGACCGAGGCGTCCGTCTGAGAGGTCCCGTGTCCGGGTGGTGACCCTCTGACGAACGGGAGGCGCGGTGCGGCCCGGCACCGCGCCTCCCGTCCGTCGCCGCGCGGTGTGGTGGCGCCCGCGACATCGCGGTCGTCGTTCGACAGCGGTCTCATCGCACCACGCCTGAGCACCCGATACCGGAGGATTCGCCTGTTCGGCCCGCAGCGGGTGGCTGAGCCGGCCCGGGACGGACGGGAGTGGATCCGTCCGAGCGGGCCACCGGGCAACCGCGGTGTCCGGACGAACGGGCGGTCGGGGGTGTACGACGCATCAACCAGCAGCTATGTTCGGCGACACAACAAAAGCCGACGACGGTGGCGACGAGGCTGCCGGAGGAGCAGTCATGGTCCAGCACGGAGTCCAGCACGCAGCGGTCGCGCACCGCACCGGCGAGACGGTCCTGACGGTCGTCGATCACGAGGGGGAACTGCTCCCGGGGGTCGAGGTCACCGTCGAGCAGACCCGGCACGCGTTCGGGTTCGGCAACATCGGCTTCGACTTCGTCGGCCTGGCGAACGGGGATGCCGCGGCGATCGGGACGGCGGATCCGGAACACCTCGCCGATCTGTACACCGACGTCTTCAACACGGCGACCCTGCCGTTCTACTGGGGCCGCTTCGAGCCCGAGCGGGGTCGGCCCGACACCGCCCGGCTGCACCGCGCCGCCGAGTGGTTCCGCGACCGCGGCGTCGCGCTCAAGGGCCACCCGCTCGTCTGGCACACGGTGCAGCCGGAGTGGCTGCTCGGTCTGCCCCTCGAGGAGGTCGAACAGCTGCAGCGGGAACGCATCCGGCGCGAGGTCGGCGGCTTCGCGGGTCTGGTCGACACGTGGGACGCGATCAACGAGGTCGTCATCATGCCGGTGTTCGAGAACGGCGACAACGCGATCACCCCGCTCGCCCGGGCCAAGGGCCGCATCCCGACGATCCGGATGGCGTTCGAGGAGGCCCGCGCCACGAACCCGCACGCGACCCTGCTGCTCAACGACTTCGACCTGTCGAGCGCCTACGAGTGCCTGATCGAGGGCGTGCTCGAGGCGGGAGTGCAGATCGACGCGATCGGTCTGCAGACCCACATGCACCAGGGGTACTGGGGCGAGGACACGATGCTCGCGATGGTCGACCGGTTCGCGCGGTACGGCCTGCCGCTGCACCTGACCGAGACGTCCCTGGTCTCCGGCGACCTCATGCCCGCGCACATCGTCGACCTCAACGACCACCAGGTGGACTCTTGGCCGTCCACGCCCGAGGGCGAGGCGCGCCAGGCGGACGAGGTCGAGCGGCACTACCGGAGCCTCGTCGGGCACCCGGCGGTCGAGGCGATCACGTACTGGGGGATCACCGACGCAGGAGCATGGCTGGGTGCGCCGATCGGGTTGGTCCGCGCCGACGGCACCCCGAAGCCGTCGTACGACGCGCTCCGCCGCCTGGCGAAGGAGGAGTGGTGGGTCGGGCCGACCGCGCTCCGCACGGACGAGCGCGGCCAGGTGCGCGTGCGGGGGTTCCGGGGCGACTACCGCGCGGAGGCGCGCGGCGCGACCACGCCGTTCACCGTCACCGACGAGGAGACGGCGGTGCAGGTCCGCGTCTGACCGGGCCCGGACGGGATGCGGGACGGATCAGTGCGGGACGGGTCAGTGCGGGGCGGACCCACCCGCCGCGGCGACGAGCGTCCGTTCGGCGTCGTCGAGGTAGTCGCCGAGCAACGACGCGGCGGCGTCGCGGTCGCCGGTGCGGAGCGCGGTCACGATGGCCTGGTTGCGCTCCACGAAGTCCGCGTGGAACGCGGCGGGGTCATCGGTGGACAGGAAGGCCAGGCGCATCTCGGCGAGCAGGGAGTCCATCAGGACGTGCAGTCGCTCGCTCGGCACCGCCCGGACGAGTGCCGCATGGAACCGGATGTCCGCCGTCCCGACGAGCGCCCACTGCCCGTCCTGGGCAGCGAGGCGCGCTGCCTCGACGGCCGCGGCGGCGTCCGTCAGCGCGGGTGAGTCCAGGGTGCAGGCGTGGATCCCCGCGGTCTCGAGGACCCGGCGGGCCGCGTACAGGTCGGTGACGTCCGCGGTGGTCAGCCGGCGGACGAAGACGCCGCGGTGGAACACGTGCTCGACGAGGCGCTCCTGGGCGAGGAGCCGGAACGCCTCGCGCAGCGTGTTGCGAGAGACACCGAGCTCGTCGCTCAGCCGCTCCTCGGACAGCTGGGTGCCCGGTCGGTAGGCGCCGTCGGAGATCGCGGCGCGGAGACGGGCAGCGGTCGCTTCGGCTCCGCCCACGGAACGCGTCATGCCCCGATCCTGCCGCACCACGGGGCCCCGGCGCCTGCGCGGGATGGCATGTCGTGGCGTCCGGACGGCGGGGTGGCACTTTGCGAGCGTGTTACAGATCGCGTCGACCCCTTGCGATTGTTGAACAATGCTGGACAGACTGTCCCGCATGTTCGTCCTCATCGGTGTCGCCGTCGTCATCGTCGGCTTCGCCCTCCGCGTCAACGCGCTGCTCGTGGTAACCGTGGCGGGCATCGTCACCGCGGCCATCGGCGGCATCGGCCCGGTGGGCATCCTCGACGCCTTCGGCAACGGCTTCGCGTCGAGCCGGAGCGTCACCACGTTCGCGCTCGTCCTCCCCGTCATCGGGCTCATCGAGCGGTACGGCCTGCAGGACCAGGCCAAGCGCCTCATCGCCAAGCTCGACAAGCTGACGACCGGCCGCATCCTCGCCGGCTACCTCGCGGTCCGCCAGGTCACCGCGGCGGTCGGGCTCACCAGCATCGGGGGTCCCGCACAGACGGTCCGTCCGCTCGTCCACCCCATGGCCGAGGGGGCCGCCGTGAAGCGCTACGGGCGCATCGACGAGCGGATGCGCGAGAAGATCAAGGGCTTCTCGGCGTCGTCGGACACCGTCGGTGTCTTCTTCGGCGAGGACGTCTTCGTCGCGGTCGGGTCGATCCTGCTCATCACCACGTTCGTCGACACCACCTACGGGCTGGCCCTCGAGCCGATCGACCTGGCGCTCTGGGCCATCCCGACCGGCATCGCGGCGCTCCTCGTGCACGGGTTCCGACTGCTCCTGCTCGATCGCAGGCTCGACCGCATGGCCGCCGACGTGCAGCCGCAGCCACAGGGGGTGGCAGCGTGATCACCAGCGAGTGGCTGTACTGGCTCATCGGCGCGTTCTTCATCACCGTCGCCGTGTTCATCGTCGTCGACACCGGGCACGCGAAGCGCTTCGGCAACGCGGCGTTCTGGGGAATCCTCGGGATCTCCTTCTACTACGGCACGTTCGTCGCGGCGGGGACCGCCCCCGCGTGGGTGCTCGGCATCGCGGTGCTCGTGATGGTGGCGCTCGCCGGGGCCGGGCTGACCGGCACCACGAGCCGCACGCGCGTCGCCGCCGTGCCGGGCGCCGGGACCGGCGCGCCGACCGGACCGGCCGAGCCGACCGGCGCCGTCCCCAGGGCGGCGGACCCGGCCGACGCCCCGACGGGCAGGGCCGGCCGGTTCGCCGCGACCGGCAGCGCCAGCACGAGCGTCCTCGCGACGACCAGTCCCGAGGAACGCGCTGCGTCCGCGCGGCGCTTCGGCAACCGGCTCTTCGTCCCGGCGCTCGTCGTGCCGGTCGTGGCCGTCCTCGTCGCCACGCTCGGCCCGCTCGTGCACGTCGGTGGTCAGCCGCTGCTCGCCGAGGGCAGTGCGACGCTGACCGGACTGGGCGTCGGATCCGTCCTCGCCGCAGTGGTCGCCGTGTTCGTCCTCCGCCCGCCGAGCGTCGCCACCCCCGTGCGGGAGGGCGGCCGGCTGCTGCAGGCGATCGGCTGGGCCGCGCTCCTGCCGCAGATGCTCTCCACGCTCGGCATCGTCTTCACCCAGGCTGGGGTCGGTGCCGCCGTGGGGACCATCACCGAGGCCGTGCTGCCCGAGGGGTCGCTGTTCGCAGCCGTGGTGCTGTACTGCGTCGGCATGGCCCTGTTCACGGTGATCATGGGCAACGCGTTCGCCGCCTTCCCGATCATGACGGCGGCGATCGGCTGGCCCGTCCTGGTCCAGGGGTTCGACGGGAACCCGGCCGCGATCTTCGCCATCGGCATGCTCGCCGGCTTCTGCGGCACGCTCGCCACCCCGATGGCGGCCAACTTCAACCTCGTACCGGCGGCGCTCCTCGAGATGCGGGACAAGTACGGGCCCATCAAGGCGCAGCTGCCGACCGCCGTCGTCCTGCTCGTCGTCAACACCGGGATCATGTACCTTGTCGCATTCTGAGACCGACCGTCCTGACCTCCGCCGTTCCTCGTGGGCCGAGCGCTTCGCCGCCGTCGCCCTCGACAACGTCACCCGTGCGTACCCGTACGCGGCGCACCACGCCACGACGGGGCCGGAGGACCGCGCGTTGCCCGTGGAGCTCCACCCGGCCTTCGCCACCTCGTACGACTGGCACTCGTCCGTGCACATGCACTGGCTGGCGGCGCGTCTGCTCGCGCACGGCCTGCCGGCCGGCCTGGAGGAACGCCTCACCGCCGTCCTGCAGGCACACCTGGGCGCCGCGAACCTGGCGATCGAGGCGGACTACCTGCGCAGTTCGCCGCACTTCGAGCGGCCCTACGGGTGGGCGTGGCTGATGCGGCTGGCGGCAGAGGTCTCCGCGTCCGAGGTGCCGGCGCTCCGGGAGCTCGCACCGGGGTTCGTCCCCGTGGTCGACGCCGTGGCGGACCTCGTGACCGACTGGACGGCCGCGGCTGCCCACCCGGTGCGGCACGGGGTGCACAGCAACTCGGCCTTCGGGCTGCTGCTCGTGCACGACGCCGCGCGGGTGCTCGGGCGCCCGGAGCTCGTGGGGACGGTGGAGCGGGCGGCGCGTTCGTGGTTCGGCGCCGACCGTGGGTGGCCGTTCGACTGGGAGCGGAGCGGCCACGACTTCCTGTCCGCGGGACTCTCGGAGGCAGACCTGATGGCGGCGGTGTTGCCGCCGGAGGAGTACGGCGCGTGGGCGCGCGGGTTCCTGTCCGGCGTCGACGCCGGCGCCGAGGTCCTCCGTCCCACGGTCGTCCGGGACCCGTCCGACGCGCAGCAGGTGCACCTGTACGGGCTCGACCTGTCGCGGGCGGGCAGCACCGTCCGCATCGCGGCCGCGCTGCGTGTCGACGGCGAGGAAGCGGCGGTCGCCGGGTTGCTGCGCGGCGCCGCGGACGACCTCTTGGCGTCCGGGCTGGCGGCGAGCGTCGGCGAGGAGTACTACTCCACGCACTGGCTCGCGACGTTCGCATGGGACGCGATGGAGGCGCGGGAGGGCGCCGCGCGCTGACCGTGGTCAGGGGTGGTCGAGACGCTTCCGCAGTCTGCGTCGATCAGCCAGCAAGGCGGAAGCGCAACGGGTCGCCCGGGCGCAGCTGGGCCGCGAGGTCGACCGACCGCGGCGTGAGGACGCCGACGACGGGGTAGCCGCCGGTCACCGGGTGGTCGGCGAGGAAGACCACGGGGTGCCCCTCGGGCGGTACCTGCAGTGAGCCGGTCTCGACGCCTTCGCTCGGGAGCTCACCGGTCGTCCGACGGCGCAGCGGTTCGGCGGCCGTGGTCCGGACGCCGACCCGGTCGCTGTCCGGCAGGGTCGCCCAGGTCTGCCCGGTCAGGGTGGTCCGCCAGTCGTCCGTGAACCAGTCGTCGCGTGGGCCGGTGAGGACGTCGAGCACGACCGGCCCGCCGAGCGGTCGCGGGGCGGGCGGTGCGACGGCGTCGACGACCGGCCAGGAGTCCGCCTCCGCACCGACGGGCAGGACGTCCCCCTGCTGCACCGGCGGCGGACCGAGGCGGGCGAGGGAGTCCCACGAGCGACTCCCGAGGACCGGTTCCACGGCGACACCGCCCCGCACGGCCAGGTACGTGCGCAGGCCGGAGGTGGCGGTGCCGACGCGGAGCACGTCGCCGGGCGCGAGCAGCAGGACCTCGTGGCTCGTGGCGCCGCGGACCCGGCCGTCCGGCCGCTCGACCGTGACCGGACAGGGTGCCCCGGTGAGGGCGGCGACCACGTGCGCGTCGCTCTGCAGCGTGACGGAGCCGAGCACGGCCTCCAGGACGGCCGCTGTCGGGCGGTTGCCGACCATGCGGTTCGCGAGTGCGGCGGCGCCGCGGTCGGCAGCACCGGCCGCGCCGAGACCGGCCTCGCTGAAGCCGGGACGACCGAGGTCCTGCGTGCTCGCCGCGAAGCCGATCTCGAGCACGGTCAGTGCGCTCACGACGGCACCGCGACGTAGCGCAGGCGGGTGCCCGCAGGGGCGAGGGCGGGGGGATCGCGGTCGAGCGACCACATCGCGACCTCGGTCCGGCCGATGAGTTGCCACCCGCCGGGCGAGCTGCGCGGGTAGACCGCGCTGAACTCACCGGCCAGGGCGACCGAACCGGCCGGCACGGACGTCCGCGCAGTGCTCCTCCTGGGCACCGCGAGCGACGGCTCCGTGCCCGTGCAGTAGCTGAAGCCCGGGGCGAACCCGCAGAAGGCGCTCGTCCAGACCTGCCCGGTGTGCCATGCCACGAGGGCCTCCACGGACATGTCGGCAGCCGATGCGACGTCGTCGAGGTCCTCGCCGTCGTAGCGGACGGGGACGACGACGGGGTCGGCGTCGGTCGTGGCCTCGGCCGGGACCGGGACCACCTGACCGAGCGCGGAGCGGAGGCGGACCGGATCGGTGCGTGCGGGATCGAACCGGACGAGGAGGGTGCGCGCGCCGGAGACGACCTCGTGCACGCCGGGCAGGACGGCCGCGGGGTCTGGCTGCAGACCGCTGCGGAACGCCACGACCCGTTCGAGGCTGTCGAAGGTGACGAGCACGGCGCTGCGTCCGGCCGACCGCACGTCGAGCGGCGGCGTGGCCGCCCCGTGGCTGTTCACGCCGTCGCCGCCGAGCCGGCGAACGGCGCGATGGTGATCCCCTCGGCCGTCAGGAGCGCGCGGACGGCCTGCGCCATCGCGACCGCACCCGGGGTGTCACCGTGCACGCACACCGACTCTGCGGTGACCGCGACGTCCGACCCGTCGACGGCGGTGGCGACCCCCTCCGTCACCATCCGGAGCACCCGCGCCGCGACCTCGTGCGGGTCGTGCAGCACCGATCCGGGTCGGCTGCGCGCGACGAGGGACCCGTCGGGCTCGTACGCCCGGTCGGCGAACGCCTCGGCCACCGGACGGAGCCCGTGGCGCGCGGCTGCGGCCAGGAGTTCGGATCCCGGGAGCGCGAGCACGGCGAGCGACGGGTCGACGTCGGCGACGGCGCGGACGACCGCCTCCGCCTGCACCGCGTCCGCGCACGCCGTGTTGTAGAGCGCGCCGTGCGGCTTGACGTAGGTGACGCTCCCGCCGGCGACGCGCGCGGCGGCGATCATGGCGCCGAGCTGGTGCACGACGTCGGCGTGGAGTTCGTCGGGGGAGACGTGCACCGGGCGTCGACCGAACCCGGCGAGGTCGCGGTACGCGAGGTGTGCCCCGACGGCGACACCGCGCGAGACCGCGGCACGGGCGGTGGCCAGCATCGTCGACGGGTCACCCGCGTGGGCGCCGCAGGCGACGTTGGCGCTCGAGACCACGTCGAGGACGGCCTGGTCGTCGCCCATCGTCCAGGCGCCGTAGCCCTCGCCGAGGTCGCTGTTCAGGTCGATCGTCGTCACGGGCGCTCCCTGTCGTCGAGTGGTTGTTCAACAATCTAGTGAGCAGCCTGGCCGGTGTCACCCGTCCGGGCGGTCGTCCCGGTGCCGCTCCTGGTCAGCCGAGGTCGAGCGTGCGCCCGAACGTGCGGGTGACCGGCGGGGCGGCGATGATCGCGGCGAGGGCGGTCGGGGCGCCCTCGTCCGTGGCGCGCCAGGCGACGTAGGCATCGTGGTCGGCGGCGCTGGCCCAGCGTTCGAGCACGACGAGACGGAGCGCGTCCGCGTCGTCGACCAGGACCTCGAGTGACTCGTTGCCGGGGAACGCCGCCGTCTGGGCCAGGGTCTCGCGGACCGCCGATCGCACCTGCTCCTGGTCGACGTCGTCACGGAGCTGGACCTCGAGGAAGACCGTCTGGGTCATGGGGGCGCCTTTCGTCTGCGACGGCCGACCCTCGGCCGTCCGCCGTGACAACCCGGGCGCGGTGGTCGTTGTTCCGCGCCCCGCCGGGGAAGTGCGGTGCGCAACCTCGGTGGTTGCCCGCAGCGCGATGGTCCGGCGCGGAACCGCCGACGTCGCGTGTCGCGGGAGGGGGCGCGTCATGCGCGGAGAAAAAGCTTCCAGAAGAAGGTTTTGGGTGTTACCGTCCTCTACACCTAGCAGCACTAGGTATTCAGAGGGCGATCCGCCCCCGATGGCTCGAGGAGGAGTCATGTCGACACCGACGTCGAAGGAAGAACCGCAGTCCGGTCTCGCCGGCACCGCCAGCCCGCCGGTCACCGCGGCCGCCGGAGCGACGAGCGCCGATCCCGCGGCGGCATCGCGCGCGTTCTCGGTCGAGGGCCTCACGCAGAACGTCAGCACGGTCCGCGTCGGCCCGAAGTACCTGTGGGCGCTCAGCCTCGCGCAGTTCGGCCTGTTCGCCGCCCTGCTCACCCCGGTCTTCGTGAGCATGTCGATCAAGGCGCAGGAGCTGAACCCGACCAGCCCCGAGACCATCGTCGGTTCGGTGCTGCCGTTCGGCGCCCTCGGTGCCCTGCTCGCCAACCCGCTCTTCGGTGCGCTCTCGGACCGCACCCGCACCCGCTGGGGTCGTCGTCGTCCGTGGATGGTCGGCGGGGTCGTGGTCTTCCTCGGCGCCCTCGCCTGGCTCGCGTTCTCGCCGGACGTGGTCCAGCTCACCATCGCGTGGGTCCTGGCCCAGGTCTCCGCCAACGCGGTCCTCGCCACCCTGACCGCGAGCTTCGCCGACAACGTCCCCGAGTTCCAGCGCGGCAAGGCGTCGAGCGTCATCGCGCTCGCGCAGAACATCGCGATCCTCGCCGGCCTCTACCTCGCCGTGTACCTGGTCGGGAACCTGCCGCTGCTCTTCATCGCTCCGGGCATCCTGGCCGTCGCCGTCATCCTCGTCTACTCGCTCGTCGCCCGCGACGAGTTGCCGACGACCCCGACGAAGCCGTTCAGCTGGACCACCCTCATCGCGTCGTTCTGGACGAACCCGATCAAGCACCCCGACTTCGGACTCGCATGGTGGGGCCGCTTCCTCATCACCTTCGGCACGTTCATGTTCACGACCTACCGCCTGCTCTACATGCAGGACCAGATCGGGATCGAGGACGTCGGCGAGGCCACCGCCACGGTCGCCTTCGGCGTGCTCCTGTACACGATCGCCCTGCTCGTCAGCGCCGCGGTGTCCGGTTGGGTGTCGGACCGGGTCCGTCGCCGCAAGGTGTTCGTCTGGGGATCCACCGCCCTGACCGCCGTCGGCCTCGTGATCCTCGCGCACGTCGACAGCGTGGGCGGCTTCTACTTCGCCGAGATCGTGCTCGGCTTCGCGTTCGGCATCTACGCGGCGATCGACACCGCGCTCGTGGTCGACGTGCTGCCCGACCCCGAGCGCCCCGGCAAGGACCTCGGCGTCATCAACATCGCCAACGCACTGCCGCAGTCGCTCGCCCCGGCGGTCGGCCTGTTCCTGCTCGGCCTCGGCGGCGGCCAGAACTACACCCTCATGCTCTGGGGGGCCGGCGTCGCCGTCCTCCTCGGTGCGCTCGTCATCCTGCCGATCAAGAAGGTCCGGTAGGCAGCGACGCCGGCCGACGGATCCGGAGGCGCGACCCCACGTCGCGGACGCGCCGTCGGCGTGCAGCGCGGTGGAGGTCCGCCGCCGTGCAGGTTCCGGGCGGGACCTCGCCGAGGCGCCGGACACGACGACGCCCCCGCCGCTGGTGCGACGGGGGCGTCCGGTGGCCCCTGATCCCCTGGGGTGGCCACCGCTCCGGCGGTGGACCGCCCAGCACCGGGCGGCCCACCGAGGACGGTCAGCGGGTGGTGCGTACGCCGGCGCGGGGCAGGACGACGCCGAGCAGGATCATCGCGACGGCGAGGAAGGCGTGCAGGACGTTGTCCGCGCTGTTGAGCGGGACGAAGTTCGCGGCGCTGGACATGTTCGCGACGAAGAGGCCGAAGACGAACAGCACGGCGTAGATGATGCCGCCGATGAGCAGGTAGGAGCGGGATCCGCTGGCGGTGCGGGCGGCGAGGAGGCCGACGATGCCGAACAGCAGGTGGACGATGTTGTGCAGCGCCGAGACCTGGAACAGGCCGAGCAGCATGGCCATCGAGCCGTCGCCGGCGAAGGACATGGTGCCCATGTCCATGGTCAGGCCGGGGATGAAGCCGGCGATGCCGACGATGAGGAAGACGACGCCGAAGAGCAGTGCGCCCTTCTGGACGAGGGTCGAAGCGAAACCGGTACGAGGTGATGCAGCGTTGCTGGTCATGGTGCAGTCCTTCCGAGTGCGTTCCACGACGGCGTGTCCGGGTCACCGCTCAGGGGCAGCGTCGTCGTCGTACAGGGGTTTCGGAGCAGTTGCGCAGTCGGATTGGTGCGACGTCGAGGTGTACCTCCGACGCGCTCGACGACCGGCGGGTCCCCCTGCGGGATGACCCCCGGTCTCCACCCGAGGGGGGACGCGCGCGACGGGGTCGCGGAAATAGCGTGGACCACGTGATCGAGATCGAGCATCTGTCCAAGCGCTACGGCGCCAAGACCGCCGTCGACGACATCTCCTTCGTCGTCCGCCCGGGCATCGTCACCGGCTTCCTCGGGCCGAACGGTGCCGGCAAGTCCACGACCATGCGGATGATCATGGGGCTCGACACGCCCACGTCCGGACGGGTGCGGGTGAACGGGCAGGAGTACCGCTCGTTCCGCGACCCGCTCCGGCAGGTCGGCGCGCTGCTCGAGGCGAAGGCCGTCCACTCCGGGCGCAGTGCGTACAACCACCTGCTGTCGCTCGCCGCGACGCACGGCATCCCGAAGTCGCGGGTGCACACCGTCATCGAGCTCACCGGCCTCGAGTCGGTCGCGAAGAAGCGCGTCGGCGGGTTCTCCCTCGGCATGGGACAGCGGCTCGGCATCGCCGCAGCGCTGCTCGGTGACCCGAAGACCCTGATCCTCGACGAACCGGTCAACGGCCTCGACCCGGACGGCGTCGTGTGGGTCCGTCAGCTGGCCCGGCACCTGGCGTCCGAGGGGCGCACGGTCTTCCTCTCCAGCCACCTCATGAGCGAGATGGCCCAGACCGCCGACCGCGTGGTCGTGCTCGGCCGCGGCAAGGTGCTCGCCGACGCCCCGATCGCCGAGTTCGTCGCGGGCAGTGGCAGCGGACAGGGCGGCGGCGCACGGACCCTCGTCCGGACCCCGCACCCCGACCAGCTCTTCGGCGCCGTCGGGTCCGCCGCGTCGTCGATCACCCCGCGCGAGGACGGCGCCTTCGTGGTCGTCGGCCCCGACGCCCAGCAGATCGGCACCATCGCCGCCCAGACCGGCGCGGTGCTGCACGAACTCACCCCCATGGGTGCGAGCCTCGAGGAGGCGTACATGGCCCTCACCAAGGACGAGGTCGAGTACCAGGCGGAGGTCGCACGATGAGCGCCGCGACGGCCACCGCGATGCCCGGACGCGTCGGACTCGGGTTCGGCCGACTCGTCCGCAGCGAGTGGATCAAGTTCCGCAGCATCCGGTCGACGTGGTGGTGCTACGCGATCATCGTGGCGCTGACGATCGGCCTCGGAGCGATGATCGGTGCTGCGGCCCCGGTGATGGGGCTCCCCGAGGGCACCGAGGTGACGCAGGAGGTCGCGAACCGGCAGATCGTCCTGCTCAGCACGTCCTCCGTGGGCTTCACCGTGCTGGTCGCCGCCGTGCTCGGCGTGCTCATCATCACCGGCGAGTACGGCACCGGTCAGATCCGGTCCACGTTCACGGCCGACCCTCGCCGTTCCGGCGCGGTCCTCGCCAAGGCCGTCGTCCTCGCCGTCGCGACCTTCGTGGTGAGCGCCGTCGCGACCTGGATCGGTGTCGTGCTGGTGTCGCTGTTCCAGGCCGACAAGGGCGTGCACGCTGATCTCGCCGACCCGTCGGTCTTCATGCCGATCCTCGGGTCCTCGGTCTACGTCACCCTGATCGCCCTGCTCGCCTTCGGCATCGGGCTGCTGGTCCGGTCCAGTGCCGGCGGCATCGCGATCGCACTCGGCGTGCTGCTCGTGCTGCCGATCGTGCTCCAGCTCGTCGCGAGCCTGGTGGACCAGCAGTGGCTGCTCGACGTGTCCCGCTTCCTGCCCGACCAGGCCGGTGCCGAGCTGTTCACCTACGAGTCGTCCGGGGACCAGCCGCCCGCCGAGGGCGTCGACCTGAACGGCTGGGCCGGTGCCGGCGTCCTGGCGGCCTGGGTCGTCGCGGTCGGCGTGATCGCGATGGCCGCGGTCAAGAAGCGCGACGTCTGACGACGAGCGGCGCGGCTCGTGACGCGGTCGTGACGGACGGGAGGCTCGGTGCCAGCTGGCACCGGGCCTCCCGTCCGTCTGCAGCCGGGTACCGGCGGGTCAGGCCGCCCGTGAGAACAGCTCGCGCAGGGCGCGCGCCAGCCGCCACGAGCGGCGTGGCTGCGGGACGACCTCGACGGCGCGCGTGGGCATGCGGAATGCGAGGTCGTGCAGCATGTTGCGCTTCGTGCCGTCCCAGTTCGCGAAGAGGTACGAGCCACCGATGAACGACATGCTCCGGACCGGGGTGCGCTTCCAGGAGTCGGCGGCGACGTAGTACCCGGTGTGCCCGGCGCGGATGTGGTCGATGACGGTGTCGACGTCGAGGACACCGGTCGTGGTGACGACGGCGGTGATGCCCGTTCGGTCGCGGGCGACGTACTCGATGAGGTGTTCGGTCACGGCGTGCTCTGATCTGTCTGCTCGACCCGGCCCGTGGGTGGCACCGGGGAATGAGTGGAACCGCCGTTGCTCCCGGGAGCGATGGTACGCCTCGACATCGATGTCGATCCAGGCGGGGGGCCGGGACGGGGGGGACGGGCATCCGGAGAGCGCAGGAGCCCGATCGGAACCGTCCGCGCGGGCTGTGACCCGGCGGTGGGATGCTGGTCCGCATGCCCCTGTCCCGCCCGGTGGTCGCCGCCGCCCTGCCCGGAGTCGCTCTCGCCGTCGTGATCGGCATCGCCGCGACCCTTGTCGGCCGTGCGGTCCCGGTCGTCGGTGGTCCGGTGCCGGCCGTGGTGCTCGGAGCCCTGGTGGGGTGGCTCGTGCGCCGCCGTCGGCACCAGGACGGCGGTGTCGCGGACCTCGGCGGGCTCCAGCCCGGCGTGAAGTTCGCGTCGAGCCGCGTCCTGCAGGCGGCCGTCGTGCTCCTCGGCGCGCAGCTCTCGATCGGCGAGGTCCTGCGCATCGGCGGCGAGACCCTCCCCGTGATGCTCACCACGCTCGTGGTGTGCCTCGTCGCCGCGTGGGGGATCGGCCGCCTGCTCCGGGTGTCGCGCACGCTGCGCACGTTGATCGGCGTCGGGACGGGCATCTGCGGCGCCTCGGCGATCGCGGCCGTCACCCCCGTGGTGGGTGCCGCCAGCGCCGAGGTGGCCTACGCCCTGTCGACGATCTTCCTCTGCAACATCGCGGCCGTCTTCGTCTTCCCCCTCGTCGGGCACGCGCTCGGCCTGTCGCAGCACGCGTTCGGCGTCTTCGCCGGCACCGCGGTGAACGACACGTCGTCGGTGGTGGCCACGGCGACCGTCTACGGCCGCCAGGCGACCGACACCGCCGTCGTCGTGAAGCTGGTCCGGACGCTCATGATCATCCCGATCGTGGTCGGGCTGGCCGGCATGGAGGCCCGCCGCGCCTCCCGCGAGCAGCCCACCGTCGACGACGGCACGGGTCGCGCCAGGGGCGTCCGCGTCCTGCGGCTGGTCCCGTGGTTCCTGGTCGGGTTCCTCGTCGTGGTGCTGCTCCGCACCACCGGGGTCCTGCCCGCGGAGGCCGCACCGGGCTTCTCGACGGTGGCGACGTTCCTCATCACGGTGGCGCTCGCCGCAGTGGGCGTGTCGACCGACTTCGCCGCGCTGCGCCGTGCGGGCTTCCGCCCGATGCTGCTCGGCATCGCGCTGTGGGTGCTCGTCGCGGTGACGAGCCTGGGCGTCCAGGCGGCCTTCGGCCAGCTCTGACACCAGACGCTCGGCGGCCCCCGGTCGTCGGCCGCTCGCCTCCACGCTGTGGAGCAGAAGGCGTCGAGTGGCGCGAGGCGACCCGACGTCGTCTGCTCCATCGACGCGGGTGCCGTGACCACGTGACGGACGGGAGGCCCGGTGCCAGCCGGCACCGGGCCTCCCGTCCGTCAGAGCGGACCGCACCGCGGCGTCAGCCGCGCAGCGCCTCCGAGAGCTTCACGCGACCACCCGTGCGCAGCAGGGCGTTCTCGTAGATCCGCGCTCCCACGGTGACCACGACGACGACCGAGGCCGCGACGATCAGCAGCGACAGGATCGGCTCCCACCACTCGGCGGTCCCGAGGAAGATGCGCATCGGCATCCCGATCGGTGCGCTGAACGGCACGTACGACATGATGCCGACGATCGTGGGGTCGTCCGCAGCGACCACGATGAGGATGTACGGGATCATCACGAGCATCATCACCGGCATCGTCACACTGCCGACGTCCTCCTGGCGGGAGACCAGCACGGCGGACGCGGCGAACATCGCGGCGATGAGCACGAAGCCGACCGCGAAGAACCCGACGAACCAGAGCACGCTCGGACCGAGCATCGAGAACAGGTTGTCCTGCCCGGTCACCGCGAGCGCGATCACGGCGGCGACCGCGACGGCCACGATCTGCGCGAACGCCATCGCGCTGTTGCCGAGCACCTTGCCGGCCAGCAGTGCCCGTGCCGGGATCGCGGCCATCAGGATCTCGACCACCCGGGTGGACTTCTCCTCGACGACGCTCTGCGCGATCGAGGACCCGAACGTCACGGCCGAGGCGAAGAACACCACGCCGAACATGATGCCGATGAGCGAGACGAGCCCCGCGGGCAGGGCACCCGGGTCGAGCAGCTCGACCTCCGGGGTGACGCTGAGCGCGCTGATGACATCGGTCGGCGCGTCGTCCAGCCCGACGACCGAGTACCCCAGGGTGTCGTCCGAGGGCACGATCGCGGCGTCGACCTCGCCGTCGCGCACCAGGCGCTCCGCCTGCGCGACGGTCTGGGTCGGCGTGACGTCGAGGCCGTCGGCCGACTCGAGGGAGACGCCGTCGACGACGGCGACCGGGGTGGTGTCGTCCGCGGTGGCCTTGCCGACGATGCCGCCGATGACGATCGAGGCGACCACCGCGACGAGCAGGATCGCGGCCGACACCACGAAGGCCTTGCTGCGCACCCGGGCCTGGATCTCGCGGACGGTGACGAGCCGCACCGCGTTCACGAACGTGCTGTTCACCGGACGACCTCCCGGAAGACCTCGCTGAGTCGGGGCACACGGGGTGCGAACGACCCGACCGTGCCGTGCTGGACCGCGCGCTGCAGGACGTGCTGCGCGGTGGCCTCGTCGGCCTCGAACACGGCGTAGCCGCCGTCGAACTCGCGGACCGTGACACCGGGCTCGTCGCGGAGCCAGGCGACGTCGCCGTCGACGAGCAGCTCCCACGCGGCCGGCCCGGCTGCACGACGCAGGTCCTCCTGCGCTCCGGAGGCGCGGATGGTGCCACCGGCGATCACGACGACGTCGTCGCACAGTCGCTCGACGACGTCGAGCTGGTGGCTCGAGAACAGCACCGGGACGCCCTTCGCCGCCTGCTCGCGGAGCACACCGAGCACGGTGTCGACGGCCATCGGGTCGAGGCCCGAGAACGGTTCGTCGAGCACGAGGACCTCCGGGTCGTGGACGAGTGCCGCGGCGACCTGCACGCGCTGCTGGTTGCCGAGGGAGAGCTTCTCGACCGCGTCGCCGGCGTGCGGCGCCAGGTCCAGCCGCTCGAGCAGCGCGGCGGTGCGCTGGACCGCGGTCCGCTTGTCGACGCCGTGCAGTCGCGCCAGGTAGGTGATCTGCTCGGCGACCGGCATCTTCGGGTAGAGCCCGCGCTCCTCGGGCATGTAGCCGAACCGGCGACGGTCGGACGGGCCGACCTCGGCCCCGTCGATCGACACCCGCCCGGCGTCCGCCTGGAGCACGCCGAGCAGGATCCGCATGGTGGTGGTCTTGCCGGCGCCGTTGCCGCCGACGAACCCGGTCAGTCGGCCGCTGCCGACCGAGAACCCCACGTCGTCGAGCACACGGCGGTCGCCGAAGTGCTTGCTGACGCCTTCGATGGTGAGCATCGCCCGTTCCCCTTCCGCCGGCGGTCCTCGCCGACGTCTCGACGCTACTGGCCGGGAGGCACGGCTCACCTCCGGCTGGAGGCGGGACTTGCGCACACCCCGGCTCCGTCCCGAGGGGGAGCGTCGGCCGCACGGCCACCGTGGGTCGCCCACCACGCGGGGGAGCATGCTGGTCAGCCGGCGGTCGCGACCCCGTGCTCGTACGCCCAGACGACCGCCTGGATCCGGTCGCGCACGCCCGTCTTCTGCAGGACGTTCGACACGTGGGTCTTCACGGTCGCCTCACCGACGAAGAGCTCGCGGGCGATCTCGGCGTTGCTGCAGCCCCTGGCGAGCAGGCGGAGGACCTCGGCCTCGCGCTCGGTCAGACCCGCGGCGGCGATCGCCGCGGAGCCGTCCTCGGTCGGGGCGTCGGCCCGGTCGTCGTACCCCGGGCAGGTGGGACCGTGGCCGGCGGTCGCGCGGCTGATCACCCGGCGCGTGACGTCGGGGGCGAGCAGGGCGTCCCCGGCGGCGACCGTGCGGACGGCGTCGATCAGCCGTTCGGGGGAGGCGTTCTTCAGCAGGAAGCCGCTCGCGCCCGCCTCGAGCGCCTGGAACAGGGCGTCGTCGTCGTCGAACGTGGTGAGCACCAGGACCGCCGGCGGGTCCGGCAGCGCGCCGATCCGCCGTGCGGCCTCGAGCCCGTCGACACCGGGCATCTGCACGTCCAGGCAGACGACGTCCGGTCGGAGGGCGACGACGGCCTCGACCGCGGCGGCACCGTCGGGGGCCTCGCCGACGACCCGAAAGCCGGGCTCGGACTCGAGGATGACGCGGAAGCCCGCACGCACCAGGTCCTGGTCGTCCGCGAGCACGATCGTCAGGTCGTCGGCAGCCATGCCCGCACCAGGTACCCTCCCCGGGCACGCGGCCCGATCTCGATGCGCCCACCCACCGCGGCCACGCGCTCCCGCATGCCGACGTGGCCGAGGCCGCTGCCGCTCGTGTCGCGGGCGGCTCCGGCGCCGTGCCCGTCGTCGGCGACCTCGACCTCGATGCCGTCGTCCAGGTACCGCAGCCGCAGGTCGGCCCTGGCCGTGGGGCCGGCGTGCTTCACGACGTTCGTGACGGCCTCCTGTGCGATCCGGAACGCGACCGCACCCACGGTCGGTGGGACCGCACGCTCGTCACCGACCACGACGTACCCGGCGTCGTGCCCCGCGGAACGGACGGCCTCGACCAGCTCCGGCATCCTCCCGAGCCCGGCCGTGCTCGGTGCCGTGTCCATCGCGCTCGCGCCGTCATCGTCCTCACGCAGGGTCCCGAGCATCCGCCGGAGTTCCTCGACCGCCGTCCGGGCGCTGTCCTCCACCACGCCGAGCGACGCGGTCGCCTGGGCCGGGTCGCGGTCGACCACGCGCCGGGCGGCCCCGGCCTGCACGCCCATCAGCGAGACGTGGTGCGCGACGACGTCGTGCAGCTCGCGGGCGATCCGGACGCGCTCGAGCGTGACGGCCTGGGCCGCGGTCCGTTCGCGTTCGGCGGCGAGCTCCGCGGTGCGCTCGGCCAGGTCGTGCTTCGCGACGGCCGCGGCCCACGCCCGGTTGCCGGCGTACCAGGCCCCGCCGAAGTAGAGCACGTTGATGAGGATGTTGACGAGCGAGTACGCGACGTACGGGGGGATCATCGCGTCGTCGTCGTTCGGCAGCGCGCTCGGCATCGACCACCCGAACGAGATCGCGAGGAACAGCCAGGCGAACATCCCCCCGATGACGACCCACCGCACGACCTCGGCGCGAACCCGGTCCGAGCACCACGCGCCGACCGTGTAGAGCGCGATGAAGAGCGTGAAGTTGACGAGGATGATCTCGGGCACGTGGAGCAGCTGCGTCGCGGCGAAGGCGAGTGCCGACACCACCGCGACGGTCATCGGCCAGCGCCGACGGAACGCGAGCGGCGCCGCGTTCGCGACGACCATGAGCGCCGAGACCCACCACTCGGCCTGCTCGTCGCCGTAGATCCCGGCTGCGCCGTAGAGGGTGGTGGTCACGGCGAGTCCGGCGCCGAGCACCAGCGCGAGCAGGGCGTCCTGCCGGTGCTCCCGTGGCCCGACGGGCAACCTCGACCAGTCCTCCGTCGTCCGCCCCATGCGGTCCACGCTACCGGGTGGGCACCGCCCGCCGCAGACCCCGCGTGCGGAGCGTGAGGCCGCAGGCCACCGCGACGACCACGGTCGCGGCGAGGAACGTCGCCACCGACCCCGCTGCACCGGAGAGCACGCCCGCCGCCGCTGCTCCGAGCGCCTGCCCCGCGACGAGGACGACGAAGAGCACCGAGGTGCCGGCGGCAGCGTGCTCCCGGTCGATCTCGCTGGTCCACGCGATGAGCGCGCCCGTCGCGGCGGTGTAGCCCCAGCCGAACGTGGCGCACGCGACGAGTGCCACTCCGACCACCTGGGGCAGCAGCCCGAGCCCGAGCACCGAAGCGGCGGCGA
Source organism: Curtobacterium sp. MCSS17_008 (assembly GCF_003234185.1). Taxonomy (GTDB): domain Bacteria; phylum Actinomycetota; class Actinomycetes; order Actinomycetales; family Microbacteriaceae; genus Curtobacterium. The sequence continues at coordinate 63,686 of NZ_QKSM01000003.1, forward strand.
CGGCGGTCGTCAGCTGCCACTGGCGTGCGGCCGGCAGCGCACTCGTCCACCGTGCCGTCACCGCGACCGCCGCCCCACCGAGGCCGAGCGCGATCCACGCCACGACGGTCGACGCGGTCGGGACACCGGCCTGGACGAGTGTGGAGCGCCCGTAGGTCCAGACGACCGCCGACCCCGCGCCGAAGAGCAGTGCCACGACGATCGGCACGGCCTGCGCGCCGAACCACGACCGCCCTGGCAGCGCCGCGCGTGGAGAGCGGACCGGGCGACCGGCGGCGAGGAACACGGCCGCGCCGGCCATCAGGGTGACCACGCCCGCGACGGCCCAGGCCGTCCGCCAGTCCGGGAGCAACAGGAGTGCCAGGACGCCGGCCGCGACGAGCCCGGGGCCGGTGCCGGAGTTCACCACCGCCTGCGCCCGGTCACGGGAACCGCCGTCGACCCGACCGGCCACGAGCTGCACCATCGCCGGTGACGCCAGGCCCGCCCCGGTGGACGCCACGACGGCGGCCGCCGCGAACACCGTGGTCGTCGGACTCGCGGCCATGACGAGCGCGCCGACCCCGGCGGTGACGGCCGCGGCGGCGACGAGCCACCGCGCGGCGCGGGCGGCGAGCAGGAACCCCGTGACGGCGCCGGTGCAGTACAGGACGGACGCGCCCGACGCCACCGCTCCGGCGACGTCCGACCCGAAGCCGAGGTCGCGCTGCACGTCGGGCAGGAACAGGCCGAAGGCGAGCCGCACGAGTCCGTAGGTCGCCGCGACGAGACCGAGTCCGCTCGTGAGCAGCACCGGGGTCGATAACGAAAACGATCGTTTCACTTCTGCGACTCTAGGCTGGCCGCATGGCGATGCGTCCAGGGACCGAGCAGCGGGTGCTCGACGCCGCCGAGGAGCTCTTCTTCACCCGGGGCATCGCGGCCACGCCGATCGACGCCGTGCTCGAACGGGCCGGGGTGTCGTCGGCGACGCTCTACCGCGGGTACGCGAGCAAGGAGGCCCTCGTCGCCGCGGCCCTCGACCGCCGCCACGACGACTGGGTGGCGACCTGGGACCGGGCCGTCGAGCGGGCGACCGACGACCGCGGCCGGTTGCTCGCGGTGTTCGACGCCCTCGACGACTACCGGTCCACGCCCACGGGTTCGCGCTGGTGCGCGTTCCTCGGTACCGCTGCCGAGTACGTCGACGCACCCGAGGACCTGCGCGCCGTGCTCGACCGCGAGACCGCCACACTGCGACGGCGGCTGACCGAGACGGCCCGCCCGCTCGTGGGCGACCGTGCCCCGGCGCTCGCCGAACAGCTGCTGCTCGTCGTCTCCGGTTCGCTGGCGATGCGTCTGCGCGACCCCGGCAGCGACTCCGCGACCGCCCGCGCGGTCGCGTCCGCGCTCCTGCCCTGACGGGACAGCCTCGACGCTGACGGGAGGCGCGGCCCGGGCGACGGACGTCGGTCACCCTCGCCGCGCCTCCTGTTCGCCCCCCGTCGGCCCCGTGCCGGCCGGCTCGGTCAGCGCGCGGAGACCACCAGGTCGTCGACCGCGGTGAGGACGTCGGCGACCTCGGTGCGCGTCGTGTAGTCGACGTGCACGTCGGCGAAGCGGACGACGCCGTCCGCGTCGATCACGAAGACCGACGGGAACGGGATCGCAGCGGTGTCGTCGGCGTTGCTGTCGGCGACGTCGAAGCCGAGCTCCGTGTGCGCCGCCCGTGCCGCGGCGCTCGGCTCCGTGACGATGCCGAACCGGCCGGCGAGGGCGTTCTCGGGGTCGGTCAGCACCGGGAAGGCGAGCTCGCCGTTCGCGATCGACTGCTCGGCGGCCTCCGGCGTCTGCGGTGACACGGCGACGAGCTGGACGCCACGCTCCTGCAGCGTCGGCAGGAGCTCCTGCTGGTAGGTCCGCAGCGTGATGTTGCAGTAGGGGCACCAGGCGCCGCGGTAGAAGACGACGACGGTCGGGGTGGAGCCGCGGACGGCCGCGAACGACGTCTCCTCGCCGGTCGGGGTGACGAGCCGGGCGTCCGGAGCGGCCGTGCCCGCGCCGACGACCCCGTCGGGCACACCGGAGGCGCGCAGGTCGGCCTGCTCGCCGTCGAAGACCGCGGACAACTCCGGGCCGATCTGGGCGGTGAAGCCCTGGTTGAAGTCGTCCACCTGGCGGGCGATGGTCTGGTCGGTCACGTCGGTCTCCTCGGGTCCGGGACGCCGGCGACTGGGCCGGTGCGTGGAGCGTAGGCACGTCTCCTCGGCGGGGGAACGGCCGTCGTCACGGAGCGTCATCCGGACGATGCCGACGGAGCGCGAGTCGTGCGCACGGTGGGAACCGTCGCGCCGCGGCCGGCGCCGCAGCCCGCGCTGCGCCTCAGGCGCGCCCGCGGTTCCGCCGCCGGATCTCCTTCGGCGCCCGTCCCGCCATGAACGACCGAGCGGGGTCGACCAGGAAGCCCTGCCGCAGCGCCTCGCGGCCGACGAGCATCCGGAAGCCCATCTGGTCGCGGTTGCTCAGCGTGACCTCGGCATCGATCGTGCGGCCCGCGAGCGTGATCGGCGTCAGCACGACGATGCGCTCCTGCGTGTGCCCGGTCGAGCTCCGGACGATGCGGCGGTCGTGCACGTCGCACTCGTGGGTGACGGCGTCGGCGTCGGTGTCCTGCCACGGGTGCACCGAGAAGCGCACACGGTCGCCGGGGAGCTCCTCGAGGTCGAACGCGTGGAGCGCCGAGCTGCGGGCACCGGTGTCGAGCTTCACCTTGATCCAGGGCAGCTCGAGCCCGGGCAGGGCAGCCCATTCGCGCCATCCTGCGATCGTCGGGTTCCGGGCCATGTGCCCATCCTGTCGCATGCTTTGATTGAGCGTCGCCGTCGATGCACCGACCCTGTGGAGCACCCCCGATGAAACTCGCCATCCTGTCGCGCGCCCCGCACGCGTACTCGACGCAGCGTCTGCGCGCCGCGGCGGTCGACCGCGGGCACGAGGTCAAGGTGCTCAACACGCTGCGGTTCGCGATCGACCTGTCCGGCGAGGAACCCGACCTGCTCTACCGCGGTCGGCTGCTCAGCGACTACGACGCCGTGCTCCCGCGCATCGGCAACTCGATCACCTACTACGGCACCGCGGTGGTGCGGCAGTTCGAGCAGATGGACGTCTACACGCCGAACACCGCGACGGGCATCACGAACTCGCGCGACAAGCTCCGCGCCAACCAGATCCTCTCCCGGCACCACATCGGCATGCCGGCGACGACCTTCGTGAACAGCCGCGCCGACGTCCGCGGGGCGATCGACAGCGTCGGTGGGGCTCCGGTCGTCATCAAGCTGCTCGAGGGCACGCAGGGCATCGGCGTGATCCTCGCGCCGGAGGCGAAGGTCGCCGAGTCGATCGTCGAGACGTTGCACTCGACGAAGCAGAACGTCCTCATCCAGGCGTTCGTCTCGGAGAGCCGGGGCCGGGACATCCGCGCGCTCGTCGTCGGCGACCGCGTCGTGGCCGCGATGCGCCGGAGTGCGAGCGGCGACGAGTTCCGGTCGAACGTGCACCGGGGCGGCACCGTCGAGAAGGTCACGCTGACCCCGGAGTACGAGGAGGCGGCGGTGCGCTCGGCGCAGATCATGGGCCTCCGCGTCGCGGGCGTCGACATGCTCGAGGGCAACGACGGTCCCCTCGTCATGGAGGTCAACTCGTCACCGGGGCTCGAGGGCATCGAGCGTGCGACGGGCCTCGACGTCGCGGGTGCGATCATCGACTTCATCGGCAACCAGGTGGCGTTCCCGGAGATCGACGTCCGCCAGCGCCTCAGCGTCTCGACGGGGTACGGCGTCGCCGAGCTCCTCGTGCACACGAACGCGGACCTGGTGGGCAAGACCATCAAGGAGTCCGGGCTGTGGGACCGGGACATCACCGTCCTGACCCTGCACCGCGGCGCGTCGGTGATCCCGAACCCCCGCAGCGGCGTCGAACTGCAGGCGAGCGACCGGCTGCTCTGCTTCGGCAAGCTCGAGGAGATGCGCTCGATGATCCCGGACCGTCGTCGACGTCGATCGAAGGTCCGCAAGCTGCCGAAGGACGCCTGACCGGCTCCGTTCAGCGCACCCGGATCGCGTACCCAGGTCGGATGCGGAAGTATGTGTCGGTGACGATCATGACGGAACGGCCGGTCGACCAGTCGACGAGCAGCGAACCGGAGCGCCCCGGCAACGCCACGGCGAAGCACCAGAACGTGTCGCTGCTGTCGGTGGCGACGACCACCGCCGACCGCGTGACGACCTCGGCCGACATCGAGGCCAAGCTCCGCGGGGCCCTCCGCCGACTCCGTCTCCCGATGGGGCTGCTCGAGCGCGTCGCCGGTGTCACCGAGCGCCGCAACTGGGGCGAGGACCAGACCTTCCACGAGGCCGCGATCGACGCCGGCCGTCGCGCGATGGCCGAGGCGGGCATCCGGCCCGAGGACGTCGGCCTGCTCATCAACACCTCCGTGACCCGTCCGCACCTCGAGCCGAGCGTCGCCGTCCGGCTGCACCACGGCCTGGGCCTGCCGTCGTCCGCGATCAACTTCGACATCGCGAACGCGTGCCTCGGGTTCGTCAACGCGATGAGCGTCGCCGCGGGCATGATCGACTCCGGGCAGATCAAGTACGCGCTCGTGGTCGACGGCGAGGACGCCGACCAGGTGCAGCTCAACACCATCGACCGGCTGAACCAGGGCGGCCGGAACCGCAAGGACTTCATGAGCGAGTTCGCGAGCCTGACCCTCGGGTCCGGCGCCGCGGCCGCCGTGCTCGGCCCGTCCGACGTCCACCCGGAGGGACACCGCATCATCGGCGGCGTGACCCGTGCGGCCACGCAGTGGTACGACCTGTGCGTCGGCAGCGTCGACGGCATGTTCACCGACGCGAAGATGCTGCTCAAGGGCGGCATGGAGCTCGTCGTCGCCGCGTGGAACGAGGCGCGCGCGCACTTCGACTGGGCGGACATGGACCGCTACGTGCTGCACCAGGTGTCGGACGTGCACACGAACGCCTTCGTCGAGGCGATCGGGATCCCGCGTGCCAAGGTGCCGACGACGTACCAGCGCTTCGGCAACGTCGGACCGGCGTCGATCCCGATCACCCTGGCCGACGAGGTCGCGCGCGGTGGCATCACCCGCGGCGACCGCGTGTTCCTCGGCGGCGTCGGCTCCGGCATCAACACGGCGATGATGGAACTGCGCTGGTGAGGTCCGGCCTCCCGCGCGTCGCCGCCAGCACGGCTCCGGCGACGCTCCCGCCGCCCCTGCCCGGACTCGACCCGGCGTGGTCCCGACTGGTCACCGTGGGTGGTGACACGGCAGGACGGTCGGGAGGCGCGGCTCGCCCCGACCGCACCTGGCACCTCCTCGACACGGCAGGCTCGCTGGACGCACTCGGCGTGACCCCGGTCGGCACGATCCTCTGCGTGCACGGCAACCCGACGTGGTCGTACCTCTGGCGGTCCGTCGCGGCCAGCACCCTCGACGCCGCACGGGCCGGCGGTCCGGCCTGGCGCGTCGTCGCGGTCGACCAGCTCGACATGGGCTTCTCGGAGCGCACCGTCGACCAGCACCGCCTGGCCGACCGCGTCCGCGACCTCGGCGCCCTGACCGACGAACTCGGGCTCACCGGACCCGTCGTCACGCTCGGGCACGACTGGGGCGGGGTCGTGTCACTCGGCTGGGCGGTCGACCACCCCGACCTCGTGGTGGGCGTGGCGACGTGCAACACCGCGGTGCACCAGCCCGACGACGCCCCGATCCCCGCTCCGCTGCGGCTCGCGCTGCGCCCGGGTGTGCTCGGTCGTGGCACCGTCCTGACGCCGGCGTTCCTCGAGACGACGCTCGCCATCGCGCACCCGAGACTCGACCGCGCAACGGCGGACGCCTACCGCGCGCCGTACCGCGGGGCTGCCCGTCGTGGCGGCATCGGCGGATTCGTCGCGGACATCCCCGTCGACGCGACGCACCCGAGCGCCGCCGAGCTCGACCGCATCGCCGCCGGTGTCGCGGCGCTCGACGTCCCCGCGCTCGTGATGTGGGGCCCGCGCGACCCGGTGTTCCTGGAGCGGTACCTCGACGACCTGGTCGACCGGCTGCCGCACGCCGACGTGCACCGCTTCGAGGGCGCCGGGCACCTGCTGCCGGACGACGCCGACGTCGCCGGGACGGTGCTGGACTGGCTCGGCGACCGCCTGGCGGACGGCCGTCCGGTCGACGGGGGCGAGCCGCGCCTCCGGACCGACACGGACACGGACACGGGCGCCGACCCGGACCCGGATGCGCACACCGTTGCGCACCGGCCGATCTGGGCGGCGCTCGACGACCTCGCCGACGACGACGGACCCGCCCTGGTCGAGATGGCCGCAGCAGGCGGCCCGCGCACCGTCACGTGGCGGCTGCTCGCGCGGCGCGTCCGCGAGGTCGCCGCGGGTCTCGCCGACCTCGGCGTGCGCCGCGGCGACCGCGTCTCGTTGCTCGTCACGCCCGGGGCCGACCTGACCGCCGTGCTGTACGCCTGCGTCCGCATCGGTGCCGTCGTGGTGGTCGCTGACGCCGGGCTCGGTCTCCGCGGTCTCACACGCGCGGTCCGCGGTGCTCGACCGGACTGGGTCGTCGGGGCGCTGCCCGGGCTCGGTGCTGCGCGGGCGCTCGGATGGCCGGGCCGTCGCATCGCCACGGTCACGCTGCCCGCACCGGCCCGGAAGGCCCTCGGCGTCGAGCACACCCTCGTCGAGGTCGCCCGTCGCGGTGCCCGACGACTCGGGGCGGGCGCGGCGTTGCCCGTGGCTCCGGCTCCGGACGCCCCCGCTGCGGTCCTGTTCACCTCGGGCTCGACCGGTCCGGCGAAGGGTGTCGTCTACACGCACGGGCAGCTCGCCGCCGTGCGGGACGTCCTCGCGGCACAGTACGACGTCGGCGTCGGCACGGGCCTCGTCGCCGGGTTCGCCCCGTTCGCCCTGCTCGGTCCGGCCCTCGGTGCTCGTTCCGTCGCGCCCGACATGGACGTCACCGCACCCCGGAGCCTGACGGCGCGCGCGGTCGCCGACGCGGTCGCGGCGGCGGACGCGACGGTCGTGTTCCTGTCGCCAGCGGCCCTCGCGAACGTCGTGGCGACCGCCTCCGAGCTGACCGAGGACGACCGCGGCACCCTCGGACGGGTCCGGCTGTTCCTGTCGGCGGGGGCACCGGTGTCGGCGACGCTCCTGGCCGCCGCGACGGAGCTCATGCCGAACGCGGCGGCGCACACCCCCTACGGCATGACCGAGGGGCTGCTCATGACGGACATCGACCTCGACGGCGTGCGGGGTGCCGCGGGCGGCGCGGACGAGCGGGGGATCTGCGTCGGTGTCCCCGCGTCGGGGGTGCGCGTCCGGATCGCCCCGCTCGACGGGACAGGAGTGCCGAGCGGTGCACCGACCGACGACCCGGGCGTCACCGGCGAGGTCGTCGTCGCGGCCCCGCACGTCCGTGACCGCTACGACCGGCTGTGGCGCACGGACCGGGTCTCGCGGCTCGGGGTCGCCGACCCGCGCGGGCACCGCACCGGCGACGTCGGACACCTCGACGCCGAGGGGCGCCTCTGGATCGAGGGTCGGCTGCAGCACGTCGTGACCACCCCCGACGGAGTCGTCACACCGGTCGGCCCCGAGCAGCGGATCGAGCGCGTCGAGGGCGTCGGTCGAGCGGGCATCGCCGGCACCGGCCCCGTCGGGACGCAGCAGGTCGTCGCCGTCGTCGAGACGGTCCCCGCCGTGCGTCGGCCGGGCCTCGCGCCGGCGGACCTCGCGGCGGCCGTCCGTGCAGCCGCCGGAGTGCGGCTCGCTGCCGTGCTGGTCGTCCCGGTGCTGCCGACCGACATCCGGCACAACTCCAAGGTCGATCGCGCGCGGCTGGCGCGTTGGGCGTCGGCGGTCCTCGGCGGTGGCCGGATGGTCCGCCCGTGAGGGTCCTGGTCACCGGCGCCAGTGGGTTCCTGGGGCGGGCGACGGCGGCGGCCGTCCGCGACGCGGGGCACGAGGTCAGGACGTTCCAGCGCCGGCCGTCGCGCGTCGACGGGGTGTCGGACGTCCTGGGGTCGATGACGGACGACGCCGCCGTGGCACGTGCGGTGGAGGGGACCGACGCCGTCGTGCACCTCGCCGCGAAGGTCTCGCTCGCCGGCGACCCCGCGGACTTCGCCCGGGTGAACGTCGGCGGCACGCGGGCCCTGCTCGGTGCTGCCCGCTCCGCCGGTGCGGAACGCTTCGTCTTCGTCTCGTCGCCGTCCGTGGCGCACACCGGTTCATCGCTCGCCGGCACCGGTGCCGACCCCGCGGAGCCGGCCGCCGCGCGCGGGCACTACGCCCGCACGAAGGCGGCCGCCGAACTCCTGGCGCTGGCCGCTGACGAGCCGGGCTTCGCGGTCGTCGCGGTCCGTCCGCACCTGGTGTGGGGACCCGGGGACACGCAACTGGTCGGGCGCATCGTCGAACGGGCCCGCCGCGGTCGGCTGCCGCTGCTCGACTCGGGCGCGGCACTCATCGACACGCTCCACGTCGACAACGCCGCCTCGGCGATGGTCGCCGCACTCGAGCGTGCGGCAGACGACGCGGTCCACGGCAACGCCTACGTCGTGACGAACGGTGAGCCGCGGCCGGTCGGGGAGCTCCTCACGGGGATCTGCCGCGCGTCCGGGGTGCCGGTTCCGCGGGTGCACGTGCCCGCCGGGATCGCCCGGGTGGCCGGTTCCGTCGTCGAGGCCGTGTGGCGGGTGCGTCCCGGCGCCGACGAGCCGCCGATGACCCGCTTTCTCGCGGAGCAGCTCTCGACGGCGCACTGGTTCGACCAGCGGCGGACGCGGCAGGACCTCGGGTGGTCGCCGACCGTCACCGTCGACGAGGGGTTGGACCAGCTGCGGTCCGCATCCCGCAGCTGACCCGCCTCCGCGCCCCGCGGGTCACTGGACGCGGGTGGTGCGTGCCGGTGCGTTCCGGGTACCACCGGCGAGGTGGACCAGGACCGGGACGGGCCGGCCGAGGGTCCGGTCGAGGGTGGTGACGGCGTGGTCGACGGCGTCGAGGACGGTGACGGCGTCTCCGCCGCGGCGGACGTGGACCCTGATGCGGGCGGCGCGGTCCTTCTTGACCAGGTACGTGTCGACCTTCGTGCTGACGACGTCGCGGACACCGCGCAGTTCGTGCTCGATGACGTCACGGACGAGCGCGACGTTCACGGTGACCTGGTCGGTGCCGGTGCGTTCGCGGACGGCGACGGACGTTCCGCCGCCGCCGCGGGTGCAGACCACCACCAGGGCGAGGACGACCACCACCGCGCACACCGTGGCGATGACCCACATCGCGGTGTCCGGCACGGTGACCCGTCCGGGCAGGGTGACGTACTGCTGCACGGCATCGCGGACGGGGGTCAGGACGCCGGCGCCGATGACGACACCGACGGTGATCGCGACCAGGCCGAGGGCCAGCAGGAGGATCCGGTTCAGGGTGCGGTTCGTGCTGGTCATGCGAGGGTTCCCTTCTGCTCCACGTGCACCGTCACCCGGGTGCCGTGCTTGCCGCCGAGCCGACCGAGGCGTTCCCGGACAGCCCGCTCGACGGCTGCCTGGTCGACGGGGACGCCGGACAACGGCGCCACGCGCACGTCGGTTCGGTGCCCTCGTGCGGAGGCGCTGGTGTTGGTCTCGGGGACGCCGGCGGCGCGGGCGGCTGCGTGCGCTGCCGTCGACGCGAGGATCCGGGTGTCGACGACCACCGCTCCGCGGTCGTGGTCCACCGCGGAGCGGTGCCGTCGGCCGGGTGTGCAGGCCAGCACGATCAGGACGATCCCCAGGACGACCAGGGCCGCGGCCGTGGTCGCGGCGACGGCGGTGGAAGCCCCGTCAGGCCGGAGCGCGGCATCGACGACCATCTGCGGGTCCGCCAGCAGCGGGCCCTGCCCGACGGCCTCGAGGACCGCTTCGGTGCCGATCCACGCCGCGGCCAGGGCGACGACGACCAGCGTCAGTGCGATGGCTGTGGACCGGGACCGGTGGATGCTCCGACGACGCAGCCGTCGCTCCAGCGCCGTGGTCTTCGACGACGGTGTGCTCATGGCGTCCTCCTACCGGACCCTTCCCTCGTGCCGGCGCACGATGCCGGTCAGTTCGATGTGGGCGCTGCCCACGTGGCGTCCTGCCAGGTCACCCACGCGGTGCTTGATGCTCTCGGCGGCGGAACTCGCCGCCTGGACGACGTCGGTCTGTTCCCGGATGGGTCCCGTGACCTCCAGTGCGAGGGAGCCCTCGTGGTCGTCGAGTCCGACCCGGAGTCGCTTCGCGGGGACGCCGAGTCGTTCGGCCGCGACGGCCCGGGCGAGGGCGGCCAGGGCCTTGACGGTGATCTCGACCCGGCCCGGGACCGCGCTCGCCGGGAGGCTCCCCGGGCCGGCGTTCACCGCGAGCTCCGGCGTCCGGTCAGCACGTCCGTCAGCGCGGCCCGGTCGATCCTGCCGGACGCGATCGCCGCGACGAGCGCACCGACCAGACCGAACACGACCACCAGGAGGAAGCCCCAGAACCCGAACTGCAGTGCCACGACGGCGAGGATCGCGCCGATCAGGGCACCGACGAGCGTGTCACGCAACGCGGGACTCCTTCTTGTCGTCGTCCTCGTCGTCGTCGCCCGGGATGAAGACGTCCTGCACGGTCACGTTGACCTCGGCGACCTCCATGCCCACGATCTGCTCCAGCGCGCGGGCCACGGAGGACCGCACACCGTCGGCGACCTGCTGCAGCGACACCGGGTACTCGGCGACGATCACGACGTCCGCGGCGACCTGCTTCTCACCGACCTCCACCTTGACGCCCTGACCGTGGTCGCGCTGGCCGATCGCGTCGCGGAGCGCGCCGATCGCACGAGCGGCGCCCCCGCCCAGCGAGTGCACGCCGTCGACCTCGCGGGCGGCGATCCCGGCGACCTTCGACACGACCGTGTCGTCGATGGTCGTCCGGCCCGCGGTGCCCGACGCGTTGGCTCGCGCAGGAGCCGCGGGAGTGCTCGCGGTGGTGGTGGTGATGCTGGTGTCAGCCATGGTGTGCTCCCTTCGAGGACCCGCCGGGACTCGTTCCCAGCGGTTGCTGTTCACGGATGGGACGGGCTGGCCCCGAGGTTCGTCACGCCGGTGTCACCGGATCCAGCGCACTGTCAGGAAGAGCGCCAGAACGGCGTTCTCCGTGTACCCCGGTCAGGGACGGGTCAGTCGTGGCCGCCGGAACCGGCCCCGGTGCTGCGTGACCCGGCTGCCCGGACGGCGCGGACGTACGCCATCGGCGACCGACCGCACTCCTCCCGGAAGAGCTGCTGCAGGCGGCGCGGTCGGACGCCGGCGGCCTCGGCGATCTCGTCGACGGTCAGCGCGCTCTCCGCGTTCGCGACGATGTGGGCGACGGCCCGACGGACCCGCCACGAGGTCCGGCCGGACTCGGGGTGGGCGGCGCGTGAGGTGCGCAGGGTCGCCGCCGGGTCCTCGCCGAAGCGCTCCCGGTACGCGGTGGCGAACCGGCCCGGGTTCGTGAACCCCCAGCGTCGGGCGATCGGGGTGACCCCGTCGTCGCCGGGCGTCCGCAGCAGCTCTCGGCGCACGCAGTCCAGTCGGTGGTCGCGCAGGAAGCGGTTCGGGGTCGTGCCGAGGGTCCGGGCGAACACGTCCTGCAGGCCGCGCTGGCTGAGTCCGCACGCGCCGGCGACGTCCGGTACCGAGGGGCGGTCCTGCGCGTGCGCCTCGATGTACCGGATCGCGTCCCGGAGCCGGTTCGCGACCGGGACGTCCTCGCCGCGGTTCCGGATCGGGAAGGTGTCGAGGACGACGACGGCCAGCCGTCGGTTGAGCGCGGTGCGCATCCGCCCGACCACACGGTCGTCGAGCAGCGCGGGTGCGAGGTCCTGCACGAGCCGACGGAGCGGTTCGCGACGCGCCACCGTCTCGTCCTGCTGGTCGAACAGCAGCGGGCCGCTCGGCAGTCGGTACCCGAGCTCCTCGCCCACCGACCGCAGGAAGGCGTCGGCGAGGTGCAGGCCGTTGTAGACGGTGTCGGCGGACGCGAACCGGTAGGCCTCGGACGCCGAGGCGATGTAGGGGCTCCCCGGCTCGAGCACCCGCGTGCGGTCGGCGAAGTGCATCTCCAACCGGCCCCTGGTGAGCCAGAACACCACGTGGTCGTTGCGTGGCCCGATCACGCCGCCGCGCCGACCGCCCTCGGACCGCATGGTGCGGAGTGTCACGTCGTCGTCCCCGACGATCGTGTACTCGTAGTGCGTGCCGTCGGTGACGAAGGTCTCGGTACCGAGGTCGCGGCCGTTGACCTCGGCGGAGAAGATGCGCGCGTAGTCGGTGCCGTCACGCTCGGTGAACCGCAGTCGGCGGAAACCGTTCGTCGACGAGGTGCTCACCCGCGCATCATGCCAGGGCTGTCCGCGGAGCGCGTGGTCGTGTACCCGATCCGGACGACGGACGGGAGGCGCGTGGCGGACCCTTGCCGCGCCTCCCGTCCGACACCGGCGGGGGAATACCCCTGGGGGGTACCCTGTTGCGGAGGACGGAGGTCGGGATGCAGGAGCACGCACACGTCGGGTACATCGACGACAAGGAGGACCTGCTCAAGCGGCTGCGCCGCGCCGAGGGGCAGGTGCGCGGCATCGCGCGCATGGTCGAGGACGAGACGTACTGCATCGACGTCCTCACGCAGATCTCCGCGGCGAACCGGGCGCTCGAACGTGTGGCGCTGTCGCTGCTCGAGGACCACCTGCGTCACTGCGTCGCCGAGGCCGTCGCGGAGGGCGGCGACGCCGCCGACGCGAAGGTGCGCGAGGCGAGCGACGCGATCGCCCGGCTCGTCCGTTCCTGACCCCCACGCCACCACCACCAGAGGAGCACTCATGACCACCGAGACCGTCGCCGTGACCGGGATGACCTGCGAGCACTGCGTGGCGAGCGTGACGGAGGAGGTCTCCGAGCTCGCCGGTGTCACCGGTGTCGCCGTCGACCTCGTGCCGGGCGGCTCGTCGACCGTCACGGTCACGTCGGACGCACCACTGGACGACGAGGCCCTGCGCGGAGCGATCGCGGAGGCGGGCTACGAGGTCGTGGCCCGGTGAGCGGCAGCACCGTCGAGCTCGACATCACGGGCATGACCTGCGCGTCGTGCGCGAACCGCATCGAGCGCAAGCTCGGCAAGCTGCCCGGCGTCACCGCGACGGTCAACTACGCGACCGAGCAGGCGCAGGTCGAGGTCACCGGGCCGGAGGCGGTCGACACCACGGCGCTCGTCGCCGCGGTCGAGGCAGCCGGGTACGGGGCGACCGTGCACGTCCAGCAGCCGCCCGCAGGAACCGACGACGACGGGTCCTTGCCGGACGACCCGACCGCCCCGCTCCGCCAGCGGCTCGTCGTGTCCGCGGTGCTCGCGGTGCCCGTCGTCCTGCTGTCGATGGTGCCACCGCTGCAGTTCCCGGACTGGCAGTGGGCGGCCCTGGCCCTGGCCGCACCCGTCGCGGTCTGGGGCGCCCTGCCGTTCCACCGCGCCGCGTGGGTGAACGCGCGGCACGGCGCCGCGACGATGGACACCCTGGTGAGCGTCGGGGTCCTCGCCGCGTTCGGCTGGTCGCTGTACGCGCTCTTCCTCGGCGACGCCGGGCGCTCCGGGATGCACATGGCCTTCTCGTGGTTCGCGACCGACCCCGAGGCGAGTGACCTCTACCTCGAGGTCGCCGCCGCCGTGACGGTCTTCATCCTGGCCGGTCGGTACATGGAGGCCCGGGCGAAGCAGCGCTCCGGAGCGGCACTGCGCGCGCTGCTCGAGCTCGGGGCGAAGGACGCCTCGGTCCTGCGCGACGGCCCGTCCGGTCCGGTCGAGACCCGCGTGCCCGCCGCGTCGCTCGTCGTCGGAGACGTCGTCGTGGTGCGGCCGGGGGAGCGGATCCCGAGCGACGGTGTCGTCCGCGAGGGGTCGTCGGCCGTCGACCTCAGCATGCTCACCGGCGAGTCGGTCCCGGTCGAGGTCCGGCCGGGCGACCGGGTGACCGGGGCGACCATCGACGTCGGGGGTCGGCTCGTGGTCGAGGTCACGGCGGTCGGCGCCGACACCGAGCTCGCCCGGATGGGCAGGTTGGTCGAGGACGCGCAGACGGGCAAGGCCGAGGTGCAGCGACTCGCCGACCGGGTCTCCGCCGTCTTCGTGCCGGTCGTCATCGGGCTCGCCGTGCTCGCGTTCGTCGGGTGGCTGGTGGCCGGCGGCTCCCTGACCGCCGCGTTCACGGCCGCGGTGGCGACACTGATCATCGCGTGCCCGTGTGCACTCGGACTCGCGACGCCGACCGCGCTGCTCGTCGGCACCGGGCGGGGCTCGCAGCTCGGCATCCTCATCGGCGGGCCGCAGGCGCTCGAGCGCACCCGTGGCGTCGACACGATCGTGCTCGACAAGACCGGCACCGTGACCACGGGCGAGATGCGACTGACCGCGGTGGTGACGGCGGGCGACGACGTCACCGCTGCGGCGCTGCTCGCCGTGGCGGCGTCGGCGGAGGACGGCTCGGAGCACCCGGTGGCCCGCGCGGTCGTCCGGGCCGCCCGCGAGCAGGGCCTCGACGTGCCGGTCGCGGAGCAGTTCACCGCGACGCCGGGTGCCGGCGTGCAGGCGGTCGTCGACGGCGAGGTCGTCGTCGTCGGGACCGCCCGGTGGTCGGCTGAGGCGTGGGCCCTCCACGTGCCCGACGAGCTGTCCGACCGGGTGGCCGCGGCCGAGTCCGACGGTGGGACCGCGGTGCTGGTCGCTCGGGGCGGTGCCGTGCTCGGCGCGGTCGTCGTCGGCGACACCGTGAAGCCCGAGGCCGCCGAGGCCGTGCGCCGTCTCGTCGCGCTCGGCCTGCGACCGGTGCTGCTGACCGGTGACAACGAGGGTGCTGCACGGGCGGTCGCCGCGAAGGTCGGCATCGACGAGGTGCACGCCCGGGCGACCCCCGCCTCGAAGCTCGACACGGTCCGCGGACTGCAGGCCGTCGGGCGGAGCGTCGCGATGGTCGGTGACGGGGTCAACGACGCGGCAGCGCTGGCGGCGGCGGACCTCGGCATCGCCATGGGGGCCGGGACGGACGCGGCGATCGCGGCGAGCGACATCACGGTCGTGAGCGGTCGGCTGACCGTCGTGGCCGACGCCGTCCGGTTGTCGCGGGCAACGCTGCGGACGATCCGGGGCAACCTGTTCTGGGCGTTCGCCTACAACGTCGCGGCGATCCCGCTCGCGATGGCGGGGCTGCTCAACCCCGTGCTGGCGGGTGCTGCGATGGCCTTCTCGTCCGTGTTCGTCGTCACCAACAGCCTCCGCCTCCGCCGCTTCGCCCCGTCCGACTGAGGTCGGGCGTCCGGCCCACCGGGCGGGCGACGCCCGGGCCGGGACGCCGCACGGTCCGCCGACTGTGCGCGGGCGGACCGCGACGGCACTACGCTCGGACGTGGTCCGCGACGCAGCGCTGCGGTGACCCGCGGTCCAGTACGTCTTGAAGGTACCCAGGAGGACCGAAGTGACCGAATCCGCTCCCGTCGACCCCACATCGACCGAAGGCTGGAAGAAGCTGGCCGGCATCGCCGACGGCTTCACCCCGGACCTGCGAGGGTGGTTCGACAGCGACCCCGGTCGTGCCGAGCGCTACACCTTCCAGGCCGCGGACCTGACCGTCGACCTGTCGAAGGGCCTCGTCGACGACGAGATCCTCGGCGCCCTGCTCCAGGTCGCGAAGGACACGCACGTCGCCGAGCGCTTCCAGGCGATGCTCGCCGGCGAGCACATCAACGTGACCGAGGACCGCGCCGTCCTGCACACCGCGCTCCGTCGACCGAAGGGCATCGAGCCGGCGCTCGTCGTCGACGGTCAGGACGTCGACGCCGACGTGCACGCGACGCTCGACAAGGTCTACGCCTTCGCCGACAAGGTGCGCTCGGGCGAGTGGACCGGCGTCTCGGGCAAGCGCATCGAGACCGTCGTGAACATCGGCATCGGTGGCTCGGACCTCGGCCCGGTCATGGTCTACGAGGCCCTCAAGCCGTACGTGCAGGCCGGTCTCGAGGCGCGCTTCGTCTCGAACATCGACCCCGCCGACATCTACGAGAAGACCGCGGACCTCGACCCCGAGACCACGCTCTTCATCGTCGCGTCGAAGACCTTCGGCACCCTCGAGACCCTGACGAACGCCCGCCTCGCGCGCCAGTGGCTCTGGGAGCGGCTGGGGCTCACCGACGCGAGCGACGACGAGAAGTCGGACGCCGTCGCGAAGCACTTCGTCGCCGTCTCGACCGCGCTCGACAAGGTCGCCGCGTTCGGCATCGACCCCGAGAACGCCTTCGGGTTCTGGGACTGGGTGGGTGGCCGCTACTCGGTCGACTCCGCGATCGGCACGAGCGTCGTCATCGCCATCGGCAAGGAGAACTGGGAGCAGTTCCTCGCCGGGTTCCACGCGGTCGACGAGCACGTCCGCACCACCCCGCTCGAGCAGAACGTCCCCGTCCTGATGGGCCTGCTCAACGTCTGGTACACGAACTTCCTCGGCGCGCAGAGCCACGCGGTCCTGCCGTACACGCAGTACCTGCACCGCTTCGCCGCGTACCTGCAGCAGCTCACGATGGAGTCGAACGGCAAGCGCGTCCGCTGGGACGGCTCGCCCGTCACGACGGACACCGGCGAGGTCTTCTGGGGCGAGCCGGGCACCAACGGCCAGCACGCGTTCTACCAGCTCATCCACCAGGGCACGCGCCTGATCCCGGCGGACTTCATCACCGTCGCGAAGCCGGCGCGTCCGCTCAAGGACGAGTCCGGCGACGGGAAGGCCGTGCAGCCGGGCCAGGACGTCCACGCGCTGTTCCTCGCGAACTTCTTCGCGCAGACGAAGGCGCTCGCGTTCGGCAAGACCGCCGACGAGGTCCGCGCCGAGGGCACCACCGACGAGGGGATCGTCGCGGCCCGCACCTTCACGGGCAACAAGCCGTCGACGTCGATCCTCGCGCCGGAGCTCACCCCGTGCGTGCTCGGCCAGCTCATCGCGCTGTACGAGCACATCGTCTTCACCGAGGGCACCATCTGGGGCATCGACTCGTTCGACCAGTGGGGCGTGGAGCTCGGCAAGCAGCTCGCACTGCAGATCGCCCCGGCGGTCGACGGCGACCAGGACGCGCTCGCGTCGCAGGACTCGTCGACCAAGGCGCTCATCGCGAAGTACCTGGAGCTGCGCGGCGAGTAGCGCACGCACCTGACGGACGGGAGGCCCGTGGCGGATCCGCCACGGGCCTCCCGTCCGTCTCCTGGCGATGTCCGCCGGCGGCGACCCGGCCGGGGCGCGGCGTGCGCGTCAGCGCGCGAGCGGATCGAGGTTGAGCGTGGTGCCCGCGTAGAGGTACTGGTCGTCGCCGAAGACCTGCACGTCGGCGTTCAGCCAGACGAGTGCCTTCACGCTGATGCCGAATCGAGCGGCCACGTCCCCGATGAGGTCGTCGCGCGCGACCGTGTACGAGCGCGGTGCCCCGGACGCCGTCGACGCCGTGACCGGCCCGGCGGCGTTCGCCCGCGAGCCGCCGTCGACCGGGTGCACGTTCGTCTGCCGCTCCGGCACCGACCAGCGGACCGGCGCGACCGCGAGCACCTTGCCGGCCGCGATCTCGATCGGCAGGTCCGTCCGCCCCGCGTCGGCCGCGGAGGCCACCACGAGCGTGACGAGCCCGGACGGGTCGACGCCGGAGCCGTCCAGCGGGACCTCCTTCGCGACCGGCGTCGGCGTCGGACCGCCGAGCACGGTGTCCCCCACGCCGGGGTAGGTCAGCCCGTCGCCCACCTGTCGTTCACGTTCGAAGAACCCCACGCCGACCGGTACGGGGAGCGACGACGTCACGCCGGTGTACTGCGCCGTGAAGGTGTCGTCCCCGTCGGCGACGACCCGGTAGTGGAAGTGGATGCTGCCCTTGGGGGAAGCGACGTCGCCCTCCGTCAGGACCGTCCCGGCGGGGATGGGCGTGAGCGCCGGATCGGGCACGGCGGCCTCGGTCGCGACCGGTGTCGGTGCACGGGGTGTGGCCGATGCCTCGAGCAGGGCCGCGTCCGGGTCCTGGGTCGGCGTCGCCGTCGATGCGGGGGTCCGGCTCGCCGTCGGCGGGTCCGAGGGCGCGCGGAGCGCTCCGTCGGACCCGCCGAGCAGCGAGCACCCGGACAGCGCGACGGCGACGACCAGAGCGGTGCCGCCGGTCGCGACGGTTCGGTTCATGATTCCCCCTCGGTTCCCGATGCTACCGCCGGGTCCGGCGCGGGAGGGACCGCGGTGCGGCGATGTGTCCGAGGGTGTAGCTGTCGGTGCGAGCGGCTACCGTCGAGGCATGGACCGCCACGACATCCTCGCCGCAGCAGCCGCCGCCCACGCCGCACGCATCGCCGAGGCCGGCGGTGACGACACCGTCGCCCGGCAGCGCGCCGCCGCGGTCGGGGGTCGCGAGCACGGCACGGACGACGCCTCGGCCGACGCCGTCCGAGCGGTCGAGCGCCGGCGCGCGGGAGAGGTGGAACGGGCTGCCGAGCGCACCGAGGGTGCACTGTCCGACTGGCACCGGATGGGCACCCGTCGCGGGGTCACTCCGGACGAGCAGCTCCGGAGCGCCTGGACGGTCACCGGGGTGCCGGAGCCAGGCGCTGCACGCGCGCTGGCGAACGTCCTGCTGTCGACCGCGGGCCACGCGGGCCGGGTGGCGGATGCCGCACGGCGGAACCCGGCACTCGGCGGTGCCGCCAGCGCTGCCGCGCGCCGGACGGTCCGCCGGTACACCGACCACGGAGCGGGCATGGCATCGCTCGGAGACGTCCTCGACGGCGGTCCCTCCTCGTCCGACTGAGCCTCCCCGGCCACCCGCCGTCGGCCAGGGTGGTTCCGGGCCGTGACACATCGGACCGCTCCCTCGCTCCTGAGGCGTTTCCCGGATCGGTCCAACGTCAGGTCGACAGAATGTCCAATTGACAGGACATGGAATCGGGACACCCTCGCTGCACGCAACGCCGCGCAGTCACCCGACGAAGGAGTCATCGAATGGTCGACATCAAGCCGACAGCACCGAACGTCGCACTTCCACCGGTGGGGGAGGGCCCCCACCGTCGCCGTCTGGGCGTCCTGGCCCTGGTCGCGACCTTCGGCGGCCTGCTCTTCGGCTACGACACCGGCGTGATCAACGGCGCGCTGCTCCCGATGAAGGAGGAGCTCGGCCTGACCAACCTGACCGAGGGTGTCGTCACGAGCTCGCTCCTCTTCGGTGCCGCGGTCGGGGCCGTGCTCGGCGGTCGGATCGCGGACGGCTGGGGCCGGCGCAACACGATCATCCTGCTCGCGGTCACGTTCTTCGTCGGCACGCTCACCTGCGTCTTCGCCCCCGCCTTCGGGGTGATGGTGGTCGGTCGTGTGCTGCTCGGCCTGGCGGTCGGCGGCGCATCGACGGTGGTGCCCGTCTTCCTCGCCGAGCTCGCGCCCTACGAGATCCGCGGATCGCTCTCGGGGCGCAACGAGCTCATGATCGTGATCGGTCAGCTCGCCGCCTTCGTGGTCAACGCGATCATCGGCAACCTCTGGGGTGAGGGCGACGGCGTCTGGCGCGTCATGCTCGCCGTCTGCGCCCTGCCCGCGATCGCACTCTTCGTCGGCATGCTCCGGGTGCCCGAGTCCCCGCGCTGGCTCGCGTCGAAGGGCCGGTACGGCGAGGCCCTGTCGGTGCTGGGGCAGATCCGGTCGGAGGAGCGCGCGAAGGCCGAGCTCGACGACATCAAGCGCACGAACGAGGCCGAGGCGAAGGTCCAGCAGGTCAGCGGGTGGCGCACGCTGCTCGGCAACAAGTGGTTGATCCGGATCGTGCTCATCGGCGCGGGTATCGGCATCGCGCAGCAGCTGACCGGCATCAACTCGATCATGTACTACGGCCAGACCGTGCTCATCGAGTCGGGCTTCGAGTCGTCCGCGGCCCTCATCGCGAACATCGCGCCCGGCGTCATCGCCGTCGTCGGTGGCTTCATCGCGATCTACAACATGGAGAAGATCAACCGCCGGACGACCCTGATCCTCGGGTACTCGCTCACCACGGTGTGCCACTTCCTCATTGGCATCGCGTCGATGACGCTCGTCGAGGGCAACCCCGCCCGCCCGTGGGTGATCCTGTTCCTCGTCGTCGCCTTCGTCGGGTCGATGCAGACGTTCCTCAACATCGCCACGTGGGTGATCCTGTCGGAGATCTTCCCGACGCAGATCCGTGCGCTCGGCATGGGCATCGCGGTGTTCTGCCTCTGGACCGCGAACGCGTTCCTCGGGCTGTACTTCCCGACCATCGTCGCCGCCACGGGCATCACCGGCACCTTCTTCGGCTTCGCCGCCGTCGGCGTCCTGGCCCTGCTCTTCATCTGGAAGTTCGTCCCGGAGAGCCGTGGTCGCACCCTCGAGGAGGTCGAGGAAGGGGTCACCACCGGCAACATCTTCACGGTGCTGCAGAAGGCGCCGCGCCGCTGACGCGGCGCACACCGGAACGGACGGGAGGCACGGTGTCGGCTGGCACCGTGCCTCCCGTCCGTCGTGCGGTCGCGACCCGCTACGGGCGCAGGAGCACCTTGCCGACGCGGCCGGCGGTGTCGCTGGCGCGTGCCGCGTCCCGGGCGTCCTCGAACACGAAGGTCTCCGAGACGGGGAGCGTCAGCGAGCCGTCGAGCACGCGGGTGATGAGCTCACCGAAGAGCTGGCCCTTGAGCTCGGCGGGCATGGTCTTGCTGACGACCGCGCCCCAGAAGCCCTTGACCGTGATCTGGCCGAAGATGACCTTGCCCGACGGGATCTCGAGCGTCGGCGAGGCCATCGCACCGAAGACGACCAGCGTCGCGTCCTCGCCCAGGACCGAGGCGATGTCGCCCGCGGCCTTGCCACCGACGGACTCGACGCCGGCGACGATCGGGGCGCCGCCCGTGAGCTCGCGGACCTGGTCCTGCCAGCCCTCGGCGTCGGTGGCGACGATGCGGTCGATGCCCTGCTCGCGGAGCTCGTCGACGCCCTCGGCGCGACGGACCAGGCCGATCACGTTGATGCCGCGGGCCTTGCCGAGCTGCGCGACCATGCGACCGACGGCGCCGTTCGCGGCGTTCTGGATGATCCAGTCACCCTCGTGCAGGTCGAGCGAGTGCAGCAGGCTGATCGCGCTGAACGGCATCGAGACGAGCTGCGCGGCGGCCTCGTCGGGCATCGCGTCCGGCACGGGGACGAGCCCGGCGGCATCGGTCACGTAGTACTCGGCCCAGACGCCGAACGTGCCACCGGCGACACGCTGGCCGACCTGCAGGCGGTCGACGCCCTCGCCGAGGGCCTCGACGACGCCCAGCGCCTCGGTGCCGCTGGCGGCGGGCAGCTCGGGCTTGAAGCCGTAGGTGCCGCGGATGGTCCACAGGTCGTGGTTGTGGATCGGGGAGAGCACCGTGCGGACGAGCACCTGGCCGGGACCGGGCTGCGGGACCGGACGCTCGGCGACGGTCAGGACGTCGGCTGGCTCGCCGAAGGTCTCGTGCACGACGGCGCGCATGGTGGTGGGGGTGGTGTCGGTCATGGGTCAGTCCTCCGAGACGACGATGGTGACGTCGATGTTGCCGCGGGTGGCGTTCGAGTACGGGCAGACCTGGTGCGCGGCGTCCGCGAGGGCCTGGGCCTGGTCGTGCTCCATGCCGGGGATGACGACCTCGAGCATGACGGCGAGCTGGTAGCCACCCTGGCCGTCCGGGCCGATCTGCACGCGGCCGCCGACGGACGAGTCGGTGATCTGCACCTTCTGCGCGCGGGCGACGCCCTGCAGGGCGGAGTGGAAGCACGCGGCGTACCCGGCGGCGAAGAGCTGCTCGGGGTTCGCGCCGTTGCCGGAACCGCCCATCTCCTTCGGGATGGCGAGGTCGAAGTCGACCGTGCCGTCGCTCGTGGTGACGTGGCCGTTGCGGCCTTCGCCGGTGGCGAGGGCCTCGGCGGTGTAGAGGACGTCCATGTGGGTCCTTCCTTCCTTCGTGGGGTCAGTGGGTCGGTGCCGTGGGGGCGTCGACCGCCGCGCCGGTGCCGTCGGCCGCGGCGTGCATCGTCGCGGTCAGTCGTTGCAGGGTCGCGATGAGCTCCAGTGCCGACTGCTCGTCGGGCAGTCCCATGCCTGCCGCGATCCGCGCGGGGACGTGGGCGAGCTCGGACCGGACGGAGCGGCCGCGCTCGCCGAGCGTCACGGTGACGACGCGCTCGTCGGTGCTGCGGCGGGATCGGCGCACCAGGTCGCCCTGCTCCATGCGGCGGAGCAGGGGTGAGAGCGTGCCCGAGTCGAGCTGCAGGTGCTCGCCGAGGCTCGACACGGTCTGGTCGCCCTCGATCCACAGGGTCACGAGGACGAGGTACTGCGGGTACGTGATGCCCCAGGGCTCGAGCAGCGCGCGGTACGCCTGGGTCGTTGCCCGGGACGCCGCGTACAGCGAGAAGCACACCATCTCGTCGGTCACCGGCATGCTCAGAGTGTTGCACGCAACCGGGTTGTGCACAACCTACCTGCAGGTGTCGGCGAGCTCCCGGGCCTCCTGCGGGTGCCCTGCCTCGGCCAGGGCGCGCTGCGCGTCGCGGAACGACGAGTACGGCACGTGCGCACCGGCGACGTCGCGGTAGTCGGTCAGGCCCGGCCCGGCCCAGTACACGGCGCCGTCGCCCCCGACCATGGCGATCGCCCGTCGGATCGCACGCGCCGGGTCCGGTTCCTCGACCACGACGGAGCCGACCGCACCGCTCACGGACCGGGCACCGGCGAGGATGGTCGCGCGGATCGGTCCGGGGGCCTCGGTGCGGGGGTGGTGGTCCGTCACGACGACCACGTCGGCCCCGGAAGCCGCGACGACCCCCATCGCGTGTCGCTTGCTCGGGTCACGGTCCCCGTCGGCGCCGACGACGATCGCCACGGCTCCCGACACGACGGCGCGCACCGCGTCGAGGCTCTTCGCGAAGGCGTCCGGGGTGTGCGCGAAGTCGACCCAGACGCGCGGGCCGGTCGATGCCGACGCGTCCGCCATGCGCCCGGGCACCGCGACGTCGAGCGGGGCGGAGGTCGCGGTGCGCAGGGCGTCGAGCGGGACACCGGACACGGCCAGCATCGCGAGCGCGAGCCCCGTGTCGGCGGCGGCGTGCACGCCGAGCAGCGGCACCGCGAAGGGCAGGACGCTCCCGTCCGGCGCGACGACGGTCCCGCTCGTCCCGTCGTGGCGCTGCTCGGTGATCCGCACCACCCAGTCCGCGGACACGTCGGTGCGGGTCGTGACGGTCGTGACCGGGACAGAGGCCCCCGCGACGATCCGACGGCCGGCGGGGGAGTCGAGCGAGACCACCCCGGCGCGCGACCGCTCGGGCGTGAAGAGCACCGCCTTCGCCGCCAGGTAGTCGTCCATGTCGGCGTAGTCGTCGAGGTGGTCGTGGGACAGGTTCGTGAACCCCGCGACGTCGACCACGACGCCGTCGGTCCGGTGCCGCGTCAGTGCCTGCGCGCTGATCTCGAGCGCGACGCCCTCGACGCCCGACTCCGCCGCGGTCGCCAGGAACGCGTGCAGCTCCGGGGCCTCCGGCGTGGTGAGGGCGCTCGCCGCCGCGGTGTCCCCGATCCGTCGGTCGACCGTCGAGCTGTGCGCGGTGCGACGGTCGAGCCGGCGCATCAGCGCGTCGAGCACGTGCACGGTCGTCGTCTTGCCGTTCGTGCCGGTCACGCCGAACACGGGGAACGGCAACCGGTCCGTGCCGTACACCGCGACGGCGACCGCACCCAGGGCCGCACGGGGGTCGTCGACGACGAGGACGGGCAGCCCGGTCGCGCGAGCACGATCCGCGCCAGCCTGGTCGGTCAGCACCGCCGCCGCGCCGGCAGCGGCGGCAGCGGCCGTGTGCTCGGCGCCGTGCGTCCGGCGGCCCGGCAGCGCCGCGAAGAGCGCGCCGGGCCGGACGTCGCCGGCGGACACCGCGACCCCCGTCACAGGCGTGTCCCCGTGGTGCTCGGTCCCCGCGGCCGACGCGACGACCCCGAGCGGGACGGGCGCCGGGTGCGAGGGGTCGAACGCGTGCGTCATCGGAGCCTTCCGTCGTCGTGATGCCCTCGACGATCCGCCCGGACGGCCGGGACCGCACCCAGCCTGGACGCCCGGCGCGACGCGGGGACCGCGCTCCGGTTAGGCTGACCTGAGCCACGATGACCAGCAACGACACCGACAGCACCGCGACCCCGAGCGCAGGAACCAGCCTCCGCACCGGGACCGCGTCGTCCCACGGCAAGACGATCCTGATCGGCGAGCACGCCGTCGTCTACGGCGTCCCCGCGCTCGTGCTCCCCGTGCTCGACGTCCGGGTCACCGCGACGGCCACCCCCGTCGACGCCGAGCGGGGCAGTGCCCTCGAGTCGGTCGTGCACACCGGCCCGCTCGACACCGCGCCCGCCGCCGTGCTGCCCACCGTGACCGCGGTCACCGCCACGCTCCGCCACCTCGGCGCCCCGGAGCAGCACCTGCACGTGCACGTCGACAGCGCCGTGCCGACCGCACGCGGCATGGGGTCGAGCGCCGCGGTGGCTGCCGCCGTGACCGCCGCGGTCGCCGACGTCTTCGGCCGCACCCTCGCGCCCGACGAGCACCACGAACTCGTGCAGGAGTGCGAGCGCGTCGCCCACGGGCGACCGTCCGGCCTCGACGCCCGCGGCGTCGTCGCCGACGTCCCGGTGTGGTTCGAGCAGGGCGTGGTCGAGCCCGTCCCCCTCGGCGCGACCTTCACCTTCGTCGTCGCCGACACCGGCGTCCCCGGACACACGCGCGAGGCCGTCGCCGCCGTGCGTGCACGACACGACGCCGACCCGGCCGCGGTCGACGGTGTCGTCGCGGCGATCGGTGACCTGGCGCGACGCGCACGGGGGACACTCGAGGATGGCGATGCCCAGGCCCTGGGTGTCACCATGGACGCCGCGCACGAACTGCTCACCGCCCTCGACGTGTCGAGCGCGGACCTCGACCGGCTCGTCGACGCCGCACGCCGTGCGGACGCCCTCGGCGCGAAGCTCACCGGTGGTGGGCGCGGCGGATGCGTCCTCGCGCTCGTCGCGGACGGGGAGCACGCCGACCGCGTGGCCGCCGCACTCCGCGCCGCCGGTGCGACGGAGACCTGGACCACCACGATCGGAGCCCGCGCTTGATGACCGCCACCGCTGTCGCGCACCCCAACATCGCGCTCGTGAAGTACTGGGGCAAGGCGGACGCGCAGCTCGCCCTGCCCGCGACCGGCAGCGTGTCGATGGGCCTCGACGTCTTCCCGACGACGACCACCGTGACGCTCGACCCCGCGGCGGACGCGGACTCGCTCGTGCTCAACGGCGGTGCCGCCCCCGACGGGGCCCTGGGCCGCGTGCAGCAGTTCCTCGACCTCGTGCGGGACCTCGCCGGATCCGACGCCCACGCCGCGGTCGTCTCGGAGAACACCGTGCCGACCGGCGCCGGACTGGCATCGAGCGCGTCGGGTTTCGCGGCGCTCGCCACCGCGGCAGCGTCCGCGTACGGCCTCGACCTGTCCGAACGCGACCTGTCCCGGCTCGCCCGCCGCGGTTCCGGTTCCGCGACGCGGTCGATCCCCGGTGGTGTCTCGGTCTGGCACGCGGGGGACGACCAGGGCTCCTACGCCGAGCGCATCCCCGCCCCGCCGATGGCCATGGTCGTGGTGACGATCTCCGCCGGTGAGAAGGCGATCGGGTCCCGTGAGGCCATGCGCCGCACGATCGCGACCTCGCCGTTCTACCCGGCGTGGGTCACCTCGACGACCGAGACCGTCGGCGAGGTGCTCGACGCCTGCGCCGCGGGCGACTTCACGCGTGTCGGCGAGCTCACCGAGAGCAACGCGCTCCGCATGCACGCCACGATCGAGGGTGCGTTCCCACCCATCCGGTACCTCAACGCCCGCAGCGTCGCCGTCTTCGACGCGGTCGCGGAGCTCCGCGCCGCCGGCACCGAGGCGTACGCCACCGCCGACGCCGGCCCGAACGTCGTCGTGCTCACCAAGCCCGAGGACCGCAGCGCCGTCGCGTCGGCCCTGACCGGGCTGGGCGACGTCATCGAGTCCGGCACCGGACCAGGCGCACGCGTCGTCCGCTCCGAAGGATCGGAGGCACCCGCACCGGGTGTCGGCCGACCGGAGGAGACCGCCGAGTGATCGAGTTCCGCGCCCACGGCAAGCTGTTCGTCGCGGGCGAGTACGCCGTCGTCGAGCCCGGGCAGCCGTCCGTGCTCATCGCCCTCGACCGGGCCATCACCGCCCGGGTCACCGAGGGCCACGGTTCCGGCAGCGTGCACTCCGAGGAGTACGGCCACCTGCCCCTCACCTGGACCCGCGACGAGGACGGCCTGGCCCTCGACCGCGAGCACCACCCGTACGACTACGTGATGGCGACCATCGACCTGGTCGAGAAGCTCCGTGCCGAGCGCGGCATCGCCCCGCGCTTCCACGACCTGCGCATCGAGAGCCAGCTCGACGACGCCAGCGGCCGGAAGTTTGGGCTCGGTTCGTCGGCCGCGGTGACGGTCGCCACCGTCGGCGCGCTCGACCGCTTCTACGGCATCGGGCTGTCGCAGCGCGACCGCTTCCGTGTCGCCCTGCTCGCCACCATCCGCGTGAACCCCCGGGCGTCCGGCGGCGACCTCGCCGCGAGCACGTTCGGGGGCTGGCTCCGCTACAGCGCCCCGGACCGGGAGCGCCTGGCCGGCATGCTCGACGACCGACCGGTGTCCGACGTCCTCGACGACGCCGACGCCTGGACCGGCTTCGACGTGCAGCGCCTGCCGGCCCCGAAGGACCTCGAGCTGCTCGTCGGGTGGACCGGTTCCCCGGCATCGACGACCAAGCTCGTCGGCGTGGTCCGCCGCCACCGCAACGGCGGGTACCAGACGTTCCTCGACGACAGCCGCGCCTGTGTCGACGACCTGACCACGGGCCTCCAGACCGGTGACGCCACGATCACCCTCGACGCCCTGCGGAGGGCGCGGACGCTCATGCAGCGGCTGGGGGAGTCGGTCGGGTCGCAGATCGAGACCGAGCGGCTCGCGACCCTGTGCGACGTGGTCGAGGCGGCCGGCGGGGCGGCGAAGCCGTCCGGTGCCGGTGGCGGCGACTGCGGCATCGCGCTCGTCCCGGCGGAGACCGACCTCGCCGGCATCCACCGCGCCTGGGAGGCGCACGACATCAGACACCTCAGCGTCGCGGTGCAAGCGCCCGAAGGGAGCGTCGAATGACCGACCTGCTGACACCCATCCCCACGAAGTGGGTGGGGCCGATCCGTGTGAGCGGCAACGCCGTCGAGGGCGAGCACGAGGTGCCCCTCGCCACGTACGAGTCGCCGCTGTGGCCCTCCGTCGGCCGTGGTGCGCGCATCTCGCGCATGGTCGAGGGCGGGATCGTCGCGACCGTCGTCGACGAGCGGATGACCCGCTCGGTCGTCGTGAAGGCGGACAGCGCCGCCGCCGCGCACATCGCGGCCGGACGGATCCTCGCGCGGCAGGACGAGCTCGAGCAGATCGTCGCCGGGCAGAGCCGGTTCGCGAAGCTCATCGAGGTGCACCCGGAGATCGTCGGGGACCTGCTGTTCCTGCGCTTCGCGTTCACCACGGGCGACGCCTCCGGCCACAACATGGTGACGCAGGCGGCGGACAAGCTGCTGCCCGCGATCCTCGCGTGGGAGCCGGGCCTGCGGTACGTCAGCGTCTCGGGCAACTTCTGCACCGACAAGAAGGCGACGGCGGTCAACGGCATCCGCGGCCGCGGTCGGAACACGATCGCCGAGATCGTCATCCCCGGCGAGGTCGTCGAGAAGCGCCTGCGGTCGTCGGCGTCCCGCATCGCGGAACTGAACGTCGCGAAGAACCTGGTCGGCTCGACCATCGCCGGCGCCCTGCGCTCCGCGAACGCCCACTACGCGAACATGCTCCTCGGCTTCTACCTGGCCACCGGGCAGGACGCCGCGAACATCGTCGAGGGCTCCCAGGGCATCACGTACGCCGAGGCCCGCGGTGACGACCTGTACTTCTCCACCGCGCTCCCGCACCTGATCGTCGGCACGGTCGGCAACGGCAAGGGCGGCGACCTGCCCGTCGTCGAGGACGCACTCGTCCGCCTCGGCTGCCGTGAGGACCGCGAGCCCGGTGCGAACGCCCGCCGCCTGGCCGCCCTGTGCGCCGCGACGGTGCTCTGCGGCGAGCTCTCGCTGCTCGCCGCCCAGACCAACCCCGGTGAGCTCATGGCGGCGCACGTCGCCATGGAACGCCGCGGGTCGAAGCCCGCAGGAGGTGCAGCATGACCGCCCAGCAGCAGACCGTCCAGCAGCTGACGCCCCGGCAGCCGCTGTCCGTCGGCATCCACGACATCGCCATCGCGACCGGTCACCACGTCCTCGAGCTCGACGACCTGGCCGAGCGCCTCGGCGTCGACCCGGCGAAGTACCACGTCGGCATCGGGCAGGACGCCTTCAGCGTGCCCGCGCCCGACGAGGACATCGTCACCATGGGCGCCGCCGCCGCGAAGGAGGTCATCGACCGCCACGGTGTCGAGGGCATCCGCACCGTGCTCTTCGCGACCGAGTCGGGCGTCGACCAGTCGAAGGCCGCCGGCGTGTACGTGCACGGCCTGCTCGGCCTGCCGAAGAACGTCCGCGTCGTCGAGCTGAAGCAGGCGTGCTACGGCGGGACCGCCGCCGTGCAGCTCGCCCTCGGCATCATCGCCCGTGCCCCGCAGGAGCGCGTGCTCGTCATCGCCGCGGACGTCGCCCGCTACGACGTCGACTCGGCCGCCGAGCCCACGCAGGGTGCCGGCGCCGCCGCCATCCTGGTGTCCGCGGACCCGGACCTCATCGAGATCGAGCCGGCCGCGGGCGTCTTCACCGCGGACGTCGACGACTTCTGGCGGCCGAACGACCGGTCGACCGCGCTCGTCGACGGTCGCCTGTCGGTCAGCGCGTACGTCGACGCGTTCGTGGGCGCGTGGGACGACCTGGCCTCGCAGGGCGGTCCGGCGTACGAGGACATCGTCCGCTTCGTGCACCACCAGCCCTTCACGAAGATGGCGCTCAAGGCGCACCGGAAGCTCACGCAGCACGTCGGGGCACCGTTCGACGAGTCCGAGCTCGCGATCGGGTTCACGTACAACCGGCAGACGGGCAACACCTACACGGCGTCGCTCTGGATCGGACTCGCGGCGCTGCTCGACCTCGACGACCACCTGGGCGGCGAGCGGATCGCGATGTTCAGCTACGGCTCGGGCAGCGTCGGAGAGCTGATGACCGGCATCGTCCGGCCCGACTACCGGGAGCACCGTCGGCAGGGTCGCGTCCGCGCGCTGCTCGGGTCGCGCGTGCCGCTCACGGTCGACGCGTACCGGGAGCTCCACGCCGCGGGCGCGGCGACGAGCGTGGACGTCGAACGTCCGCGGGTGACCACCGCGCCCTACCGGTTCGTCGGCGTGCGCGGGGGTGCCCGGCACTACGAGGCGACCGGGCAGGACTGAGCGGTCCGCGCCCGACGCGCCCACACGACGGACGGGAGGCGCGGTGCCGGTCCGGCGCCGCGCCTCCCGTCCCTCCGCCGCGCGCGCTCAGGTGGTCGGGCGTACAAGGACCCATGGGCCAGCTCATCTACGACGGCGAGGTGCTCGACCTCCGTGTCGACGACCGCGCGCTGACGCACCTGCAGATCGTCATCGTCAACCTGTTGCGACGCGACCACAAGTTCGTCTTCTCGTGGAAGGACGACGTCCTGCACGGCGACGGGCGGAGCTCGATCTGGTTGCACCCGAACGTCGCCCTCCGGTTCTCCTTCTCGGGCAGCCGTGTGCCCTCGATCAACCGCAGCTGGCTCGAGGAGCTGTACGCGGCGGCGACCTCGGGCTCGGGACTCGTGCTCGTGCCGGAGCCGCCGGACACGAGCACCGCCGCCGATTCGGCATGGTCGGAGGCGGTGGCGCCGGGCAGCGCGGAGCCGTCACCGGAGGGCGGCACGAACTAGCACAGCGCCGGAGGCGGGTCAACGGGTACCGGCGGTCCCGGTCGTCTCCGTACCGTGCTGGTACCGCGGATCCGTGCATCCCCCGAGCCGGCGACAGGGCGCCGGCGAGGCACGACCGCGGACGGAGGGAACGCATGTCCGCGACGGAGAGCACGCACGACGACCGCGTCGGGACGGTCGTCGAGGCGGAGCGTCGACACGAGGTCTGGATCAGGGGCCTCCTCGTCGAGCCGGACGGGTGCACGCTGTACTCGGACTTCTTCGTCGACGGACACGCGGACGCGCCGGCCGTCACCGGGTGACGGTGCACCTCCGGCGCCCCGGTCGTCGTCCCCCCTCGGCGACCGGGGCGCGCCACGGTGTCGGTGCGTCTCGCGGTCGGGGTGCGTCCGCACGCCCGCTCCTTCCCATCACGGTGCGATGGGGAACAGGAACGGGCGTACCTGGTGGATCGGGTCGACCAGGTACGCCCGTTCTCGTCAGGTACGCCCGGTTCCGTCGGGCGTTCCCGACCCCGCGACGCCGCGCCTCAGTACACGTCGCGCACGTAGCGCTTCGCGCGGCGGAGGTCCGCCAGGTACGCCTGCGCGTCGTCCTCGTCGCGACCCCGCCCGGTCCGGATGACCTGCAGCAGCGCCGCCTCGACGTCCTTCGCCATGCGCGAGGCGTCGCCGCACACGTACACGTGCGCACCCTCCTCGAGCCAGGCGTACAGCTCCGCCGACCGCTCGAGCATCCGGGTCTGCACGTAGACCTTCTCGGCCTGGTCGCGCGAGAACGCCAGGTCGAGGCGGTCGAGCACGCCGTCGGCCTGCATCGCGGTCAGCTCGTCCTCGTAGACGAAGTCGGTGTCGCGGTGCTGGTCGCCGAAGAACAGCCAGTTCCGGCCCGTCGCCCCCGAGGCCGCGCGCTCGTGCAGGAACCCGCGGAACGGCGCGATGCCCGTGCCCGGCCCGATCATCACCATCGGGGCGTCCTGGTCCGACGGCACCCCGAACGCGGTGTTCGGTTGGAGGTACACGTCGACGGTGTCGCCGAGCGCGACCCGGTCCGCGAGGAACGTCGACGCGACGCCGGCGTGCATCCGGTGCGCGTCGCCGTACCGGACGGACGCGACGGTCAGGTGGATGCGGTCCGGGTGCGCGAGCGGGCTGGACGAGATCGAGTACTGCCGGGCCTGCAGCGGTCGCAGGTTCGGCAGCAGCTCGTCGAGTCCCGGTGCCGCGGGCCCGGCGTCGCGGAGCAGGTCGAGCACGTCGCGGCCCCACAGCCAGCGGTCGAGCTCGTGCTTGTCGCCGTGCGCGACGACCGCCGCGAGCTCGCTCGACGGGGCACGCTGCACGAGGTCGGCGATGAGGTCCTTGGACGGGGTCCGGACCTCGCGGTCGACACGGAGCACCTCGGCCACCGGTCGTCCGTCGAACTCCTCGGAACCGTCCGCGCCCACCTGCTCGAGCAGCTCGCTGACGAAGACCTCGTCGTTCAGCGGCACGACGGCCAGGGCGTCACCGGCGGCGTACTCGATGCCGGAGTCGCCGAGGTCGAACTCGACGTGCCGGATCTCCTTCGCGCTGCGCGGCGAGGAGAGCAGCCGGTTCACGACGAGCGGCGCCCGGTACGGGTTGCGCTTGTTCCACTGCGACCCCGGCCGGGAGGCACGGCTCGCCCCCGCCCCGCCGGTCGCCGTGGACGAGGTGGTCGCTCCGACGGCGGGGCCGGCCGCACCCGGCTGCGCGCCGGCCTCGGCCGCCAGACGGTCCAGGACGGCGGCGGTCCAGAGGGCGGCCGGGTCCTCGAAGTCGACGTCGCAGTCCACCCGGTCGTGGATCCGGGTCGCGCCGAGCTGCTCGAAGCGGGTGTCGAGCAGCTTGCCGGCCTGGCAGAACTCGTCGTAGCTCGTGTCCCCGAGCCCGAGCACGGCGTACTGCAGCCCCTCGAGCCGGGGCACCGTGGTGGCCTGGACCGCGTCCCAGAAGAGACCCGCGTTGTCGGGCATCTCGCCCTCGCCGTACGTCGAGGTGACCACGAGCACGTGCGACATCGCGGCCAGCTGCTCCGGCGTGACGGCGTCGAGCGGGGTGGCACGACCGCCGAGCCCGCGGGCCACCGCGCCGGCGACGAGCTCGTCGGCGAGGAACTCGGCGTTGCCCGTCTGCGTGCCGAACAGCACGTCGATCGTCGTCGTCGGCGCGGGTGCCGCCGAGCGCTTGCCGGCGGCGGCGATGCCCGCGATGAACCCGGCGAGCCACGACTCCTGTGCGGCGGAGAACGGGGCGTCGACCGGGATCAGCGAGCCCGTCGGGGGCAGGGTGCTCACGCGGTCACCGCCTCGGTCGGGGCCTGCGGCGCACGGCGGGCGATGTCCTCGAGCGCCGCGGTCGCGAGCAGCTCGTCGAAGCGGGCGCGTCGGACCCGGCCGTCGTTCTTGGCGTTCTGGTGCATGATCCACCCGGTGGTGCTCGGCGCGTCCATGCTGCGGTTGTTCCGCTGCGTGAGCGCGCGCTTGTGGTCGTCGAGGCGCTTCACGGCGACGAGGGTCGCGAGCTCGTCGTCGGCGAACCGGTCGAGTGTGCCCCGCAGGTACTTCACGACGCGCTGCTGCACCGCGAAGTCCTCGGTGAGCACGAGGTTCCGCACGGCCTCGGTGACCCGGGGGTCCTGCGGGCCGAGGGCGCCGGGGACCCGCTCGAGCGCGACGTCCTGCGCGACGCCGAGCACCGTGTACGACGACAGCAGCGAGAACATGTCCCCGCCCTGGTCGCCGAGCGCGGGGGGACGGCCGTCGAGCACGGTCCGCTGGTCGCGGTAGGCCACCTTGAACGACCGGATGCGGTCCGTCGCGGTCGAGGTCGCGAGCTCGTCGAGCAGCTCGTTCCTGGTCGCCGCGGCGAGGATCTCGTCGGCGTCCTGGGCGAGCAGGAGCGCACGCGGCATCCCGACGTACACGTGTTCGCGGGTGGTCTCCCACTCGGCGAGCAGGCGCTCGGCCAGGGCGGACCCGGTGGCCTCGAGGTGCCACTCGAGCAGCAGCCGGGCGGACGCCTCGTGGAAGGCGCCGCGGTCGGTGTCGGTCACGGGGAAGACGAGCAGTGAGTCGGTGCTCGCGCGCTCCGTGACCCGGCCCGAGGGGTCGTACTGGTACAGGAAGCCGCCGGACATGCCGTTGCCGAGCCCCTTGCCGAAGGCGCCGAGGTTGAGCACGGTGCCGCCGGTCATGTACTCGCAGCCGAAGTCGCCGAGGCCCTCGACGACCGCGGTGGCGCCGGAGTTGCGGACGGCGAACCGGTCGCCGGCCTCGCCCTGGACGAACGTGCGGCCACCGGTGGCGCCGAACAGCGCGAAGTTGCCGACCAGGACGTTGCCGCCCCGCTCGCCGCTGCCGCCACCGGGTGCGCGCACGACGATCCGTCCGCCGCTCTGGCTCTTGCCGACACCGTCGTTCGCGGTCCCGGTGTGCTCGAGCGTGATGCCGTCGTTCGTGAAGACGCCGTAGGACTGCCCGGCCGACCCGTGCGTGCGGACCGTGACCGCGCCGTCGACGAGCCGGCGCCGACCACGGTCGTCGGTGGCGATCGCCGGGTGCGACGACAGGTCGACGTCCCGCAGCTCGTGGTTGAGCAGCCGCTCGACGTCGATGCCGAGCTGCCCGCCGACGGACTTGTCCGCGTTGCCGAGCAGCAGGCCGTCGACGTGGAACGTGTGGTCGTGCCCGTCGACCAGGGCCGCGCGCACGAGCTCGATCAGGCTGTCGTCGGTCCGGTAGTCCTTCTCCAGGTACTCGGGGTCGGTGACGACCTTCTCCGGCACCTGCGCGAGCAGGTTCCGCACGTCGAGCCGACCGACGGACGCCGGGTGGTCGAGGAGCTGGAGCAGGTCGGTGCGCCCGCGGGCCTCGCGCAGCGAGTGGAGGCCGAGGCGCGCGAGGATCTGCCGGACGTCGTGCGCGATGTTGAGCAGGTACTGCGCGAGCGCACGGGGGTCGCCCTCGAACGCCTCGGCGTTCGTGGTGAGGCCCGCCGGGCACTTCACGTTGCAGTTCTTCGCCATGACGCAGCCGAGCATCATGAGCGCCGTCGTGCCGAACTCGAACGAGTCCCCGCCGAGCAGCGCGCTCGTGACGACGTCCGAGCCGGTCTGGTGGGCGCCGGAGCAGCGGAGGGTGACCTTCTGGCGCAGGCCGTTCGCGACGAGGGCCTGGTGCACCTCGGCGACCCCGATCTCCGCGGACCGGCCGGCGTACTTCAGGCTCGTGACCGCCGCGGCACCGGTCCCACCGGTGTTGCCGGCGACGTTGATGACGTCCGCGCCGGCCTTCGCGACGCCGACCGCGATGGTGCCGATGCCCTCGGAGGACACCAGCTTCACGACCACCCGCACCCGGGCGGCCTTGCAGTCGTGGATGAGCTGCGCGAGGTCCTCGATCGAGTACGTGTCGTGGTGCGGCGGCGGCGAGATGAGCTCGACGCCGGGTGTGCCACCACGGGCCGCTGCGATGTCGACCGTGACCTTCGGCGCGGGGAGCTGCCCGCCCTCGCCGGGCTTGGCGCCCTGGCCGATCTTGATCTCGAGCTCCTCGAGCATCGGGTCGGCGAGGTAGCCCGCCCAGATGCCGAACCGGCCCGAGGCGAACTGCTTGATGCGGGAACCGCGGATCGTGCCGTACCGGGAGTGGTGCTCGCCGCCCTCACCCGAGTTGGACATGCCGCCGACCATGTTCGTGCCGTGCGCCACGGCCTCGTGCGCGGTGGCGACGAGGGCGCCGTGGCTCATCGCGCCGGACGCCAGCGTGCGTGTGATCTCGTGCGCGGGCTGGACGGTCGCGAGGTCGACGCTGTCCGGAGCGCTCACGAGCAGTGCGAGCAGGTCCGCGGCGCGACCGGTGGCGCGGAGCGTCACCCGGTCGTCGGCGACGGCATCGACGTCGACCTGGCCGGGGTGCAGGAGCGCGACGCCGTCCGCGAGGGCGCGGTGGCGCAGTGCACCCGTGGACCCCGTCGAGGTGAGCTGCAGGTCGAACCGGACCGGGCCTCCCGGCCGCTCGTCGTCGCCCGCCGCCGGACGTGAGCCGGACAGCCCACGCACCGTGATGCTGGCGTTGCCGGTGGTCGAGAAGCGCCCGAGCTCGCGAGCGAAGTCCGAGGCTTCGTCGATGCCGGTGACGTCGGCGGGCAGGGCGAGCACGTCGCGGAGCGCGGCGGGACGGCGCGAGCGCTCGTCGTGCGTGGTCTGCAGGAACGTGACGTAGCCCGGGGTGATCCGGTGCGCGTCGACCTCGGCGTCGCTGAGCCGGTCGTACCCGGTGTTCCGGTACGCGGTGTCGGAGATGCCGAACGCGTCGTCGAGCTGGCCGAGCGTCAGCAGGCGCAGGGCGTCGGAGTCGCCGGAGCGCTCGAAGGCCGGGCGCTCCTCGGTCATGCCGCCGAAGCCACGGACGCTGGCGACGCCGAACGAGTGCCCCGCGCCGTCGGACCGTTCCTTGAACAGGCCGAGCAGAGGGATCTGTCCCTCGGTGGCCACCGACCGGGCGCGCTCGTGCCACTCCGTCGCGGCCTGGGCGATGCGGGCGAAGCCGACGCCGCCGACCGGGGCGTCCATGTGCGGGAAGACCCGGGCGAACAGGTCGTCGCCGGTGTCGAGGTAGTTCGGCTCGAAGAACTCGCCGCCGATGTAGCTCTCCGCGGTGCACAGGCCGACGCGGCCCATCGTCTTCGCCAGGGCCTTCTCGGCTGCCTTGCGGAAGCGCTTGAGGGCGGCGTCGGTCTCCGTCAGCTGACCGGCGGGCGCGGGGGCGGCGGGGTACTTCTCCTCCGCACGAAGCCGGGCGGACAAGCTGTACACAGCCGAGGCCCCGAAGCCCAGGGCGGTGGCCACGTGGTGTGACGATGGCAGCTGTCCGGACTCGGCGACCACGGAGACCCGCAGGCGCAGCCCGGTCTCGATGAGTCGCTGGTTCACGGCGGCCACGGCGAGGATCACGGGGAGGGGCGCGTGCGTCGACGACACCGAGCGGTCGGTCAGGACCGCGATGCCGCCCTGGCGCTCGGCGAAGGCCACGACGGCCTCGGCGAGCTGCTCGGTCGCGGTGCGCACCGCGTCGGCGTTCGCCTGCTCGTCGCCGACGACCGGCACGTAGAGCATGTCGAAGCGCTCGAGCGGCACGATCGTCTGGTCGCGCAGGCGGACCATGTCGAGGTGCCCGAGGACAGGGGAGTCCACGACGATCTGGCGGCTCGTGCTGCCGGTGCCGTCGGGCTTGGCCCCGAGGGCGACGCGCATCGACATGCCGTCGGCCTCGCGGATCGAGTCGAGCGGCGGGTTCGTCACCTGGGCGAAGCGCTGCGAGAAGTACTTCGCCATGCCGCCCTCGGTGTCGCTCAGCGCGTTGATGGCGTTGCCGTAGCCCATCGCCGAGATCCGCTCCGACCCGTTGGCGAGCATCGGGTCGAGCATGAACCGGAAGCTCTCCTGGTTCAGGGAGTACGCGACGTAGCGGCCCGCGAGCGACAGGTCGCCGTCGTAGCCGAGCGTGCTCGTCCCGCGGTCGTAGTCGGGCGCAGGCAGGTCGTCGAGGTGCACGCGGGCGGCGTCGAGCAGCGTCGCGTAGTCGCGACGTGCGGCGAGCATCCGGAGGACGTCGTCGGTGCGCATCACCGTTCCGGTGCGGTGGTCGACGACGAGCATGCCGCCGGCCTCGATCCGGCCGCGGTGCACGACCTCGTCCGCGGGGAACGTGACCTGACCGGCCTCGGACGCCACCATCAGGTACTCGGCGGTCTGCACGGTGCGCAGCGGTCGGAGCCCCAGGCGGTCGAGCCGGGCGCCCACGACGTCGCCGTCGCTGAAGATCACCGCGGCGGGTCCGTCGTTCTTCTCCTCGTACAGCGAGAAGTACTCGAGCATGTCGCGGACGTCCGGGGTGAGCGTGCGGTCGTTCTCCCACGCCGGCGGCATGAGCGAGACGACGGCCTCGACGATCTCGAGCCCGTCGTCGAACACGCGGCTCTGCAGCGTCTGGTCGAGACGGCTCGAGTCGGACTGCCCCGGGGGCCGCACGATGCTGCGGGTCCGAGCGGCGGCGAGCGCCTCGTCCGACAGCCGGTTCTTCCGGTCGGTGTTGAGCTCGCCGTTGTGCGCCATCAACCGGAACGGCTGCGCCATCGTCGGGTGCGGCTCGGTGTTCGTCGAGAAGCGGGTGTGGAAGTAGAGCGTGCGGACGGAGTGCCGTGGGTCCCGCAGGTCCCTGAAGTAGCCGATGACCTCGCCGGAGTTCAGGCGTCCCTTGAGGATCTGCGTCCGCGCGCTGAGCGACAGCGGGTACAGGGCGGCGTGCTCGGCGTGCTGTGCGGCGGCCTGCGTGTACGAGACGGCCTCGACGGCGAGCAGTGCTCGGTTCGCGGCGGCGTCCACCTCGGTGCGGGTCCACTGCTCCGGCGCCCGGAACACCCACTGCACGATCGGCAGCTGGTACTGCTCGGCCTCGGGCCGGGCGACGGTGTGGTCCACCGGGACGTCGCGGACGAGCAGGAGCTCGAAGCCCTCGTGCTCGATCGCGGTGGTCACCGACCGCTCGGCCGCGGCGCGTCCGTCGGCGTCGGCCGGCACGAAGCAGTTGGCCACGCCGAAGTGGCCGGCGAGCAGGGCCTCGCCGGTGATCGCGCTGAAGAACTCCACCGACAGGTCGATGCTCACGCCCGCGCCGTCACCGACGCCCTCGGCGGACTTGCCGCCCCGGTGGGGGATGGCGCACAGCGCCTCGTCGCCGCGGACGATGACGTCGTGGCTCGGGGTGCCGTCGAGTCGGGTGATGAAGCCGACGCCGCAGTCGCTCGACTCGCGGGCAGGGTCGTACAGACCGAAGGGAGAGGTGTTCACGTGCGGGTCCAGTGGGGCGTGTGCCGGCAGCGGACGGCCAGGGCTGCATCGGTGGAGCGCTCGCCGCGGGCGGACCGGTGGTGGCAGTCGTGGCCCTGTGGGGGTTGTGCGGTGAGCTGATGCTACGGCTTGGTATACCGCCGGTGCAACAGACCGGCCGGACGGGAGGCGCGGCGCGGTCCGGTCGTGCGGCTCGCGGCTGCGCTCAGTCGGCGAACAGGACCTGGACGATCGCGACGAGGGCCAGGGCGGCGATGGGGATCCCGGCGATCCACGCTCCCGTGCGCAACTGCGTCCGGCGGATCGTGGGCGCCTCGTGCGAGGTCTGCGCGAACCGCGTCGCCGCGACGAGTTCGGGCGCGCCGGCGGGTGGTTCGGGCTCGGGCTGCGGACGGTCGTCCTCGAACGCGGGGACCTCGACGACGAGGTCTTCCGCGCGGGGACGCTCCGGCAGGTGTCCGTACCGCTGGTCCATCGCGTGCCCCTTCCGACGCCCGTCCGCTGGTGACCGCAGCGTACCCGGCCCCGAACCCGCCCGCCCGAGGACGACCCCCGTCCTCGTCAGCTCCCGGTCACCGCGCGGCGGATCTGCTCGATCGGCACCTTCGGCGACCGGTCGGCGTTGAGCAGCCCGTTGGTCTCCTGCATCGTGTCGGTGAGCTGCGTCCAGCAGGAGCCCGCGAGGAACGTGCTCGTGCGGACGGCGTCGTGCAGCGCGGCGATGCGGACGACCCAGTCCTCGTCGTCCGTGGCGGCCGTGTAGCCCCAGCCCTCCTGTCGTCGTCCGGCGGCCTGGTACCGCACGCCGCCGAACTCGGTGAGCATCACCGGCTGTCCGTGGTCGACGGCGCCACCGACGAACTGCGGGTGCCCCGACGGTGCCAGGCCCTCGAGGGCACGGGTGCGCGCGGCGTCGTCCGCGTAGGTGCGCGCGAGCACCGCCCCGTCCCCCTCGTAGTCGTGGATCGTGACGATGTCCGTGTCCTGTTGCTCCCAGCCGTCGTTGCTGATCACCGGACGCGACGGGTCCAGGGCGCGCGTCAGGTCGACGAGCGCCCGGGCGTACGCCTGCTGCGCCGGGTCGGAGACCACGTGCTGGATGCCCCACGACTCGTTGAAGGGCACCCAGGTGACGATCGACGGGTGCGATGCGTCGCGCTCGACGGCGGCGATCCACTCGGTGGTGAGCCGCTGCACGGCGGTGGGGGAGAACTCGTACGCTGCCGGTGCCTCGCCCCAGACCAGCAGGCCGAGGCGG
Source organism: Curtobacterium sp. MCSS17_008 (assembly GCF_003234185.1). GTDB lineage: Bacteria > Actinomycetota > Actinomycetes > Actinomycetales > Microbacteriaceae > Curtobacterium. The sequence continues at coordinate 102,911 of NZ_QKSM01000003.1, forward strand.
TCGGCCCAGTACAGGAACCGCGGGTCCTCGATCTTCTGGTGCATCCGGGCGGCGTTGAAGCCGAGCGCCTTGATGAGCTCGACCTCCTGCCGGTGGGCGAGCGGGTGGGGTGCGGCGAGGTGCGACTCCGGCCAGAACGCCTGGTCGAGGACGCTCCGCACCGGGTACGGCTGCCGGTTGAGCAGGAACCGACCGCCGCCCACGCCGACGCTCCGCACGCCCAGGTAGCTCGCGACCACGTCGAGGACCCGGCCGTCGGCGTCGACCAGGGTGAGCACGGCGTCGACGAGTCTCGGGGTCTCCGGCGACCAGGTCAGCTCGTCCTCGGCCTGCCCGTTGCGCTGCCGCGCGATCGGCACCGTCACGTCGAGCGTCGGGTGGCAGGCGGTCGCGTCCCAGTCGGTGGTCCCGAGGTCCTCGTCGCGCTCGTCGAAGCGGAGCGCCACGCGGAGCCGTGCGCCGGCCGGGACGCGTCCGCGGAAGCGCACGGTCAGCGCGGTGGCGGCCGGTCCGGCGGGGGTCCACCGGAGCGAGTCGACCGCGGTGGTGGGCACAGCCTCCAACCAGACCGTCTGCCAGATGCCGGTCGTGCGGCGGTACCAGATGGCGTGTGCTTCCTCGTGCCAGTCCTGCTTGCCGCGCGGCAGCGTGGCGTCGTGGGGGTCGTCCTCGGCGCGGACCACGAGCAGGTGCTCGTCGGTGTCGGAGCCGCCCGTGAGCAGGGTCGTGACGTCGAACGTGAACGGGGTGTGCCCGCCCTCGTGCTCGCCGACGAAGCGGCCGTCGATCCAGACCTGCGCGCGGTGGTCGACGGCGCCGAAGTGCAGCAGCAGGCGGGGTCGCTCGGCTCCGCGGCCGGCGGCGGCGAGCTCGTCGCGGCCGATGGCCCGGGCGTACCAGACCACGGGGTGGAACCCGGGTTCGGCGATGCCGGACGCCTCCGACTCCGGCGGGAACGGCACCGTGATCGTGCGCGGGGACGGCAGGCCCGCGGCCCAACCGGAGTCCGTGCCGGTGTCCTCGTCGTCGTGACGGAAGGACCACGGGCCGCCGAGGTCCACCCAGTCGCGCCGCACCGCCTGGGGTCGCGGGTACCTGCCGTCCTGGCGACTCGCGAGGGGGACGGTGCCGACGTCGGCCGGGGCAGAGGAAGCGACGGTGCTCATGATCCTGCAATTTACAGCGCTGTAAAGCGGGCGTCAACGGTACGGTGAGCGGGTGGGCCGGGTCACGTTGCAGGACGTCGCGGAGCACGCCGGCGTCTCGATGAAGACGGTCTCGAACGTCGTCCGTGGCTACCAGCACGTCAGCGACGCCATGCGGACGCGGGTGCAGGAGTCCGTCGACGCGCTCGGCTACCGGCCGAACGTGTCCGGCCGCAGCCTCGCGACCGGCCGCACGAACATGCTCGCGTTCGCCTTCCCCGACCTCCGTCGCCCGTACTTCGCCGAGCTGGCACACGTGTTCTCGCAGGTGTGCGCCGCGCACGGGTACCAACTCCTGCTCGAGGAGACCGCCGGGTCCCCGGGCGGGGAGCTGTCCGCCGTCCGCGGGCGCGAGGCGGGCGTGGTCGACGGCGTCGTCATCCACCCCCAGGTGCTCACGCCGGCCGAGATCGACCGCGCCCGCGGCGACACCGCCGTGGTGTTCCTCGGTGAGGACGTGCGGCCCGAGGGCGCGGACCTCGTCGCGATCGACAACGTGCGTGCCGCAGCCGAGGCCGTCGCGCACCTCGCCGCACTCGGCCGCCGACGCATCGGGTTCCTCGGACACGAGGTCGGCGAGCAGTCCCGCACGTCGACGTTCCGTCTCGAGGGGTACCGCGACGGTCTGGCCGCCGCAGGCTTGTCGTTCGACCCGTCGCTCTGCGTCCCGCGTGCCGTCGGCGACGCCCGTGGCGCGGAGGACGCGTTCGGTCGGGCCCTCGACGCGGGCCTGTCGATCGACGCGCTGCTCTGCCGCGACGACCTCGCAGCCGTCGGCGCGCTCCGGGCGATGCGTCTGCGCGGCCTCGAGGCGCCCCGGGACGTCGCGGTGGTCGGGTGGGACGCCATCGGTCTGGCCGCGAGCCTGGTGCCGAGCCTGACGTCGGTCGCACCGGACACCGTCGCGCTCGCCGAGGCCGCGCTCGGGCGTCTGCGCGAGCGCATCGAGGGCCGCCCCGGGGACGGGCGGTCCGTCACGGTGGGGCACCGACTGCTCGTGGGGGAGAGCGCGCCCTACCCGGACGGGTCGGTGGACTGACGCGTCCGGTGACCCGAACGGGCATCCGCCCGCCGACCCGTCGGGAGCACGCGCGGAGCCGTCAGGACAGGCCCGGCTGCACGCTCCCCAGCAGCTCGACCAGGGCGCGCCGCAGTGACCCCGGCAGCCCGATGGCCTCGAGCTCGGCGATGCGGTCGGCGCGTGGCTCGTCGCGGTCCACGACCTCCCACGCGGCGAGCTTCTCCGGGTTGCCGGCCTGGGCGTGCTCGAGCAGCTCGCGTGCCGCGTCGCGGGCGTCGATCCCGACCGTCGGGAGACCGGCCAGGGTGATGACGGCGCCCTCGTCGCTCGTGACCTCGACGTCGACCGAGAAACGGCCGGGCGCGACCACGGCCACGTCCTGCCCGTCGGCAGGGGACCCGAGGAAGGTGATCCGCCACCGTCGCCGCGCCGGGACGGCATCGAGGTCGCCCGATGCCGGGTCGACCCGGAAGGTGGCGGTGTCACGGTCCCATGCGAGCACCGTCCGGCAGACGCTGCCGGCCGGGTCGCCGACACCGCCGGCATCACCGGCACCGCCGGCACCGCCGGCGTCGCCGGCGTCGGCCGCTCCCTCGCGGTCCTCGACGAGCGTGAACGACCCCGACGCGCCCGGTGCGACGAGCACCTCGAGCGCGGTCGGGTTCACCGTCGCGTCGACCTCCTCCGGAGCGGCGAGCGGCAGGATCCCGCCGGCGCGGAGCAGCACCGGGATCGTGTCGATCGTGCGGTGGAGGTCGACGAACCGGTCCCCGGCGTAGGTGGTGCCGGTGAAGACGTCGGTCCACGTGCCGGACGGCAGCCACGCGCGGGCACGGCCGCGCAGGGTCACCGGGTCGCGCGGCTCGACGATCGGCGCGACGAGCAGCTCGGTCCCGAAGGCGTACTCGTTCGGCACGCGGTACGCCTCGTCGCGGTGCGGCTCCAGGTGGTACATCGGCCGGACCAGCGCCGTGCCCGCGGCCGCCAGGTGGTTCATGCTGTGCAGGTAGGGCACGAGCCGGTGGCGGAGGCGCAGGGCCTCGCCCATCGCCGCACGCGGCTCGGCGGGGAACACCCACGGCTCCTTCCGGATGAAGGGGTTGTTCGCCGAGTGCAGGCGCATGATCGGCGAGAACACCCCGAACTGCACCCACCGCGTCGCGAGCTCGTCGTCGCGGACACCGCGGGTGTGGCCGCCGATGTCGTGGCTCCACCAGGGGTACCCGATGTTGGCGGCGGTCGCGGTGAACTCCGGCTGGAACGCCAGCGACGCCCACGAGACCACCGCGTCGCCGGAGAAGCCGACGGCGTAGCGGTGGCTCCCGGGGCCGGCGTAGCGCGAGAAGGTCATGCCGGCGCCGCCGTCCCGCGCCGAGTCGAGCAGGTGGAAGTGGTTGAGCACCCAGAGGGGGTCGACGCCCGGGATGCTCGTCGTGCGGCCCTGCTGCCAGTCGATCCACCAGAAGTCGACGCCCTGCTCCTCGAGCGGGCGGTGCAGGACCTCGAAGTACGCGCGCAGGAAGTCCGGGTCGGTGGGGTCGAACCCGACGGTCTGCTCGGTGTCCGGGTCGATGCCCGTCGCGGCGGCCATCGCCGGGTAGGCGTCCTCGAACGCCCGGACCCCGTCGGCCGGGTGCAGGTTGAGCGTCGTGCGCATGCCGCGGCGGTGCAGCTCGGCGAGGAACGCGGGCGGGTCGGGGAACAGCGACGGCTCCCACGAGTACCCGGTCCACCCGTTGCCGAACCGTGGCGGCACCGAGTCGACACGGTGCCAGTCCATGTCGATCACGGCGACCGAGAAGGGCAGGCGTTCCTCGTCGAACCGGTCGAGCAGCGCCAGGTAGGACTCGTCGGAGTACGGGTGGTACCGGCTCCACCAGTTGCCGAGCGCCCACCGCGGCATCAGCGTCGGCGGCCCGGACACCGCGTGGAACGCACGGAGCGCAGCGGCGTAGTCCCGCCCGTACGCGAAGACGCTGACGTCGCGTCGTCCGGGTACGCGGCTGCCGACCCAGCCGTCGTCCTCGAACAGGAACGACTCGCTGTCGTCGAGCATGACGATGCCGTCCCGCGCCAGGACGCCGGACTCGAGCGGCATCCGGCCGTCGACGTCGTCGAGCGTCCGGCCGGTGCCGCCGAGGTCGCGGGGCTCCTGCCCGTAGCGCCAGCGGTTCGCGTCCGGACCGGACGTCTCGACGACGAACCCGGTCGCCGAGAACGGCCGGCCGTCGTAGCGCAGGGTGGCGCGGTCGGTCGTCACCTCGACGCCGTCGCCGCGGCGCGTCACGGTGTACTCGGGCACCGCGAGCCGGCGTCGGACCGCGAAGGTCGAGGCGCGGTCCTCGAAGCCGCCGTCGTCGCTCCACTCGACCCGGAACAGGCCGTCCTGCAGCACGGTGACGCGCCAGTGGTCGCCCTGCACGACGGCGTCGGGCGAGGCGGCTGGGTCGGACCCCGGGAAGGGGCGGATCGTGGGCAGGGGGCCGGTGGTCGGCGTGGTCACGGTGGTGGTCCTGTCTCGGCCGGTGCGGCCGTCGTCGGTCTGGAGGCTCGGGGTGCGCCCGCCACGCGGCTCGCGTCGGCTGCCCGGGTCGGCCGCGCCGCTCGGGTCAGCTCTTCACGGCACCCTGCGTCACACCGCTGATCACCCAGCGCTGTGCGAACAGGTAGACCACGATCGTCGGCGCCATGGCCATGAGGTACGAGGCGAACGCGACGTTGTAGTTCGTGCCGAACTGGCTCTGGAAGATGTTCTGCACGACGGGCAGCGTCTGCAGGCCGGGGTCGGCGGTGACGAGCGACGGCAGCATGAAGTCGTTCCAGGACGCCAGGAAGGCGAAGATGCCGACGGTGGCGTTCATCGGTCCGAGCAGCGGCAGGATGACCCGCCAGAAGATCTGCCACGTCGAGGCGCCGTCGATGCGTGCGCTCTCCTCGAGCTCGACGGGGATGGAGCGGAGGAACGCCGAGTAGAGCAGCACGCTGAACGACAGTTGGAACATGGCGTGCAGGATCGCGACGCCGACCGGGTTGTCGAGCGAGATCATCGCGGTGAACTTGATCTGCGGCAGCGCGACGACGGGGAACGGCAGGAACATCGCGGCCAGCAGGTACACGAACGACCAGCGGAAGAAGCGGCGGTGCCAGTTCCGCACGATCGCGTACGAGGCGAGCGAGCTGAGCAGCAGCGTCACGACGACGGTCAGGGCGGCCACCCCGAGCGAGACCGAGAACGACACCGGGAACCGGGTGAGGGACCATGCCTCGGCGAAGCTCGCGGGGTTGAACGGCAGCGGCAGGGACAGGGCGTTGCCGTCGACCGCCTGTGCGCTGGTCTTGAACGCCATCGCGACGGTCACGTACAGCGGGACGAGGACGGTGAGGGAGGCGATCGCCAGGACGATCGTCAGGGGCCAGTCGACGCGACCGAGCCGGTGGCGACGCGGACGGTCGGACGTGGTGCGGGCGGCGGCGGTCGCCGGGGACCGGGTGTCGATGGCGCTCATGCGAGTCGGAGGTTCCTTCCGCGCGTCACTGCGAGCTGCAGGACCGAGATGAGGACGGTGATGATGAAGAAGACGGTCGCGTTGGCCATCTGGTAGGCGTAGTCACCGCTGGTGAAGCCGGTGAAGATCGTCATCGCGACGCTGCTCGTCGCCGATCCGGGTCCGCCGTTGGTGAGACCGACGATGACGTCGTAGGCGCCGAGGTAGCCCTTCACGCCGAGCACCGTGTTGATGAGGATGAAGCCGCCGATGAGCGGGAGCGTGATCGACCGGAGTTGCTTCCAGGCCCCGGCCCCGTCGAGCGAACTCGCCTCGTAGACGTCCGTCGGGATCGACGTGAGCCCGGCCGTGTACACGAGCAACGCACCGGGGATCGTCTGCCACGCGGACACGATGACGATGGCGAGCCAGGCGAGGCCCGGGTCGCCGAGGATGCTCTGCTCGAGCGGACCGAACCCGACCGAGGTCGCCAGTGCCGGCAGCGTGTTCGAGAACAGGTAGTTGAACACGTAGGCGACGATGATGCCCGACACGACCATCGGGATGACGAACACCGCACGGAGTCCGCTGGCGAAGCGGACCCGCTTCGTCAGGGCGATGGCCAGTGCCAGGGCGAGCACCTGCGTGACGATCACGGTCACGACCGCGAAACCGAGCGTGAAGCCGTACGACCCGAGGATCGCGGGGTCGGAGACGAGCGCGCGGTAGTTCTCGATGCCCAGGAAGTGCCACTGCCCGAAGCCGAGGTAGTCGGTGAAGCTGTAGAACACACCGACGCACGCCGGCACGACGACGAACGCCGTGAAGAGCACGAGGGCCGGCACGAGGAACAGGTAGTACATGCCCTCGGTGCGGCGCAGCGAGCCGACGCGTCGGTACACGCGGGTGGCGGCTGTGGCAGGACCGGGGCGTGCGTCGTCGGTCTCGGGGGTCAGGGGGGCTTGCATGGTCATGGTGGCTCCTGGGGTCCTGGTCGGCGGTGCCTGGTGCGTCGGTCAGACCGTCGCCGAGCGGCCGGCGAGGCGTCGCCAGTCGGTGTCGAGCCGGCGCAGCATCGACTCGAAGTCGCCGCTCCGGATCGCGGTCTGCAGGTAGTTGCCGAGCGGGATGGAGGTGGGGATGAAGGTGCCGGCGCCCTGGTAGAACGCGCCGTCGTCGACGAACGACTGCAGGCCGACGATCCGCTCGTCCGTCTGCGGCGCCGCGTCCTCGGTGGTCGAGAACGCGAGGTTGTCGATGTTGTAGGTGTCGATCACCTCCGGCCGCATGAGGAACTCGACGAGTTCCTGCGCCTCGTCGAGGTGCGGGGTGGTGGTCGGGATCCAGAGCCCGAGGTCGATGTTGACGCGGACCTGCCGGTCACCGGGGTCGTTCGACACCGGCAGGGGGAACGTCCCCACCGGGAGGTCCTCGTCGACCAGTGCGATCTGGCTGAGCGCCCACGGTCCCTGCAGGTACATCGCGACCTTGCCCTGCCCGAACGCCAGGTTGCCGTCGGCGTAGGAGCGGGTGGCGTGGTCGGGGTTGAAGAAGGACGAGATCTTCTTCGCGCGCTCCATCGGCACCGCGAAGTCCTGCTCGAAGGACACCTCGGAGTCGGGTCCGACGTCCGTGCCGAGCTCCTTCATCTTCCGGAAGAAGGACCCCGTGTCGACGAGGCTGCCCACCGAGTAGTCGAAGAGCCCCTGCCACAGTGTCCACGTGTCGCGGTCGGTGGCGTAGATCGGGATGACGTCGGTCTGCTGCAGCGCCGTGCACACGTCGACGAACTCGTCCCACGTCGTCGGCACGGGCAGGTCCTGCTCGGCGAAGATGCGCTTGTTGTAGATGACGCCGGCGGCGGCGAGCGAGAAGGGCAGCACGCTCGTGCGGTCCTCGAACTTCGCGTACTGGGTGGTCAGCCCGTCGATGTCCTTCCGTACCCGTGCGGCCGACGGCAGGTGGCTCAGGTCGCGGAGCACGCCGCGTTCGATGTACCGGGCGAGCTCGAGGTTGTCGTTGAAGCAACCGACGTCGGCCGGTTCACCGCGGACGAACTGCGGGGCGATGGCGCCGGTGCTGTCGTGGACGACACGCAGCCCGCGGTGCTCACGCTCGAACCTGCGCAGCAGGTCGTCGAAGTAGGCGATGACCTCCTGCTTCTGCTCGTAGAAGCGCAGCGTCGTGCCACCCGCGGCGGCACCGCCCGGGGACGGGGTCGAGCACCCGGCGAGCGCCAGCGTCCCGAGGGCGGTTCCGCCGATGGCGCTCGCGAGGAACCCGCGCCGACTGAGCGCCGACCGTGCCGATGTGCTGCTCATGACCATGGTCACTCCTTCTCGCGCTCCGTCGCGCCAGCCCAGTTTTACAGCGCTGTAAAAGCAATGTCAACGGCATCGTGACCACGCCTCGAGACCCGAGGGCGTCGTGACGGATCAGCCGCGGGGCCGCTGTCCTGCCTCCGCCGCGTAGCGCAGCGCGCGTCCTGCGCACGAGCACGTCCGACTCGGAGGCGCTCGGAGGCGCTCGCGCCCAGCGGTGAGCCCAGTGCGGGCCGTGCAAGCAGGCCGAGCCAGCCGGAAGCGGTCAGGATCGCGAGTGCCCAGGCCGACCGACCAGTCCACAGCCGTCGATCGTCCGGCTCGACGTCGTGCAGGTCCACCCAGGGCACCTCGACGACGTGCTCGGCCGCAGGTGACGTCGCCAGTTGTGTAGCGTTCAGCGCCCCATCACCGGGTAGTTTCGCGGGACAGTCATACGAGAATGCCCAGGCCAGGCGGCCCGAGAGAAGTTGTCGTGGTTGTCACGTTCGAGCGTGAAGCGGTGAACGACCGGCTATCGGACACTGCTGCTGGCTGCTGGCTCCTGGCTGCTGGCTGCTGGGATGATGTGGGTGTGGCCCGCTCCGTTCCTCGCCGATCGTTCTTGTCGATGACAGCGGTTGCGGGCTTGACGCTGGTCAGCTCGGTCGCAGTCACCGGCTGCACGACGTTCCCGCGGGCGTTCAGGAGCTCGGGAACCCGGTGCGATCCCCGAACGGCAGCCGAGGTCGTCCCTGACGCCGGAGCGCTGTTCGGCGTGAACCTCGACTGGGGTCACCAGACACTTCAGGACTACGCGTCTCTGCTGGGCCGGAAGCCCGCTGTCGCGGTGGTGTTCGCCGACATCCCGCTCAACACGCACGACCGCGAGGACGTGAACGCAGCCGCCGAGCAGGTGCGCGGTGAGGGTGGCACGCTGCTCCTCACCCTCGAGCCGCAGAAGGGCCTGGAACCCGTCACTGACCGGGTTGCGGACGACATCGCCGCACTGGTGAACGGGATCCAGCAGAACGGTGTCCCGGTCATCGTGCGATTCGCACACGAGATGAACGGGTCCTGGTACCCCTGGGGGCAGCAGCCCAACGCGTACGTCGCCGCGTTCCGACGGGTCGCCGGCGCGCTGCGGAGTGGAGCGCCCGGTAGCGCGACGATGTGGGCACCGAACGAGGGCGGCGGCTACCCCTTCGCGGGCGGCCCGTCGGCGGCGGTCGCTGGGACGCCTGCCTTCGACGTGCTGGACACGGACGGCGACGGAGTCCTCACGGCACGCGATGACCCGTACACGCCGTACTACCCCGGCGATGACGTCGTCGACTGGGTCGGCCTGTCCATCTACCTCTGGGGAGCCGCGGCACCCTGGGGAGCGAACGTCCTACCGGAGGAAGGCAAGTTCGCAGCGAAGCTCACCGGTACCTACAACGGCGCTGGCGGCGACGAGACCGCCGTACCGGACTTCTACGACCTGTTCGGCGTGCGACGCAACAAGCCGGTCGCCATCCCCGAAACCGCTGCGCTCGTCGTTCCGCGCGGCGACGCCGACGGTGAACTCGCGATCAAGAAGGCATGGTGGTCGCAGGTCTTCTCCGCTGAGACCGCTGCTGCCTTCCCGAACGTACGGATGATCAACTGGTTCGAGTGGGACAAGTACGAAACCGAGGTCCACGAGCAGGTCGACTGGACCGTGACGAACGACCCGACCACACGTGACGCGTTCGTCGAAGCACTGCCCGGATGGCTGCACTTCGCGGCAGCCCCCGAGCACTGCCGAACGGCCGAATCGGGCGCTCGACCCGAAGGGACCGAGCGTCTCGACAGCTGATCGCCCTACGGACGATTCATCAGACCTGTTCGGCGCTGTGATCGAAGGCAAGTGGCAGCAGGTCGCTTGCTGTCACACTCACGAGGCAGTCAGGTCCGGGCAGAATGACGCGGACATGCGGGTGGTAGTCCGCGAGGACTTGGCGGTCGCGGCCACACGGGCTCTTGACACCCCGGCCGTGGTTGCCCACGGCGACCACGTGAGTCAGTTCAGTGGCGCCGCCGGCGCGGGCTGCTCCGAGCGCCACGAGTTCGGCACAGGGTCCGCCCGTGAAGTGGTAGACGTTCACGCCGGTGAAGATCTGGCCGTCTGCGGCGCGAACTGCTGCACCCATGGTGTGCACACCGTCCTCATCTGGGCCGGCATCAGTGACGGCATCGATGGTCGAACGAGCCGCCTCGACAAGGGCATGGTCCTCTTCTGTGAGGACGGCGGCGGAGGGCGGAAGGGCACCGAACATGCTCCGACACTAGGGCGCGCAGAGCGTTCTGGAAGGGGATCGGCTACCGGGCGCGGCCCGAAAAGTGCATGCCAGCGGGCGCCGACGTCAGAGACGCCCGCGCCATCTCGAGCTCATCCCCAGGCGAGATCAAGGAAGCCGTGGTGCAAGCGACCCGAGACGGTACAGGCATGGCCACCGTCACCGTGGTGGCGAACCGGACGCTGGACGCGCTGGTCACACCAGGCATCCCGTTGGACGATCACGTGCGCGGGCCGAGTGCAAGGTTTGGTGCGCTGGCATCCCATGTCGAGAGCAGATGGAGCTTGTCGGCGCTGTCGCTGTGCTCGTCAGGGTAGTAGATCACAAGGATGACCTCGCCCACGGGCAGCTTCTCGCGATGCAGGTCGAGCGGGCCGACCCTGGGATGATCGACCGTCACGCTGCCGCCGTCCAGTGCCCGGACATCATGCCGGGCCCAGAGGGTGCGGAAGCGGGCGCTGGCCAGGGAGAGCTCCCCGACCAGTTCGACCGCGCGGGGATCGCTCTCGTCGTGGCCCAGGGTCTTCCGGGCGGCGCCGACGAACGACGCCACCGCGCCCTCCCAGTCACGGTGGAACCCACGCTCCGCTGGGTCGAGCAGCAGGGACCGCAAGCGGTTCTCCCCGGGGACGAGCCGCGGAGACAATGACACCGCCGCCTTGTTCGAGGCGAGGACGTCGAAGTAGCGTCCCTCGACGAACGCGGGCACGTCGAGGGCGGCGAGCAGGTGCTGCAGTCGTGCCGGGACCCGCTCCACGGGCCGAGCGCGTCTCACGCGCGGCCGTGGCGTCGCGAGGTCCCAGAGCCAGGCCGTCTCGACGTCGTCCAACTGCAGCACACGGGCGAGCGCCTCGAGCACTTGCAGGGAGGGGTTGCTGTCGCGGCCGCGTTCGAGCCTCAGGTAGTAGTCGGCACTGATGCCCGCGAGGAGGGCGACCTCCTCGCGGCGCAGGCCCGGCACCCGTCGACGTGTCCCTGCGGGCAGGCCCACGTGCTCGGGAGAGACCAGGCCGCGCCGGGCCTGCAGGTACTCACCGAGCGCGTTCGTCCGTGCGGCAGCGTCCATGGTCGTGACGATACCCATCAGGCGGTGCCGGAGCAGGGGTCCTGTCACTCCCTGGATCACCCGGGGCCTCGCTGCCCGCGGCGCGCGGGGCGAGCATCGCCCTGCACCCGTTCCCATCAGGAAGAGACACCATGGACATCATCGACCGCGCCGTCCTCGTCATCGGCGGCACCTCCGGCATCGGCCTTGGCCTCGCACGCCGCTTCGCCGCTTCCGGCAGCACCGTCGTCGTCGCCGGACGCGACACCAGCAAGGTCGACGACCTCGAGACCGTTCGCATCGACGTCACCGATGCCGACTCCGTGACCCGCGCCAGGGACGAGGTCCTGGAGGCGCATCCCGACCTCGACATGGTGGTCACGATGTCGGGGGTCATGCTCATGGAAGACCTGCGCGACCCTTCCCACTTCGCCGCCGCAGAGACGACCATAGCCGTGAACCTGCTCGGCACGATCCGTGCCGTGGACGCCTTCACGCCTCATCTGGTCCGTCGCGGAGGCGGGGACGTCGTCACGGTGTCGTCGGGCATCGCGTTCGTCCCGTTCCCACTGATGCCCTCCTACGGAGCGTCGAAGGCGGGCGTCCACGCCTACACCGAGGCTCTGCGGGCTCAGCTCGCCGGCACAGGCGTCCACGTGACCGAGCTCGTCCCGCCGGCCGTCGCGACGGCTGGCCAGGAGAAGATCAACCCGGCAGCCCTGCCCCTCGAGACGTACCTCGACGAGGTCGTCGCCCTGTTGACCCAGGAGCCGGCCCCCGGCGAGGTCGTCGTGCAGGCCGCGCAGCGACTGCGCTGGGCCGAGCGGGACGGCACCTACGCCGAGCTCCTCGCAGCCCGTTCGTTGGCGCTCGACACGCTCCCGGGCCGTTGACCCGATGGCCTCGACGTGCACCGGACCAGGTCCGGCTTTGCTCCGGTCCGCCTTGAGCGTCGACGGCGCCGCTCGGCTGGCGGCCCGTGCAGGGGCCGGCCCCGACCGCACGGACCGCATCCAGGGCCGGTGACCGATGCCCCACCTGGGACCCGAGCTCGAGCCTTTCGACGGCGAGAGGCCGACCGGGGTGGTGCAGCGCGGAGGTGCGTGGTCACCTTCCCGAGGATGCGCGCGAGATGTTCGGCGTCGAACTCGAATCACTTAGAGAGGAACGAGATCATGAAGGCAGTGCAGTTCTCCGAGGTCGGCGGGCCCGAGGTCCTCGAGGTCGTGGACCTCGATCGGCCCGAGCCGGGCGCGGGACAGGTGCGGATCCGCGTGGCCGCATCGGCGTTCAATGCAGCGGACGCCGGGATGCGGGCAGGTTTCCTGCCGATCCCCATCGAGCTGCCCCACGTGCCCGGATACGACGTGTCGGGCACCATCGACGCCATCGGCGACGACGTGACGGCAGCCATGGTGGGTGACGAGGTGATCGCGTTCCTCCCCATGGAACGCGACGGAGGTGCCGCGGAGTTCGTCCTCGCTCCCGCCGAGGCCGTGGTTGCGGCACCGGCGAGCATCCCGCTCGCGGACGCGGCGGGACTCCCGTCCGTCGCCCTGACCGCATGGCAGGCCCTCTTCGATGACGGCGAGCTCCAACAGGGCGAGCGGGTCCTCATCGTCGGCGCCGGTGGTGTCGTCGGCAAGTACGCCATCCAGCTCGCCAAGCGGGCGGGCATCGAGGTCGTCGCCACGGCGAGCCCGCGCAGCATCGAGGCCGTCCGTGCTGCCGGAGCAGACCAGATCATCGATCACACGACGACCGACCTGCTCGGCGCGGTCGACAGGCAGGTGGACGTGCTGCTCAACCTCGCGCCGATCGAACCGGACCTGTTCGGGGCTTACGTGCAGACCGTCCGCGACGGCGGCATCGTCGTCAGCACCACGGCGTTCATGGCCACCCCGAGTGACGCCGCACGCGGCGTCCGGGCAGCGACGGTGTTCGTCCTCCCCCACCGGGACCGACTCACCGAACTCGTCTCACTCGTGGAGACCGGAGCTCTCACGGTGGAGGTGACCCGGCGTATCCCCCTGGAGGAGCTCCCCGCATTACACGCCGAGGCCGCCGAGGGCCGCGTCGCCGGCAAGGTCATCGTCCTTCCCTGATCCCCGCTCGCGGACCCGAACTCGCTACGCCGGTGGCCCACTGCGGCGCACGACGCGCCGGACCACCGGCGACCGACGGCGCAGCGTGAACGGATCGTCGACCTCAACCTTGTGGTCGAGGTGCAGGAGCCGGGCACGATCTGTCGTTGGACCGACGAGGAACGAGCTCGACAAGTGAGAGGAGGATCACATGCCTCGCAGCACCGCTACCGCCGCCTTCGAGCGTTGCCTGGACGAGGTGCGCGCAATCATCGACGACCACCGCCAGTCCTGGCGCATGCTGACGGGATTTCCCGGATTGGCTCGGCTGAACCGTCAGCGACTCCGCCTCGAACAACGAGTCGGTGGTAGCGGTTGTGATCGTGCGTGGCCGTGCGGTCACTTGCTGTCGGCGCGTCCGATCAGGTCTCCGCTGTTGCCGAACACCTCGCGGGCAGCGGACCATGTGTTCTCGTCGAGGTGCAGGGCGCTCCGGAGGTAAGCGGTGCTCATCCGCTGGATGACGGCGACCCGCTCGGGGTTCTCGTCGGTGGTCTCGGCAACTTCATAGCCGACGATCCCACCCAAGCCGTGCTCGGCACCGTAGAAGGTCAGGAGATCGGTGGCGCCGGGGCTGTGCGTGTAGGCGTCGGTGAACCAGTCTGGTCCGCGGCTCGACATCTTCGACTGGTCGTGGTCGCCGGCGACGACGAGCGTCGGGGTGGTGAGCTCGTGGAACGAGGGACGCATGAAGGGGAAGTTTGCCTGCGCGAACGGGTGCAGGTCGTCGCCACCGAGGCCGGTGGCGGCGAAGAGGATGCCCGCGGCGACACGACTGTCAGACATGTCGCCTCCCACCTGACCTTCCTCATCGACGATGCGTGCGCCGAGGAGTGCTTGCGCCGTCTGGCCGCCCCAGGAGTGACCCGTCACGGCGATCCGCTCGCGGTCGACACGGCCGGCAAGACCGGGGACGGCAGTTTCGATGGCCTCGAGCTGCTCGATGATGCGAGTCAGGTCCCTGATGCGCTCGGTCCAGATCGAGGGAAAGACCGGATGATCGAACCCGAACCCGTTCCTCCTTGAGTCCAGGTGCGTGGGCTGGATGACGACAAAGCCGCGGGACGCCCAGAACGCAGTCAGGGGCGCGTATCCGTCGAGGTTCCAACCGTTCCCGTGCGAGAACACGATGACCGGCAGGCCTCTTCCCGTGGCGGGTGCCGACACGCGGACCTCGAGTGGAACGGGCCGGTCCGGCGCTGACAGGGACACGGGAGCGACGGAGACGACCGGGCGTCCGGCGCCGGTGATCTCGTCCAGTGCGGTGATGAGTGATGACGACATGGAAATTGCCTTCCCGAGGAGGATTCGCGCTCTGCGATACTGGTTATCGGAGCGTTGTTCCGCAAGATTACGGAACACGGTTCCGCTGAGCAAGCGGGAGCGCGACCTGGCGAGGAGGGCCTCATGGCCACAATGCAAGACGACAACGAGGCGGTCGTGGCGTCGAGACCGGTCGGCCGGCCCCGCCGGAGCCAGCAAGCTCTCCTTGATTCGGCCGCCGCGGTGTTCCTCGAGTCCGGAGTGAACGCTCCGGTGCGCGAGATCGCGGCGAAGGCCGGAGTGGGGGTAGGGACCATCTACCGGCACTTCCCGACGCGGCCAACCCTGGTCGTCGCCGTCTACCGACACCAGGTCGAAGCCTGCGCCGAAGCCGGGCCGCGGCTCCTTGCCGAGAGCGCGACCCCGGAAGAAGCACTGCGAGAGTGGGTGGCGCTGTTCGTGGACTTTCTTGTGACGAAGCACGGCCTCGCCAGCGCCCTTCACGGCGACGATGCCGGAGCAGACGCCCTGCACGCATACTTCGTGGACCGCCTCGTACCGGTCTGCACCTCGCTCTTGGAGGCCGCTCGCGCTCGGCCGGATGCTCCCGGACAAGAAGCAGCTCTCAGCGGGTACAGCCTTCTGAAGGGCGTCGGGAACCTGTGCGTCGGCGCCGCGACCGATCCACAGTACGACGTTGATCGACTCGTGCAGGCCCTCGTGTCCGGCGCGCTCACCACTGACCGCCCCCTGCTTGGAAGCCCGGGGTAGCCGCTCGGCTGTCGAGACGGATGGTGTCCTTCGTGCGGGCTGCCAGGACGGCTCGGGTGGCCAGGCACCACTGCCGCCCCGCGATGAGCGGGCCACCTTCACGACGAGAGTGACGCAGGCGTTGTGCGTGCCCGTGCATCGCAGGAGGGTACGCGGATACAGCCGTCTCGATGGCCGATCGGTCAGCGGACACTTGGACCGGTTTTTGCAACGCGTTGTGGTGGGCAAGAGGAGGACGGGGTCGATACCGAGTGCGGCGCCTGTCAGCGTTACGGTCGACAGCGTGACGGCTGTCAGTGCGCAGTCGCTCCCGGGGATCGTCACGGGTCGTCCACGGGGCCGGAGTGCGTGCAGTCAGTACCGAGCGGCCAGCGCGACGGGGAGACGCTGACCTCGACCTCCTCATCGGAGCGGGCCGCGATCAGGCGTACCGGCGGGCCGTCCGCAGCGCATGGTCGGTGTAGGACCCGCCGAACAGGAACACGTGCAGCAGCAGCGGCGCGAGCTGGTGGAGCTCGACGCGCTCCTGCCAGCCGTCGGCCAGCCGGGACTCGGCGTCGTACGCGTCGAGGACGGTCTCGAGTCGCGGGAGCCCGAACAGTGCCAGCAGCGCGAGGTCCGTCTCCGCGTGTCCACCGTGCGGGGTGGCGTCGATGAGGACGGCGCCGGTCGGCTCCGACGCGTCGGTCGGCCAGAGCACGTTCCCGGCCCACAGGTCACCGTGGATGCGGGCGGGACCGTCCCCGACGAGCCGCGGTTGCGGCGAGCCGAGCGTGCCGTCCTCGAGACGGTCCGCCACGCGGTCGAACACGGCGGCCTCGGCCGCGTCGAACCCGCCGGCGTCGACGATGCGACGGACGAAGTCGCGGATCCGGTACTCGGCGAAGAACGCACCCCAGGTCGCGGGAGCGTCTGCAGCAGCGGTGAAGGGTGTCCGCGAGCGGCCCATCCGCAGCGCCCCGCTCGACGGGAAGCCCGGCGACGGGGCGCCCCAGTGCGGCGCACCGGCCGCGTGCGTGCGCGCCAACGAGCGGCCGAAGCGCTCGGCCTGCGCCCGGGAGGGGCTGCCGTCGGTGATCCGCTCGAGGTGGAGCACGTTCGGCTGCGGGTGGTCGAGGACGCGGGCGATCCGGGTGCCGCCGGTGTCCTCGGCCTCGGCGAGCCAGGCGAGGCCGGCTGCCTCGGCGGTGGCCTCGTCGGGGTCGCGGAAGGTCTTCACGTGGGTGGCGGACACGTCTTCCATCCTGCCGACGGCGCCCGTCGCGCGTTCAGGCTCCGCGGCGGGCGGCGTGCACGACCAGGGCGAGCTGCACGCGGTTGTCGACGCCGAACTTCTCGTACACGTGGCCGACGTGCGTCTTCACGGTGGCGAGGCTCACGAACAGGTCGCTGGCGATCTGGGCGTTCGACGCTCCCGCCGCGACCGCGAGCGCGACCTCGGTCTCCCGCTCGGTCAGGGTGGCCAGGAGCGCGCGCTCGGCGCCCCCGTCGGCCGCGGCGGCGGCGATCGCGGTGGTCCCGTGGTCCGACCCGGGCGTCGCGCTCGCCGCGAAGGCGATGACGCGGTCGAGCACGGAGGGCGACAGGATCGACCGTCCGGCGGCCACGGTGCGGATCGCCTCGACGAGCTCGTGCGGCGGCGTGTCCTTGAGCAGGAACCCCCGGGCGCCGCGCTGCAGGGCACCGAGCACCAGGTCGTCGTCCTGGAACGTCGTCAGCACGAGCACGGCGAGTTCCGGTTGCTTGCGGAGTTCCCGTTCGGTGGCCACCAGGCCGTCGCAGCGCGGCATGCGGATGTCCATGAGCACGACGTCCGGTGCGGTCGAGGCGATGACGCCCTCGGCCGCGAGCCCGTCCCCCGCCTCGCCGACGACCTCGATGCCGTCGTCACCACTCAGGAGCAGCCTGAGCCCGGCGCGGACGAGGTGGTCGTCGTCGACCAGGACGACACGGATCGGTGCGGTCACGCCGTCCACGGGAGCACCGCCTCGACCACGTGGGTGCCGTCGGCGTCGCGCCCGGCCGAGAAGGTCCCACCGACCAGTCGCGCGCGTTCGGCGAGGCCGCGCAGCCCGTGCCCGCCCGGCGGACGGGCGTCCGACCCTGGCGCTCCGGCCGTCGGGTTGCTGACCCGCACCCGGAGCGCGGGGGCGTCGAGGACGTCCACCACGACGGTCACCGGCTGTCCCGGCGCGTGCCGGCGGGCGTTCGTGAGGGCTTCCTGCACCACCCGGTAGGCATGCCGGCCCACTGCGTCGGGTGCGGTGGCGCTCGCGTCGTCCACCGTCGCCGTCACCGTGGCACCGCCCCGCCGCGCCTCGTCCAACAGGGTGGGCAGGTCCCGCAGGGTCGGTTGCGGGGGAGCGGTCCCGCCGACGGACGCGGCGTCGCCCGGTTCGCGGAGCACCCCGAGCACGTCGCGGAGCTCGGTGAGCGCCGAGTGCGCCTCGGCACGGACCACCCCGGCGGCCTCGACCGTCTCGTCGGGGGAGAGGGAACGCCCGCGGTACTCGAGCGCCCCGGCGTGCAGGGCGACGAGCGAGAGCCGGTGCCCGAGGACGTCGTGCATCTCACGGGCCAGGTGCGCCCGTTCCTGCTCGCGGGCCCGGTCCTCGCGGAGCTGCTGGTCGCGCTCGAGCAGGGCGGCCCGTTCGCGCAACGACTGCACGAGCGCGTGGCGCTGCCCGATCGCGACGCCTATGGCGACCAGCAGGGCGGTGCACACCACCGCTGCGATCGCGACCTGCCAGAGCGGGGTGGTGTCCTCGACCGGGTAGAGCCCCTCACCGAACATCGAGGACGCGATGAACGCGGCGCTCCCGACGGCGATCTCCACCGCCCGACGTCGGGCGACGAGGGACACGAGCGCGAGGACGGCCGCGCCGACGGCCGAGGTGGAGACGGTGCTGGCGGCGATCACGAGCACCGCGGTGAACAGCGGTACGCGATGGCGGAAGGGGACGAGCACCATGGCGGCGACCCCGACGACGAGGTCGACGAGCAGCGCCGTACCGAGCCGGGCCTCGCTCCACGCCCCGGCGTCGAGCGTCGACCAGACCGCGACCAGCCCGACCAGCCCGATCAGTGCGGCCAGGGCGAGCCGCCACGTCTCCGACCACACCCGTCGTCCGATGGGAACGGGAGGTCGGAGCGCGGTCGCGGTCATGCCACCGAGCCTAGGAACACGACGGCCCGGCGTGGATCGGCCGAAGGTCGGAGACGTCGGTGCGCGACCTCACACCGCGTCGACGAGTGCCTGCGTGAGCGGGTGCCACGGCCGCGAGGACGGCCCGGTCAGCACCAGCGTCCGCACGTACCGCGGCTCCACCGGCAGCATCACCAGGTCGTCCGGCAGCATCACCCGTCCGAGCGTCGGGACGATCGACACCCCCTCGCCGCGCTGGATCATGCCGAACATCGTGCTCATCTCCCGCACGCGGTGCGCCCACCGGAACGGCTGCCCGGCGAGCTCGTGCATGCGTTGGATCTGGTGCTCGCACCCGCCGCCGCCGGCGACCAGGCCGTCCTCGTGCAGGTCGTCGAGCGTGAGGGCGGCGGTCGACGCGAGCGGGTGGTCCCGTCGGACGACCGCGCCCATCTCGTCCCGGGCGACGACCACGCCCCCGTCGGGCACCGGGGACGGGTCGACGAGCACGGCGGCGTCGACCGTGCCGCCCTCGAGCCACTCGGGCATCTCGTCGTCGTCGCCCTCGTAGACCTGCACGTCGACGTCGGGGAGCGTCACCGCCCACAGTTCGCGGAGCCGCGGCAGCAGGCCCTGGCAGACCGTCGGGACGGCGGCGAGGCGGACGGTGCCGCGGGCCGTGGCGGGCCGCACCACGGCCTCCAGGGCGTCGACGGAGGCGAGCACGCTCCGGGCGTGGGCCAGCATGCGGTCGCCGAGCGGGGTGGGTACGGTCGCGCCGCCTCGTCGCACGACGGGGCCGCCGACCTCGCGCTCGAGCCCGGCGACGGCGTGGGAGACGGCGGACTGGCCGACACCGAGGACGGTCGCTGCACCGGTGAACGACCCGGCGTCGACGGTCGCGATGAAGGCGCGGAGCTGTGGGATGGAGAGGGTCATGCGTGTCCTTCATGGTTCCATGCGGACCAGTCGTTTGCCGCATGGCTCGAGCGTGCTCGATGCTAGCGCTCGTGAACGCCCTCCTCTACGTCCTGGTCGCCCTCACCTGGGGCTCGAGCTTCTTCTTCGCGAAGATCGGCCTCGAGGGCCTCGCCCCGCAGCAGGTCGCCACGGTCCGTACCGTGCTCGGCGCCGTGACGCTCGTCGTCGTGCTGCTCGTCACCCGTCGGCGCTGGCCGCGCAAGCCGCGGGTGTGGGGGCACCTGCTCGTCGTCGCGGTGTTCCTCAACGCCGTCCCCTCCTCGCTCATGGCGTGGGCCGAGCAGACCGTGCCGTCCGGCCTGGCGAGCATCTACAACGCGACCACGCCGATCATGACGCTGCTGGCGCTCGCGGTCCTCGTGCCGTCCGAGCGGCTCAGCCGTCGGCAACTCGGCGGCATCGTGCTCGGCGTGGTGGGCGTCCTGGTGCTCGTCGGACCGTGGGACCTGGTCGGCGACCCAGCGGTCCTCGCCACGGTGCCCGGGCAGCTCGCGCTGCTCGGCATGACCGCGTCGTACGGCATCGGCCTCGCGTGGCTGCGCCGCTTCGGCGTCGGCAGCGGGCAGGACCCGACGACCGTCGCGACCGTGCAGCTGTCCCTGGCGGCGCTGCTCATGCTGCTGGTCGCGCCCGTCGTCGCGACCGGTCCGGTGCAGCTGGACTGGAGGATCGTGGCAGCGACGGTCGCGCTCGGTGCGGTGGGCACGGGCTTGGCCTACGCCTGGAACACGCGGTTGGTCGGTGCGTGGGGTGCCGGTCGCGCATCCACGGTCACGTACCTGACGCCCGTCGTCGGGGTGGCGCTCGGCGTCCTCGTGCTCGGGGAGCCGCTGCGGTGGAACGAGCCCGTGGGCGGGCTCGTGGTGTTGCTCGGCATCGCGTTGGCGTCCGGGGTGCTCCGGGGCCGGCGGGCGGTGGCGCGGCAGGTCGCTGCCGGGTGACGTCGGGAGGACCACCGAGGCCCAGCCGCGTCGACGCCGACGGGGCGCGTCCCCTGCCCGTCGCGCCCGTGCAGCCACCGGTCCGTACGCTCGCGGGAGTGAGCGACACCCGCAGGCCATCGACCGTCCGCCTGCTGTTCGCGTCCTCGCACCCCGGACCGACCGTCACCGTCACCGTGCTCGCCGCGGTGATCGCCGTCGCGGTCGGTCACCCCGTGTGGCTCGTCGCGCTCGTGGCGCTCGCCGTGGTCGCGGGGCAGTTGTCGATCGGTCTGGCGAACGACTGGATCGACGCCGACCGCGACCGTGCCGTCGGGCGGAGCGACAAACCCGTCGCACGCGGGCTCATCAGCGTCCGGGCCGTCCGGGCCGCGGCCTTCGCGACCGCCGGGGCCGCAGTGCTCCTGTCGATCGCCCTCGGCCCGGTCGCCGCGGTCGCGCACGTCGTCCTCGTGGCGGCGGGGTGGGCGTACGACGCCGGGCTGAAGCGCACGGTCTGGTCCGTCGTGCCGTTCGTGGTGGCCTTCGGCCTGCTGCCGGTCGTCGCGGTCGCGGCCGGCGGCAGTCAGGACGCAGCGTGGCCGGCGTGGTGGGCGATCGCGACCGGTGCCGTGTTCGGCATCGCGATCCACTGCACGAACGTTCTGCCCGACCTGCTCGACGACGAGGCCACCGGTGTCCGGGGGTTCCCGCACCGACTGGGGCTCCGCGGTGCCGGCACGCTCGCGTTCGGGGCGCTCGTCGTGGCCGCGGCGCTCGTGCTCGGCGGTCAGCTGGGCGGCGACGACCCCGCGCGGGGCGGTGCCGTGGTGCTGGCGGTCGTCGGTGCCCTGGTGGTGGTCGTGCTCGCCGCGGTCGGCATCCGACTGGTCTTCGCCGGTCGTCCGACCCGGGCCCTGTTCCGGCTCGTGATCGCGTCGTCGCTCGTGCTCGTCGTGGAGCTCGGCGTGGCCGGCGCACGGCTCGTCGCCTGAGCGCGGAGCGCAGGCGCTGCGCGCGGCGCATCGACCCCCACGCCGCTCAGGCCCACCGCATCGCGTACACCCGGGCCAGACCGTCCGCCGTCGGCAGCGCCAGGAGGGTCCGGAGCAACGCTTCCCGTCCGGCCGACCCGAGCGTCCCGGTCGGTCGTCCGAGCGCCATGTTCAGCTCCGCCTGCCGGGCGGCCCGTCGCGCTGCGGCCAGCCGCCGTGCGGCGTACCGCGGCCAGGGCCCCGGTGCACCCGACGCGACCGCGTCGGCCAGGACCGGCACCAGCGCGGCGGCATCGAGCCACCCGAGGTTCATGCCCTGACCGCCGATCGGGCTGATCTCGTGCGCGGCGTCCCCGACGAGCACGACCCGACCCACACCGACGCGGGAGGCCTCGCGCCGCCGCACCCGGAAGCCGCTCGTCATCGTGCAGGTGGCCGGATCCGGGCGTGCACCGGTGCGCTCGGCGACGATCGCGGCGAGCCGTGCCGCCTCTGCGGCGTCGGGAGCACCGCCGGCAGCCGCGGAGGCGACGTCGTCCGGCACGAGGGCGACGTACCGCCGGCGGCCCTGGGGGAGCGGGAACGACTCGACGACGCCGAGCGGGCCGACGTCGACGAGCGCCGCCGACCGGGCGTCCGGCGGCTCGGGGTCCGCGAAGTCGCCCATCACGTAGCGGTCGCCGTAGTCCCGTCCGGTCGTGCCGACGCCGAGCAGACCGCGCACGGCGCTCTTCGCTCCGTCCGCCCCGACGACGAACGCCGCCTCGACGCTGACCGGTCCGCCGTCGGGCCCCGTACCGTGTGCGTGGACGTGCGTCCGGTGTCGGACGAGCCCGGTCAGGGTCGTGCCGGTGCGCAGGACGCCGCAGGCGAGCCGGTCGCGCAGGAGCGTCTCGGTGCGGTGTTGGTCGAGCGTGGCGACGTAGGGGTGCGTGGGCGAGGCACGGTCGAAGGACAGCGTCCCGAGCACCCGCCCACGACTCCGGGCCACGCCCGTGCGGACGAGGACCGCTTCGGCCAGCACCGACGTGTCGAGACCGATCGCGGCGAACGCGTCGAGCGACGGCGGGTGGATGCCGATCGCACGGGAGCCGGTCGGTGGCGCATCACGTCGCTCCCACACGGCGACGTCGACCCCCCGCGCGGCGAGCAGCGCTGCGACGAACAGGCCGACGGGTCCACCGCCGACGACGAGGACGTCGACGCGCTCCGTGGTCACGCAGGCGAGCCTACGGAACCGCCCGCCCGCACCCCCCAGGAGACGACGTCGGACGGGAGGCGCGGTGCGGGGCCGCACCGTGCCTCCCGTCCGTCAGGTGGTGACGTGGTCGCGCGCGGCGCGGTCCGCCGCGACCAGGCGGCGCGCCTCGCGGAACCGTTTCTGCGCCTTCTCGACCGGTACCTCCACGGCGTGGGCAGCGCCGACGGCGACCACGACCGCGACCCCGAGCAACCAGACCTTGCCCCACGGGCCGTCGGCGAACGGGTCGAGGAGCGCGATGACGAGCGGGTGCCAGAGGTACGCGGCGTACGACACACGTCGGCCGAACCACGAGGTCGGTGACCAGGCGAGCGCGACCGACAGCGGAGAGCGCACCGAGACGAGCCCGCCGATGAGGACCGCGGAGACGACGCCGGTCAGGGGCAGGACGACGCTGAAGGTCCAGGCGTGCTGCGCCCAGTCGTCGCCGATCCAGAGCATCACCCCGGCGAGCAGCACGATGCCGGCCCAGGTCGCGACGTGTCCGGCGAGGCCGGCGGCCCAGCTGCGCACGCGTTCGTCGTCGAGGAGCAGGGCGAGCAGGCACCCCGTCGCCAGCGGGACGACGCCGAGCACGGGGGAGAAGTACACGTCGGGCGTCGCACCGCTGTTCGGCGTCCGGTAGACGAGTCCGGCGACCACCGAGCAGGCGACGATCACGGTGGCGAGCCCGGCGACGAGCCAGCGGCGGCGTGCGCGGAGCAGGAACAGGAGGACGAGGACCGGCGGCCAGACCAGGTAGAACTGCTCCTCCATCGAGAGCGACCACGTGTGCGCGAACACGCCCTGCGTGGTGTCCCAGAACGACCGGAACAGGTTGCCCGTGTAGGTCAGCGCGATGAACGCTGCCTCACCGGGCCCGAACGACGCGCCCTTGTAGTCGCCGACCCAGTTCCACAGCAGCAGGCCGACCACGACGAGGGCCACCAGAGCCGGGTACAGGCGGAGCAGCCGCTTCAGCCAGAAGTTCCCGAGCCGGATCCGGCCGGTCCTCCGGTGCTCGCCGAGGAGGAGCGTCGTGATGAGGAAGCCCGACAGGGCGAAGAACACGGTGACCCCGATGAAGCCGCCCTCGAACTGCGGGACGTGCAGGTGGTACAGGATCACCATGAGGATGGCGATCGTGCGCAGTCCGTCGAGCGCCGGAGCGCGCCGGGTGAGCGGCGGCGGCACCGTCCGAGTGGCACCCGGTGCCTGACCGGCCGGTGCACTGCGGTCGATCGTGCGGGTCTGCTCGACAGCGATCGCGTTCGTCGCCACGCTTCCTCCTGCACGGATCGATCTGACGGATGACGACCAGCGTGCTCCTCAAGGGTAAGAGGACGCTCAAGGAGCAGCGCCCGGGTGCCCGGGTGCCCAGTGCTGCGGCCCGCGGCCCGCTGCCGGCTACTCGGCCTTCTGCATCTGCCACGGCTCCGGCTCGCGGTCGCCGTTCGGGCGCACGGGGCGGACGTCACCGACGATCGGGATGGAGCGCTTCCGCATGAACCACAGGTAGCGGACGAAGAAGTGCGACAGGGTCGAGAGTCGGTTGCCGTTGCCGAGCAGCGACGCGATGTGCACGCCGACCCACGCGAGCCAGGCCACCGGTCCGACCATCGTGATGCCGCCGCGCAGCTGTGCGACCGCGGCGTTCGTGCCGATCGTCGCCATCGTGCCCTTGTCGAAGTACTTGAAGTGCTCGGTGGGCTTGCCGTCGAGCAGCCGCTTGACCTGCCGCGCGACGTGCTTGCCACCCTGCAGCGCGGGCTGGGCGAGCTGGGCGAGCGCGTCGTCCTGGGCGGCGATGTCACCCGCCGAGAAGATCCGCTCGACGCCCTTGACGCTCAGGTCGTCGTTCACCTGGATGCGTCCGCCGTGGGTCTGCGGCATGCCCCAGCCGGAGACCTCCTTGTGCGCGGCGACACCCGTGGCCCAGATGACCTGCGACGCGGGGATGAACTCGCCGGACGCGGTGACGACGCCGTCGGGCTTGACCTCGGCGACGCCGGTGTTCAGCCGGAGCTCGACGCCGCGCTTCCGCAGGATCTTCGCCGCGTACCGGCGGAGCCGCGGCGCGAACGGCTTGAGCAGCTCGCCGCTGCGGTGCACGAGGGTGATCGAGATGTTGCCGCGCTCGATCTCCGGGTAGGCGCCGACGAGCGCCTGGTCGCGGAGCTCGGCCAGGGCACCGGCCATCTCGACGCCCGTCGCGCCGCCGCCGACGATCACGATCCGGATCTCGTCGGGACCCTGTTGGGCAGCGGCCTGCTCGAGGCGGGTGAACAGCTCGTCGCGGATCCGGAGCGCCTGCGACCGCGAGTACATCGAGTACGCGTACTCGTAGGCGCCGGGCGTGCCGAAGTAGCTCGTGTTGACGCCGTTCGCCAGGATCAGCCAGTCGTAGTGCAGGTGCTCGCCGTCGGACATCTCGGCGATGCGCTCCTCGGGGCGGATGCCCGTGAGCAGTCCCTGCCGGAAGTCGGCGTTGGCCTGCTTCGCCCGCAGGCTGCGCAGGAAGTACGTGACGTCGCCCGCGTTGAGGCCGCCGGTGGCGACCTGGTACATGAGCGGCTGGAACATGTTGTAGACGTGCCGGTCGACGAGCGTCACCCGGACGTCGGCGTCGGCGAGCTCGCGCATGGCCGCGATCCCCGCGAAGCCACCCCCGACGATGACGACGTGCGGGCGGGTGTCCTCGGACATGGTGTTCTCCAGGGTGGTGCGGTCGACGGCCACCCAGAAGGGTACGCCGGTCCGGACCCTGGTCCGTCCACCTGCCCGTCGCGCTGCCGATGGAGCGTTCCCGTCCGACGCGGACCGCCAAGCCCTCCCCGCCCCCGTCAGCCGGCGAACGGCGCGTAGGTGCTCAGGACGTTGCCCCTGCTGGTCACGACGCTCTGCACCAGGCGCAGGCGCGTGGGCGGGTCGGTCGGCTCGAAGAGCTTCCGGCCGGCCCCGGCGATCGCCGGGTGCACCATGAGCTGCAGTTCGTCGAGGAGACCGGCGAAGAGCAGGTGGCGCACCAGGGTGACGCTGCCCGTGACCGCGATGTCGCCGCCGTCGCCGCCCTTGAGCTCCCGCACGAAGTCGTCGACGTCGCCCTGGATGCGGTGGGCGTTCTGCCACGTCAGGTCGTCGCCCAGGGTGGTCGAGGCGACGTGCTTCTCGATCGGGTTGATCCACTGGCCGAAGGGGTCGTCCGCGTGCGCGGGCCACCACTCGGACCACTCCAGGTAGCTCTGCTTCCCGAGCAGCACGGTCTCGTTCCGGTCCATCCACGCCGTCATCGCCGCACCGAGTTCGGCGTCGAAGGAGTCGTACTGGTACTCGTACGGGTCCTGCACCACGCCGTCGACCGACGCGAAGAGGCCCGAGGTCACCTTGCGCATGCTGCGGAGCATAGGGCGACGACGGCCCGGCGTCGAGGGTCTGTCCTCGTTGCCGAGGCTGACCTCGCCCTGCGGACGGCCGGGTACGTTCACATCGTGCGCGCACGTGTGGAGTCGTTCGAGGTCGGTGGGCTGCCCGTGCGGCTCCGGACACTGGCTCCGGCCGGTCGGGTGCGGGACGCCCTCGCACCGACGGTCGTGCTGGTGCACGGCATCGGGATGTCGCACCGCTCGTTCACCCGGTCACAGCGCCACCTCGCCCGCACCCACCGCACGGTCGCCGTCGACCTGCCGGGGTTCGGCGGGCTGCCGGCTGCCGGCCGGTCGCTCGACATCGAGGAACTCGGCGACCTCGTCGTCGAGGCGGTCCGCTCGCGGGGTGTCGGGGACCTGGTGCTCGTCGGCCAGTCGATGGGGGCCCAGGTCGTCGTCGAGGCCGGTCGTCGGCACCCGGACGACGTCACCGCCCTCGTCCTGGTCGGTCCCGTCGTGGACCCCGCACGTCGCTCCCTCGTGCAGCAGGCCCTCGACCTCGGCCGCGACACGTTCGTCGAGGACGCGCGCACGAACGGCGTCGTCCTCACCGACTACCTGCGGAGCGTCCGGCAGTACGCGCGACAGCTGCGCCCGATGCTGCGCCACCGGCTCGAGGAGGTCGTGCCGACCCTCGAGCAGCCGGTGCTCGTCGTGCGTGGCGACCGCGACCCGATCGGCCGGCGGGACTGGGCCGTCTCGCTCGCAGCGGTGGCCCGGCGGGGCGCCTTCGTCGAACTGCCGGGCGGGCACCACGTGCAGGACCGGCAGCCGGCCGCGTTCGCGCGGCTGGTCGACGAGTTCCGACGCGTGCAGGCCGTGGAGGACGCGATGACGGAGGACGCGTCGTGACCGGGGGGACCACCCCGGGGACGGGCGCGGTCCCGGCGGCGGGGGAGGGGCCTCCCGACCGGGTGCCACTGCTGCGTCGCGCGTGGTGGGCGGCACTCGACTGGTGGTACGCGGCCAGGTGGCAGCTGCGGAGCGCCGGCCCGACGACCGCCGAGGACTACCGGACCGGCGACGGCCAGCCCGTCGTCGTCGTGCCGGGCGTCTACGAGACCTGGCACTTCATGCGTCCCCTGATGGACGCGTTGCACGACGCCGGTCACCCCGTCCACGTCCTGCCGGTGCTGCGGCACAACCTGCGACCCGTGCCGGAGTCGGCGCGTGAGGTCCTCGCCTACCTCGACGAGCACGACCTGCGCGGCGTCCTCGTGGTGGCGCACAGCAAGGGCGGGCTGATCGGGAAGTACGCGATGACGCTGCCCGAGGGGGAGCGCATCGACCGGATGGTGGCGGTGTCGACGCCGTTCGCCGGGTCCGTCTACGCGCGGCTGGCACCGGTGCCGCACCTGCGGGCCTTCCGGGCGGCGGACCCCGTGCTCGCGGCGCTCGGGCGCGACCTGGCGGTGAACGCGCGGATCACGTCCGTGTACGGCGTCTTCGACACCCTCATCCCCGGGGGCAGCGAGCTCGACGGGGCTGCGAACGTGCGGGTGCCCGTCGGCGGGCACTTCCGGATCCTCGGCGCACGGCAGACCCGGGACGCGGTGCTCGCCGCCGCGGCGGACTGACGACACGGCGCCCCTGCCGAGGTGACCGCGTCAGGCCCCCGGGAGGAACAGGCAGAACGGGTGCCCGTCCGGGTCGAGCATGACGCGGACGTCGTCCTGCGGCTGGAACGCAGCCTCGGTCGCCCCGAGTTCGAGCGCCCGGGACACCGCTGCGGGCAGGTCCTCCACCTGGAAGTCGAGGTGTGACTGCATCCCCTGCGCGTCCGGCGTGCCCGGCCAGGTCGGCGGGACGTACGCGTCGTCGTACTGCACCGACAGCCCCGGGCCGTGCTCGGGACGGACCCGCGCCCAGGTCGGGCCGTCCTCGTGCACGGTCCAGCCGGTCAGCGCACCGTAGAAGCGCGCGAGCGGGATGGCGTCGGGGGACTGGAGCACGGTCGCGGCGAGCGTCGGCATCGACGGGTCGGAGGCGGTCATGCGGCGGAGCGTACCCCTCGGATCAGCGCGGGGCGGTGCTCGCGCGTTCGACGATGCGGTGCGGCACGACGACCGTCGACGGGGGAGCGTCCCGCTCGGCGATCCGACGGGTGAGCAGGTCGAGCGCCGCCGTCGCGAAGGCCCGTCGGTCGAACGCCACCGTCGTCAGCGCCGGGATCGCGAACGCCGCCGCCTCGACGTCGTCGAAGCCGACGACGCTCACCTGTTCCGGTACGCGGACACCTCGGGCCGCGAGGACGTGCAGCACGCCGAAGGCGATCGAGTCCGTGAAGGCGAACACCGCGTCCGGGAGCTCGTTCCGGTCGAGCCACGCCGCGAAGGCCGTCGCAGCGGACCGCGTCGTCCAGGACGCCAGCGGGACGCGGAGCGCCGGATCGACCTCGAGGCCGACCGCTGCGAGCCCTGCGGTGTGGCCCCGTTCCCGCAGCTCGCTGGTCGCCGTGGCGGCGCCGGCAGACGCAGCCCCGACGATGGCGATCCGCCGGTGCCCACGGTCGAGGAGCCACGTCGTGACCTCCTCGGCGGCGGCCCTGCTGTCCACGTGCACCTGGTCCACGTGCTCCGGCTCGACCTCGCCGATGACCACCGTCGGCGGCAGGCCCTCGGTGGTGGCGAGCACGCTCGCGCTGAGCGACACCGGGTTGAGCACGAGCCCGTCGACCAGGTGCGCCCGGGCCCGTGACACCAGGTCGCGTTCGCGCTGTGGGTCGTTGCCGGTCTGCTCGAGCTGCACGGTCCAGCCACGCTGGCGGGCGAGCTCCACGAACCACTGCGCGAGCTCCGCGGAGTGGGCGCTGCCGAGCTCCGGCAGGGTCAGCGCGATCACCCCGGAGCGGCCGTTCCGCAGGCCGCGGGCGGAGAGGTTGGGGACGTAGTCGAGCTCCGCGAGCGCCCGCTCGACCCGTTCCCGGGTCGACGGGCGCACGACGACGCCGCCGTTGATCACGTTGGAGACGGTCTTCGGGGAGACCCCGGCGCGGGCCGCGACGTCCCGCACGGTGGCGCGCATCGGGTCGAGCGTAGCGGTCGCCGGCGTCGCAGCGCGGCTACACGTCGACCGACTCGCGCCGTGCCGCCCGCCGCGCCCGGATGCGGCCGTGCACGGTGATCGCGACCACGACGGCCAGCACGGCGTAGAGCACGATCGGGATCGGTCCCGCCACGAGCACGGAGAAGTCCCCGTCGGCGCTCAACGCCGCGTCGCGCAGGCTCGTCTCGGCGAGCGGACCGAGCACCATGCCGATGATGAGCGGCGCGAGCGGCACGTCGAGCGCCCGCATGAGGAAGCCGACGATGCCGATGCCGAGCAGCATGAGCAGGTCGAACACCGAACCGCTCGTCGCGTAGATGCCGAGCCCGCAGAAGACCGCGATGCCGGCGTAGAGGTACGCGCGCGGGATCCGCAGGAGCTTCGCCCAGAGCATCGCGAACGGCAGGTTGATGACCAGCAGCACCACCATCGCGATGAAGAACGACGCGAGCAACGCCCAGACGAGGTCCGGCGAGCGGTCGAACAGCAGCGGACCCGGCTGCAGGCCGTACTGCCGGAACGCGGCGAGCATGATCGCGGCGGTCGCCGACACCGGCAGACCGAGCGACAGCAGCGCACCCATCGCCATGCCGGTCGTCGAGTTGCCGGCGGCCTCGGGGGCCGCCAGGCCGCGGATCGCGCCGCGGCCGAACTGCGGGTCCTTCCGCCGGGCGTCCAGTCGCTTCTCGAGCCCGAACGCCAGGAAGGTCGGGATCTCGGCACCGCCGGCGGGCACGACGCCGAACGGCAGCCCGATCGCGGTGCCGCGCAGCCAGGCGGGCGCCGCCTCGCGGAGCTCCTTCCGGGACAGCCAGGGGCGTCCGGTGGCCCGCACCATCTGGCCGTCCTGCAGGTGGCGCGCCAGGCAGGCGACGTAGATGACCTCGCCGAGCGCGAGGACCGCGACCGTCACCGTGACGAGCGAGATGCCGTCGAACAGCTCGGGCACGCCCATCGTGAAGCGCGGTGCCCCGGAGATGCCGTCGACGCCGATCACCGCGATGCCGAGCCCGAGGCACAGCGACCCGAGCCCCTTCAGCGCGTCGTCGGTGACGACCGACGACGTCGTGACGAAGGCGAACAGTGCGAGGGCGAAGAACTCGGCGGGCCCGAAGCTCGCCGAGAACGTGGCGAGCGCCGGAGCGAGGAACACGACCAGGAGCGACGCGACCATGCCGCCGACGAACGCGCCGATCGCGGCGGCCGCGAGTGCCTGGGCCGCGCGCCCGTTCAGCGCCATCCTGTGGCCCTCGAACGTGGACGCGATCGCCGAGGCCTGGCCCGGCGTGTTCATGAGGATGCCCATGGTGGAGTCGCCGAAGAGGCCGCCGAAGTAGACACCGGCGAACATGATGAACGCCGCCGTCGGGTCGAGCGAGAAGGTCACGGGCAGCAGCAGCGCGACCGCCATCGACGAGCCGAGGCCGGGGAGGACGCCGACGGCGGTGCCGAGCAGGCACCCGACGACGACCCAGAGCAGGTTGGCGGGGGTCAGGGCACCGGCGAAGCCCTCGCCGAGGAGACCGAGCACGTCCACGTCAGAACCCCCATCCGACGATGCCCGAGGGCAGCGACAGGTCGAGCAGCATGTCGAACGCGATGTAGCTGATCGCGCTCACCGTGAGACCGACGACGAGCGGGCGCAGCCACCCCGCGGCACCGAGCCCCTTCGCGACGCCGAGGAACAGCAGGCCCGCGCCGACGATCCAACCGAGCACGTCCAGCAGCAGCGCGAAGGCCGCGAACGACACGACGACCCACGCCAGCGAGCGCCAGTCGACGCGCACCGCCCGTTGCGACACCGCCCGCTCGACCGGACCGGCCCCGGCGACGTGTCCGTCCGCCTCGACGTCGCTCCGGCCGGACGCCGTGGCGGGGGTGCCGGTCGGCGCCTCCTCCGGCAGTTCCGGGTGCGCACCGGCACGCCACTGGCGGACGGACCGCACGACGAGCAGGCCGGCGAGCAGCAGGAGCGCCGCGGCGACGAGCCCGGGGAAGACCGCCGGCCCGGGGAACGCCGTCCCCTCGGGCACCTCCATCGTCACGATCCCGACGACGAGGTAGACAGCGAAGGCCGTGAAGAGTGCCGGGGTGGTCAGCTCCTTCGCCACCTCGGCGATGCGACCGGGGTCGGCGCGCAGTGTGAGCCGCTGGCCGACCACCGCGGACGACGACGTGGGGTTGCTCGGGTGCGTCATCGGCCCAGCTCCTCGTACAGCCCGGTGATGCGCTCGCGTTCGTCGTCGATGAAGGCGTCGAGATCGTCGCCCGTGATGATGCGCTCGGTCCAGTGGTACCGGTCCATCGCATCGGCCCACTCGGGCGTCTCGAGGGTCTCGAGCACGATGTCGGTGAGCTGCGTCCGCTGCTCGTCGTCGAGCCCGCCGGGCGCGGCGACCAGGCGCCAGTTCGTCAGCGTCACGTCGAAGCCCTGGTCGACGGCCGTGGGGATGTCGATGCCCTCGACCGGTTCCGCCGCGACGAGCGCGAGTGCACGCAGGCGTCCCGACTCGATCTGGTCGATGTTGTCCGGGTAGCCGCCCGAGGCAGCCGCCGCCGTGCCGTTGAGCAGCGCCTGGATGGCCTCGCCGCCGCCGTCGGAGGGGATGTAGTTCGTGTCGGTCGGGTCGAGGCCGGCCGAGACCGCGAGGTCGGTGACGACGAGCTGGTCGAACGACCCGCCGCCCGTCCACGGCACGGAACCGGGACGTTCGCGCCAGGCGGCGACGAGGTCGTCGAGCGTCTCGTAGGGCGAGTCGGCGGGCACGACGATGACGTCGTACTCCTCGACCGTGACCGCGAGCGGCGTGATGTCGTCGTGGGTCACGGCGGAGCCGAACTGGATCTCGGCCGCGAGGAGGCCCGTTCCGCCGATGAGCAGCGTGTCCGTCTGACCCTCGAGCCGTGCGACGTTGCCGAGCGCGATCGTGCCGCCCGCACCGGGCATGTTCACGACCTGCACGGAGTTCACGATGCCGTTCGCACGCTGTGCCTGCTGCATCGAGCGTGCGACGCCGTCCCAGCCACCACCCGCCGCGGCGGGTGCGACGAGCGTGACGGACGTGGTGGGGTCGCCGCCGGCCGCGGCCGACGTCACCGACCCGAAGGCGGCGATGCCGATGGACACGGCGGCGACGGCTGCACCGACTCCGCGGGCGATCGTGTGACGGGCCCGCGGCTGTGCGGGTGTCTCCGTCGCTGATTGGTCTGGCATGGATGGCTCCCTCCTGCGCACGTCGTCGTGACGCAGGTCGACAAGTACGATGGCAGCCGCCGACCGGAGGAGCAGCCGGCGGCGGAGATGTGCTCATTGACGCTCACGACGTCGCGACCGGAGGGGGCCCACGGTGACGAGGCCGCGACTCACCCGGCTGGGGCGCACCACCGTGCTCGCGCTGCCGAGCGTCATCGTGCTCGGCGCGACCGCCCTCACGACCGTGGGCGCCGCCGCGGTGCAGGAGCAGAGCATCCGCACGTCCGTCGTGGAGCAGGTGTCCGGCGTCGCGTCGAGCCTCGCCGACCTGCCCGAGGTGCGGGACGCCGTCGCGTCGGTCGTCGACACAGGAGCCCCGGGCGCCCTCGCCGACGAGGACGGTCTCGCCCCGGCCACCGCGGCGCTCCAGCCGATCGCATCCCTCGTCGAGCACGCGTCGGGCGTCTCGTACGTCGTCGTCACCGACGACGAGGGGGTGCGGATCACGCATCCCGACCCGGCAGAGCGCGGCGAACTCGTGGAGACGACGATCGCGCCCGTACTCGCCGGCGAGCGGTTCGTCGGCACCGAGACCGGCCCGTCGGGGACGACACTGCGGGCGAAGGTGCCGATCGTCGATGCCGGCGGCGACGTCGTCGGCGTGGTCGCCGTGGGCGTGCTCGAGTCGACGATCGCGGCTGACCGCGAGCGCGCGCTCGGCACCTTGCTGCCGTGGAGCACGGGTGCCCTCGTGGCGGCGACGCTGGCGAGCGTGCTGCTGTCGCTCACCATCGCGCGCCGACTGCGACGAGCGGACGCGATCGACGCGGAGAGCCGACAGGTGCGCCGGACGACGGATGCGCTGCGCGAGCAGGCGCACGAGTTCGGGACACGTCTGCACGTCGTGCGGGGGCTCGTCGCGCAGGGCGACGCCGAGGACGCGATGGCCTACATCGACGCCGTGGCGCCGGGGCTGACGAGCGGCGGGGGCGCCGGGTCACCGCGGCGGGGCGCGGTCGCGACGGCGACGATCGAGGCCGTGCGCTCCGAGCTCGACGCCCGCGGCGCAGCGCTCGACCTGCGGGTCGCCGACGACGTCGTGCTCGACGACGACGTGCTGCTGGTGGTCGCCAACCTGTGCCGGAACGCCGCCGAGGCCGGCGCGGGGCTGGTGCGCTGCACGGTCGAGAGCCGCGGGCGGACGGTGGCGATCGCGGTCGAGGACGACGGACACGGCATCGATCCGGCGGACGTGCACCGTGTGCTGGCGCGCGGGTGGTCGTCGAAGCCGGACGACACGGGCCTCGGTCGCGGTGTCGGCCTCGCGGTCGTGCGGCGCACGGCCACCGACCGAGGGGGCTCGGTGGTGGTCGGGCGCTCGGCGGCGCTCGGCGGCGCCCGGCTCGACGTCGAGATGACGGTGGACCCGTGACCGCGCCCGTCCGCGTGCTCGTCGTCGACGACGACGCCGGAGCGCGTGCGCTGCACACACGCTGGGTCGCCGCGACCGACGGGTTCGTGGTCGTGGGGGCCGTGGCGTCCGGGGGCACCGCGCTCGCCCACGTCGAGCACGGCGTCGACCTCGTGCTGCTCGACATGCGTCTGCCCGACATCAGCGGCATCGAGGTGCTGCACCGCATGCACGTCGCGGGCGTCGACGGTACGGACGTCCTCGTCGTCAGTTCGTCCCGTGACCAGGTCACCGTCCGGCAGGCGCTCGCGGCGCACCCGGTCGGCTACCTGTTGAAGCCGTTCGACCGCGAGGCGCTGCAGGACCGGCTGCGCGCGTACGCCGCCGAGCGTCGGACCCGTGATGCGTCCCAGCGTGACGTGCCCATGGGGCAGGGCGACGTGGACCGGCTGCTCGCGACGGGCTCGGTACGGGTCGTGGGCCCTACGCGAACCGCGACGACGACGCCCGAGCACGGCCTGCCGAAGGGCGTGAGCGCCACGACGCTCGAACGGGTCGTGGCCGCGCTCGACCCCGTGGTCGCCCACTCGGTCGACGAGGTCGCCGTCGCCACGGGGACCTCGCGTGCGACCGCTCGGCGCTACCTCGACCACCTCGTCGCGACCGGCACCATCGACCTCGCGCACCGGTACGGTCGCCGCGGTCGTCCGCAGGTGCTCTACC
Source organism: Curtobacterium sp. MCSS17_008 (assembly GCF_003234185.1). Taxonomy (GTDB): domain Bacteria; phylum Actinomycetota; class Actinomycetes; order Actinomycetales; family Microbacteriaceae; genus Curtobacterium. The sequence goes on from NZ_QKSM01000003.1 coordinate 137,544, forward strand.
GCCTGACGCCCGCCCCCTGAGCGCGGTCGCGGCGGACGACGGACGGGAGGCCCGTGGCGGCGTCGCCACGGGCCTCCCGTCCGTTCCGGCCCCACGAGCGCGGGCGGGTCACCCGCTCGTGCTGTGTTCACGTACAGGACACGGAGCGGCCAACCTGCTCGGCCAGCATCCCAGCGTGACCGAACCCCGAGTCGTCCCCCGTCCGTCCCGGAGCAGGCCCTCCCTCCTCGGGGCTGCCGCGCTCGCCGCGGTCGCCGCCGTCGGCCTGACCGCCCTCCCCGCCGTCCCACCGCAGTCCGCGGCCGCCGCACCGGCCGCCGACCTCGCGTCCCGCTTCACGCTCGCCGTGCTGCCGGACACGCAGTTCTACTCCCGCTACTCGGCCTCCCAGTTCCTGCCGCGGTACGGGGACGACCCGTTCCACGTGCAGACCGAGTGGCTCGCCGAGAACGCCGACGCGCTGCACATCCCGTTCGTCACCCACGTCGGCGACGTCGTCGACCAGGTCGGCCAGGCCGGCGAGTGGCAGGCGGCGGACCGGGCGATGTCGGTGCTGGACGACGCGGCGCTGCCGTACAGCGTCACGACCGGGAACCACGACGTGCGGAACTCGTCCGACACGGTCTTCGACACGTCGTACGACCTCGCCGCGGAACCGTACCTCCAGACCTTCCCGGCGACTCGCGCCACCGGGCAGCCGACCGTCGAGTCGGGGACCGACCGCACCGGCCTCAGCCAGTTCCACGTGTTCGAGGCCGAGGGACAGCGCTTCCTGTCGCTCGCGCTCCCGTGGCGCGCCTCGGACGAGACGCTCGCGTGGGCGAACCAGGTGATCGCGGACCACCCGACACTGCCGACGGTGCTCACCTCGCACGAGGTGATCAACATCGCGACCGACGGCCTCACCGCGGTCGACACGGCTTACGGCGAGCGCCTCTGGGACACGGTCATCGCCCCGAACGACCAGGTGTTCCTCACGCTCAACGGGCACTTCCACGGCTCGACGTGGAAGAGCCGCACGAACGACGCCGGCCACGCGGTGACCCAGGTGCTCATCGACCACCAGATGGACTACGAGGGCGGCAACGGCTACCTCGGACTGCTCGAGTTCGACCTGACGAACGGCACGATGGAGATGCAGACCGCGTCGCCGTGGGTGCCCTGGAAGCCTGCCGAGACCCTGACGGCGTACGACCAGCCGCTGCTCGACGCCGCCAACCAGCGCTACACGGTGCCGGTCGACTTCGCGACACGCTTCGCCGGCTTCGCCCCGGACTTCCGCGCCGGGACGGCCGACGAGCCGCCGCTCATCGAGCGTGCCCGTGCGATGCTCCTCGACGGCTTCACCGGTGCACCGCCCGTCACGACCGCCCTGCCCGGCGGCCGCGCGGACACCGCGCGCGTCGACGGCACGCTGGCGTGGTGGCGCCCGGGCGAGCAGGAGACCGGCGTGCTCGCACCCGGCGGGACGGTCGACGACGTGGTGGGCGACGCCGACCTGACGCGCATGACGCACGCCGAGTCCGGTTCCCCGAGCGCCCAGGACGGCGACGTCACGATCGTCGAGGGGGCGCACCCGCTGTCCGCCGACGGCGCGGGACTGTGCTTCGCGAACGCCGACAAGGCCGCGAAGCGGTTCAGCGCGCTGACCTCGCCCGGTGACACCGCCGTCGACCGCGCGACCTTCCCGGAGGGCTACACGATCGAGACCTTCCTCGAGGTCGACCCGTCGTGGACCGACGGCGCGAACTCCTGGTCGAAGGCGATCGTCCGGAGCGGCAACCGCTCGCAGATCGGCGTCCCGCAGACCCGGTGGGACTGGACCGCGTCGCCCGCGGCGCTCGGCATCTCGAACCTCAAGGAGTTCCAGTGGACCGAGGTGACGGCGGACCCGACCAAGGGTGACCGCACCGCCTGGTCCGGTGAGATCATCCCCGGCCGGTGGCTGCACGTCGCGCTCGTGAACGACGTAGACGCCCGCAGCACCACGATGTACGTCGACGGCGCCCCGGTGCTCCGCAACGCGACCGACACCGGTGGGCAGACCGTGCAGGACGGCATGCCGTGGCTGTTCGGCAGCGACTGGGTCGACGACGCCGCGACGAACGGCTGGAACGGCTGCATCGGCGAGACCCGCGTTATCGACCACCCGATCGGAGCGGACTCCTGGCTGACCGCCCGTGCTGACCTCGACGCGTTGGCCGTCGACCCGGTCGACCCCGAGGTCGTCACCACCGCGGTGTCCGGCACCGGGCACCCGGGGGCGACGGTGACACTCTCCGGCGCGGTCACCGGGACCACCGAGGTCGACGCGGACGGCCGTTGGAACATCCGCACGGCGGCCGATGGTGCCGCCCGGGTCGCTCGCGCCGTCGAGGCCGGCGCCGCGCAGGCCGTGCAGTCGATCGGGACCCGGAGCGGGTCGGCGGTGGCCTTCGCGGTCGCCCTGCCCGCTGCTCCAGAGACGCCCGCCCCGACCCCGGGCGACCCCGGGACGCCGGGTGCGGGTGACCCGTCAGCGCCCGGTGCGGCCGACCCGGGCGCGGGTGCACCAGGCGTCGACCCGGTGACGCCGGTCGGCGACGTCGAGGCCGGGCGCGGTGCGGGCGGCGAGCTCGCCTTCACCGGCTCCGCCGGACTCGGCATCGCCGGCGCGGCGGCGTTGCTCCTGCTCGCCGCGGGTGTGGTGCTGCTCGTCCGTCGCCGCCGTGCGGCCGTCCTGCGGACGGACCGCGCCTCCGAGTAGGGGACGGTCGGACGGGAGGCACGGTGCCGGTCCGGCATCGTGCCTCCCGTCCGTGGCGCGGTCGCGTCCGGTCGGGGTCAACGGATCCAGGACGGGACCGCGAACAGCTCCTCGACCTCGGCGACGAAGCGCGAGGCGTGGAAGCCGTCCACCGCAGCATGGTTGATCCTCACGGCCATCGGCATGAGCGTTCGACCGTCCACCTGCCGGTAGCGGCCGAGGGTGACGATCGGGAGCAGATGGTCCTCGCTGCCGGTCAGGTGCAGCGCGAAGCCCGTGAAGGACGTCCGCGGCAGCGTCGAGACGTCGAAGGTGTCCCGGCGTTCGTCGCCCTGCGGGAACATCCGGTGGTCGTCGCGGTACGTCTCCGTCGTCCGGACCACGGCGTCGTGGAACGCACGTGCGTCGTTGTCGTACTCGACGACCAGCGCCGAGAACGTCTCCGTGTCCGGGTGGAACACCGTGAAGGTCGGGTGCACGACGTCCCAGACCGCCGGTCGGCCGTCCTCGATGAGCTGCATCCGGAACTCGTCGTGGCGGTTCACCACGGTGGCGAGCACCCAGATCTGCGACGGGTAGGTCTTCACGCCGGCGACGCGCACCGCGTCGATGAAGGCGGTGACGTCCACGTCCACCGTCATCTCCCACGCGCAGGGGTGCCGTCGGTAGTGCGCGAAGTGCTCGGCACGCGGCCAGTGCTCGAGGTCGATCGGGTGGAGACGGTTCACGGAGACAGTCTCGTGCCTCCACGGACAGGTGGGCACCGACCCAGCGACGAGCGCGCCTGACCGCCCGTCCGCCCGGCCCTCCCTAGGCTCGACCCATGCCGACGCTCGACCGTTCCCCTGCCCTCGTCGCCACCGGGTTCCTAGCGATCCCCGTCGCCCAGGCGCTCGTCGCGCTGCCGAGTGACGTGCTGTCGACGATCCAGGCGGCGCCGATCGACCCCGACCTCGCCGACACCGCCGCGTTCTCGGAAGGCTACGGCTACCCGCTCGAGGGCGGCGCGAACTGCATCGTCGTCGCGGGCAAGCGCGGCGACGAGGCCCGGTACGCCACGTGCGTGGTGCTCGCGTCCACGAAGCTCGACGTCAACCGCGTCGTGAAGAAGCTCCTCGACGTCCGCAAGGCCAGCTTCGCGCCCATGGAGCAGGCGGTGGAGCTGACCGGCATGGAGTACGGCGGCATCACGCCGATCGGGCTGCCCGCCGACTGGCCCGTCTACGTCGACGCACGTGTCCTCGACGCCCCCGAGGTCGTGGTCGGCGCCGGTCTGCGCGGGGCGAAGGTGTTCCTGCCCGGTCGGACCCTGGCCGCGCTGCCGAACGTCACCGTGGTCGAGGGGCTCGCCACCGACGCCGACTGAGGCGGGCGGTCAGTCGGACGGCCGGATCAGGCAGAACGGGTGCCCGGCGGGGTCGAGGTACACGCGGAACGTGGACGTGCCCGAACCGGTCGCCGTCGCACCGATCGCCAGCACCGCCGCCTCGCCCGCGTCGAGGTCGTCGACCTTGACGTCGAGGTGGATCTGCTGCGGGACGTCCTGGCCGGGCCACTCCGGTGCGCGGTACTCCGCCACCTGCTGGAACGCGATGAGCGGTCGGCCGTCCGAGAACGGCAGGGCCACCTCGGCCCAGTCCTCGTCGTCACCGACGACCTCCCCGCCGAGCAGCTCGGCGTAGAAACGGGCGAGTTGCCGGGTGTCCGGACAGTCGAGGACGATGACGTCGAGGGTGCCGATCATGGCCGACACGCTAGACCGATCAGCGCGCGGCGGCCAGGGCCTTGGTGATCCGCTGGAGCGAGACCGTCTCGGCGGTCCCGAGCTCCTGCGCGAACAGGCTCAAGCGGAACTCCTCGAGCATCCAGCGGGCGTGCACCAGCTCGGGGTGCGCACCCGCTGCCGGCGGGAAGGTGCCCCCCGCGTCGGTGTAGCGGTCGGTTGCGACGGTGACCTCGCGCATCCAGCTGGCGTCGCGACCGGGGTTCTGCAGGAGTTTCTGCACCCGCGCGTCGATGCCCTGCAGGTACACGCGGATGCGCCGGAGCCGGTCCAGCCCGGCGACCGCCACGAAGCCGGGGAACACGAGCCGCTCCATCTGCTGCCGCATGTCGGTCAGCGCTGGGAGCAGGGCCATCGAGTTCGCCTGCTTCATCGACTTCTCGGCCCCACGCTGCGCCGTCAGCACCGCGGCGACCTCCGACACGGCGGTGAACATCGTGTCGACGACGGTGGCGGACACCGCGTCGCGCACCGCCTCGAACTCGACCTTCGTGAACACCAGGCCGTCGGGGTGCGCGCGTCGGATGCCGGCGTCGACGACGGCGGCCAGCACGTCGTCGAACAGCGCCGCCGTCGACGGGTAGGGGCTCGCAGCCAGTGCGAGCTTCTCCTGCGCCGTGAGGTGCGCCTGCACGTACGACACGGGGGAGGGCACCGCGTGCATGACGAGTCGACGGACCCCGGCGGGCATGCTGACCGCACGGTCACCCGGGGTGGCCAGCAGCCGGACGCCGACGGTCGCCTTCGGGCCGTCGCCCTCCTCGACCAAGGACGGGTAGGCACGGATGATGCCACCGGCCTGCTTCGTGTCGAGGACCTGCGGCAGGTCGTCGGACGGCCAGGTGGTGAGACCGGACCGTTCCACCTGCGCGCCGGAGGACGCCCCGGCGACGCGCGCCGCGCCTCCAGGCCGTGCCGCTGCCTTCGTCGTGGCGGCGGCGACGCTCTGCTGTGTGCGGTCCTTGAGCTTGGTCTGCAGGGCGGACAGGTCCTTGCCGGACTCGACGCGGCGACCGCGTTCGTCGACGACCGCCCAGGTCGGCAGCAGGTGCGCGGGAACGCGGGACAGGTCGAAGTCGGCCTCGGTCACGGGCACGTAGGTCATCCGTTGGATGGCCTTGGCGAGGGTGGCCCGGAACGACTCGGTGGGCTCGGTGGGGGCGTCGTCCGGCAGCTCGGCGACGATCTTCTCGGCCCAGTCGGTGGCAGGCACGACGTTCTTGCGGATCTGCTTCGGCAGCGACTTGATGAGGGCGGTGACGAGTTCCCTGCGGAGGCCCCGGACCTGCCAGTCGAACCCCTCCTCGCGCATGCGGGGGAGGAGCGCGAGCGGCACCTGCACGCTGACGCCGTCGTCCTGGGCACCCGGCTCGAACCGGTACCGGATGGCGAGCCGCTGGTCGCCCGAGCGCCACTGCGTCGGGTACTCCTGCTCGTCCTGGGCGGCCTCGGCGGCGTCCTCGTCGAGCAGGTCCTCGCGGCGCATGGTGAGCAACTCCGGCTCGTCGCGGCGGGCCTTCCGCCACCACCCCTCGAAGTCGCGGGTGGTCGCGACGTCGGCGGGGACCCGGGCGTCGTAGAACTCGTACACGCGCTCGTCGTCGAACAGGATGTCGCGGCGGCGGGTGCGCTCCTCGAGCTGTTCGAGTTCCCGCCGGAGCTTCCGGTTGGCACGGTCGAACGTCTGCTGGGAGTCCCACTCGCCCTCCACGAGGGCATGCCGGATGAACAGCTCGCGCGAGTGCTCGGGGTCGACGCGCTTGTACTGCACGCGACGGCGCTGCACGATCGGGACGCCGAACAGCGTGACCCGCTCGTACGCCACGACGGCGCCCTGCTTCTTCTCCCAGTGGGGTTCGCCGTACGTGCGCTTCAGCAGGTCGCCCGCGAGCGGCTCGACCCACGCGGGGTCGATCCGGCCGACGGTGCGGGCGAACAGACGGCTCGTCTCGACGAGCTCGGCGGCCATCACCGCGTCGGGCTGCTTCTTCGCCAGCACGCTGCCGGGGAACACCACGAAGCGGACGTTGCGCGCGCCGAGGTAGTCGCGCTTCTCCTTGTCCCGCAGACCGATCTGGCTGAGGAGTCCGGCGAGCAGGGACCGGTGCACGGCGTCGCCGTCCTCGGAGCGGGACTGCCCGACGCGGACGTCGACCTGCTTGGCGGCGCGCGTGAGCTGGCGGTACAGGTCCTGCCACTCGCGGATGCGCAGGTAGTTCAGGAACTCGGCCTTGCACAAGCGGCGGAAGGCGCTCGAGGACAGCTCGTCCTGCTTGTCCTCGATGTGGTTCCAGAGGTTGAGCAGGGTGAGGAAGTCGCTCGTCGGATCGGCGAAGCGGGCGTGCAGCTGGTCGGCGTGCGCGCGCTTCTCCAGCGGGCGTTCGCGGGGGTCCTGGATGCTCAGGGCGCTGACGATCGCGACGACCTCGCGGCCCACGCCCTGTCGTCCGGCCTCGAGCACCATCCGCCCGAGCCGCGGGTCGATCGGCAACCGGGTGAGCTGGCGACCGGTCTTCGTGATCCGACCGTCGCTGTCGACCGCGCGGAGTTCGCGCAGCAGGTCGAGACCGTCCTTGACGCCCCGGGAGTCCGGCGGCTGCAGGAACGGGAAGCGCTCGATGTCGCCGAAACCGAGCGAGATCATCTGCAGGATCACCGCGGCCAGGTTCGTGCGGAGGATCTCCGGGTCGGTGAACTCCGGACGGCGGGCGAAGTCGTCCTCGGAGTAGAGCCGGATCGCGATGCCCGCGCTCGTGCGGCCGGCACGTCCGGAGCGCTGGTTCGCGCTCGCCTGGCTGATCGCCTCGATGGGCAGGCGCTGCACCTTGGCCCGCGGCGAGTACCGCGAGATGCGGGCGGTACCCGTGTCGATCACGTACTTGATGCCCGGCACCGTCAGGCTGGTCTCCGCCACGTTGGTCGCGAGGACGACGCGGCGCCGGATCCCCGGGGTGCTCCGACGTTCGAACACCCGGTGCTGGTCGGCCGGGGACAGACGCCCGTAGAGGGGCAGGACCTCGGTGCCCGGGTAGCGCTTGCCCTCGATGGCGTCCTGGGCATCGCGGATCTCGTTCTCGCCGGACAGGAACACGAGCACGTCGCCCGGGTCCTCGCGCGAGAGTTCGTCGAGGGCGTCGGTGATGCCCTGCAGCACGTCGCGGTCGTCGGCCGTGTTGCCGCTGTCACCGGTGCGCGAGTCGGACTCGTCGTCCTGGTCGTCGTCGGCGTCGTCGGCGACGAGTGGGCGGTACCGGACCTCGACCGGGTAGGTGCGCCCCGACACCTCGATGATCGGGGCGTCGCCGAAGTGCCGTGAGAACGACTCCGGGTCGATGGTGGCACTCGTGATGACGACCTTGAGGTCCGGACGCCGGGGCAGCAGCCGCTTGAGGTAGCCGAGCAGGAAGTCGATCGTCAGGGACCGCTCGTGGGCCTCGTCGATGATGATCGTGTCGTAGCGCTCCAGGTCGCGGTCGAAGTGGATCTCGTTGAGCAGGATCCCGTCGGTCATCAGCTTGATGCGGGTGTTGCCGGACACCTTGTCGGTGAACCGCACCTGGTAGCCCACGAGGTCGCCCAGCTCGCTGCCGAGTTCCTCGGACACGCGCTCCGCGATGGTCCGCGCGGCGATCCGCCGGGGCTGGGTGTGCCCGATCGACTGGCGGCCGAGCTCCAGGCAGATCTTCGGCAGCTGCGTCGTCTTGCCCGAGCCCGTGGCACCGGCGACGATCACGACCTGGTGGTCGCGGATCGCGGCGGCGATGTCGTCCCGCCGCTGCGACACCGGCAGTTCGGGCGGGAAGGTGATGACGGGCGTGGCAGACATGAGCATTCCAGGATAGCGGTCCGGCGGACGGTGGTGGGCCCTCGGCGATGTCGATCGGCGGCGTCCGCCCGCCGAGCTCAGCGCAGCTGGTCGACGAGTTCCTCGTCGGAGCGCGCCGGCAGTGCGCACACGTGGTCGTGGCAGACGTAGGCGGCCGGAGCGGAGCCGTCCCGACCGTCGAACAGGGAGAACCCGGCACCGGCCCACGCACGCGCCTGCTCCGGTGTCACGGTCGCGATCACCGTCCCGGGACGACGGGCGTCGCGAGCGGCGGCACGCATGGGGTCGTCCGCGTCGGCCGACACCACGACGACCTCGCGCGAGGGTCGCTGCACCGACAGCGCGACCCCGAGCGCGTCCGCGTGCCCCAGCAGCCGATCGGTACCCGTGCGGGCGCGGTCGGCGACCAGGGACGCCGCCGCGGTCCGCAACGCGTCGTCGCCGGTCAGGGCCGCCAGCGTCGCAGCCGCCGACGCCAGCGCGACGGTCCCGGACCGCAGCGCCGTCTGCGGCTGCTCGCCCGTCGCGGTCCCCGCGGCCTGCAGCACCGGGTCGACGCCGAAGCTCCCGGCGAGCCCGTCGTCGACCAGGGACCTGGCGGTCTCCGCGTAGCCGACCTCGCCCGTGACGAGCGCGAGCTCGAGCAGCCCCTCGGCCAGCAGACCGACGTCCTCGACGGTGGGCGGCGCGGACGACGTGCCGTGGGAGGTGCTCGACCGCACGACGACGTGCCCGTCCCGCACGTGCGCGGCGAGCACCGCGTCCGCCGCGTCGCGGGCGAGCGCGACCATCTCGGGATCGCCGTGGCGGGCTCCTGCCACCGCGAGCCCGCGCACCGCCAGCCCGTTCCACCCCGTCAGCACCTGGTCGTCGAGGGGCGGCGGATCGAACCGTCCCCGTTCGGCGAGGGGCAACCGGTACCACTCGCCCTCCACACGACGGCCGTCGATGGTCGACTCGCTGTCCTGCGCCGCGACGAACGCACCGTCCGGGCGCCGCAGCGTGTCACGGAGGAAGTCCGCGATGCCGCGTGCCTGCTCGGCGCCGGCGACCGCGAGCAGCCCGGCGTTGTCGTAGAGCATCCGCTCGTAGTGCGGCACGCTCCAGTCGCGCTTCGTCGCGTACCGGAACACCCCGCCGTCGGCATCCGTCAACTCGGTCGACCGGATGGCCTGCAGGCTCCGGTCGAGCAGCGCGCGCGCGACCTCGTCGCCGTCGGCTCCGACGTCGGCGAGGAACTCGAGCAGGGGCGCGCTCGGGAACTTCGGAGCGCCACCGAACCCGCCGTACGTGGTGTCCTCGGCGGAGACGAGCTGCGCGGTCACCGCCCGGATCGCGTCGACGGACGGGAGGCGCGGGTCGACCCCGTCGCCCGTCCCACCGCCACGGGCGGCCGCGTCCGCCTCGGCACCCTGCCGGATCGCCGTCGCGATCGCACCCGCGTTGGCGTCGACCTCGTGCCGCCGTTCCTCCCAGGCGTCGAGCACCGCGGCGAGGACCTGGCGGAACGAGCCGACCTGCCCGACCGGGGACGGCGGGTAGTACGTGCCGGCGAAGAACACCCGGCCCTCGGGCGTCGTGAAGGCCGTCAACGGCCACCCCAGCTGCTGCGTGAACGCGCTCGCCGACGCCATCAGGCTGGCGTCCACGTCGGGACGTTCCTCGCGGTCGACCTTCACAGCGACGAAGTCCCGTCGGAGCAGCTCGCCGATCGCGGGGTCCGAGAAGCTCTCGCGCGCCATGACGTGGCACCAGTGGCACGTGGCGTACCCCACCGAGACGAGCACCGGCACGTCACGCTCCCGTGCCTCGGCGAAGGCCTCCGGTCCCCACTCACGCCAGTCGACGGGGTTGTCGGCGTGGAGTCGGAGGTACGGGCTGACCGCGGTCTCGAGCCGGTTGTCGTTCATGGTCCCAGCGTGCCCCGGCGGCGCTGGACGGTCTGCCCGTCGCGGCGATCGGTGGACAGGCGCGCACCGTCCACAGGGGTCAGGCCGGCAACCAACCCGTGACGGATGCGAGCGCCGTCGCGACCGCGGACGGCGTCAGGCCGTCCGTGTCCACCCGGGTGACCGTGCCGGCGGCGGCCGTGTCGAGCCTCCTGGCCGTCTCCGTGCTGTGCGCGAGCTGCGCCCCGGGGACCGGACCGCCGGCGCGACGCGCGAGGCGGGCTGCGGTCGTGGCATCGGAGGCGCGCAGCAGCACCGCACGGACGACCGGGTCGTCGCCCATCGCGGCGGACAGACGCTCGTGCTCGAGCACGGAGACGGTGTTCGTGAAGACGAGCCGGTGGTACCCGAGCTCGCGGTACGCCGCCCACATGGACCTGAGGTTGCGCTCCGCCAGTCGGGCGTCGGGGTGGGCGAGGTGGGGTGCCGGGTACGCGAGGTCGAGGAGGTCGCCGTCGATGACGGCGTGCGGGACGTCCGCCGCGCGCAGCAGGTCGTGGAGCGCCTCGGCAGCGGTGGTCTTGCCGACGCCCGACCGGCCGCCGACGAACAGGACCTCCGACCGGGGCACCGTGTCAGCTCCGGCCGAGGGAGAGCAGCGCCAGGGCGGCGTCCTCGGGCCCGTAGTCGAACATGCGGTCCCAGAACGGGTCGGCCGCCCACGGGACGTCCCCGTCGGCGGGCACGGCGTGCGCCGTCTCGAGCAGCCAGTCGACCTCGGGGCGCACCGCATCGGCGTACCGGGGCGGTCGCCAGCCGAGCGCCCGCGCCGCCGAGGTGTCGAGGACGAACGGCGAGGGCGAGCTCCACGGCGTCGTGCCGACGAACGCCGGGGCGTCCTGGTCGAGCAGGACCTCGTCGAACCGGTGGTCGACGAGCGCCGCCAGTGCCCGGACGATCTCGAGCACGTCCGGAGCGGTCTCGTCCGCCACGTTGAGGATGCGGCGGTCGGGAGCGTCGGCGACGAGCCGCACGAGCGACGCGATCCCGCTCGCGGCCGTGGTGTGGTCGACACCGCGCCCGTGGTCGGCGAGCAGGATGCGCTCCCGCCCGTCGAGCGCCCGGCGCACCACGAACCACTCCCGGGGACGACCGATGGCGGCGCCGTACACCTTCGAGGGGCGCAGCACCGTGACCGGTGCGCCGTGGTCGAGCAGGACCTGCTCGGCGGCGACCTTCGCGGCGCCGTAGCCGTCGCGCGAGGTCGGGTCGCCGTCGCCGGCGACGACGGTCGGCTGCAGTTCCGTGACGGGTCCGCCGAACACGGGCTTGTCGAACGCGTTCGCGTGGCGACCCTGGTCGTCGACGTACACGGCCTTCGACGACACGAACACGGTCGAGCCGACGTCGTCGAGGAACGGGCGGAGCTGCAGCGCGTCGTCGCGGGTGAGCCCGACGGTGTCCACGAGCAGGTCGGCGCCGGGGCGCAGGAGCTCGCGGAGCACGCTCGTGTCGCGACGGTCGCCGGGGACGAACGTGGCGCCGGCGGCGGTCAGGGCGTCGGCGGTCGTGCCCCCGCGCCGGGCCACGAACTCGACCTGCCAGTCGTCACCGCCACGGCCCGACACGTCGAGCAGGTCGCGGACCACGGCCGAACCGATGCCGCCGGTACCGCCGAGGACGACCGCGCGTCTGGTGCTCATGCGGCAACGCTAGTGCCGCCGGGGCAGCACGGGCGACGGTGCCCCGTCAGGACGCGACCATATCCGGTTCGAGGCGCCACCACTCGGCGAGGGAGCCGTCGTACACCTTGACCCGGTCGTGGCCGAGCACGGTCAGGGCCAGGGCGTCGACGCACGCTGCGCTGCCGACACCGCAGTAGGTGACGATCTCGTCGGCGTCGAGGACGGGGGCGAACACCTCGGCCAGGGCGGCGCGGCGGCGGAGCGTGTTCGTCTCGGGGTCGATCACGTCGTCGGTGGTGATCGGGGTGCTGCCCGGCACGACGCCCGGGTGGTCCCTGCCGAGCACCGACGGGGGCGCTGCCAGCACGACGGCGGCAGGCTCCTCGCCGCGGACGGCGCGCAGGACGCGGTCGTGGTCAGCCCAGAACGGGCGTTCCTCACCAGCCAGGAAGGGCTCGGCGGAGGGTGCTGTGCCACCGTGGCGGAGCGGCCCGACACGGACCGGGCGTCCCTCGTCCCGCCACTTCGAGAACCCGCCGTCGAGCACCGCGACGTGGTCGAAGCCGAACGCGCGGAAGATCCACCACAGGCGTGCGGCCCACTCGCCGACGCTGTCGTCGTAGACCACGACGGTGGAGGTGTTCGTGACGCCGACGGCCCGTGCTGCGGACTCGAACCGCTCGGCGCTCGGCCGGGTGAACGGGAGTGCGGTGTCCGGCGCCGAGAAGTCGTCGACGAGATCGGCGTAGCGCGCGCCGGGGACGTGTCCGTGCTGCTCGTACGCGTCACGGGCGCCTTGCCACTGCATCGCCGTGCCGACCCCGTCGGTCATCACCGAGGCATCGAGGACGACGAGTTCGTCGGCTCCGATGTGGTCGGCGAGCCACTGCGTCGACACGAGCGGCGAGGTCAGGACGGGGGCCATGGGGCTCACCATAACCGGGTCCTCCGACGGGGTCCGGGGAGTCCGACACAGTGCGCAATGCCGCTGTCCGGACCACGAGGATCGCCGAATCCGCTGCGACGAGAACCGGTTTCGTCCGGCACTCGTTCGATGCCTGCAGCACCGAGGCGACATCCCTCGCGTCGGTGCACGCGAGGGATGTCGCAGGAGGACCGCCGGTACCGAGGTCTCCGGGGCCGACTAGTGCGCTGCGGTCGGGATGCTGCCCGTGGTGGCGGCCGACGCGTGCTCGAGCTTCGCGAGCCGCACCGACTGCCGGTTGATGAGCAGGCCGCCGGCGAGGGCGACGAGCACGAGCACGCCCGCCGAGATGCCGAACGCGACGTGGTAGCCGTCGATGACGGCCTGCGCCTGCTGCAGCTTCGTCGGCGCGGACGAGAGCCCGGACAGGCTGTCCTCGACGACGTCGGCGAAGATTGTCGACAGCAAGGCCGTGCCGATCGAGCCACCGATCTGCTGCATGGTGTTCACCGTCGCCGAGGCCACGCCGGCGTCCGCCCGGGCCACACCGGTCGTCGCGGTGTTCATCGCGGACGAGAAGATCGTGCCCATGCCGAGGCCGATCACCACGAGCGCCGGCAGGACCGTGCCCGCGTACGAACTGTCGACGTCCGTGCGGAGCAGGAGCAGGAGCCCTGTCGCCGCGACCAGGCCGCCGGCGAAGATGAGCACCTTCGGACCGACGCGGGGGAGGAGACGACCGCCGATCTGCGTCGCCGAGATCATGATCGACAGCGGCATCGGCAGGAACGCCAGACCGGTCTGCAGGGAGCTGAAGCCGAGCGTCTGCTCGAGGTAGTAGGTCAGGAACAAGAAGATCCCGAACATGCCGATCGCCACCAGACCGATCGCGATGAACGCCCCGCCGCGGTCACGGTCGAGCACGACGCGCAGCGGCAGCAGCGGGTGGGCGACGCGCGTCTCGATGAACACGAAGGCGGCGACGAGCAGGACACCTGCGGCGAGCATGACGATCGTGAGCGGTGCGTCCCAGCCGTTCGACTCGGCGTTCGAGAAGCCGTAGACGATGCCCACCAGGCCGGAGGTGATCGTGAGGACACCGGCGACGTCGATGCGCGGCCGCTCCACCTTCGGCGGCGTCGCCATGAACACGAGCGCGCCGATGACGCCGAGGACGGCGAACACCACGTTCACGTAGAGGCACCAGCGCCACGAGGCGTACTCGGTCAGCACGCCGCCGAGGAGCAGGCCGATCGCCGCGCCGGAGCCGGCGATGGACCCGAAGATGCCGAACGCGCGGCCGCGTTCCTTCGGGTCACGGAACGTCGTGGTCAGCATGCCGAGGGCAGACGGAGCGAGCAGGGCGCCGAAGACGCCCTGCAGCGCCCGTGCGGCGACGAGCAGGCCGAAGGAGTCCGCCAGGCCGCCGAGGACCGAGGCCAGGGCGAAGCCCACCAGCCCGATGATGAACGTGTTCTTGCGGCCGAAGAGGTCCCCGAGGCGTCCGCCGAGCAGGAGCAGCGAGCCGAACGCCAGCGAGTACGCGGTGACGATCCACTGCCGCTGGTCGGTGCCGAAGTCGAGGTCTGCCTGCGCCGACGGGAGCGCGATGTTCACGATCGTCGCGTCGAGCACGACCATCAGTTGCGCGAGCGCGATGACCGCCAGCGCGATCCAGCGGTGCTCGGCCTTGCCGGAGCCGGAGCCGGAGCCGGAGCCGGCGCTGGGCCCGGTCGTCGTGGGTGCCGCCCCGGTCGGGGTCGGCACGGTCTGTTCTGCCGTCACGGCAGCCTCCTTCTGGGAAGGGTGGAGGTGGCGGAGCACGCGCCGTCGAGCGCTTCGCGAGGAGGTGGATCCGGATGCATCGCATCCGCTTGTGATCAGTGTAGACCGAAACGGAGCCACCGCATCCGTTTGTTCCCAGAATCTTCAACTACGGTCGACCCGTGAGCACCACCGACTCCGCGCCCGACCTCGAGCGCCCCCTGCGCGCCGATGCCGCGCGCAACCGCGAGCTGATCCTGCAGACGGCACGCAGGTGCTTCGCGGAGCGCGGTCTCTCGGTCACGCTCAACGACATCGCGCACGAGGCCGGCGTCGGTGTCGGGACGGTCTACCGGCGGTTCGCGGACAAGGACGCCCTGATCGAGGCGCTGCTCGCGACCAAGTTCGAGGCGATGAACGACGCCGCCGCCCGCGCCGCGCAGGAGTCCGACCCGCGTGAGGCCCTGCGCGTCTACCTGATGGGCGTGTTCGAGTTCCGCGCGCGCGACCGCGCCCTGGCCGACGCCATCGTGCGCGCTGGACGCGCGCGGCCGTCGATCGTGCACGAGCGGGACCGGCTCGAGCGCCAGGTCGCGACGATCATCGAGCGTGCGTCGGCCGCGGGGGTCGTGCGCGCGGGGTTCGGCTACGCCGACCTGCCGATGCTCACCACGATGGTGGGAGCCGTCGCGGACACCACCCGTGCCCACGACCCGGACGCCTGGCGCCGCTACGCCGAGGTCGTGCTCGAGGGCGTGCTGCCCGGCGGCACCACCGAGCCCATGGTCGGTGCCCCGCTCGACCGCGCTGCCATCGAGCGCGCCCTCCACGGCCAGCCCTGACGGGCGACCGGCGCGGGCGGCGCCGGCGGCCGCCGGATGCGACCGGCGGACGCGACCGGTCGGGACGGCCGGCGACGGGACGCGCCGAGCGCGACACCGGACGGCACGGGAGGCGGGTGGCGGACACGGCCACGTGCCTCCCGTCCGTCGCTCGGGGCTACAGCCAGCTCGGCAGCCAGTAGTGCGACCGGATGAAGTCCCACGGCATCTGCAGCCCGGTCCACATCGGGTACCAGTAGGCGGACGCGAGCACGACCACGCCGAGGTACACGCCGACCCAGACCAGCGCCCGCGTGCGTCGGTGCCGAGGATCGCGCCGCGACCCGGCGACGAGCCCGATCACCGCCGCCAGTGCCATCACGAGGAACGGCTCGAAGGCCACCGTGTAGAACTGGAACACGGTCCGGCCCGTGTACATGAGCCACGGCAGGTACCCACCCGCGACCCCGATCAGCACGAAGCCGTACTCCCAGCGGCGACGCAGCACGAAGAGCACGAGCAGGGCGATCGTCGCGACGACCGAGGCGTACCAGACGAAGGGGTTCGCGATGCCGGTGATGGCCTCGCCGCACCGGTCCGCCCAGCAGCCGTCCTGTCCCGCGTCCGTCCCCTCGTAGTACATGGACGTCGGCCGCTGCATCACGAGCCAGAGCAGCGGGTTCGCCTGGTACGAGTGCGGCGTGTGCAACCCGATGTTGAAGCCGTAGATCTCCGACTGGTAGTGCCACCAGTTCTGGAACGCGTCCGGCACCCACGCCAGCACGCCCGTCCAGCGCTCCCCGCCGGAGGCGATCCAGTCGCGGTCCCAGCCGCCCTCGGTGCGGAACCACCCCGTCCACGACGCCAGGTAGGTCGCGGCGGCGATCGGCACGGTGAGCAGGAACGACACCGGCGCCTGCTGCAGGAACGCACTCGACGACCAGAACGTCACGCCCGCTCGACGCCGCATCATCATGTCGCTCAACACGGAGTACAGCGCGAAGAACGCCAGGAAGTACAGGCCCGACCACTTCGTCGCGGACGCCAGCCCGAGCGCGACACCCATCGCGACCAGCCACGGTCGCCACAGGAGCACGGGGCCCCACAGCGTGTCGCGCCCCGCGTCCGCGCGCCGCACCACCCAGGCGTCCAGCCGGCGCTGGGTCCACCTCCGGTCGAGCAGCAGCGCACCGGCACCGAGCACGACGAAGAACGTCAGGATGCCGTCGAGCAACGTCACCCGCGACAGCACGATCGCCTGCCCGTCGATCGCGAGCAGGAACCCGGCGAGCGTCCCGATCGCCGTCGACCGGAACAGCGACCGTGCGATGACGGCCGTCAGGAACACCGTGGCGGTGCCGAGCACGGCGACCGTGAACCGCCAGCCGAACGAGCTGTCCGCACCGAAGAGCAGCATCCCGAGGCCGATGAGGTACTTGCCGAGCGGTGGGTGCGCGATGAACTCGGCCGCCCGCGAGTACAGGTCCGTCTCCCCGTCCGCGAAGCGCTGATCGGTCGTCGGCGCACCGTCGTCCGAGGAGTTCGCCGGCCAGGTGCCCTCGTACCCGAGGTGCACGATCGACCAGCCGTCCTTGACGTAGTAGGTCTCGTCGAACACGAGCGAGTGCGGGTGCCCGAGGCTGACCAACCGCAGCACCGCGGCGAGCAGCGTGACGGCGAGCGGCCCGGTCCAGCGCCAGACGGCGACACGGCGGGAGGTCGAGAGCACGCGCCCCCACCAGTCGTCGAGACGGGAGCCGACCGGTTCGTCGACGAGGGCGGCGCGGTCGTCGGTCAGCTCGGTGGTCATCGGCAGCATCCTACGGATCGCCGCCATGACCGGACTGCGACCACAATGGGGTGGTGATCGTCCTCGCAGCAACGCCCATCGGCAACCTCGGCGACGCGTCGCGCCGGCTCGTCGAGACCCTGTCGAACGCGAGCGTCGTGGCCGCGGAGGACACCCGCACGGCCATCCACCTCATGCGGGCGCTCGGCATCGAGAACCGGCCGCGGCTCATCGCGCTCCACGAGCACAACGAGCGGGCGAAGGCCTCCGAGGTGGTCGAGCTCGCCCGCGAGGAGGACGTGGTGGTCCTCACCGACGCGGGCATGCCGGCGATCAGCGACCCGGGGTTCCCCCTGGTGGAGGCCGCTGCCGCCGCCGGGGTGACCGTCACCGCCCTTCCCGGTCCGTCCGCGGTGCTCATGGCGCTCGCCGTGTCCGGCCTGCCGACCGACCGGTTCAGCTTCGAGGGCTTCCCCACCCGCAAGGCGGGGGAGCGCCGACGTCTGTTCGCGTCGCTCGCCGGGGAGCAGCGGACGATGGTGTTCTTCGAGTCGCCGCACCGGCTCGCCGACACGCTCGCCGACATGGCCGCCGGCTTCGGCGACGACCGGCGCGGGGTGGTCTGCCGCGAGCTGACGAAGCTCCACGAGGAGGTCCGGCGCGACTCCCTCGCCGCGCTCGCCGCATGGGCGGCCGAGGGCGTGCGGGGGGAGATCTGCATCGTCGTCGAGGGCTCGAGCGGCGCGCTCGACGTCACGAGCATCGAGGACGGTGTGCGGCTGGTGCTCGAGCGGGTCGCCGCCGGATCGCGCATGAAGGAGGCCGCGGCGGCCGTCGCGGACGCGACCGGCCTGTCGAAGCGCGACCTGTACGAGGGCGCGCTGGCGGCGCGCTGACGCCACGAGCCGTCGGCCGGGAGGAACGGGTCGGGCCCGGCGCGCGCCTCCCGTCCGGCTTCTCCACAGGTGGGGCGGGGCGCGTCATGCGGTTCCCGGCCGCCCGTAGGATGGTCCGCATGTCCGACGGGTCCTCGTTCAGCATCACCACGCCGATCTTCTACGTGAACGACGTGCCCCACATCGGGCACGCCTACACCGAGGTCGCCGCGGACGTCCTCGCTCGCTGGCACCGGCAGCGCGGCGACGACACCTGGCTGCTGACCGGCACCGACGAGCACGGGCAGAAGATCCTGCGCACCGCCTCGGCGAACGACGTCTCCCCGCAGGAGTGGGCGGACCGTCTGGTCACCGACGCGTGGAAGCCGCTGCTCGACACGGTCGACGTCGCGAACGACGACTTCATCCGCACCACCGACGAGCGCCACGAGCGCGGCGTGACGGCGTTCCTGCAGAAGCTGTACGACGACGGCTTCATCTACGCCGGTGAGTTCGAGGGCTTCTACTGCGTCGGGTGCGAGGAGTACAAGCAGCCGAGCGACCTCGTTCCCGGCACCGGGCCGTACGAGGGCCAGCAGGTCTGCGCGATCCACTCGATCCCGGTCGAGGTGCTGTCGGAGCGCAACTACTTCTTCCGCATGTCCGACTTCGAGCAGCGGCTGCTCGACCTGTACGAGTCGAACCCGCAGTTCATCCAGCCCGAGAGCGTGCGCAACGAGATCGTCTCGTTCGTCAAGCAGGGCCTGCGCGACCTGTCGATCTCGCGGTCCAGCTTCGACTGGGGCATCCAGATCCCGTGGGACCACGACCACGTGCTCTACGTGTGGTTCGACGCGCTCCTCAACTACGTGACGGCCCTCGGCTACGGCTCCGACGACGACGAGGCGTTCCGGCGCCTCTGGCCGAGCGTGCACATCGTCGGGAAGGACATCGCCCGCTTCCACGCGGTCATCTGGCCGGCCATGCTCATGGCTGCCGGGCTCCCCGTGCCCGAGCGCGTGTTCGGTCACGGATGGCTGCTCGTCGGCGGCGAGAAGATGTCCAAGTCGAAGCTCACCGGCATCGCGCCGTCGGAGATCACGGACACGTTCGGGTCCGACGCCTTCCGCTACTACTTCCTGCGCGCGATCACGTTCGGGCAGGACGGCAACTTCAGCTGGGAGGACATCTCGGCGCGCTACTCGGCGGACCTCGCCAACGGGTTCGGCAACCTGGCGTCGCGCCTCGTCGCGATGCTGCAGAAGTACTTCGACGGCGCGGTCCCCGAGCGCGGCGAACCGACCGACTCCGACCGGGCGGTCGACGCCCTCGCGGTGTCCGTCACCGAGCGTGCCGACGCAGCGATCCAGGCGTTCGCGCCGCACGACGCGATCGCCGCCGTGTGGGAGCTCGTCGACGCCCTGAACGGGTACATCACCGAGCAGGAGCCGTGGGCCCTGGCGAAGGACGAGGCGAAGCGCGAGCGGCTGGGTACCGTCCTCGCCACCGCGTTGCGCGGGCTAGGCACGGTCAACGTCCTGATCTCCCCGGTCATGCCGAAGGCGACCGAGAAGCTCTGGTCCTCGATCGGTGCCGGCGGCTCCGTCGCCGAGCAGCGCATCGACCGTGCTTGGGAGTGGCAGGGCGCGGAGACCGTCGTGCCGCTCGGCTCGGGGCTGTTCCCGCGCATCGAGCAGCAGCCCGAGCAGGGCGCAGCGTGACCGACGCGGCCGACGCCTCGCACGTCCGGGCTCGGGGCGAGGGACCGACGGGTGGCTCGAAGCGCGACCTGAGCTACCCGCCGCTGCCGCAGGCGCTCGTCGTGCCCGTGTACGACAACCACACCCACATGGAGATCGCCGACGGCGTCGGCGAGGGCGGCGACGGCCCGCTCGACTACCGCGAGCACCTCGACCGGGCGTCGAGCGTCGGCGTCCGCGGCGTCGTGCAGGTCGGCACCGACCTCGCGACCTCCGAGTGGTCCGCGCAGATCGCCGCGCGCGAGCCCCGCGTGCTGGCCGCCGTCGCGTTGCACCCGAACGAGGCCCCCGTCCTCGACGAGCAGGGGCTCCTCGACGAGCACCTCGCCGGCATCGAGCGTCTCGCGGCGTTGCCCCGTGTCCGCGCGATCGGCGAGACCGGCCTCGACTTCTTCCGGACCGGCGAGGACGGCCGCGCCGCGCAGATCCGCTCGTTCGAGGAGCACATCCGCATCGCCAAGGAGCACGACCTCGCCCTGACGATCCACGACCGTGACGCGCACGACGCCGTGGTCGAGGTGCTCGACCGCGTCGGCGCTCCCGAGAAGACCGTGTTCCACTGCTTCTCCGGCGGCCCCGACCTCGCACGGCTCTGCGCCGAGCGCGGGTGGTACATGTCGTTCGCCGGCACGGTGACGTTCAAGAACGCGCAGCCGCTCCGCGATGCGCTGCAGGTCGCACCCCGTCACCTCGTCATGATCGAGACCGACGCGCCGTTCCTCACGCCGACCCCGTACCGCGGGCGGCCGAACGCGCCGTACCTCATCCCGCTCACGCTGCGGTCGATGGCCGAGACCCTCGGCACCGACGCGTCGATGCTCGCGGCGCAGATCGCCTCGACCACCGAGCTGGTCTACGGCGCGTGGGACGCCGAACCCGTCACGGTGGACGAGTAGGCGTGGGGGCCCTGCTCGGCCCGGCGGAGATCCGGGACCTCGCGGCGAAGCTCGACGTCACCCCGACGAAGAAGCTCGGCCAGAACTTCGTGCACGACGCGAACACCGTGCGGCGGATCGTCACCGCCGGTCGGGTGACGGCCGACTCCCGCGTGCTCGAGATCGGTCCGGGGCTCGGGTCGCTGACGCTCGGACTGACGGAGACCGGGGCGTCGGTGACGGCGGTGGAGATCGACGGACGGCTCGCGGCGCAGCTGCCGACGACCGTGTCGCTCATGCAGCCCGACGCCCGGCTGCGGGTCGTCCACCAGGACGCGCTCGCCGTCACGGCGGACGAGTTGCCCGAAGCGCCCACGCACGTGGTGGCGAACCTGCCGTACAACGTGTCGGTGCCCGTGCTCCTGCACCTGCTCGCGACCTTCCCGACCATCGAGCGCGTGCTCGTCATGGTGCAGGCGGAGGTCGGCTACCGGATCGCCGCGGGCCCCGGCAGCAAGGTCTACGGCGCCCCGAGCGTCAAGGCGGCCTGGTACGGGGCCTGGTCGATCGCGGGCCAGATCAGCCGCCAGGTGTTCTGGCCGGTCCCGAACGTCGACAGCGTGCTCGTCGGGTTCGACCGGCGGGAGCACCCGGGGGACGACGCGCTGCGGGCGCAGGTCTTCGCGCTCGTCGACGGAGCGTTCCAGCAGCGCCGGAAGATGCTCCGTCAGAGCCTGTCCGGCGTGCTCGGCTCCAGCGCCCGCGCCTCGGAGCTGCTGACCGCCGCCGGCCTCGACCCGACCGCTCGGGGTGAGGCACTGTCGCCGGACGACTTCGTGCAGCTCGGACGGACGGTCCTCGCCGCCGGGGAGGACTGAGCAGGGACGCGAGCATCCGTGGACCTGGCGGACCTACCGCCCTTCCCCGTGACCGCACGCCGACGAGCCCCAGGAGAGCCGCTCGTCCTCCGGCGCACGCCGTCCATCGGCACACTGCAGGAACGGCTGGCTCGCTTGGACGAAGCGTTGGATCCGTCAGGAGAACGATCAGTGTCGTCCACGGTGGTCGTCCCCGAGACCGCCTGACAGATGCCGATGGTGAGATGAACGGTCGGTGCTCGCGCCCCAAGGCGTCGACAGCCGTTGTGTGCTGCATCGGCGACAGCCCGGATCGGGGGAACCGTAGGCTTTGCGGGTGCGCGCTCCTGCCTCCCGTCTCGCCCTGATCATCACGCTCCTGTTCCTCGCCGGTGGCGCGCTCGTCGTCGTCCTCGCGGTCGTGGTCCTCGTCCGAGATGGCCGCGACGACGCCGCGTGGGCGGCCGTCCTGCTCGGGGCGGGCGTGGCTGCCTGGGGGTTGTGGTTCCACCAGCTCACCGACGAGGAGCACACGCCCGCCGGAGCCGAGCCGCAGGCCGCACGGAACCGCGTCGGGACCGTCGCGATGGTCGCTGTCCTGGCCGGGGGCGCCTACTGGACGGTCCGTGGCCCGTTGGACCGGACCGTGGCCGAGTCGCTCCTCGTCACCGCCATCGTGCTGGGACTCTGGGCGCTGAACCGGGGTCTCGATGCACGGATCCGGCGTCGGCGTGCCGCCAGCGAGGTCGACTGACGACACCGACTGCGTTCCCTGCCCGCCCCGGCCCTCCGCTCTGGCGCTCCACCGCCGTACGCTGTCGCCATGACGAGCGGCCCGGTACGGACCCACACGCAGGGCATGGCAGCCGATCGCGTGACCGCGGCGACCGGCAGGTCGCCGGATGACTGGTACGCCCTGCTCGATGCGGCGGACGGTCGCTCGATCGGGCACACCGCCATCGCAGCGCACCTCGTCACGCTCGGCGTGGACCCGTGGTGGGCGCAGGGCGTGACCATCGGCTACGAGCAGTCGCGGGGACTCCGGATCCCCGGGCAGCGGTCCGACGGCACCTTCGCCGTGTCCGCGTCGCGGCAGGTGCCGGGCGAGCGTGAGACCGTCCTCGACCGGATCGTGCCGCTGTGCGTGGAGGTGTTCGGCTTCGCGCCCACGTCGAAACGTCGCGGTGGCAAGCGCCCCTCCGCGCGGTGGACCTTCCCTGACGGTGAGTCCGTCCTCGTGAACACCGAGGACGGCCCCCGTCCCGGAACGGTCCGGATCGCGGCCCAGCGAGAACGCCTGACCGGTCCGGACCGCATGCCCGAGGCGAAGACGAGCCTGCAGGAGCTCCTCGCCCGGTTCTAGTGCCCGCGGCCGGCCATCGCCTCGAGGATCTGCTGGTGCGTCCCGTCACGCTCGGCCCAGCGCAGCGGCTCCACGTTCTGCACGAGGATCTCCGGCGCCGCACCCGACTCGAGCAGACCCATGACCTCCTCGGTGAAGGCATCGAGGGGCATCCCGCCGAAGTCCGCGCCGCCCATCAGGTCCGTCTGCACCGCCGGTGGCACGAGCTCCAGCACGGAGACGGAGCTGCCGGTGAGCTGCTGCCGGAGCGCCTGCGTGTACGAGTGCACGGCCGCCTTGGTCGCGTTGTAGGTCGGCGTCGCGGTGAGCGGCACGAACGCGAGCCCGGACGACACCGTGATCAGCGTTGCGGCGGGGCGGGAGAGCAGGTGCGGGAGGAACGCGTCGATGAGGCGGATCGTCCCGACCAGGTTGGTCCGGACGGTCTCGAGCGCGTCGTCGATGTGCCCGGGGTCGCGGAGGTCCTCGTTCCGCATGATGCCGGACATGGTGACCACGGTGTCGAGTTCCGGGTAGCGGGCGGTGACGTCCGCGGCCGCCGTGGCGATCGACTGCGCGTCGGCGACGTCGATCGTGGCGGTGCCGAATCCGTGCTCTGCGGCGAGGGCGTCGAGGCGGTCCTGCCGCCGGCCCCCGATGACGACGGTGCTGCCGGCGGCGCGCAGCCGCTGGGCGAGCGCGAGGCCGAGGCCCGAGGTCGCGCCGGAGATGAAGACGGTGCTGTTCGTGGTGTCCATGCCGACCACGATGCTCCTGGGGTCGGGGCGGCTCCAGGCCGCGGTCATCGGGGGACCGTCGATCCCTGGCTCGGCCGTGACGGAGACGGCAGCATGGACCCATGGACCGACCCGCGCTCGCCGACTTCCTGCGCCGCCGCCGCGAGTTGCTGCGCCCCGAGGACGTCGGGCTGGGCAGCGGTGCTCGCCGACGGACGCCCGGGCTCCGTCGCGAGGAGGTCGCGGCGCTCGCCGGCATGAGCGTCGACTACTACACGAGGCTCGAGCAGCAGCGCGGACCGCAGCCGTCGGAGCAGATGATCGCGGCGATCGCCCGGGCGCTCCGGTGCAGCCTCGACGAGCGCGACCACCTGTTCCACCTCGCCGGTCACACCGCCCCGGTCCGGATGCACCGCGCCGACCACGTCGACCCGGCGATCCTGCGCGTGCTCGACCGGCTGGAGGACACCCCGGCGATCGTGGTGAGCCACCTCGGTGAGACGCTCGTCGAGAACCGGCTCGCCCGGGCGCTGCTCGGGGGTTCGGTCGACCTGCCGGGGAACGAGCGCTACCAGGCGTGGCGGTGGTTCGTCTCGGGGACGGAGCAGGCGAAGTACGCGCCCGAGCAGCACGAGCGGCTCGGTCGAGTGGTGGTCGCATCGCTCCGTGCGGCCGTCGGGCTCGCGGGGCCGAACGATCGCCGGGCGACAGAGCTCGTCGCTGCGCTGCAGGGCCGCAGCCCGGCGTTCCGAGAGCTCTGGGAGCGGCACGAGGTCGCGACGAGGTGGTCGGACAACAAGACGATCGTGCAGCCCGAGCTCGGCCGGATCACCGTCGACTGCCAGGTGCTGCACACCGACGACCAGGCGCAGGCGCTCCTGCTGTTCACGGCGCCCCCGGGCAGCGAGGACGCGCAGAAGCTGGAACTGCTCGGCGTCCTCGGCACCCAGCAGTTCGACGCCGAGCCGACCCCGCGCTGAGGCTCGGCCGCAACGGCGCGTCACACACCTGGCACCCTCAGGGTCGGCGTGCCTAGGGTGGCCCGGTGACAACTCCGCGCGTGTACGTCATCCACGAGAACCCCGAGTGGTTCCCGCCGTTCGCCGCTGCCTTCGAGGCGGAGGGCGTGCCGGTCGAGGAACTCCTGCTCACCGACGGCGGTGCCGTCGGCAGCATCGACCTGTCGGCCGAGCCGGCTCCCGGCGTCTACTGGTCGCGCATGTCGGCCAGCTCGCACACGCGCGGCAACGAGCACAGCAAGGAGTACGCCCGCGCGCTGCTCGGCTGGCTCGAGCGCGCCGGTGCGACGGTCGTGAACGGCAGCCACGTCCTCGAACTCGAGGTCTCCAAGGTCGCCCAGCACGGCCTGCTCCGCGACGCCGGGTTCGACGTGCCCCGCACGACCGCGGTGTTCGGCACGGCCTCGCTCCGCGACGCGGCCCGGACCTTCACGGGCGGCGAGGACTTCCCCTTCATCACCAAGCACAACCAGGGCGGCAAGGGCCTCGGGGTCCGCCGGTTCGACACCCTCGCCGAGTTCGACGCCTACGTCGACAGCCCCGAGTTCGAGGAACCCGTCGACGGCATCACGCTGCTCCAGGAGCTCCTGACGGCTCGCGAGCCGTTCATCACCCGCGCCGAGTTCGTCGGCGGTGAGTTCGTCTACGCGGTCCGCGTCGACACGAGCGCCGGCAGCTTCGAGCTCTGCCCCGCGGACGCGTGCGAGGTGCCCCAGGTCATCGCCGGTGCGGTCTGCGACGTCCCCGGAACCGAGGCGCCCGGCGCTCCGGCGGCCTTCAGCGTCCGCGACGAGGTCACGGCCGAGCACCCGCTCGTGCAGCAGCTGCGGACCTTCCTGGCCGACCAGGGCATCCAGATCGCGGGCGTGGAGTTCATGGAGACCACGGACGGCCGCACCGTCGTCTACGACGTCAACACGAACACGAACTACAACCCCGCCGTCGAGGCGGTCGCCCCGGTCTCCGGGCCGCGCGCGATCGCGCGCCTGACGGGCGCGCTCCTGGAGCAGCGCTACGCAACGGCTGCTGCCGGCGTGGCGACCACGGCCTGAGACGACACCACCCACCGGCCGGGAGGCACGGTGCGGGCCCGCCCCGTGCCTCCCGGCCGTCACGACCCACCTGAGGAACCACACGTGCGATTCGGATACTGGACCCCGCTCTTCGGCGGCTGGCT
Source organism: Curtobacterium sp. MCSS17_008 (assembly GCF_003234185.1). Lineage (GTDB taxonomy): Bacteria > Actinomycetota > Actinomycetes > Actinomycetales > Microbacteriaceae > Curtobacterium. The sequence continues at coordinate 163,414 of NZ_QKSM01000003.1, forward strand.
GCGCAACGTCGAGGACGAGGACATGCCCGTCACGTTCGACTACGTGAAGCGGCTCGCGCAGCGAGCCGAGCGCATCGGCTTCGACCTGACGCTCGTGCCCGAGCTGAACCTCAACGACATCAAGGGGACAGCGGCACCGAGTCTCGAGGCGTGGGCGCTCGCGGCCGCGCTGGCGGCGACGACCGAGCGCCTCGAGATCATGGCGGCGATGCGCCCCGGCTACCACCTGCCGGCGGTGACCGCGAAGCAGGCGGCGACCATCGACGAGATCTCCTGCGGCCGGTTCACGTTCAACGTCGTGAGCGCCTGGTGGGCCGAGGAGGCGCGGCAGTACGGCGGCATCTTCTCCGAGCACGACGACCGGTACGCACGCACCGAGGAGTTCGTCGCGATCCTCAAGGGCCTGTGGTCCGAGACGCCGTTCTCGTTCACGGGGGAGTACTACGACGTGCAGAACACGCACCTCGAGCCGAAGCCGCGGGTCACGCCGCGGATCTACGCCGGTGGGGAGAGCGAGGCGGGCAAGAGCTCGATCACGCGGTTCGCCGACGCGTACCTGACGCACGGCGGCACGGTGGACGAGCTCCGCACGAAGATCGACGAGATGCAGCGCCGCCGCGAGGACGCCGGGCTCGCGCCGTTCGAGGCGTTCGGCATGGCCGCCTACGCCATCGTCCGCGAGACCGAGGAGGAGGCGCAGGCCGAGCTCGCCCGCATCACCGATGTCCGCCACGGGAAGGCGTACGAGTCGTACCAGGACTTCATCTCGAAGTCGCAGCTCGAGCACGTGCCCTCGCTCGAGGACTACTCGGTCTCGAACCGCGGCCTGCGCCCCGGGTTCGTGGGCACGCCCCAGCAGGTCGCAGACCGCATCCGGGAGTTCGAGGACGCCGGGGTCGACACGCTCCTGCTGCAGTTCTCGCCGCAGGCCGAGGAGATGGAGCGCTTCGGCGAGCAGGTCATCCCGCTGGTGCGCCCGTCGGGCGTGACCGCCTGATGGCCGCCGAGGACGACTGGGCGTTCGAGACGCGACAGATCCGGGCGGGCTACAAGGCGGACCCGGGGTTCGGCGGGAACGTCCCGCCGATCGCGCAGACCGCGGCCTTCGTGTACCCGTCGGGTGAGGACGCCGCGGCGCGCTTCATGCTCGACGCACCCGGACACACGTACTCGCGGGTGAACAATCCGTCGGCCGCCGCGCTGGAGCGTCGGATCGCGGACCTCGAGGGCGGAGTCGGCGCGCTCGCACTCGCATCCGGGCAGGCCGCGACCTCGTTGGCCGTGCTCGGCGTCGCGCGTGCGGGCGACCACGTCGTCTCGTCGGCCTCGCTGTACGGCGCGACGTACACGCTCTTCGCCTCGACGCTCAGCGACCTCGGCATCACGTTCACGTTCGTGCAGGACCCGACGGACCTGGGCGAGTGGGCCGCGGCGGTCCGGCCGGAGACGCGGGCGTTCTTCGGGGAGTCGATCCCGAACCCCCGCGGCGACGTGCTCGACTTCGCAGGGGTGGCCGGCGTCGCACACGAGGCCGGCGTGCCGCTCATCGTCGACAACACGATCGCGACGCCGTACCTCGTCCGTCCGATCGAGCACGGTGCCGACATCGTCGTGCACTCGGCGACGAAGTACCTCGCCGGGCACGGCAGCACGATCGCCGGACTCATCGTCGACAGCGGGAACTTCGACTGGGCCGCGTACCCGGAGAAGTACCCGCAGCTGACGAGCGTCGCGCACTCGGGCTTCGCCGGCACGGACTTCGCGGCGAAGTTCGGTCGACGGGCCTTCATCCAGCGCACCCGGTCGAAGCTGTGCGCCGACCTCGGCCCGGCGGTCGCGCCGTTCAACGCGTTCCTGGTGCTGCAGGGCATCCAGACCCTGTCGCTGCGCATGGACCGGCACGTGGCGAACGCCGCGGCCGTCGCGGCGTGGCTCGACGCACACGACCAGGTCACCCGCGTGCACTACGCCGGGCTGCCGTCGTCGCCGTGGCACCACCTGCAGCAGCGCTACGTCCCGAAGGGACCCTCGGCGGTGCTCGCGTTCGACCTGGCGGGCGGTGTCGAGGCCGGGCGTCGGTTCGTCGCGGCACTGGAGCTCTTCGACCACGTCTCGAACATCGGGGACGTGCGGTCCCTCGTCGTCCACCCGGCGTCGACGACGCACGTGCAGATGACGTCCGGGGAACGGGCAGCGGCGGGCGTCGGGGACGGACTCATCCGGCTGTCCATCGGCCTGGAACACGTGGACGACATCCTCGCCGACCTGGCGCGCGGGTTCAGCGCAGCAGCGGGGTCAGCCGCGTAGTCCGGTGTCGCACACCGGGGGATAGGTTGGACGCATGACCTCGCTGGCCGCACCGACCCGCGTGCGGGTGCGCGCTCCCGGCAAGATCAACGTGTTCCTGTCCGTCGGGGCACTGCAGGACGACGGCTACCACGACGTCGCGACCGCCTACCAGGCGGTGTCGCTGTACGAGGACGTCACGGCCGAGGCCGCGGACGACTTCTCGGTCCGGTTCACCGGGCCGATCGACACGAGCGCGGTGCCGACCGACGAGTCGAACCTGGCGGTCCGGGCGGCCCGACTGGTCGCCGACGCGGCCGGACACCGGGGTGGCGTGCGGCTCACCATCGAGAAGCAGGTCCCCGTGGCCGGCGGGATGGGCGGCGGTTCCGCGGATGCCGCGGCCACCCTGCTGGCGTGCGACACGCTGTGGGGCACGGGCCTGGGACGTGACGAGCTCCTGCGCCTGGCAGCCCGTCTCGGCGCGGACGTGCCGTTCGCGTTCGCGGGTGGCACCGCCGTCGGCACCGGGCGGGGCGACGAGCTCAGCCCGGCGTTGGCCAAGGGGGAGTTCCACTGGGTCCTCGCCCTGAGCGACTCGGGTCTGTCGACGCCGGCGGTCTACCGTGCGCTCGACGAGCACCGGGAGCGGTACCGTGCGGACATCCGCCCCGCGCCGACGACCCCGGTGGTCGAGACGAACGTGCTCCAGGCGTTGCGTGCCGGAGACCCTGACCTGCTCGCCGACTGCCTGCACAACGACCTGCAGGCCCCGGCGATGCACCTGCAGCCGGCGCTCGCGACGACGCTCGAGGTCGGGGAGAAGGCCGGTGCGCTCGCGGGCATCGTGTCCGGCAGCGGTCCGACCGTGGCGTTCCTGGTCGCGGACCGTGACGCCGCGCTCGAGGTCCAGGTCGAGCTCAGCGCCGCCGGGCTCGTGGCGCTCCGCGCGACCGGGCCGGTGCACGGGGCACGCCTGGTGCACTGAGCTGTCCGGCACCGGGCTGTCCGGCACCGGGCTGTCCGGCACCGGGCTGTCGGCACCGAGCCGGAGGGCTTCCTCCTCCTGCAGGAGAGCGGACGCCGGGCGTCAGTCGCGGACGAACTCGGTGATGACGACCCGTCCGGTCTTCCACCGCTGTTCGACGTGGAAGCCCCGCTCGGCCAGGACCGACGCCGTCTCCGGCTGGATGTTCCGTGCCTTCGGCGTCCCCCCGACGAACCAGACCGTGTCGATGTCACCGAGGCGGGCAGGGATCGTGCTCGACAGGTCGCCGTTCTGGTTCCAGAGCACGCCCGACTCGGCGGCGTTCTTCCGCATGCCCAGGTCGGTCAGGCCGGTGAAAGCCCAGGGGTAGGACACACGGATGATCTCCGCGGTCGCTCCGGGGTGGCCGTAGACGCTGCCGAACACCACGCCCTCGTTCGCGCCGGAGTGCTGTCCGCGCTCCGCGGCGATGATCGACGCGGCGTTCGCCCAGGTCGACTCCTGCTTCGACCTCGGGGTCTTGACGTCGATCGCGCTCGGCACGCTCATCACGAGGAAGAGCGCGAGGACGGCGGCGATGACGGCGCGCGGTCGGACCAGGGTGATCGCGAGGGCGATGAGGAGCGCGACGAACGGCAGGCTCAGCGACGCGTACTTCGGCGAGTACAGGTGCTTGCCGAGTGCGGTGACCGTGAGGAGCACGCCGGTGGGCAGCACCGCCAGCGGCAGGGCGACGCGGACGGCCTGTGCGCGGAGGAGCGAGCGCACGGTGGGGGAGCGTCGGTGTGCGGCGACCAGGGCTGTGGCGACGCCGGCGACGATGAGCGTCCACGCGACCGCGGCGTACGCGTCGACACCACCGAACCAGGCGGTGGAGAAGACCTGTGCGAACGTGCGGTCGCCGATGCCGGAGATCCACGCGACCTGCTTCGACTGCGCCATCACCTCGAGCACGAGCGGCGAGACGACGACGGCGGCGGCTCCGGCGGCGACGGCCCAGCGGACGAGGACGGCTCGCGTGACGAGCGGGGCACGGTCGACGGGGCCTCGGTCGGACGGTGCCGAGCGCCCGGCCCGCCGCTGGGCGAGGAGCGTCCATGCCAGGGTCACCGCGTGGGCGACGACGGCCAGCGACAGGTAGACGTTCAGGCTGACCGCGACCAGCGCCAGTGCGCCGTAGGCCACCCACCACCGCAGGCTCGGGCCGGATCGGGTCCGTCGGACGGCGGTCATGCCGACGAGCGTCAGGGCGACGGCCAGTGCGGTGATGGTCGCGTAGGGGCGGCCCTCGGACCCCGCCCACTGGACACGGGGCAGGGCGAGGAAGACCAGGCCCGCGGTGACCCCCAGTCGACGGCCGCCCACGCGGCGGCCGAGTGCGACGACCAGACCGGCGGCGACGCCGATGGCGAGCGCGCTCGGGAAGCGCAGGGTGAACGGCGTGTAGCCCACGAGCCAGAACCACGCGTGCATCAGTGCGTAGTACAGGCCGTGCACGGCGTCGACGTTCTGCAGCTCGGCCCACAGCTGTGGCCAGCTCCGCTGGGCGCTCGTGACGGTCGCGGCTTCGTCGTACCAGATCGACGGCACCCAGGCGAAGAGCGCTCCGGTGACGACGCCGAACGCGCCGACGGTGAGTTCCGGGGTGCGGACCGCGGCGAGCCGCACAGCCGTGGAGGCAGACCGCAGACGGCTCCGGACCGGCGCGACCCGCGTGGAGGCGGGGACGCGGATGGTACCGGTCTGTGGTGCAGTCACCCTGGTGACGCTAGCGGGCCCGGCTGGACGGGTACCCGGCGCACGCCCCAGCGTCCGTGAGAGTTCGCCATGCCGTAGGGTCACGGACACCATGACGACACTCCGCATCCGCGACGCCGCGCGCTACCTGGGCGTCAGCGACGACACCGTCCGGCGCCTGGTGGATGCCGGCACCCTTCCCCGGTCCGAGGACGCCGCCGGGCGCACCGTGGTCGAGGGCCGCGACCTGGCGGCGTACGTCCGCGGTCGGGACGCCGGGCTCGAGGACCCGTCGGGGGTCAGGAGCTCCGCACGGAACCGGTTCGTGGGGATCGTCACCGAGCTCGTCGTCGAGGGTGTCGTCGCGCAGGTCGAGCTGCAGGCCGGACCGAACCGCGTGGTGTCGCTCATGACGGCCGAGGCGGTCCGCGACCTCGGGCTCGAGGTCGGGTCCGTGGCGGTCGCGTCCGTGAAGGCCACGATGGTCACCGTGGAGGTCCCCGAGCAGCCGGAGCGTGCACGGTGACCAGCGGCGGTCAGGACCCGTCGGCGCTGGAGACCCGGCGTCGCACCACCTCGCGCACCGCCGCGCTGGACGGTGCCGGACAGCCCGCCCTCGACGCCCTGGCCACGGCCCGGGTGCTCGTCGTCGGCGCCGGCGGCCTCGGCGCGCCCGTGCTGACCTACCTGGCCGGGTCCGGCCTCGGACGGATCACGATCGTCGACCACGACGTCGTCGACACGTCCAACCTCGCCCGCCAGACCCTCTTCGCCGCGGCGGACGTCGGCCGACCGAAGGCCGAGTGCGCCGCGGCGCGCGTCCGCGCCGTCGACCCGGTCGTCGAGGTCGTCGCCCTCGTCGAGCGGTTCCGCCCCGAGCACGTGGCCGGGCACGACGTGGTGGTCGACGCCGCGGACAGCGTCGAGGTGACCCGCGCCGTCTCGGACGCCTGCGCCGAGGAGGGTGTGCCGTTCGTGTGGGGGACCGCCCTCGGCTACGACGGCCAGGTCTCGGTGTTCCACGACGCCGCGCCGGAGCCCGTCGACTTCCACGACCTGCACCCGGAGCCGCTGCCGGACGAGGGCTCCTGCGCCGCCGACGGGGTCCTGCCGGCGCTCTGCGGGGCGGTCGGCGCGGTGATGGCGGCGCAGGTCACCGCCCTCGTGGCCGGGCTCGGCGAACCCCTGACCGGTCGGGTGCTCACGGTCGACGCGCGGCGGTGGCGGTGGACCGAGAGTCCGCTCCGCCGTGGCTCGGGTTCGATCCGTCCCGCGGCACCGGCGGCCGGACCGCCCCGGGTCGCCCCTGCCGAGCTGGCGCGGTGGCTCGGCGACGACCGTCGCCCGGTCGTCATGGTCGACGTCCGCACGGAGGAGGAACTGGCGACCGGCGTCATCCCGGGTTCCCGGGTGCCCGGGCAGGAGACCGACGACGCCGAGCTCGTCGTCGTCTGTGCCTCCGGCGGGCGGGCCACGGCGTGGGCGCGGCGCGTGATGGCGGAGCGTCCGGACGACGCGCCGCCGGTGAGCGTGCTGGACGGCGGGATCACCGCGTGGCGTCGGGAAGGCCTCTCGACCACCGCCTGACCGCACCTGCGGCTAGGATCGCAGCGTGAAGACGCTCCTGCGCTCCGCTGCCGTCACCGCGGTCGTCATCGCCGCACTGGCGACGTCCGCCTGCTCGTCATCGCCGGGCGCGGGCGCAGGCGCGGGGAGAGGCAGCAGCACGGGCAGCGCCACCGGCTCCTCCGCCCCGACCGGCTCGATCACCGTGTTCGCCGCCGCCTCGCTCCAGCGCACCTTCACGGAGCTGGGCGAGCGGTACGAGCAGGAGCACCCGGGCACGACGATCACCTTCTCGTTCGCAGGTTCGAGCGACCTCGTCTCGCAGATCCGCAACGGGGCCCCGGCCGACGTGTTCGCGTCGGCGGACGAGGCGACCATGGCGGAGCTCACGGGCGCCGACCTCGCGACCGGGTGGCCGAGGGACTTCGCCACGAACACGCTCGAGATCGCGGTCGCGCCGGGGAACCCGGAGGGCATCGAGGACCTGCGCGACCTGGCGTCGTCCGACGTGCAGCTCGTCACGTGCGCGTCCCCCGTGCCGTGCGGCGCCGCCGCCGATGCGGTCGAGCGTGCCGCCGGGGTGACCCTGCGTCCCGTCAGCGAGGAGCAGTCCGTCGCCGACGTCCTCGGCAAGGTGGCGTCGGGCCAGGCGGACGCCGGCCTGGTCTACGTCACCGACGTCGCCGGTTCCGGCGGGAGGGTCGACGGCGTCCGCTTCGAGGAGTCCACGGAGGCCGTCAACACGTACCCGATCGGTGTCCTGCAGGGGTCGACGAACCCGGGGCTCGCGGCGTCGTTCGCCGCGTACGTCCGCTCCGACGCCGGTCGGCAGGTGCTCACCGACGCCGGGTTCGGTGCGCCCTGATGATGCAGACCGAGTCGACCGGGCAGATCGCGCCGACCGGGCAGACCGCGCCGACCGGACAGACCGCGCCGACCGGGCAGCGGTCCGCACGCCGGCCCTCCGCGGCGCACCGGCGTACCCCGGTGCCGTGGTGGCTGCCCGTGCCGGCGGTGGTCGGCGGCCTGTTCGTCGTCGTGCCCGTGCTCGCGATGACCGGCCGGGTCGACTGGTCGTCGTTCGTCGCTCTCGTCACCTCGCCGGCCTCGACGACCGCCCTGGGACTGAGCCTCGGGACCGCGGCCGCTGCGACCGGGCTCTCCTTCGCCCTCGGCTACCCGCTCGCCGTGCTCTTCGCCCGCTCGACCTCGCGCTGGGTGGGGGTGCTCCGCGCGCTCGTCCTGCTGCCGCTCGTCCTGCCGCCGGTCGTCGGTGGCCTCGCACTGCTGGCGGCGTACGGCCGACTCGGTGTGCTCGGGGCGTTCCTCGACGAGCACGGCCTCCGCATCGCGTTCACCACGACGGCGGTGGTCATGGCGCAGGTCTTCGTGTCGATGCCGTTCCTCGTGTCGTCGATCGAGGGATCGCTCCGCAGCGGAGGTGACCGCGCCGAACGCATCGCCGCGACGCTGGGGGCCGGGCCGACCCGCACCCTCCTCACGGTGACGACACCGCGCGTGCTCCCGGGGATCACGGCCGGACTCGTGCTGTGCGGAGCGCGGGCGCTCGGTGAGTTCGGCGCGACGCTGACCTTCGCCGGCAGCCTGCAGGGCGTCACGCGGACGCTCCCGCTCGAGGTGTACCTGCAGCGCGAGGTCGATCCGGACACGGCCGTCGCCCTGGCGCTGGTCCTCGTCGTGGTCGCCCTGGTCGTCATCGGCACGACGACCCTGCGGACGCGTTCGGTGGTCGCGTGAGTGCGGCGGACCGGGGGCTCCGGGCCCACCTCGTCGTGCCCGAGCGCGGCGTCGACGTCCGTCTGGAGATCGGCGCGGACGAGTGCGTCGCCCTCGTCGGCCCGAACGGTGCCGGCAAGTCCACCGTGGTCGAGGCCCTCGCCGGTCTCCTCCGCACCCGCGGCGGCAGCGTTCAGCTCGCCGGCCGGGACCTCACGGCAGTGCCGACCCACCGACGCAGGGTCGGCCTGGTCGCGCAGCGCCCCGACCTGTTCGCGCACCGGACGGTCGCCGGCAACGTCGCCTTCGGTCCGCGGGCCACGGGTGCGAGCGGACGGGAGGCACGGCAGCGCTCCGCCGCGGCCCTCGCCGCGGTCGGCGCGTCTGCCCTGGCCGGCCGGTCGCCGAGCACGCTGTCGGGCGGGCAGGCGCAACGGGTGGCGACCGCCCGCGCGCTCGCCACCGACCCGGCGCTGCTGCTCCTCGACGAGCCGACCTCGGCCCTCGACGTCGACGCGCGCGCCGAGGTCCGCGATGCACTGCGGACGGCCCGGGCCGGCCGGCCGACGCTCCTCGTCACGCACGACCCGCTCGAGGCCGTCGCCCTGGCGGACCGGGTGGTCGTGCTGCAGGACGGGCGGGTGGTCGAGGAGGGAACGACCGACGTCGTGCTCCGACGCCCGCGCACGCCGTTCTCGGCGTCGTTCTCGGGACTCGTGCTCGTCCCGGGGACCGCCACCGCGACCGGGATCGCTCCCGACGGCGGTGGCGAGCTGGCATCCCGAGCGCACTCCGTGCCTCCCGGCCTGTCAGCCGTGGCGGCGCTGCACCCGACGGCCGTGCGCCTCCGGCGGGACGGCACCGGACTCGTGCGCAGGGTCACCTCGGTCGAGCCGCGTGACGGGCTGGTCCGCGTGCGTGCTGGTGACCTGGTGGCCGACGTCACCGTGGCGACGGCCGCGGGACTCGGGCTGGAGCCGGGCGCGACCGTCCGGGTCGTCGTCGGCCCGGACGAGGTCAGCGTCTACGAACCCGCGGGCACCTGACCTAGCCGCCCGCGAAGGGCGGCATGACGTCGACCGTGTGGACACCGTCGAGCGTCGTCGACCGGTCGCGGGTCGTCACGCCGTCGACCAGGTAGGAGCACCGCTCCTGCAGCGCCGTCCAGCGGTCCGGGTCGGCCGCCGGGACGCTCCGCAGGGCCTCGTCGAGCGTCGTCGCCTCCACCGCGGTCTCGTCCTGTCCGACGGCCGCCCGGGCCGCCGCGAAGAACCGCATCGTCGTCACGGTCATCCTCCGATCGCGCTCATGCCGCGGGCCGGGTGGACGATCCCGTCCGCGTCGTCGCCGTGGTCGCGCGGCTTCGCCCACATGGCGCGGCGCCACGTGTCGAGCAGGACGTCGTCCGGAGCGCCGGCGCGCAGGGGCCCGAGCAGGTCGACCTCGTCGTCCGAGAACAGGCAGGACCGGACGTGTCCCTCGGCGGTCAGGCGCGTCCGGGTGCAGTCGGCGCAGAACGACTCGGTGATGCTCGCGATCACCCCGACCGTGCCGAGCGGCCCGCCGTCGAACGACCGCACCCGGTACCGCTCTGCCGGGGCGCCGTCACGCGGGGCCGCGTCCGGCTCGAGCAGGTAGTGCTCACCGAGCAGCGCGCGGGTCTCCTCGGCGGTGACCATCGTCGCGCCGTCCCAGGCGTGGCCCGGGTCGAGCGGCATCTGCTCGATGAACCGGAGCTCGTGGCCGCGCTCGAGGCACCAGGCGAGCAGGTCGACCGCCAGGTGGTCGTTCACGCCGCGCAGCAGCACGGCGTTCACCTTCACACCGAGCCCGGCATCGGCGGCGGCCGCGATGCCCTCGAGCACGCGGTCGAGGAAGGGGCGACGGGTCACCTCGGCGAAGACGTCGGGATCGACGGTGTCGAGGGAGACGTTGACGCGACGCAGGCCCGCGTCCGCAAGGGCCTGTGCCCGGTTCGCCAGTCCGATCGCGTTCGTGGTGATCGAGAGCTCGACGTCATGCGCCGAGCAGCGGCGGACGATGTCGACGAGGTCGGCGCGCAGGAGCGGTTCGCCCCCGGTGAAGCGGACCTTGCGGACGCCGAGCGTGCCGGCGGCGAGCCCGACCAGCCGGTCGATCTCCTCCGCCGTCATGAGGGCGTCCGACGGGATCACCGGCAGGCCCTCGGCCGGCATGCAGTAGGTGCAGCGGAGGTTGCAGCGCTCGGTGAGCGAGACGCGCAGGTCGACGGCGCGTCGGGCGAAGCGGTCGACCAGGCCGGGGTCGTCACCCGGCCGCGGCGGCAGCGCCGGCGACTCGCTGCGCACCCGGCGCAGCAGGCCGGTCGAGGGCAGGATCCGCGCCGTCACCCGGCCGATGCTACCTCGCGTCGACGGTCCGTGGTCTGCGGGGATCGAGCCGTCGTCCCCAGCGCAGCCAGTCCTCGCGGCGGGTGCGGACGAGCGTGACGACCAGGATGACGGCCACCGCGGCGAGCAACCACCACCGGTACGCCGGGGCCGACGGCCAGACGCCGCGCAGGGCGATCGCGAGGTTCAACGCCATCCACTCCCACCGGCCGGAGAGCACGACGAACGGGATGAGGAGCAGCGCGTACCACGGGTACCGCGGGGTCACGGCGAGGAAGGTCACGCCGATCATCAGCACCTCGGCAGACCACGGCCGTGCCGGGTCGGCCAGGCGCCAGGCGACCACGGCGGCGAGGAGCACGACGAGCCCGACCACGACCGTCGCGGCGTCGCCGGGGAACACCAGGGAGACGAGGGCGAAGCGGGACCCGTCCTCGTAGCCCTCCTCGGACAGGTAGCCGGGCAGGTAGCCGAGCACCTTCACGCCCGTCGTGATGACGTACGGCACGTAGAGCAGCGCGAACACGGCGACGCCGACCGGGATCGCCCACCAGTACCGCCAGCGCCCGAACAGCGGTGGGTACACGATCGCGGGGATGAGCTTCGTGGCCGTCGCCGCGCCGAGGGCGATGCCGCCCCAGACCGGCCGGCCGAAGGCGACGAGCACGACCCCCGCGGTGGCGAGCGCGGCACCGACGACGTCGACGTGCGAGTTCGTGACCGCCTCGGACGCGACGAGCGGGGACCACGCCCACAGCGCCGCCCACCAGGTCGGGCGCCCGATCCGGCGGAGCACCAGCACCAGGCCGACCGTGACACCGAGCGACACGAGGAGCCCCGCCACCTGGAACGGCATGTACTGGGCCGTGGCGGGGACGAAGGCGCGGACCCCGGCGAACCACAGTTGCGCCATCGGCGGGTAGATCGTGGTGACGTCCGGCCGGTTGATCGCGACGCAGTGCCCGTCCGCCCCGTCACCCAACCCCCGCATCCGCGGTTCGAGGGGCTCGCACGTGCCGTCGATCTTGTCCGGGAACAGCCAGTCGGGGCGCAGACCGGACAGTGCCCCGGACTGCGGCGTGTGCGCGTACGGCGAGATGCCGGCGTGCTGCACGATGCCGTCCCAGGCGTACCGGGCAGAGTCGGTGCTGGTGTTCGGCGGACCGGCGAGCGCCGCGACCCCGACCACGACCGCACCGCCGAGGACGATCCGGGTCATCCACTCGCGGGGCACGAAGCGCAGCGCGAGGACGGCTCCGGCGAAGACCGCCCAAGCGATGAGCGTCCACGCAACGAATGGTGCACGATGACCGGCACGGAGGAACCCCAGATGCGTGATGCCGAAGGCGATGACGCCCGACAGCGCCAGCACGCCGACGACGGACAGGACGGTCGACACGATCGCGGACGTCGGGACGGTGGCGGCGCGCGGTCGACTGCTCATGGTGACCCGAGGCTACCGATCGCGCGGCGTCTGCTGCTGGACGCCCGGGCCGCGATGGCGTCGTCCAACCGGAACGCCCGCTCGGCGGTCGTGTGGGGTCGGCTGCTCGGCGTCGCGTTCGTCGTCTGCTTCGGCACGGGCGTGTACAGCCACCTGCTGCAGGAACCGCTGCCGTGGATGCGGTTCCCGACCCGGCCGACGCAGCTCTACCAGTTCACCCAGGGCCTGCACGTCACCGCGGGCATCGCGATCATCCCGTTGCTGCTCGCCAAGCTGAACGTCGTCATGCCCGCCTTGGCCCAGGTGCCGCCGGTGCGCGGGTTCCTGCACCTGCTCGAGCGGCTGTCGATCGCCGTGCTCGTGTCGGCGTCGATCGTGCAGGTCGGCACCGGTCTGCTCAACACGTACCAGTGGTACCCGTGGCCCTTCCCGTTCCGCCAGGTGCACAACGCGATGGCGTACGTGATCATCGGGTCGCTCGTCGTGCACGTCGGGGCGAAGCTGCCGGTGATCACGCGGTACTGGCGGGCGCGGGACGCCTACGACGCGGAGGGCCGGTTCGTCGCCGACCCGTCGTCGGGCAGCGAGCTGCTGCCGGACGGTGGGGAGGCCCGCCCCGCGGTGGGCACCCGCGCTGCGGCCGAGGAGACGCCCGGCTCGTACCCCGGCGGCCTGACCGGCCGCCTGCTGCGGTGGGTCGACGGCCCGGCTGCGCCGGCTGCGCCGGCTGCGCCGGCTGCGCCGGCTGCGCCGGCTGCGCCGGCTGCGCCGGCTGCGCCGGCTGCGCCGGCGGGCGCTCCCGGGTCTCGGGCTGAGCGACCGGACCCGGGGTCCGCGGCGCGCGACGGGTCGCGGGACGCGGAGCTCGGGGACGGAGCCGTCGGGGCGGAGGCGGGGCGCGCCTCCCGTCCGGCGGCCCCCGACTCGGGACCGCGCCAGCGGATCGCTCGGCGCGGGTTCGTCGCTGGCGTGACCGCTGCGACGGTCGGCGTGGTGGCGCTCACCGCCGGGCAGTCGAACCGACTGCTCGAACCGCTCAACGTCTTCGGTGCCCGGCAGCGGCACGTCGGGCCGCAGGACCTGCCCGTGAACCGCACGGCGCGGGCCGCGCAGGTCCTCGCGACCGCGACCGCCGCCGACTGGACCCTCACCGTCGTCGGTCCGGACGTCACGCGGACGTTCTCGCGGGCCGAGCTCGTCGCGCTCGGTTCGGCCACCGCCGACCTGCCGATCTCGTGCGTCGAGGGATGGAGCCAGACGGCGACGTGGCGGGGGGTGCGGATGCGGGACCTGCTCGCGTCGGTGCAGGCCGATCCGGCGTCGCCGTTGCGGATCACGAGCCTCGAGAAGAGTGGCAGCTACCGGGTCACCGAGATGGGGCCGGAGTACGCGGCCGATCCGACGACGCTCGTGGCGCTCGAGGTCAACGGACAGACGCTCGACCTCGACCACGGGTTCCCGGCCCGGGTCATCGCGCCCGGACGACCGGGCGTGCTGCAGACGAAGTGGATCGGGAAGATCGAGGTGATCCGATGAGGGCCGTGAGGATCGTGCTCGTCGTGCTGGGTGTGCTCGTCATGGCCTTCGGGGCGTACGTGCTCGTCACGACCGTCCGGCCGAACCGGATCTGGGGGCTCGCGACGTGGCTGCTCGCCGCGGTCGTGCTGCACGACGCGGTGCTCTCGCCGTTCGTCGTGGGCGCGGGGCTCCTGCTCCGCCGGACCGGGCGGAGGCTCGGCACCGGGGTGCTCGTCGTCGTGCAGACCGCGGTCGTGCTCGGGACCGTGCTCGCGCTCGTCGTGCTGCCGGAGATCGCCGCGAAGGACCACGGGCGACAGAACCCGACCGTGCTGCCGTTCGACTACACCACACGGCTGGTCGTGGTCGAGGGGGTGCTGGTCGCCGTCGTCGTGGTCACGCTCGTCGTCGGCGTGGTCCGCGCTCGTCGAGCCCGGAGGCCACTGGTTGCATCGACAACCAATGGCTAGCATGAGGGCATGACGGACGAGACGCCCTGGCTCACACGCGACCAGCTGCGGGCCTGGATGAAGCTCGTCGCCGTCATGGAGCTCCTGCCCGCAGCGCTCGACCAGCAGCTGCAGCGCGACGCCGACCTCACGCACTTCGACTACATGGTGATCGCGATGCTGTCCGAGACCGAGTCACGGACGCTCCGGATGTCGGCGCTCGCCTCGGCCACCAACGCGTCGCTGCCACGGCTGTCGCACGTGGTGTCGCGGCTCGAGAAGCGCGGTCTCGTGACGCGGTGCCCCTCCGTCGACGACCGCCGGGCCACCGACGTCCGGCTCACCGACGACGGGTACGCCGCGATCGTCGCCGCAGCACCCGACCACGTGCGCACCGCCCGCCGGTTCGTCATCGACGCCCTGACCGACGAGCAGGTCGGGCAGCTCGACGGCATCACCCGCGCGCTGCTGGGACGGCTCGATCCCGAGGGACGGTTCGCCGCGCTCACGTACCCGCGCGACGAGGACGACCAGGTGCTGTGCGAGGAACGCCTGACCGGGTCTGCCGACCCCGGTCCCGTGGGGGTGCTGTTCCGTGCCGCCACCGTGGACGACACCGTGCTGCTCCGGCACGCGACGCTCGCCGCGATGAACTGGCACGCCGAGGGCTTCACCGACGCCGACCTCGACCGCCCCGAGTTCGCGCACTACTTCGCGGGGTTCGACCCGGCGCGCGACCACGGCGTCGTCGCGGTCGACGGCGAGGGGCCGGTGGGCGTCGCCTGGGTGCGGTTCCTGCCGGCCGACGACCCGGGGTACGGGTTCGTGGCCGAGGACGTCCCCGAGCTGACGCTGGCCGTCGAGTCCCGGGGTCGGGGACGGGGGATCGGTACGGCGCTGCTGACGCGGCTGCTCGACGCCGGTCGCACGGCCGGGTGGGGCGGCGTGAGCCTCAGCGTCGAGGACGGCAACACCGGGGCGCGGATCCTGTACGAGCGGGTCGGCTTCCGGACGGTCGGCCGGAACGGCGACTCGGACACGATGCTCGTCCGGTTCTGAGCTCCCGGACCGGTGGCACCGGCACACCGGGAGGCACTGGTACACCAGTAGGCTCGGCGCATGACCGACCGTGCCACGCCGTCCGACACCTACTCCTACCTCGGACCCGCCGGCACCTTCACCGAGGCGGCGCTCAAGCTCGTCGAGGCCGCCGCGGGCAAGCCCTGGCGGAGCGTCAACAACGTGGGCGAAGCGCTCGACGACGTCGTGAGCGGGCGCTCGGTGGGGGCCGTCATCGCGATCGAGAACAGCGTCGACGGCGGGGTCAGTGCCACGCAGGACGCCCTCGCGCGGATCCCCGGCGTCCGGATCGTGGGGGAGTACCTGGTCCCCGTCGACTTCGTGCTCGTCGCCCGGCACGGCACGATGCTGGCGGACGTCCGGACCGTCAACGCCCACCCGGTCGCGTACGCACAGACGCACCGGTGGCTCGAGACGAACCTGCGCGGGCACGGGCACATCCCGGCCCCGTCGAACGTCGCGGCCGCGACCGCCCTGCTCGACGAGCACCCGGTCGCCGACGCCGCGGTGGCCCCGCCCGGCATCACCGACCACCACGACCTGGTGGTGCTGGCGTCGTCGATCGGCGACAACGCGTCGGCGGTCACCCGGTTCGTGCTCGTCTCCCGCACGCTCGCGATCCCGGAGCGCACCGGCGCGGACAAGACGAGCGTCATCGTGGAACTGCCCGCCGACCACCCCGGCGCCCTGGTCGACATGCTCGAGCAGTTCGCGACGCGGGGCATCAACATGGGGCTGCTGTCCTCGCGGCCGATCGGCGACGAGCTCGGTCGGTACCGGTTCGTCATCGACCTCGACGGGCACGTCCACGACGAGCGCGTGGCCGACGCCCTGCTCGGCCTGCGGCGGTTCAGCCCGCGCGTGACCTTCCTCGGGTCGTACCCGCGGGCGGACGGCTTCCGCCCCGAGGTCTCCGCGCGGTACTCCGACGAGGCGTTCGTCGAGGCGCGGGACTGGCTCCGCGCGATCGTGTCCGGCGAGCCCGACGCGGACTGAGCGAGGGCGCTTCCCCGCGTCCTGCTGCCGGGGAGCGCCCTCCCGTCAGCTGTGCGCGTTCTCGACCCTGCGCGTGTTGCGGGTCTGGTCCTGCGGGCCGGCGACGCGCACGCGCAGGCCGCCGGCGTCGATCCTGGCCTTGAACGCCACGACCTCGCCGACCGGGTCGCCGTCGATCTCGAACTCGTCCGGACGCTCGAGTCGCGCCACGAACTCCTGACCGCGGATGTACCGCAGCGGGCGTTCTTCGCGGGCCTTCGTCGCGATGCGCTTCCCGACCTCGGTCTGTCCGGCCCTGGACCGGCGGAACGAGCGCAGGATCGCGTTCTCCCAGAACACCCGTGCACCGATCCGGACCCACCCGAAGAAGCCGTGCGGTCGCATGACGACGATGTCGAAGACACCGTCGTCGATCTCGGCATCGGGCAGCAGGGTCGCGCCGGCCTGCAGCATGCCGCAGTTCCCGACGATCAACGAGTGCGCGCGGGCGGAGTGGTTGCTGTCACCGTCGAGTCGGTACCGGAACTCGAACGCGTCGGCGTCGCGCACCGAGCGGAAGAGCGAGTCGACGTAGGCCAACCAACCGACCTTCTTCTTCAGGTCGTCGTTCGTGTTCACGAGCATCCGCGCGTCGAGCCCGAGGCCGGCCATGACGACGAAGCCGAACTGCTCGCGCTCACCGCCCGGGCGTTCGACCTCGAGCTCGCCGAAGTCGATGGCCCGGTCCTCCCCGTGGAAGATCGTGTGGGCGCTGGCACCGAGGTCGTCGATCGGGGCGGGGATGTTCCGGGCGAGCAGGTTGCCCGTACCGCTCGGCAGCAGGGCCAGCGCGGCGTCGGACCCGTGCACGACCTCGGCCACCGCGCGGACGGTGCCGTCGCCGCCGGCCGCAGCCACGACGTCGGCTCCCGCCTCGAGCGCGGCCTTCGCCATGCCGCCGCCCGGGTCCTCCTCCGTGGTCTCGAACCACAGGGTCTCGGCCCAGCCGGCCTCCTGCTGGTGCTTCGCGACGGTGCTCTTGAGGGTCTCCAGGTGCACCTTGACCGGGTTGTAGACGACCGCGGCCGTCCTCTGCTCGGTCGGGAGGGCGTCCTGGTCCGCGGGCGCGGTCTCCGATGGTGTCGACATGGTCCTGACGTTACCGACCGGAGCCTGCGAGCGGACGGGCATCACGTCAGCGTCGGTCGTGCAGCGTCACGTGGTACCCGTCCGGGTCGGCGAACGTGAACGTGCGTCCGAAGGGACCGTCGAACGGCGCCGTGACGATCGTGTGCCCATCGGTGACGAGTGCGTCGTGCACCTCCTGGACGTCGGTGGCGTGGAACCAGAGCGCGACGCCCAGGGCCGGCTGACCGGCGGCGAGGTCGGTGCCGGGCACGAGGTCGCGCAGGGCGAACGCGATCGGCTCGGTCTGGAAGACCACGGCGTGCGGCGGTCCGGCGGGCGAGCGGACGAGTCCGAGGTACCGCTCGTAGAACGCCTGCGAGGCGGTGAGGTCGCTGACCTGCAGCGAGGTGAAGTCGATCCCGGTGGCGGACATGGCGTGCTCCTGTCTGTGTGTCAGGCTCCTGACACGGAGCAACCTATGTCAGACTTCTGACATGCGTCAAGACCGCATCGACCTCGACAGCTCCGTCGGGTACGTCCTCAAGGAGGCAGCGAGTGCCCTGCGCGCCGCCATGGAGGACGCGCTCCGCCCGTTCGGGATGACCGTCACGCACTACTCGTGCCTCGAGCTCCTGGCGCAGCGCCCCGGGCTGTCCAACTCGGAGCTCGCCCGCGGCACGTTCGTCACCCGGCAGTCGATGAACACGCTCCTGCAGCAGCTCGAACGCGACGGGATCGTCAGCAGACCGTCCGCCCCGACGACGGGCAAGGTGCTCCCCACCACGCTCACGGCGGCGGGACGGCGTCAGCGCGAGCAGGCGAGCGCCGCTGTGCGCGAGGTCGAGCTGCGGATGACCCGCGGCCTCGACGACGAGGGCCGCGCAGCGGCCTTCCGCCTGCTCCGCAGCATGGTCGCCGCCCTGCGTGACGAGCCGTCCGCGGACGCGACCGACTGACGGACGGGAGGCGCGGGGCAGGTCTGCACCGCGCCTCCCGTCCGTCGGACGGCGGCCCCGCAACCGGCGCTGGCTAGGATGATCCGGTGATCGATCTGCAGCTCCTGCGCGACAACCCTGACGTCATCAAGGCCTCGCAGGAGGCGCGCGGCGCCTCCGTCTCCGTCGTCGACGACGCCGTGGCCGCGGACGCGGCCCGACGCGCTGCGATCACGTCGTTCGAGGCGCTCCGTGCCGAGCAGAACGCCTTCGGCAAGACCGTCGCGAAGGCCCCGAAGGACGAGAAGCCCGCGCTCGTGCAGCAGGCGCAGGCGCTCGCCGCGAAGGTGAAGGACGCCCAGGCCGAGGTGACCGCGGCCGAGGAGACCTTCGACCGCGTCGTCCGCGCGATCCCGAACGTCGTGCTGCCCGACGTGCCGAAGGGCGGCGAGGACGACTTCGTCACGCTCCGCACCGTGGGCACCAAGCCCGAGTTCGACTTCGAGCCGAAGGACCACGCCGACCTCGGCGAGCACCTCGGCATCATCGACATCCCGCGGGGTGTCAAGGTCTCCGGGTCGCGCTTCTACTTCCTCCGTGGCCTGGGTGCCCGGCTCGAGATCGCGCTCATGAACCTCGGCCTCGACCGCGCCGTCGAGCACGGGTTCGAGCCGCTCATCACCCCGACGCTCGTGCGTCCGGAGACGATGGCGGGCACCGGCTTCCTCGGCGAGCACGCTGCCGAGGTCTACCGGCTCGAGGCCGACGACCTGTACCTGACCGGCACGAGCGAGGTCGCCCTCGCCGGGTTCCACGCCGCCGAGATCCTGTCCTTCGACGACTCGGGTGACCCGATCCGCTACGCCGGCTGGTCGACCTGCTACCGACGCGAGGCCGGATCGGCGGGCAAGGACAACCGCGGCATCCTCCGCGTGCACCAGTTCAACAAGCTCGAGATGTTCTCGTACGTGCTCCCCGAGCAGGCCGAGGCGGAGCACCAGCGCCTCGTCGCCATGCAGGAGTCGATGATGCAGGACCTCGGGCTGCACTACCGCGTCATCGACGTCGCCGGCGGCGACCTCGGCACGAGCGCCGCACGCAAGTACGACATCGAGGCCTGGGTCCCGACGCAGGGCACCTTCCGCGAGCTGACGTCGACCTCGAACTGCACCACGTTCCAGGCCCGTCGCCTGGACACCCGGTACCGCACCGAGAGCGGCAAGACCGCCCCGGTGGCGACCCTCAACGGCACGCTCGCCACGACGCGCTGGATCGTCGCGATCCTCGAGACGCACCAGCAGGCCGACGGGTCGGTGGTCGTGCCCGAGGTCCTGCGGCCGTACCTGGGCGGCGTCGAGGTCATCGAGCCCCGATGAGCGCGCACGAGCGGTTCGTCGAGGGATCGGCGCAGGGCGGCGGGTCGGGCTCGACCGGTCCGACTGGCGCGCCCGCACGCACGAAGCGGTGGCTCGTCGCGCTCGACGTCGACGGCACCACGATGCGCGAGGACGGGGTCATCACCGAGACCGTGGTCGAGGCGGTCCGTGACGCTGAGGCCGCCGGGCACGAGGTCATGCTCTCCACCGGCCGCAGCGAGGGCATGACCGTCCCGCTGCTGGCGACGCTGGGCATCCGGCCGAAGTACCTCGTCTGCGCCAACGGTGCGCTCACCCTCGCACGCCGAGAGGACGGGTCCTACGAGCGCGTGCACGTCGAGCGCTTCGACCCGACCGAGGTCCTGCAGACCATCCACGGCGCGCTCGCCAACGCCGCGTTCGGCGTCGAGGACGAGACCGGCCACTTCCTGCTGTCCGGGAACTTCCCCGACGACACCATGACCGTCGCCGGCGAGCACGTGCCGTTCGAGCGGCTGCTCGGCGTCGAGGCCACCCGTGTCGTCGTCATCTCGCCGGGCCACGACACCGAGGACTTCCTGCAGGTCGTCGAGCGCATGGGCCTGCACAAGGTGTCGTACTCGGTCGGCTGGACGTCCTGGCTCGACATCGCTCCCGAGGGCGTGACGAAGGCCACCGCAATGGAGCGCGTGCGCGAGTGGCTCGACATCCCACGCTCGCGGGTGCTCGCCGCGGGCGACGGCCGGAACGACATCGACATGCTGCGGTGGGCGTCGACCTCCGGCCGCGGCGTCGTCATGGGGCAGGCCCCGGAGGACGTCGTCGAGGCCGGCAACGAGCTGACCGGCGGGGTCACCGACGACGGCCTGGCGGCCGCGCTCGGCACGCTCCCGCGCTGACGGCCGGGAGGCCCGGTAGACTTCCCGGGACGCGGTCACGTCTCGCCACGTGGTCGCGTCATGGAGGGTTGTCCGAGCGGCCGATGGAGCCTGTCTTGAAAACAGGTGGGCAGCAATGTCTCGTGGGTTCGAATCCCACACCCTCCGCACCATGAGCGCCGGCACCCGAATCCGCCTGGTCGACCTCGCGGACGCCGCCGAGCTCGCCGCGGTCGTCAGCGCCAGCGCCGACCACCTGCGGCCGTGGGAGCCGACGCGTCCGCCCGCGTACTTCACCGAGGCGGGGCAGCGCGCCACGCTCGGTGCCGCGTTGGCGTCGGCGGCGACCGGCGCGTCGGTGCCCTTCGTCATCGTGGGGGACGACGACGAGATGCTCGGGCGGATCACCCTGAGCGGGGTGGCCCGCGGCGCGTTGCAGTCCTGTGCGCTCGGCTACTGGGTGCGCGGCGACCGCACCCGCCAGGGGCACGCCACCAGGGCCGTCGGGCTCGCGGTGGAGCACGCGTTCCGGGAGCTCGGGCTGCACCGGGTGCAGGCGGAGACCCTGCCCGAGAACACCGCGTCACAGCGAGCGCTCGAGCGCAACGGCTTCGCGCGCTACGGCTTCGCGCCGCGGTACATCCGCATCGCGGGCGAGTGGCGCGACCACGTCATGTTCCAGGTGCTCACGCCCGAAGCCTGAACGGGTTCAGGGGCGGGCGCCGAGGGCGGCGAGCTCCGCGCGGGTGCGGGCCCCGTGCTTCCGGAGCAGGTTCGCCACGTGGTACTTCACCGTGTTCGGGCTGATGCCGAGACCCTCGGCGATCTCCCGGTTGCCGACGCCGGTCACCACGAGCCGCAGCACGTCGCGCTCCCGCTCGGTCAGCCCGGTGTCCTCGGGCAGGTCCACCGCTCCGGGCGCGGGGTCGAGGGGCAGCGAGATGTCGAGCGTCGATCCCCACCCCGGTGTGGAGTCGACGTGCATCGTGCCGTCGAGGGCGACGACACGTTCGGCGATCGGCCGGACAGCGTCGTCGTGGGTGTCGAGGGTGCCGGCGCCGTCGTCCCGCAGCTGCATGAGCAGGTTGCGCCCGTCGCAGTCCCACTGGATCCGGACCCGGCGGGCGGCGCCGTCGTCCACCAGGGCGAGCACGGCCGTGCGGACGATCGCCCGGGCGCTGTGCGCGACGTCCCCGGGCAGTGCCCTGCCGGTCGCCGGCGGCTCGACGAACTGCACGTCGAGGTCCCCGAACCGGACGAGCGGGCGGAGGTCGGCGCGGAGCCGTGAGAACGCGCCCGTGACGGGCTCGAGCAGGGTGTCCCGCTGGCGGTCGGTCACGGTGCGGAGCTCGACGAGTGCTGCCGAGGCGATCTCCACCGCCTCGGCGCGGGCGGCGGCGTCCGACAAGCGGGTGGACCGCAGCGCGGCGAGCACCGACTCGAGCGTCAGGGCGTGGCGGTCCGCCTGCTCTGCGACGGTCCGGGCGTGCTCCGACGCAGCGATCCGGCTGGCTGGTTCGTCCGCTCCCGTTCCCACGGTGACCGAACCTACCCGTCCCACCCGGACGGATGGTCCCACCCGATCGGGCGGGAAGACCGCCTGGGTGGGCAGCGGCGCGCGCGGCGAGGCACGAGGAGCATCGTCGTCATGGCCACCACGACGACCGCTGACACCCTCGAGCTGATCGGCGACGAGCTCCAGGACCTGATCGCGACCGTCCGCGGTGCCGACCAGGCGCCGTTCGAGCGTGCCCTCGACCTGATGTCCGGTGCCGAGCGCGTCTTCGTGCACGGTGCCGGTCGATCGGGTCTCGCGCTCCGGATGACCGCGATGCGCCTCATGCACCTCGGGCTCGACGTGCACGTCGTCGGCGAGGTCACGACCCCCGCGATCCGGCAGGGCGACCTGCTGCTCGTCGCGAGCGGCTCGGGCACGACGGGCGGCATCGTGCAGGCTGCCCGGACCGCGTCCGAGGTCGGCGCGCAGGTGCTCGCCGTGAGCACGACGGACGACTCCCCGCTGTCCGAGCTCGCGGACGCGACCCTCGTGCTCCCCGCTGCGACCAAGACGGACCGCTCGGGCACGGCCTCGGCACAGTACGCCGGCAGCCTGTTCGAGCAGGGCGTCGCGCTGCTCGGGGACGCCCTGTTCCACGCGCTCTGGCAGCGCAGCGGCCACTCCGCCGACGACCTGTGGCCGCGGCACGCGAACCTCGAGTGACGCCGAGCGAGACGGCCATCGAGACCCCCACGAACCACCACCGGAAGGACACCACCATGCAGCTCCAGTTCGCCATGGACACCCTGACCACCGAGGACGCCCTCGAGCTCGCCGGCAAGGCCGCGCCGTACGTCGACGTCATCGAGCTCGGCACCCCGCTGATCAAGAGCGCGGGCCTCTCCGCGATCACCGCGATCAAGGAGGCGCACCCGGACAAGGTCGTCTTCGCCGACCTCAAGACGATGGACGCCGGCGAGCTCGAGGCCGACATCGCGTTCTCCGCCGGCGCCGACCTGGTGACCGTGCTCGGCGTCGCCGGTGACTCCACCATCGCCGGTGCGGTCAAGGCCGCGAAGGCCCACGGCAAGGGCATCGTCGTCGACCTGATCGGCGTGCCGGACAAGGTCGCCCGCGCGAAGGAGGTCGTCGCGCTCGGCGCCGACTTCGTCGAGATGCACGCCGGCCTCGACGAGCAGGCCGAGGAGGGCTTCACGTTCGAGACGCTCCTGCGCGACGGCGAGGCCTCCGGCGTGCCGTTCTCGGTCGCCGGCGGGATCACCACCGACACGATCGAGGCCGTGCAGGCATCCGGTGCCCGCATCGCGGTCGCCGGCAGCGCGATCTACAGCGCCGACGACGTGGCCGCTGCTGCGTCCGCACTGCGCGACGCGATCTCGGAGCCGGCCTCCGCCTGATCCGCACCACGCGACGGCCGGGAGGCGCGGTGCCAGCCGGCACCGCGCCTCCCGGCCGTCACCGGGTGCGGCGACCGAACGTGGTGACCAGTGCGTCGACGAGCAGGAACCCGAGCAGGGTGACCCCGACGACGGGCAGCAGCAGCGCGAGGCCGACGGCGACGACGACCACCGCAGCGGTGCCCCACCGGGGTGCGCGCGCCAGCGCACCGGACGCCGGAGCGCGACCGACGCGCGCACCGGGCGCCCGCCGCTGCCACCACATGACGTACCCGAACACGACCATCGCCGCGATCCCGAGCGCCGCCAGGAGCAGCACGGCCTGGTTCGCCAGCCCGAACAGCGCCCCCATGTGCGCGTTGATGCCGAGCTTGGCGGCCTTCGCCATGAGCGGGTAGTCGGCCCAGGTGACCTCGGACACCGCGGTCATCGTGCTCGGATCGACCGCGACGGCGTTCATCGCGACCGGCCAGCTGAGCTTGATCTCCTCGACGATCCAGGCCGTGTCGGCCGTCGCCGGTGGGCGGATCCGGACCTCGGCCGCGTGCAGATCGGAGTCGCGCGCGACGGCCAGGACCTCGTCGAACTGCTCCGGCGTCGTCGTCGCGGAGCCTGACGTCATCGAGCCGCCGCCGTGGTGCCCCGCGTGCTCGCCGCTCGACGTCGACGATGAGCCGTCGAGCGCGGTGTCGACCGTCGGGGCCTGCCAGCTGA
Organism: Curtobacterium sp. MCSS17_008; assembly: GCF_003234185.1. GTDB lineage: Bacteria > Actinomycetota > Actinomycetes > Actinomycetales > Microbacteriaceae > Curtobacterium. The sequence goes on from NZ_QKSM01000003.1 coordinate 187,489, forward strand.
GCGCCGACCGGAGCGCCGTGACGTTGTCGCCCGCGAAGTGCGACCACGTGATGCCGGTCGCGGACAGGAACAGCGCGCCGAGCAGTACCCACGCGCCGGTCGCGGCGTGCCACGAGAACGTGCGTCGGTACCCGGTCACGCGGTTGTCCGGCAGCACGAGGTCGCGCCCGCGTCGTGCCCGGCGGAGGCGGAACGCCCACAGCCCGATGCCGGCGAGCGACACGATGCCGAGCCACGAGGCAGCCGTCTCGCTGTAGAGCCGTCCGACGTCGCCGAGGAGCAGGCTGCGGTGCACGGTGCTGATCCAGGTGCGGAAGGGGAGTGAGCCCGACGTGCCGTACACCGGCAGGTCGCCGCGCACCGCGGCGTCACCGGGATCGACGAACACCGCACGGGTCTGGGACTCGAGGAGGCCCTCCTCGGTGAACATCACGCGCGTCGTGGTGCCGGGCGAAGGAGCCGGGCGGACCTCGGCGACGGTGTCGTCCGGGTGGTGCTCGGCGACGTAGCGCTCGGCGGCTGCGACCTGGTCGGCGAGGGGGAGTGCCGCTGCGGACGAGGGCGCCGTCAACTCGTGCCGGTACAGGCCCTGCTCGATCGTCGGCGCGAGCGCGTACAGGGCACCGGAGAGCGCGGCGACCAGGATGAACGGGCCGACGAACAGCCCGGCGGTGAAGTGCAGGCGGAGCAGGAGCTGGGTGAACCAGCCCCGTGACGGCGGCGTGGCGGTGCTGGGCATCGGGGCACGGGTCCTGTCGTCGACGGTCGGGCGCGACACCGTGCCGCACGACCCCCGACTCTACAAGATGTAGAGGGCGGTGTCCGCGCCGACCTGAACGGCGTGTCCGTCCGCGGACCGCACTTCCTCGCGGTGTGCGGACGACCGCGTTGACCCCGTTCGGGGGCAGGACCGAGACTGGCGACGATGACGCAACTCACCTCACTCGTGTACATGTCCGTCGCCGTCGACGAGATGACCGACGACCAACTGGTCGCGATGCTCCGCGAGGCCCGCCTGCGCAACGACGCGCTCGGGGTCTCGGGTCTGCTGCTCGCCAAGGGTGGTCGCTTCATGCAGGTGCTCGAAGGACCGGCGTGGAGCGTCGAGGACCGCTACGCCGCCATCGAGCGCGACCCGCGGCACCGCGACGTGAAGTCGCTCTCCCGCGAGGACATCGGCGAACGCCGCTTCGACGGCTGGTCGATGGCGTTCGGCAACCCCTCGGACGACGAGGTCCGCGAGGAGCCCGGCTTCAGCACCTTCCTCACCGAGCGCTCCGGCCTGCCGAGCGGCCTCACCGGGTCGCCGGCCGACTGGCTGCTCCGCTGGTTCCGCGGACGCGACCTGCAGGACGTCCCCGAGGAGCGGATGACCCTGGCCCGTCACGCCGCGTAGCGACGAGGCGGGACCACCCTCGGACTGGAGGCACGGTGCAGGTCCGCACCGTGCCTCCCGTCCGTGACACTGGTCACGTGGGGAAACGTGAGCAGATCCTGGTGGCCGCGGCGGAGGAGTTCGACCGGGTGGGTTTCGCCGCCACGTCGATCGCCGCCGTTGCGCGGCGCGCCCACGTGGCGCAGGGGACGCTGCACTTCCACTTCCCGACGAAGCTGGCGCTCGCCCTCGGCGTGATCGACGAACAGAACGCGCGGACGTTCGCCGAGGTGAGCCACGACGCTGCGTCGCCGACGGCCGCGTTGATCCGTGCCTCGAAGCAGATCGCGGACCTGCTCCGCACCGACCCGATCGTGCGCGCCGGCATCCGGCTGTCGCTCGAGCGCGGCGAGTTCTCGGGGGCGACGTCGTCGTTCTACGAGCAGTGGATCGGCGGGATCGTGGACGTGTTCCGGCTCGCCCTCGGCAGCGGCGAACTCCGCACGGACCTGACGGCCGAGGAGCTCGGCGGATCGGTCGTGCCGTACTTCACGGGTGTCCAGCTCGTCGCGGAGGTCCGGAGCGGGCGAGCCGACCTCGACCCGGCGGTCGCCGTGATGTGGCGGATGGTCGTGCACGCGACCGCGGCACCGGCCCACCGCGCCCAGCTGCTCGGGGTGGTCGCGGACACCTTCGGCACGACAGACTGAGCGGGGCCAGGTCAGCGGTCGGTGAGCTCCCGGTCGCGGAACCACTTGAGCAGCCACGCGGCGCTCGTCCGGTCGAACTCCGGCGCGAAGTCCATCGTGCCCGACAGGAACGGGCTGAAGCCCTCCTCCGTCGCGACGTCGGCGTCGTCGAGCGACCGGTAGGCCATCGACCAGCCGTCGAACCGGCGGCGCTCGATGTCCTCGCGGACCAGCGACTTGACCTCACTGTGCCGGGGGTCGCGGGCGATCGCTCCGAACCGGTCGTCCACGCTCCACGCCGGTCCCTCGAGCAGCTGCATGAAGCGGCCGCCCTTCGCCACGAGCAGGCCGGACACACCGAGCGCCTCGTTGCGGAGACGTGCCTCGCGGAGGAGCTCGGCCAGCGCGGCGTCGTCGAAGGGGACGGTGGACCGGCTCATGTAGACGATGGAGACGAGCACCGCTCCATCTTCGTGCATGGCGGGAGTCGCGCCGACCGCTGTCCACCATCCGCTTCGCGCGCCCCGGACCCCAGTGCCTAGGATCGAGCGCATGGCGACCGTCCTCCTCGTCCGGCACGGGCGCACCACCGCGAACGCGACCGGGATCCTCGCTGGCCGCACGGCCGGGGTCGCCCTCGACCGGGTCGGCCGCCAGCAGGCGGACCGAGCGGCGGAGCGGATCGCCCCGATCCCGCTCGCCGCACTCGTGACGAGTCCGCTCGAGCGGTGCCGACAGACCGCACGCGCCCTCCTCGCGCGGCAGCAGGGCTCGCCCGAGGTCCGCGTGGAGCGGGCGATCACCGAGGCCGACTACGGCGACTGGCAGGGCCGGAAGCTCGCGGACCTGGCGAAGGAGCCCCTGTGGCGCACCGTGCAGGCGAACCCGAGCGCCGTCGTCTTCCCCGGCGGTGAGTCCATGCAGACGATGCAGTCCCGCGCCGTCGCCGCGATCCGGCGCATCGACGCCGAGGTCGAGGCCGCGCACGGTCCGACGGCCGTCTGGGTCGCGGTGAGCCACGGCGACATCGTCAAGTCCGTGCTCGCCGACGCGCTCGGCATGCACCTCGACCTGTTCCAGCGGATCGCCGTCGGACCGGCGTCGGTGTCCGTCGTGCGCTACGGCGAGCACCGGCCCGAGGTGGTCGCGACGAACACCGACTCCGGTGACCTGTCCTGGTTGGCCGCCGCGCCCGCGCCCACGGGCGACGCAGCCGTCGGCGGGGGAGCCGGTCACGACCCGGGGACTGCTCGTCCCTGAACGGACGGAGCCGACCGCTCCTACAATCGGGGCATGCCCACCATCGTGCACGGCTTCGACTGGCCGGAACGTCTCGTCGTCGGGACGGTCGGCCGCCCGGGCGAGCGCGCCTTCTACCTGCAGGCGCGCGACGGCAAGCGGGTGACCAGCGTCGCCCTCGAGAAGGAGCAGTCCGCGGTCCTGGCCGACAAGGTGGCCGAACTCCTCGACGAGGTCGCGACCGTCGACGACAACCGGTTCAGCGTCCCGCCGACGGTGCCGTCGGAACTCCGCGACGCGGCCCCGCTCGACCAGCCGGTGGAACCGGAGTTCCGCGCCGGGGCGCTCAGCCTCGGCTTCGACCCGGCGACGGCGCAGGTGGTCATCGAGGCGTACCCGATCGAGGACGAGCTCGAGATCGTCACCGAGACGAGTGAGGACGGTGAGGAGGTCGAGGCGGTGGTCGAGATCCCCGAGCCCGCCGAGGTCTTCCAGGTGAAGATCCCGGTCGGCAGCGCGCGGGCCTTCGTCGAACGCACGCGCGAGGTCGTCGCCGCGGGGCGGCGCCCCGGCGACGCATGAGCGACGGCGCACCGCAGCACGACGGCGCCCTGACCATCCGGGCGCGCATCCGCGAGGCCTCGAACGCCACCTTCCTGGCCGACCTCGACGGAGCGTCGGTCGTCTACAAGCCGATCGACGGGGAGCGTCCGCTCTGGGACTTCCCGGACGGCACGCTCGCCGGCCGCGAGGTCGCCGCGCACCTGGTCTCCGAGGCCTTCGGGTGGGGCATCGTGCCGCCCACGTGGCTCGGCGACGGTCCGTTCGGCCCCGGGATGGTCCAGCGCTGGCAGGACGTCGACCCCGGCCAGGACGCCGTCGACCTGGTGCCCACCGACAAGGCTGAGGCCGAGGGCACGCCCTGGCTCCCCGTGCTCGAGGCGATCGACGAACACGACCGGCCGGTCACGCTCGTGCACGAGGACACCGCGGCGCTCCGGCGGATGGCCGTGTTCGACGTCGTCGTGAACAACGCCGACCGCAAGGGCGGGCACGTGCTCGCGATGCCGGACGGGCACCGGTACGGCGTCGACCACGGCCTGACGTTCCACGTCGAGCACAAGCTCCGCACGGTGCTGTGGGGCTGGATCGGCGAGCCCCTCGACCCCGACGAGCTCGAGGGCCTCGACCGGGTGTCCGAGGCGCTCCGGGGCGACCTCGGGGTGGCGCTCACGGAGCACCTCACCGTCGGCGAGATCGACAACCTCCGGGCGCGCTGCGCCGCGCTCCGGGCGGTCGGGATGTTCCCGCCCCCGCCCGGCCACGGCCCCGCCGTGCCCTGGCCCCTCTTCTGACGGTCCTGCCTGGTCGGATTCAGCCCGCCCAGCCGTCGCCGGACAGCGACCCGCCGCCGGCGCGGCGTGAGCCGAGGTAGGACCCGACGACGGCGACGCCCAGGTCGTCGTTCTCGGGCGCGACGACCGAGCCGTCCACGCGTCGGGCCATCGCGTCGACGAACCGCGCGAGCCCCGGGTCGTCACCGAGCCGGAAGAACGTCGTCTGCGCGCCGAGCCGCCCGGCGTTCTCGAGCTCCCGCACCGTCAGCGCGATCGTCACCGGGTCCGGCGGGTACCCGAACCACACCTGGCCGTTCGGCTCGAGGTGCGACGTCGGTTCGCCGTCGGTCACGACGAGCAGCACGGGCTGCGCCGTCGGGTGCTTCCGGAAGTGCCGGTTCGCCAGGAGCAGTGCGTGGTGCAGGTTCGTGCCCTTGTCCCACTGCGCGTCGAGGCCGACGAGCTGTTCGACGTCCATGACCTCGGCCTCGCGCCCGAACGCGATGAGCTGCAGGTCGTCACCGCGGAACCTCGTGCTCACGAGCGTGTGCAGTGCGAGGGCGGTGCGCTTCATCGGGACCCAGCGGTCCTCCATCGCCATCGAGAACGACGTGTCGACGAGCAGCGCCACGCACGCCTGGGTCCGTGCCTCGGTCTCCTGCACCTCGACGTCGTCGATCGCCAGGCGGACCCCCGGGCCCGTCCGCCCGTCGGCGGCCGTCCGGACCAGCGCGTTGGTGATCGAGCGGGGCAGGTCCCACGGTTCGGTGTCACCGAAGGCCCACGGACGGGTCGCACCGGAGGGTTCGCCGGACGCGCCCGAGCGGCGGAGGTCACGAGCGCCCTGCCGGCCGGACATCCGCTCCGCCACGTCCTTGAGCAGGCTCTTGCCGAGCTGGCGCATCGCCTTCGGGGTCAGGCGGAGCTGCCCGTCCGTGCCGCGCTGCACCGCACCCGAGTTCCGCAGGGCCTGCTCCAACCGCTGCAGGGTCCTGGCGTCGACGGTGGCCTCGTCGCCGAGCTGGCGCTGCAGGGCGTCGAGGTCGAGGTCGGCGAGGTCGGAACCGGGGCCGGACTGCGCCAGCTGCTCGGCGAGGGCGTCGAGGTCCGCGATGTCCTGGAACACCCCGGTGCCGTCGCCGAGCCCGAGGCCCTGCTCACCGTCCATGCGCTCCGAGCCGCCCCAGTCCTCGCCGGGACGGAGCGCGCGGAGGTTGTCGTCGAGCTGCCCGAGCTGCCCCATCAGGTCCGGGGAACCGAAGGCCTGCTGCGCCAGGGCGTCGAGCTCGTCCCGCTGCTCCTGGGTCATCGAGTTGCGCATCCGCTGCGCGGCGGCGGCCCGGGCGGCGAGCTCGTCGAGCAGCTCCTCGACGTTCTGCGGCTGCGACGGGAAGTGCTGCCCGTGCTGCGCCATGAAGGCGTCGAACTGCTCCGGCGTGTCGGTGCCGCGGCGGTGGTCCTCGAGCAGCTGGTTGAGGTCCCGCATCATCTCGGACACGGCCGCGCGGTCGTCGTCGGTGGCGTTCTCGAGCGCCTGCTTCATGCCGGCGAAGCGCTGGTCGAGGACCTCGCGCCCGAGCAGGTCCTTGATCTCGTCGTACTGCTGCCGCGCCGTCGGACTCTTCCAGTCGTAGCCGTTCAGTTCCTGCACCGCACTCGCGGGCGACGGGGGCAGGCTGTCGAGCTGCATCTCGGCCAGGGCACGGTCGCCGTCGTCGAGGTCGACGTTCCGGGCGAGTTCGCCACGTTCGGCGAGCAGGGCTTCGTCCAGGAGCTCCTTGACCTGCTGCAGGGTGCCGTCGAGGTTGTTCCGGCTGGTGAGCTCACGCCGGCGTTCGGCGACGCGACGCATCAGGTCGTCGAGACCACGCTGGGTCTGGCCGCCGCGCCGCAGGAACTCGCGGAGGGCGCGTTCGGGCGAGGTGCCGCCCATGACGTCCTCGCCGATGGCGTCGAGGGCCTCGGACAGGTCGACCGGCGGGGCGAGCGGGTCCGGTCCGCCCTCGTACCTGCCGTAGCGGGCGTCGCGGGTCAGGCGACGGTTCTGCCGACTAGCCATAGACGGCCTCGCCGCCCCCCGACTCCTTGCTGATGCGTCGGGCGAGGAAGAGCCCCTCGAGCGCGAGCTCGATCGCGCCGGCTCGTTCGCCGTCGTCGGTCGCGCCGAGGCGCTCGCACACCTGGTCGTAGACGTCGGACTCGCCGACCGACGGCAGACCCTCGAGGAAGGTCCGCGCGCTGACCTGCTCGCCGGTGGTCACCATCGTGCCGCCGTCGAGCGCCTCGACGAGCACACCGAAGTCGATCCCGCGGAAGCGCGAGCGGACGGTCTCCGCCGTTGCGGTGCGGAGCAGGTGCTCGAGGACCTCGTCGGCGCGGTCCTCCTCTCCGTTCTCGAACTCGATCTTGCCGCCGAGGACGTCGACGGCGGTCTCGAGGTCGATCGGTCGGGCGACCGGGTGCTCCTCGCCCTGCCGCGCGGCACGGTGGACGGCCGCGGCCGAGATCGTCTCGGCACCGGCGATCGCGAAGCGGGCGCTGACGCCGCTGCGCTGGTCGACCGCGCTCGACTGCCGGAGCGCCCGCGTGAACCGGGCGAGGATCTCGATGAGCGCGTCGGGGACCTCGGCGGTGAGCTGCGCCTCCTGTCGGATGACGGCGACCTCGTCGGCGAGTTCGATCGGGTAGTGCGTGCGGATCTCGGCACCGAAACGGTCCTTGAGCGGCGTGATGATCCGACCGCGGTTCGTGTAGTCCTCCGGGTTCGCGCTCGCGACGACGAGCACGTCGAGGGGCAGGCGCAGCACGTAGCCGCGGATCTGGACGTCGCGCTCCTCCATCACGTTGAGCATCGCGACCTGGATGCGCTCGGCCAGGTCGGGCAGCTCGTTGATGGCGACGATGCCGCGGTGTCCGCGGGGGATGAGGCCGAAGTGGATGGTCTCGGGGTCGCCGAGGCTCCGCCCCTCGGCCACCTTCATCGGGTCGACGTCGCCGATCAGGTCGGCCACGCTGGTGTCCGGGGTGGCCAGCTTCTCGACGTAGCGCTCGTCACGGTGCCGCCACGCGATCGGCAGGGCGTCCCCGAGGTCCTCGGCACGTCGCTGGCTCGCCGTGGTGATCGGCTCGTACGGGTGCTCGCCGAGCTCCGAGCCGGCGATGACCGGGGTCCACTCGTCGAGCAGGCCCTGCATCGTGCGGAGCAGGCGGGTCTTGCCCTGCCCGCGCTCGCCGAGCAGGACGACGTCGTGCCCGGCGATGAGGGCGCGTTCGAGCTGGGGGACGACCGTGGTCTCGAACCCGTGCAGGCCGGGCCACGGGTCGCGGCCCTCGCGGAGGGCCTGGAGGAGGTTGTCGCGGATCTCGGCGCGGACCGACTTCTGGACGTGCCCAGCAGCGCGGAGCTCGCCGACCGTGTGGATGTCTGGTCGGGTCACGGTGCGCACGCTACGCCCGCGCACCGACAGGCGGACGGGAGGCGCGGGACCAGCCCGCCCCGCGCCTCCCGTCTGTCTCGTGCGCGCGTCCCGCGGGACGCAACGATGACGGTTCCGCGCAGCGGGATGTCGCTGCGAGGAACCGCTGCGGTTGCGTTCCGCGGGAGGGAACGCGTCAGCCGAACAGGCGCCGCGAGGCGATCTCCGCGCCCTCGACGAGCGCGCGGAGCTTGGCCCACGCGACGTCCGAGGCGACGAACTCGTAGCTCGCGAAGGTCGCGAGCCCGCAGTCCGTGCCGGCGACGATGCGGGTTGGGTCGCCCACGGCCTCGGCCGCCTCGACGATGCGGTTCGCGACGAGCTGCGGGTGCTCCAGGTAGTTCGTCGTCACGTCGATGACGCCCGGCACGAGCACCGCGTCGTCGGGCAGCGGCAGGTCGCGGAACGCCGGGAACTCGTGCGCGTGCCGCGGGTTGCCGAACGGGATGCTGAACGAGCCGACCTCGGCGCGGTAGAGGTGGGGGAGGAGCACGTCGACCGGGACGTCGTCCTGGTGCGGGCCCTGCCAGTTGCCGTAGCAGACGTGCAGCCGGGTCTGCTCCTTCGGGATGTTCCGCAGCGCGTGGTTGAGGGCGTCGACGTGCAGGTCCACGGCGTCGAGGAACACGTCCAGCGGCGCATCGCCGAAGTGGATCACCCGCTCCATCGCGAGGTCCGGTGCGTCGAGCTGGAGCACGTGCCCACGCGCGACGATCTCCTCGTACTCCACCCGCAGCTGTTCGGCCAGCGCGAAGACGTACTCCCGGTGGTCGCGGTAGTGCGGGTTCTCCTCGTCGAGGAGCAGCGTCGTCGCGACGATGCCCGGCGTCGCCGCGGAGAGGAAGGTCCCGGCCGGCGTGCGCCCGGCGGCGGCGTTGCGGGCGAGTTCGCGCGCGAAGCCGTCGAGGTCCTCGCGGATGCCGGCGCGCTCCTGGTCGTACTCGAGCAGGCCCTGGGCGACCGGGGTGTCCCAGACACGGGCGAACTCGGCGCCCTCGTCGATCTGCCGGGCCTGGAACGCCGCGTACCCCGGGAACTTCACGCTGTCGAGCGTGGGCTTGCGGTGCCCCGTCCCGCCGAACCCCGACAGGCGCTCGCGGATGTACGTGGAGAAGCCGACGCGGGGGACCTCCCCGTCGTTGACGACGTCGATCCCGGCGTCGAGCTGTGCGTCGACCGTGCGGGCGAGCACGGCGGCGGTCTCCTCGCGGAGGGCCTGCTCGTCGTACGGCTTCCCCTGGTCGCGGGCGACCAGCAGCGCGGTCAGCTCGGGGGTCCGGGGGAGGGAGCCCGTGTGCGTGGTGAGGATGCGGTCGGTCGAGTTCTGCAGCGGCACCCCGCCACGGTACCGACGCGACCGTCATCGGCGCGGAGACAGGTCATCCCGCGTCACGCGGATCGCGAGCGGACGCCGGACGGGAGGCACGGGGCGGGCCGGTACCGCGCCTCCCGTCTCCTATCCCACACGCGCCTGAATCTGTGAGGATGTAAAGCTGCAATGGGGCTGGGAACCCGCCTGAAATCTCCGGAGTACGGTCCGCACTCGTGAGCAGCACGACGAACGGGGCGATCAAGAGCCTGGTCCCCGCCAGGATGGACAGACTGCCGTGGACGAAGTTCCACTGGAGCGTGGTCGTGGGCCTCGGGGTGTCCTGGATCCTCGACGGGCTCGAGATCCAGATCGTCTCGAACGCCGGGTTCCAGGCGGACCTCGACCTGTCCACGCAGCAGGTGACGACCCTCGGCACCATCTACCTCTTCGGGCAGGTGATCGGCGCCCTGGTCTTCGGGCGCATGTCCGACCGGCTCGGCCGACGCAAGCTGTTCATCCTGACGCTCGCGATCTACCTGATCGGCTCGGGCATCGCCGGTCTCGCGCAGGACTTCTGGTTCCTGGCGGCCTTCCGGTTCGTCGCCGGGCTGGGCATCGGCGGTGAGTACGCGGCGATCAACTCGGCCATCGACGAGCTCATCCCGTCGAAGTACCGCGGGCACGTCGACATCGCGATCAACGGCACGTACTGGGGTGGTGCCGCCCTCGGCGCCTTCGCCAACATCTACCTGCTCGACACGTCGATCTTCGCCGAGGAGATCGGCTGGCGCATCGGGTTCTTCCTCGGCCCGGTGCTCGGCATCGTGATCATCTTCCTGCGGCGACACATCCCCGAGAGCCCGCGGTGGCTCATGACGCACGGGCGCGAGGAGGAGGCCGAGCGGACGGTGTCGGCGATCGAGGAGTCGGTCGAGAAGTCGACGGGGCACCGCCTGCCGGACGTCCCCGACTCGAAGGCGATGACGGTCACGCCGCTCGACAAGGTCGGCTTCCTGACGATCGCCAAGGTCCTGCTCAAGCAGTACCCCTCGCGCACCCTGGTCGGGGCGACGATGATGATCACCCAGGCCTTCCTCTACAACGCCATCTTCTTCACGTACGCCCTCGTGCTCACGAACTTCTTCGGCCTGGAGACGTCGGAGACGGCGGTGTACTTCTTCCCGTTCGCCATCGGCAACCTGCTCGGGCCGATCCTGCTCGGCCGGTTCTTCGACACCTGGGGCCGGCGGCAGATGATCTTCCTCACCTACCTGGTCTCGGGGCTCGTGCTCGCGACCTCGGCGTTCCTGTTCCGTGCGGACGCGATCAGCGCGACCGTGCAGGTCGTCTTCTGGTGCGTGTCCTTCTTCTTCGCCTCGGCCGGCGCCTCGAGTGCCTACCTGACCGTCAGCGAGATCTTCCCGCTCGAGCTCCGGTCGCAGGCGATCTCCTACTTCTTCGCCCTCGCGCAGATCTTCGGTGCGATCGCCCCGACGATCTACGGGGCGTTCATCGGTGACGGGTCGTCCCGCGATCCGTTGTTCTGGGGCTACCTGCTCGGGTCCGGGGTGATGATCATCGGCGGCGTCGTCGCCCTGGTGTTCGGCGTCGACGCGGCACGGAAGGGCCTCGAGGACATCACGCAACCGCTGTCCGTCCTCACCGACGCCACCAAGAAGTAAGATTTCGTATACGTAATGTTTCGTACCGAGACCCTCCCGCTGGGAGGGTCTCGGCATGGCACTCCTGCACATCCCGACCATGACCGGAACGGTCCACCGGTCGTCCGTTCCCGGAAGCCCCGGCGGTCACCGTGCGTGACCCTGGGTGGATGGATCGGACATCGTCCTCGGGGAGCGACCGGGTCCCCGACCCGAACGGCATCCGGCGCGGCCTGCTGCGCGACGCCGTCTTCCTGAAGCTGCTCGAGAACGTGCTGCGCGGCGTCTACCGCCGTGGGCAGCGGCTCCGGCTCGACGACATCGCGGAGGACATGCAGGTCTCCCGGACGCCCGTGCGGGAAGCCCTGGTCCCGCTCGAAGCGCTGCGGCTCGTGAGCGTGCAGCGGTACGTCGGGGTCGTCGTGGCCCAGTGGTCGGTCGGTCAGATGGTCGAGCGGCTGCGGGTCGCCCGAGCCATGATCGCCGACCCCGCCACCGGCGGGCCGGGCACGGGTGAGGCCTTCGATGCCCAGGTCCTCCGGTCCTGCCTGACCGAGGCCGGGGCACTCGTCGACGTCGGCGCCTGGTACCTCCGCCGGCGCGGGGCGACCGTGAGCGCGGACTGGCTCGCGGCGCAGCGGCCGGTGCTCGACACGTTCTTCACGGACGACGTCGCGGCGGCGAACGGCATCGACGCCGTCGTGGGGAGGCGCGCTCGGGTGCTGCAGGTCGAGCGAGCGGTGGCGGCAGCCGAGCTCGATCGGCTCGACGTGTGCGCGAGCGAACTCGTCGGGCTCGCGGAGGACCTGATCGCACTGCCGGACCGGTTCCGTTCCGCGGCGTGAGTGCGTGCACGCGGGTGGGGCACCCAGAGCGGGGGCGCGGACTGGGTCCGCGCCCCCTGGTCGGCCCCCTCAGAGCTCCTCGCGACCGGAGGCGGCGGGCTCTGCAGAAGGGGGGACGACGTCTGGTGCTGTGTCGCGACTACGGAGGACGAACTCCGGAACGTGATCGCCGCGTCCCGATGATGCTAGGCGTCGGGGTACGCGCCGACAACCCCTCGGCGTCCCCACTTCAGGGGACCGTCTGCCCTGACGGTCCGCATGTCGCGTCCCGTGGGCACGCGCGCCGACAGCGTGTCCGGTCGGCCCCGAGGTCGAGACGGCGCTCGTCCTCCTGTATGGTGGGGTCTGCGTTCGCGAGAGCGCACGGAGACGTCGCATAGTCAGGCCGAGTGCACCACCCTGCTAAGGTGGAGTCCCCTTTGAGGGGACCGAGGGTTCAAATCCCTCCGTCTCCGCACAGGACGAAACCCCCGCCGAAGCGGGGGTTTCGTCGTTCCGGCGCGGTGCCCACGGGGCCCGTGCCCACGCGGGCCGTGCCACGCGGGTGGCGCCCACGCCGCGGGTCAGACGGTGGCCGTGCTGCCCGTGCTCGCGCCGGCCTCGGTCGCAGCGGCCGTCGTCGACGCACCGGCGGACCGGTCCGACCGTCGCGCGGCACCGGCGGCCCCGAGCGTCAGCAGCACGGCGCCGAGGGTGATCGCGGCACCGGCCCAGAGCGGCGACGTGTACCCGAGCCCGGCGGCGATGGTGAGCCCACCGATCCACGCGCCGAGCGCGTTGCCGAGGTTGAACGCCGCGATGTTCGCCCCGCTCGCCAGGGTCGGGGCATGGTCTGCGTACCGCATGACCCGTGTCTGCAGGGCGGGGACGGTCGCGAACCCGAACGCTCCCATCAGCACGAGTGCGACGACCGTGAGCACGGCCGAGCTCGCCACCAGGGCGAACCCGACGAGCACGATCGTGAGGACCGCGAGCACGACGAGGAGCGTGCCGTCGATGGAGCGCGCCGCGGCCTTGCCCCCGACGATGTTGCCGACGAAGAGCCCGACGCCGAACACCACGAGGAGCCACGGCACCGTGCTCGCCGCGAACCCGGACACCGAGGTCAGTGTGTAGGCGATGTACGTGAACGCCCCGAACATCCCGCCGAAGCCGAGCACGGTGACCCCGAGCGACAGCCAGACCTGGCCGGACCGGAACGCACCGACCTCCCGGACGAGCGAGGGGGTCTCGGTGGTGCGGACCGCGGGGACGAGCAGGAGCACACCGACCAGGGCGACGACACCGATCGCGGCGATGGTCCAGAACGTGCTGCGCCACCCGAACGCCTGCCCGAGGAAGGTGCCGAACGGAACCCCGAGCACGTTCGACGCCGTCAGGCCGGTGAACATGAGCGCGACGGCGGACGCCTGCCGGCCGCGCTCGACCATGTTCGCCGCGACCACGGACCCGATACCGAAGAACGCCCCGTGGCAGAGCGCCGCGACGACCCGGCCGCTCATCATCACGCCGTAGCTCGGGGCGAGTGCGGAGAGCGTGTTCCCGACGATGAAGAGCACGAGCAGGCCGACGAGCACGGGCTTCCGCGGCAACCGGGTGGTCGCTGCGGTGAGGGCGAGCGCGCCGACCACTACCGACAGGGCGTAGCCGGTGACCAACCAGCCGGCGGTGGTCTCGGTGACCCCGAAGTCGGCTGCGACCTCGGGCAGGAGGCCGGTGATGACGAACTCGGTCAGGCCGATGCCGAAGCCCCCGAGGGCGAGGGCGATGAGTCCGGCGGGCATGGGGATCCTTCCGTTGTGCGGGGGAGGGGGCCCGCGTACGCTGGTAGTTGCACACGCGGGACATTGATCGTTGCACACGCGGGGTATCCGCGCAAGCAATGATCAGTCCGCCGACCCCGGGAGGCTTCATGTCCGTCGACGACACGTCCGTCGCCGTCCGCGCACACGGCTGGCGTACCCTCGCCGCCCTGCACGCGGCGATCGAGACCCGGCTCGAGCGCGCGCTCCGGGCCGTCGAGCTGTCGGTCGTCGAGTTCACCGTGCTCGACGCCCTGCGCCGACAGGACGGCTTCCACATGCGCATGCAGCAGCTCGCTCGCGCAGCCGCCCTCAGTCCGAGCGCCACCACCCGGCTCGTGAACCGGCTCGAGGAGCGTGCCCTGCTCACCCGGGTCCTCTGTGCGGACGACCGACGGGGGCTGTACACCGAGCTCACGCACGCCGGCCAGGCGCTGCTCGACGAAGCCGCACCGATCCACGCGGCGGCGCTCGAGGCCGCGCTCGCCGAGGCACGCGACGTCCCCGAGCTCGAGGAACTCGCCGAGGCCGTCGAGCGGCTCGAGCGCGTCCAGGCCTGACGATCCGGACGGGAGGCGCGGACCACCTCCGCCCCTCGGCTAGCGTTGGCGGGTGATCCGCTGGTCAGCACTCGCCGTCGCCGTCGTCCTCGCGTGCACCGCGCTCAGCGGGTGTGCCGTCGCGCCCCGGGCGTCCCGACCGGTGGTCGAGGCCTACGCCGAACCCGGGACCGCCGCCGCCCGGGTCCGCGCCGCGACCGAGCACGCCGCCACGATCGGGATCGACGGCGTCACCCTGACCGAGGACGGCTCCGGCCTCGAGCCCCTGCCCGACCAGGTCCGCTCGCTCGCCCGCACCGCACACCGTGGCGGCGCCGGGGCGGAGCTGCTCGTCAGCAACTTCTCCGAGTCCCTCGGGGACTTCTCGCCCGACACCGGCACGGCGCTCCTGGCCCACGCCGCCACCCGTCGCCACGTCGCACGCGAGCTCGCGGCACTCGCCGCGCGGAACCACCTGGACGGCGTGCAGATCGACCTCGAGTCCCTCCGCGCGCGGGACCGGGCCGGACTCGTCGCGTTCGCGGCGGCCCTCGAGTCGGCCGTGCACGACGAGCTCGGCGCGGAGGCACCCGTGACGATGGCGGTCATGGCATCCACCTCGGCGGCCGGTTTCCGCGAGACCGGGTACGACCTCCGCGCGCTCGCCGAGCACGTCGACCGGTTCGTGCTCATGACCTACGACCAGCACGGACCGTGGAGCAGGCCCGGGTCGGTGGGTTCGCTGCCGTGGGCGCAGCGGGTGGTCGCGGCGGCCGAGCGCGAGGGGCTCCCGGCAGACCGCATCGACCTCGGCATCGCCGGCTACGGGTACGTCTGGGGCGGACGGACCACCGGTCAGGTCTCGCCGGCGCGTGCTCGGGCGGTCGCCGGTCACGCAGCCCGGTGGTCCGAGCGGACGGGGGAGTGGAGCGCGACCCTCCCCGACGGCCGGGAGCTGCACTGGTCCGACGCCCGGTCCTACCGCGCGCGCGTCGCCCTGGCGCAGCGCCTCGGCCTGCACGGCGTCGCGCTCTGGTCGCTGACGACGCAGGCGCTGCCCGACTGACGGACGGCGCGACCGGGACGCGACGACCCGCGGACGGGAGGCGCGGTGCGGGCCCGCACCGCGCCTCCCGTCCGTCTGTCCGTCCGGGACCGGCGTGTGCCTTCCGGATGACCGGTGCCGCATCCTCCGGTGCCTGTCACCGCGCCGTTGTAGCATGCACGACACCTGTCCCGAGACGAGGAGGCCTGCGTGCCGGAGCCGACCGACCAAGCCTTCCCGATCGAACACGTGCGAGCGGTCGGCGACGACGTCGTGGCGGCCGTCTCCACCGTGGTGGACGGCAAGGTCGACGCGATCCGCACCGCCTTCACCGTGATGCTCGCCGAGGGGCACCTGCTCGTCGAGGACGTCCCCGGAGTCGGCAAGACCGTCCTCGCCAAGGCGCTCGGCGCCTCGGTCGGCGGCACCGTGAACCGCATCCAGTTCACCTCGGACATGCTGCCCTCCGACGTGACCGGCGTGAACATCTACGACCAGTCGTCCGGCACCTTCCGGTTCTCGCCCGGACCGGTGTTCGCGAACGTCGTCATCGGTGACGAGATCAACCGCACCAGCCCGAAGACCCAGTCGGCCCTGCTCGAGGCGATGGCCGAGGCGCAGGTCACGGTGGACGGCGTCACGCGGCCGCTCGAGTCGCCCTTCATGATCGTCGCCACGCAGAACCCGATCGACATGGAGGGGACGTACCCGCTGCCCGAGGCCCAGCGCGACCGCTTCATGGCGCGCATCGCGATGGGGTACCCGAGTGCCGACGCCGAACGCCAGATGCTCGCGGCGCGGGGGACCCACGACCCGCTCTCGTCGCTCCGCCCCATCGTCGACGTCCACACGCTGCGCGCCATCGTGCACGCGGTCCGCGGGGTGCACGTCGCGCCGGACGTCGAGGCGTACATCGTCGCGATCGTGCGGGCGACACGCTCGCACCCGGACCTCGTCCTGGGCGCCAGCCCCCGCGCGACCCTGCACCTGGCGCAGGCCGCCCGCGCGCACGCCGCGCTGCTCGGCCGCCCGTTCGTCACGCCGGACGACGTTGCGCAGCTCGCCCCGGTCATCCTCGCCCACCGACTCGTCCCGGTGGCCCGCGGCCTCGGGGGTGCTGCCGAGGACACCGCCCGCGACGTGGTGGTCCGGATCGTGTCCGACACCGCCGTGCCCTTCGCGGCGGCAGCCGTCCGGTCCTGATGTCCGACGGCGGAGGGCCCTCGACGCTCGCGCTGCGCGCCGGCGCTGTGCGGTCCTGGGCGCTCCGCTACGGCCGGCGCGGTGCGGGTCTGCTGCGGCGGACGCCGTTCCCGCGGCCGACCGCGCGCGGCTGGACCGCGCTCGGCTCGGGGATCGCGCTCGTCGGCGGCGGACTCGTCGCGACGACGAGCATCGCCGTGTCCGCCGGGCTGCTGCTCGTCGTCCTCCTCGTGCTCGGCGTGGTGATGGCGCTCGTCGTCGCCGCGCCGCTCCGGGCCACGCGCACGACGTCGCGGGCGGTGGTCCAGGTCGGTGAGGTGCACCGCGAGCGGATCACGCTGCGGGGCACCTCGTTGCCGATCGGACCGCGGACCACGCTGCTCGTGCGGGAACAGCTCGAGGACGCCTTCGCGAGCTTGTCCGACCCCGAGACCTACGTGCTCGTCGGTCCCCACGAACCGCCGGCCGTCCTCGAGGTCGAGGCACTCGCGATGCACCGCGGCCGCACGCTGGTCGGACCGGTCACGATCCGCGTCGAGGACCCGTTCGGCCTGCTGCGCATCGACCGTCCGGTCGTCGCGGCGGAGGAGGTCGTGGTCGTCCCCGCGTCGACCACCCTGGCGGCGATCGACACCGGGGCGCTGGCGGGCGCGGTGTCCGCCGACGAGGGTCGGGTCGGACAGGGCGGTTCCGCCGACGACAGCGAACTCCGCCCGTACCGGCAGGGCGACCCGATCCGCCGCGTGCACTGGGCGCAGAGCGCCCGCCGCGGGGAGCTGCACGTCCGGCAGACCACGCAGGCCCAGCCGCCCGAGGCGGTCATCGCGCTCGACGTCCGGCGCGAGTCGTACCAGGCGTTGGGTCGCGACGACCTCGCCGAGCTGAGCGACCTCGGCGGCGACGCCGCGTTCGAGCACGCGGTCGTGGTGGCCGCGAGCGTCGCACGGGCGCTCAGCGCGCGGACCTCGCGCGTCGTGCTCGTGAGCGACGTCGCCACGTCCGGCTCCCGCCACACCGGTGACGCCGGCAGCCTGACCGACGTGCTCGTGGGGCTCGCCGACGTCCGGGTCCGCTCCGACGCCCGTCCCGTGACCGAGGTGCTGCCCGAGGTCCACGGGCGCGACGTGCACGGGATGACCGCCGTCGTCACCGGCCGCTGCACCGCCGAGCAGGCCGCCGAGCTCGTCGCCGCCACGAGCGGGTCGAGCCGGGGCATCCTGGCGACCATCGTGCCGCCCGAACCGGTCGTGCGCGGGATCCTCGACCGCGCTGGGTGGCGGACCCTCGTGGTGCCCGTCCCCGGCGCGCAGAACCAGGGGAGCGCCCGGTGAGCGGCACCTCGACCACCGCCCGCGCCCACGGTCGCACCGACACCCCGTCCCCGGGAGCGGCCCGCTCCGCCGAGCGGCCGGACGCCCCGAGCCCGTGGGTCGTCGCGCTCGCACCGCTGCCCGTCCTGGTCGCCGCACTGGCGATGCGGCCGCTCGTGCAGGGCACCGCGTGGTGGGTCTCCGGCGTCGCCTTCGCGGCCGTCCTCGTCGCCGTCGTCCTGGCCGTCCGCCGCCGCGCACCCGGCGTGCGGTTCATCGCGCTCGTCACCACCCTCGTGGTCGGGTCCTGCGTGGCCGCGGTCGTGAACGACGTGCACCCGCTCGGCTGGCTCGACCGTGAGGGCGCGCTCGGCGAGGCCCTCGCGGCGATCCGGCTGAACCCGGCCCCGCTGCCGCAGACCGACGCCATCCGGCTCGTGATCACCATCGCCATCGGCTGGGTCGCCGGGGTGTCCCTCTTCCTGGCGGCGATCGCGCCGACCGTGGCGCTCGCCGCCGTGCCGGCGCTCGTGGTGCTCATCGTGCCCGGCGTGGTGACCGGCGAGCCGGCGTCCCCGGTGCTCGTCGTCCTGGTCGGCGTCGCCTTCCTCGGGTTGCTGTGGCTGTCGGTGCGCCCGGTCCAACGCGCGTTCCCGGCAGCGGTGGTCGGGGCGATCGGCCTCGTCGTCGCCGTGGGCCTGCCGGTGATCGTCCCGTTGAACGCGAGTTGGTTGTCGGGTGTCACCGGTGCGTTGCAGTCGCCGATCCAGCCCGGCAGGCCGGGCACGCTGCTCGAACTCGGTCGTGACCTCCGGCAGCCCAACGAGCTCGAGGTGCTGCGGTACCGCACGGCCGACGGCCAGCCGGAGTACCTGAAGCTCGCCGACCTCGACGAGTTCGGCAGCGGCGACTGGGTGCCGACGGTGACCGACGCGAGCACCTCCGACACGGCGGACCAGCAGCAGTGGGCGGTCGGCGTGAACCCGCGCCTGGCGAGCCGGGGCGACCTGACCGTGCGGATCACCGGCCTGTCCAGCAACTACCTGCCGGTGCCGGCGGGCGCGGTGTCGATCGAGTCGCAGTCGACCAACCTCGACCTGTCGCAGTGGCGCTGGATGGGCGACTCGAGCACCGTCCGCTCGACCGGTCCGTCGACGCAGCGTGGCTCCACCTACCAGGCCTTCGGCGCGTCGACGTCGTCGGGGGAGTACCTCGACGCCATCGCGGCGAGCGGCATCCTCGGACGCACCGACGGTCGGGGGTTCTCGACGCCGAGCGACGCGCAGCTCCGCACCGACCTGTCGCTGCCGGAGGACCTGCCGCGCGACATCCGTGCGGCGGCGCAACGGGTCGCCGGCGGCCTGCCGAACGACTACGCCAGGGCCCGGGCAGTCGAGCAGTGGTTCCGGAGCGACCTGTTCACCTACTCCGAGACGGCCCCCGTCGAGCAGGGGTACGACGGCGACAGCATGGACGTCATCGACACCTTCCTGAGCGTCCGCCAGGGGTACTGCGTGCACTTCGCGTCGTCGATGGCGGTGATGGCCCGCACCCTCGGGATCCCGTCCCGTGTCGCCGTCGGCTACCGGGCGAGCAGCGAGCAGACCGAGGACGGCGAGTACACGGTGTCGAACCGGCAGCTGCACTCGTGGCCGGAGCTGTACATCAAGGGCGCGGGATGGGTCTCCTTCGAGCCGACGCCGACCTCCGACGCCGCGGCACAGGCCGGCGAGTCGTCGGCGACCCCGGCCCCGGCGCCGTCCGGGACACCGCTGCCCGAGCCGGGCGAGAGCACGCCCGACGAGGCGACTCCCACCCCGACCCCGACGTCCTCGGCGACGACCGAGCCGGGGGCCGCCGCCTCCACCACGGCGTCGGGCCCCGGGGCCGCCGGGCTCGTGGTCGGACTGCTGCTCCTGCTCGCGGTGCTGGTCGCGCCGGGTGTGGTCCGAGCCCTGCGGCGACGGCGACGTCTCACCGCGATCCGTGCCGGACGGTCGCCCGCCCTGCACGCCTGGCGCGAGGTGCTCGACGACGTCGCGGACCACGGGTACGCCCCGGGTCTGGCACCGCCCGGTGACTCCGCCGCCGTGGCACGGACCGCCCGGGCGGTGCTCGGTCGGCTCGCGGGGACCGTGCCGGCGCCGGTGCTGCCGCACCTGACCGCAGTGGTCGACGCGGTCGACGTGGAGCGGTTCGCCGCGGACAGCACGGCAGCGGCGGACGCGGAGGCCCTGCGGCGGTCCGTCCTGGAGGCCCGGGCAGGCCTGGACGCATCCGTTCCCCGTGCTCGCGTGGTGCGGTCGCGGTGGTTCCCGCCGAGCCTGCTGCCGTCGTCCGCCTGGTCGCACGAGGGCCGGAAGCGGCGGCGACCGGCCTAGTCCCGGCGTCCGGGGTCGCGTGCGTCGGCGCCGACGGGGCCGAGGCCGTGCGGTGGTGCTCCCGACTGTCATCCCCGCACGTCGCCGGCGCGAGCGGTGCGGCGCCCGGTGCGTCCGACCGTCGGGACCTGCCGCGCCGCGCGCTGCGGTCGCGCGCGGCACCAGCGAAGCCCCCTGCTCCGTCCGCCCCGGTGGACCGGCACGTTCGGGTCGTGTCGGTGCGTCGGTGGACGGCGCTCGCCGGGTCGGTACCCGGCGGTGCCGATCGTACCGCTCGGCCGTGACGCTGCACAGTCCCGTGACGGCAGCCGAGCCGGAGGACGCGGACGAGCGGTCCGGCCCGGCGGGCGGATCAGACCTCGCCGGACGTGTCCCGGTCGCTGTGGACGCTGCCGCGACCGGTACGGCGTCCTGGTCGGCGGAGCAGTCGGACCGCGTCGGGGCGCAGCCGTCGGCCACGCTGCAACAGGGCGCCGAGCGTGGACTTCGGCTGCCACTCGCGTCCGTTGGGCAGACCCCAGCCCCGCTTGACGGCCCCGTACCGGAGCCCGAGTGACAGCACGATGGCGGCGATGATGCCGATCGTCGGTGATCCGAGGTACGAGGCCACGACCATCACCGCCGACGCCGCGACGGCGACGGTCGCGTAGAGGGCGTTGCCGCCGAAGACCGCCGGCACGCGACGCAGCAGCAGGTCCCGCATGGCCCCGCCGCCGACCGCCGTGACCGTGCCCATGATGATCGCGGTCGGCCACCCGAGCCCGGCGTCGAAGGTCCGCTGCACCCCGACCACGGACCAGAACCCGATGACGGCGGCGTCGAGCACGGTGAACAGCCGGTCCCAGGTGCGCTCGGAGAAGGAGACGAAGAACGCCACGAGTGCGCCGGCGATCGCGACGGGCAGGTAGAGCGGGTCGACGAGCGCGACGGGCGGCCCGTTCTGCAGCAGGGTGTCGCGGAGGATGCCGCCGCCGAGGCCGGAGACGAACCCGACGACCAGGAACCCGAACAGGTCGAAGTCCATCGTGCGCGCGAGCGAACCGCCGAGCAGCGCCGAGGCGAACACGCCGGCCAGGTCGAGCACGTTCGTGACCGACGCCAGGCCCTCGGGGGTCAGCAGGTTCATGAGGACAATCAAACCCCACGTGGCGGGGGTGGCGGGTCGCAGCACGCTCGGGTCGGTCGCGCGACGGCCCGGACGGGTGCGGGTCGCACATCCGCTGAGCTGTCGTCGCGCTCGCCGGTGAGAGGGGTGCCCTCCGTCGTTTCCCTGGAGACGGAGGGCACCCGCGCCGCGGGGTCCGACGGGCGGAACCACCGCCCGGCCACGGGGGCGACCCGGCGCGACGCATCGCGATGCGACAGGGGGAGCGTACCTCGCGGGGCTGTCCCGCAGCAGGGGCTGTTGCCGTCGGACAGCGGAACGGGCCGCCCCACTGCGCGTGGGGCGGCCCGTGGTCTCCGGTCGTCCGGCCGGGAGGCGCGGCGTCAGTCCGTCAGGACCGTCTCGTCGTGCGCCGCGCGCTTCCGGCGCGCGAGGACGAGCGCCAGGGCGCCGGCGAGGAGCAGGACGCCCGCGGCGATGCCCGGGAGCACCAGGTCCGCACCGGTGTAGGCGAGGTCCCCACCGGCCGTGGTCGGCTGCTCGTCGGAGGCACCGGTGCCGTCGAGACCGTCCGGGACGCCGTCACCGTCCGTGTCGCCGCCGCCGGGAAGGCCCGTCCCCGGGGTGGCCGGGTCGGTCGGGTCACCGGCACCCGGGTCCGCCGGGTCGGTCGGGTCGGTCGGCTCGGCAGCGGTCTCGATCGGCACCGTCACCGCGAGCGTGATCGTCTGGCCGCCCGGCAGCGTCACGACGAGGGGCTCGTCGGTCGTCTCGGTGGGCGCGGCCGCGGCGGTCGCGCGCAGCGCGGTGGCGCGGAGGGCGTCGCCGGCCGTGTCGACCGGGGCGGCGTCCTCGGCCGGTGCGCCGGGCACCTCGAACTCGAGGGTCGCGCGGCCCTGCTCGTCCGTGGTGTCGACGATGGTCGTGTCGATGTCGGCGGTCGCGAGCTCCTGCTCGCCGGCGCTCACGGAGACGGTGCCGCCCTGGTCGGCCGCGTTGCTGAAGGTCAGCGACGACAGGTCGATGCGGACGTCGTCACCCGGCTGGAAGCCGCCCTCGGGAGTCTCCGTGACGTGCACGCCGACGGCACGCTGGTCCTCCTGCACCTCGACGGTCGGGTCCGCCTTGAAGTACTGGACCTGCGCCTCGAGGTCGACCATGCCGCTGTCCTGCTTCGCCGCGGCCTGCTTGAACGCACCGAAGTTGTCGCCACCGGTCGCGAGGAACGAGTTGACCGTCACCTTGTAGGTGGTGGTCGGGTCGATCGGGTCGCCGTCCAGGGTCATCGACGTGATGCGAGAGCCCGACGCGGCCTGCAGGTCGTAGGTGTACGCGAAGCCCTCGGACGCCCCGAGCTTGAGGAACGGCCGGCTCGCGGTGGCGGGCTGCCACTGCTGCTCGAGTGCCTGGCGGATCTGGTCGCCGGTCAGGTCGAGCACGACGAGCGTGTTGGCGAACGGCTGGACGACCGCGGCCTCCTTGTAGGTGACCGGACCGGATGCGATGTCGGCACGGAGGCCGCCCGGGTTCATGAACGCGATCTGCGAGCCCTGGCGCTCGGTCTGGGAGCGCTGGACCTCGGCGACGAAGTTGCCGAGCGTCGACTCACCGCCGCGGTTCTCGCTCTGCAGACCCTCTGCGTTCGGCGACTGCACCGCGCGCTTGAGGTCGCGGTCGACGGTGCCGAGCTCGACGGCGCCCAGGCGGTCGGCCTCGGCGACCGCGGCGTCGACGGTGGCCTGCACCGCGGCGTCGGAGGCGTAGGTGCCGTCCACGAGACGCAGGTTCTCGGCGACCGGCACGGTCACGGTCCCGTCGGCCGCGACGGCGAGCTGCACGTGGCCCAGGTTGAAGCCGTACGAACCGGTCTGGATCACCGGACGGGGAACGGTGCCACCGGTCGGGACGACCGAGTACGAGTACGTCTGGTGCGTGTGCGCCGACAGGATGGCCGACACCTTCGGGCTGACCCCGTACACGGCACGTGCGAAGTCGGACTGGTCGCCGGGGGCGACCGGGGTGGTGCTCTCCGCGCCGTCGTGCACGAGCAGGACGAGGACGTCCGCCTCGCCGTTGCTCTCGTCGTCGTCGGTCAGCTGGTCCGCGACCTTGTTCACCTCGGTGGTGATGTCGCCCATCTCCAGACCGGCGATGCCGTCCGGGCTGACGAGCCCCTGCCCGACCAGGTCGACCGTCGCACCGATGAACCCGACGCGCTTGCCGCTGATCTCCTGGACGGCGTACGGGTCGAACGCCGGCTTGCCCGTCGCGCTGTCGAGGATGTTGGCGGAGACGTAGTCCCACTGCGCGTTGCGGGCGCCGTCGGCCCCGATCACGCGGTCGCGCAGGTCGGCCTGGCCCTTGTCGAGCTCGTGGTTGCCGATCGCGCTGACCGACAGGTCCATCTGGTTGAGGACGTCGATGGTGGGCTGGTCCTCCTGGATGAAGGACTCGAACGTCGAGCCGCCGATGTTGTCGCCGGAGCTGACGAAGGCGGACGTCGAGGTGTCCGCGCCGCGGAGCTGCTCGAGCGCACCGGCGAGCGTGGCGGCACCGGCGGCATCGCCGTCGCGCGGGGTCGGCTTCCCGGCCGTGCTCGAGATGGACTGTGCGATGCGGCCGTGGAAGTCGTTGACGTTGTACAGGTCGATCGTCGCGTCACCCTCGGCGGCGAGGGCGGTGGACGGGACGGAGAGGGCGGTGAGGACGCCGGCAGCGACCAGGGCGGTGGCCCCGGCCAGGCGCCGGCGGCGCGGGGAGGTGTGAGCGTTCATCGAGCCAAGAACCTACGAAGTCCCACAGCCGACACGCCAGTGCCCGCCGCGACACGTCACGTGTTGTTCACACGGTCGGCACGTGACCGCCCGGGACCCCCGCGTGGGGGTCAGTCCCGACCGAGCGCACCCTTCACCCGCTCGACGGCCTCGGCAGCCATCGCCTTCGCGGAGTCCTTGATCACGCCGACCTCTGCAGGGTCACCCTTGAGCAGGCTCTTCGCGGTGTTGATCGCGTACTCGGCGGTGATGTGCGGCGGCAGCGGCGGGACGTTGCGGCTGACGTACGCGTCGATGAGCGTGACGCCCGGGTTCGCGAACGCGCGCTCCACGGCGGCCTCGACCTCGTCGTCGCTCCGGACCGCGATCCCCTCGAAGCCGAGCAGCCGCGCGTACCCGGCGTAGTCCATCGACTCGACGTCCTGCGACCCGGACCACATCGGGTTGCCGTCCTCGGTCCGCATCTCCCACGAGACCTGACCGAGGTCGTCGTTGTGCATGACGACGATGACGAGCTGCTGGTTCGGCCAGTCCGCCATGTACTTCTTCACCGTGATGAGCTCGTTCATGCCGAGCATCTGGAACGCTCCGTCGCCGATCGTGCAGACCGCCGGTGCGTCCGGGAACGCGAACTTCGCGGTCACGGCGTAGGGCATCGCCGCGAGCATCGTCGCGAGTCGTCCGGACATGTCCCCGTGCATGCCGCGGCGCAGCCGGATGTGGTGGCCGTACCAGTCGGCGGTCGTCCCGGCGTCGCACGTCACCGTCACGCCCTCCGGCAGGCGCTCGTTGACCGCGCGGATCACCCGGCGCGGGTTCACGCCGTCGTCGTAGGCGACCTCGGCCTGGCGGCCCATCTCGGCCTCCCACTCGCGCATCTCGCCGGCGAGCTTGTCCTGCCACGCCGTGTCCTGCTTGTCCCGCAGGAGCGGGAGGACGGCCTCGAGCGTCGCACCGACGTCGCCCCACAGGTTGAGCTCGGTCGGGTAGCGCAGCCCCATCTGCTCGGGCTTGATGTCGACCTGCACGCCACGGGCCTGACCGGTGGCGGGGAGGTACTCGCCGTACGGGTAGTTCGAGCCGAGGAGCACGATCGTGTCGCACTCCTTGATCTGCGTCAGGCTCGGGCGCGATCCGAGGAGTCCGACCTGCTGCGTGTGGTACGGCACGTCGGAGGGGACGACGTCCTTGCCGCGGAGCGCGGTGATGATGCCCGCGCCGGACTTCTCGGCGGCCGCGAGCACCAGGTCGGTCGCGCCGCGGGCACCGGCGCCGACGAGGAACGTGACGCGCTCGCCGGCGTTGAGGATCTCGGCGAACCGGGCGATCTCGTCCTGCGGCGGGACGATCCGCGTCGAGGGTGCGACGTCGCTCGACCGGGACACCCAGTGCTCGGCGGCGGGGGCCTCGTACCGCATGGCCTGCACGTCGTGGGGGAGCACCACGACCGCGGGCTGCTTGCGGAGCATCGCCGTGCGGAAGGCGGTGTCGACGACCACGCCGACGGCGTCCGGCGTGGCGACGGTCTCGACGTAGCAGGCGACGTCGGCGAAGACCCGCTCGAGGTTCGACTCCTGCTGCGTGAACGTGCCGACCGCGGCGAGGCCCTGCTGTCCGACGATCGCGACGACCGGCTGGTTGTCCATCTGCGCGTCGTACAGACCGTTGAGCAGGTGGAAGGCGCCGGGGCTGGACGTGGCGACGCACACGCCGACCTCGCCGGTGAACTTCGCGTGCGCCGTCGCCATCAGCGCGGCGATCTCCTCGTGCGTCGGTCGGACGTACTCGAGCTGCCGTTCGCTGCCGTCGGCCTTGCCCAGGGCGCCGTCGAAGGCGCCGATGCCGTCTCCCGGGTACCCGAACACGCGGGACACGCCCCATGCCTTGATGCGGTCGATGACGAAGTCGCTCACGGTCGTGCTCATGCACCCACCGTGCTCGTCGCTTCCTGTGCGCGCTCAGGTCGACCCGCGGGACGCGACGTCGGCGGTTCCTCGCAGCGGTACAACGCTGCGAGCTGTCGCCCGGGTTGCGTTCCGCGGAGCCGCCCCGCCGGACTGGGAGCAGCGGGCGTCAGCGGGAGTCAGGGGATGGGGCGCCACGCCCCGTCGGTCGCGCTGCCGACGACGGCCTCGATGATCGACGCGGCACGTGCCCCGTCGGCGAACGTCGGCAACCCCTCGGGAGCCTCCCCCCGGACCGCCGCGTACGTGTCGGCGACGAACGCCGCGAACGCGTCGAGGTACCCCTGCGGGTGGCCCGACGGCACGACGGCGAGCCGACGCTGGTCCGGGACGCCCTGCGACGGGTTCCGGACGACGATCTGCGCCCCGCGTTCGTTGCCGAACCACGCCGACTCGGGCTGCTCCTGGTCGAACGCCGCGGACCCGAGCGTGCCGTCGACCTCGAACCAGAGCCGGTTCTTCCGGCCGGCGGCGACCTGCGAGATCACGACGTTGCCGATCCGCCCGCCCGCGGTCCGGAAGGTCGCGACCGCGGTGTCCTCGGTGGTCACCGCAGCGCGCTGCCCGGCGTCCGCGACGGGGTCGGGGTCGGGCGAGCCGGAGAAGGACGGGCCCGACGCGGCCGGACGGGTCGGGTAGACGATGTCGGTGGCGGCGGAGACCGAGGCGAACGGCTCGCCGGTGACGAACTCGACCAGGTCGCACCAGTGCGAGCCGATGTCGGCGAAGGCCCGCGAGACCCCGCCGGCGCCGGCGTCGACGCGCCAGCTCGAGGCGTCCTCGTCGAGCATCCAGTCCTGCAGGTAGTGGCCGTGCACGGCGAGCAGCCGTCCGAGTTCCCCGGCGGCGATCCGGCCGCGGATCTCCCGCACGACCGGGTGGTACCGGTAGACGAAGGGCACCGTCGCGACGACCCCGGCGTCCCGCGCGGCGGCGACGAGCTCGGCGGCCTGCGCGGCGCTGATCGCGAGCGGCTTCTCGCACACGACGTTGATCCCGGCGCGGATCACCGCCAGGGCCTGGGGGTGGTGCTGGTCGTTCGGCGTGCAGACGTGCACCACGTCCGGTGCGTCCGCGATGACCTCGTCGAGCGAGGCGTACCCGCGAGGCACGTCGAGCTGCGCCGCGACCTGCTCCGACCGGGAGGGGGTCCTGCCCAGC
This sequence comes from Curtobacterium sp. MCSS17_008, assembly GCF_003234185.1. Taxonomy (GTDB): domain Bacteria; phylum Actinomycetota; class Actinomycetes; order Actinomycetales; family Microbacteriaceae; genus Curtobacterium. Next base: position 214,707 of record NZ_QKSM01000003.1, read on the forward strand.
ACCCCGACCACCTCGGCGCCGGCCGCGCGTGCCGCCCGCGCGTGCACGCCGGCGATCATGCCCGTCCCGACCACGGCGACGCGGATGCGTCGCCCTCCGTACCCACTGCTCATGGTGCTCCCTCGCGCCGGACTGGACCCACCGTACCGACGCAACCCGGCCGCGCGCCGGAACGGATGAGTACGGTCTGGGGCATGTCGAGCCTCCAGACCAGCCTGCTCATCCTCGGTGCCAGCGGCGACCTGTCCAAGCGCCTGCTGCTGCCCGGTCTCGCCACCCTCCTCGACGTGAAGGAGGACTGGGACGTCCAGCTCGTCGGGGCCGGCGTCGAGGACCTCTCGGACGACGACTGGAAGGCGCAGGTCCGCGACTCCTTCGAGAACGCCCAGGCGTCCAAGAACGAGGAGGACGAGGGCGCCGAGGGCACGAGCCGGCTCAGCCAGCGGCTGCAGGCCGTGATCGACGCCTCGACCTACCGGAAGGCCGACGTCACGGACGCCGACGACCTGCGGGGCCTGCTCGGGGCCTGCGAGCACGACCCCGCCATCTACTTCGCGCTCCCGCCGGCCGTGACCGAGCAGAGCTGCGCGGTGCTCAAGGGCCTCGACCTCCCGCAGGGCACCCGTCTGGCGCTCGAGAAGCCGTTCGGCACCGACGCCGAGAGCGCCGCGGAGCTCAACGACCTGCTGCACTCGTTCGTCCCCGAGGAGCGGATCCACCGCGTCGACCACTTCCTCGGCCGCTCGACGGTGCTCAACCTGCTCGGCCTGCGGTTCGCGAACCGCATCATCGAGCCGCTGCTGTCGTCGCAGCACGTCGCTCGCGTCGACGTCGTGTACGACGAGACCCTCGGGCTCGAGGGTCGTGCGCGCTACTACGACAGGGCCGGCGCGCTCGTCGACATGATCCAGAGCCACCTGCTGCAGGTGATGGCCGTCGTCGCGATGGAGGCCCCGGCGTCGATCGACGCCGACGACCTGCGGACCCAGAAGGAGCTCGTGCTCCGCGCGGTGCGGCCGTGGGGCGGCGACGTCGAGGCCGCCGGCAAGCGCGCGCGGTACACGGCGGGGAAGGTCGGGGACCGACAGCTGCCGTCCTACGTCGACGAGGACGGCGTCGACCCGTCGCTCGGCACCGAGACGCTCGCGCAGCTCACCCTCGAGGTCGCGAACTGGCGCTGGGCGGGCGTCCCCTTCACGCTGCGCTCGGGCAAGGCGCTCGAGCAGCAGCGCCGCGAGATCGTCATCACCTTCAAGGACTCGCCGCACGTGCCGAACGGGCTGACCGGTGCCGAGCGTCCGGACAAGTTGCGGATCTGGATCGCGCCCGACGAGATGCAGCTCGAGCTCAACGTCAACGGGCCGGGCGACCCGTACACGATCGACCACACCTCGCTCGAGACGACCTTCAACCCGGGGCGGCTCAGCGCCTACGGCGAGGTCCTGGCGGGCGTCCTCGAGGGGGACGCGACGCTCTCGGTGCGCGGCGACAGCGCCGTGCAGGGCTGGCGGGTCGTCGAGCCGTTCCTGCAGGCCTGGCGCGACGGGAAGGCCCCGCTCGACGAGTACGCGGCGGGCTCGGCCGGTCCCGAGCACTGGGACAACATCGACTGCTGACGCCGTGTCGGACGGGAGGCGCGTGGCGGGCCCGCCACGCGCCTCCCGTCCGTCACGTGGTCGCGTCCCCGACAGCGGGGCGAGACGCCGGTGTGGGTGAGACGCCGCCGGTCCCAAAGCCGCCGCCGGTCCCGCGAGACGCCGCCGGTTCCGCGAGACGCCGCCGGAATCGGCGGCGTCTCGCGCGGCGTGCGGTGTCTCGAGGTCCGTGGGGCGTCTCGGGGACCAGGAGTCGGCGGTGTCTCGGCGGGCGAGCGGCGTCTCGGCACGGTGCGAGCCGGGCGGCGTAGAGTCCGGTGACGTGAAGACCACCGACGACGTCCTGTCCACCGTCCCCGAACCCGCCGGCTCCGACGTCCGGGTCGAGGCTGTCCGTTACGACCACGAGGGCACTGCGCTCCTCGGTGTGCTCGCGAAGGACCACGCCGTGTCCGGCCCGCGCCCCGCCGTCCTCGTGGTCCACGACTGGCACGGCGTCAACGAGCACGTCGAGGCCCGCGTCACGATGCTCGCGCGGCTCGGGTACGTCGCGTTCGGCGCCGACGTCTACGGCGAGGGCGTCCGTCCCGGCGACGACACCGCCGGCGAGGTCGCGGGCTCGTTCTACCAGGACCTCCCGCTGTTCCGCGCGCGACTGACCGCGGGGCTCGACCAGCTGCGCGAGGACCCCGATGTCGACCACTCCCGCATCGTCGTGATGGGCTACTGCTTCGGCGGGTCCGGCGCGATCGAGCTCGCGCGGACCGGTGCCGACCTCGCCGGCGCGGTCTCGTTCCACGGCGGACTGATCGTGCACGAGCCGTCCGACGCGTCTGCGATCCGGGCGAAGCTCCTCGTGCTCACCGGGGGAGCGGACCCGATGGTGCCGGACACGAAGGTCGCCGAGTGGCAGGACGAGATGCGCGCGGCGCCCGAGGTCGACTGGCAGGTCGTCACCTACGCCGGGGCGATGCACGCGTTCGCGGTGCCGGGGACGGACGCGCCGGACCACGGGGCGCAGTACCAGGAGCGTGCGGACCGCCGCTCGTGGCAGGCGCTGCAGGTGTTCCTCGCCGAGGTGTTCGACGAGGAGCCGGCCGTCGTCTGACCCGCGACACGCCGAAGGCTCGGTACGGTGCGGCTCGATTGGCGTTCCGCGCCGCACCTGTTGTAGAGTCTTCCACGGCCGCAAGGCCGGTTCGGTCGGAAGACCGGATGCGCTCGTAGCTCAATGGATAGAGCATCTGACTACGGATCAGAAGGTTGGGGGTTCGAGTCCCTTCGAGCGCACATTCGAGAAGGCCCCGTCGCACTGCGGCGGGGCCTTCGTCGTTCCCGGGCGGGCTGCGGTGGCGAGACGCCGCTTCCGTGCCGAGACGCCGCTGCTACCGGCGGCGTCTCGCGCGGGGAGCGGCGTCTCGCTCTGGTCACGGTGTCTCGGCCGTGCCGGGTCAGCCCGGCCAGGACTCCTGCGACCAGGCGCCGTCCGGGCGGCGCTCGTACGCGAGCCGGTTGCTCGCGGCGTCGGTCGCCCCGCGCCAGAACACCATCCGCCGGGGCGTGAGCGCGTACCCGGCCCACGTCGACGGGGGCTCGAGATCGGTGTCGACACGTTCCTGCTCGAACGCCGCCCACAGCTCCCTCCGTCGCGCGGCCGTGTCGGCGGCGGCCTCGTGGTCGTTCACCCACGCGAGCACCTGCAGGTACCGAGTCCGGGCGGCGTACGCGGCGCGGGCTTCGGCAGCGGTGACGGGTACCACGTCCCCGACGACCACGAGCTGCCGCGCGGCCTCGGGCCAGACGAGGGTGACCGCCGCGCGGGGGAGTGCGGCGAGCTCGGCGGCCTTGCGACTGCGGCTGTCGGTGTGGAAGTGGAGGCGCTCCCCGTCGAAGCGCGAGAGCAGCACGGTCCGGGCGGACGGGTAGCCGTCGAGGCCGACCGTCGAGAGCGTCATCGTCGGTCCGGGTCCGTCCTCGGCGGACGGCAGCCACGACGCCGCGAGCACGAGCGGGTCAGCCGGGGCGGCGACGTCGGGACGGTCGTCCGCCGCCTGCCCCGGCAGCACGGTCACGACACCGCCACCACGTCGGACCCGAGGGGCGCCGCAGCCCCGGCGGCCGACTTCGCGACCGCCGGGTCGAACCGGGCGATCTCGTGCAGGGACGCCACCGCCTCGTCGAGCGACAGGTCCCAGAGTGCCTGGCCGTACGCCGCGGTCGCCCGGCTCGCGTCCCCGACGACACCCGGCGTCCCGAAGTCGTTCGACAACCACCCGAACGACACCGGCCCCCCGTTGAACCTGATCCGCGAGAACTCCGCCAGGTGGTCCGGCACCCACCGCTCGGCGCGCGACATGTCGACCAGGTCGGGCCGCAGGTGCAGGATCATCGACGTCTCCGCCGCGCCGCCGTGGATCCCGAGCCCGCGCTCGTCGGCGTCCTCACCCGACGGACCAGGGGCCCGCGCGAGCGTCGGCATGAGGAACGTCTTCAGCCCGTACCGCTTCCGGATCTCGCGCAGGGCGACCTGCAGCAGCGCGACGTTCCCGCCGTGGCCGTTCGCGAACACCAGGGTGCCGGCGCCGGTCAGGGCGACGGCACGGCCGATCTGCACCGCGGTGTCGAACATCGTCGACTCGTCGAGCCACACGGTGCCCGGTGCCCAGCTGTGCTCGTCGGACTTCGTGAACGCGAGCGTCGGGAGCTGCCAGACGTCCAGGCCCTCGGCGGCCGCACGTTCGACGGCTGCTCCGCCGATGCGGTCGGCGAGCAGGAAGTCGGTCAGCAGCGGCAGGTGCGGGCCGTGGTGCTCGACGGCACCGGTCGGCTGCACGACGATCGTGTCCGGCCCGAAGCCGGCGGCGACCGCCGGCCCCGACAGCTCCGCCAACCGACGCGAGCGCACGGCGCCGCTCACTTGCCGAACCCCGGGACGACGGGCTGCGCCGACGCGGTCGACCCACCGCTGACGACGAGCGTCGGGTCGATGACGTGGCCGGGGTTGAGCAGCCCCTCGGGGTCGGTGCGCTGCTTCAGCGCCACGAGCTCCTCGACGCCGTGGTCGACGTAGTACTGGTGCGGGCTGTGCACCCGGACACCCAGGTCCCGGAGCAGCGGGTACCCGGCGTAGACGGCCTCGGCCCCGGTGTATGGCGCCGTGAGCATGCCGATCGGGCCGACGTGCGCCGCCTCGATGTGCAGCATCCCGCCCGGGTAGACCGCCTCGACCTCCGCGATCCGGTCGATGAGGGCCTCCCCGCCGACCTCGACGTGGAAGTACTCGGTGTCCGGGGTGTTCCGCTTCAGCCACCAGATCGGGTGGTTGTAGGAGAGCATGGACACCTTCGTGGTCTGCTGCAGTCCCTCGCGGACGTCCTGCACGGTTCCGCCGGCCTGTTCGACCAGGGCGCGGGCCTCGTCGAGCACGGCATCGTCGATGATCGCCCGGAGGCTGGCACGGTCGTCCGGGATCGCCGTGTCCGACGGCAGCGTCGCGGCGACCTCGGGCCGGTCGGCGCTGACGAGCCGCGGCACCGGGTCGAGCCCGCGGAGCGTGCGCACCGCGACGAGGGCGTCCTCGAACGTCGGGAAGGCCGCGTACACGGCGCGCCACTCCTGCAGCGGCTCGAGGCGGACGGTCGCGCGCGCGATGACGCCCGCGGTGCCGTAGGTGTGCACGAACGGCTGGGCGTCGTCGCCCTCGACGTGCAGCAGCTCGTCCGAGCCGGGCAGTGCGACGTCGAGGGCGGTGACGAACCCCTGCCAGTTCGAGCCGTGCGCGATCGAGCCCGTACCGCCGGAGCCACCGGACAGGAACCCGCCGATCGTGGACTGCGCGGTCGACGGGTACATCCACAACTGCTGCCCGGCCGCGGCCGCGGCCTGCTCGAGGGCGACCATCGAGGCGCCGGCCTCGGCGGTGATCCAACCGTCGCCGACCTCGACGACGGCACGCGCCCGCGAGGTGTCGAGGACGAGTCCGCCGTGCAGCGGGATGCCCTGCCCGTAGTTGCCCGTGCCCTTGCCGCGGGTGGTCACCGGGACGCCGTGTCGGACGGCGGCCTGCAGGGTGGCTCCGATGTCCTCAGCCGACGACGGGGATGCGACGAGGTCGGCGAGTCCGAGCGGCAGCTGCTCGCTGAGGATGGGGCTCATGGTCGCCTCGTCGACGGAGGCGCGTGCACGGGTGCGTTCGTCGGCGCTCACGCCGCGCTCGCCGAGGAGGTCGACGAGTTCCGCGCGCAGCGCCGCGAGGGCGGCGGGAGAGACGGTGGGGGAGGCGGGGGTGACGGTGGTCATGCTCACTCCTGTGGGGTGGGTGGTGCTGCAGACGACGGAGGGGAGGTGCGGGGCGGGCGTGCCCCGCGCCTCCCGTCCGGGGGGATGGTCGGCTCGGCCGACCGGATGTCAGTTGCCCAGACCGATGGACTCGTCGAGGAACTCGTTGGTGAACAGGTCGGAGGGCTCCAGGCCGCTCTTCACGTCACCGGTCCCGGCGAACACGGGGGTGGCCTTCTCGATGAAGTCCTGCATGCGCTCCTCGTCCATGTCGCCGATGTAGCCGTTGTCGCCGTCGGTCGCGAGACCGAGGTCGACCATCTGCTCCGCGGCGAACGCACCGACCTTCGAGTCGTACGTCCAGCCGTTGTTGTACTGCTGCACGAGCTGGGTGATGAGGTCGTTCGTCGCCTCGGGGGCCGTGAGGTAGTCGACGTCGGCCTGCTGCATGACGGGCACGAGCTCCTCGAGGCACGACCCCAGCTCCGACAGGTCGCCGGTGCGGACCGCCATCGCCTCGGGGTAGGGGTTCCACCCGGTGCTCGAGATGGTCTTGTAGGCGACCTTCTTGCCCCAGGCGGCGACCTGGTTCTGGTAGATGTACGGCTCGGCGGTCGCGAACCCCTGCTGGGCGTCCTTCCCGCCGGCCGAGACGAACTTCGACGGCGTGCCGTCGTAGCTGCCGTCGAGGACCTTCTTCGGCAGGATGCCCGACTGCTCGAGGTACGTCATGTACGCGGCGCCGTTGAAGTAGCGGACGACGCCGCCGTTCTCCTCGAGCTCCTTGCCGAGGTCCTCGATGGACTCGACGTCCGGGTAGGTCTCCGGGTCCCACATGATCGACATGGGGGACTGGTCGTTCTCGGCGAAGACGGCCGTGGTGGGCAGGTTGCCGGAGAACTGGACCTGCTCGTCGGTGGACATGTAGCCGAGCGTGATGTCCTTGTCCTGGTACATCTGGGAGGCGACCTTGGTGTAGCCGATCGCGGGGCCGCCGGCACGGATCTCGAGCTTCACGCCGGTGCTCGCACCGTTGGCGTACAGGTCGCCGGTGACGGTCTTGCCCGAGGCGTCGATCGACGGGTCCGGGCCGAGCATCTGGTACAGGTGGCCGTGCTCGCCCTCGGGGTTCCAGTCCGTCTGGACGACGACGGTGGACGGGCAGACGCCCGACAGGTCGACGGCGGGGCCGGACGCGGTCTTCGCGGTGGCGCTCGACGCTGCGGTGCCGGCGGACGAGCTGGCGGCGCATCCGGTCAGGGCGAGCGCGGTCGCGGCGAGGGCTGCGGTCGCGACGCCGATCCGCGTGGTGGTTCGGGTGGTGCGCATGGAGGCTCCGTTCGTGGTGCGGGTCTCGTGGTGCTGTCGGGATGGTGCTGTCGGGTCGTGCTGTCGGTTCGGGGAGGGGTGGGTGGGTCCGGGCACGTCGACGACGCGGTGGCGCTGTGGTCGCCGCCGACGGTTCCGGGGGTCTGGAGGGGCGACCCGCGCCGCGGCGCACCGGGGGGAGGCCGCCGCGACGCGGGTCAGCTGAAGTCGTGCCAGCGACCGACGGCCAGGCGGCCGATCAGTCCGAACACGAGGAAGACGGCGACGCCGTAGAGCGAGGCGATGATGATCGTCGCGTAGAGCTCCGGCCCCATCAGGCGAGAGGCGGTCACCTGGATGAGGACGCCGAGGCCGGGGTTGCCGCGCTGGAAGAACTGGTCGCCGACGATGGCGCCGATCACGCTCAGGCCGGCCGAGGTCCGCAGGCCGACGAAGATCGACGGGAGCGCGGCGGGGAACTGCAGCTTGACGAGCTGGGCGAACCGGCTCGCCCGCTGCAGGCGGAACAGCTCGCGCTGGCCCCGGTCGGCGGACTGCAGGCCGAACAGGGTGTTGGAGACCATCGGGAACAGGGCGATCATCACCGTCACGATCACCCGGCTGGCGAACTCGTAGCCGAACAGTGCGCCGATGAGCGGCACGAGCGCCAGGATCGGCACGCACTGCAGCACCACCGCGTACGGGTAGAGCGACCGCTCGAGCCACTTCGCCTGTGCCATGGCCATCGCCCAGACCACGCCGATGACGATCGCGAAGCCGAGACCGACGAGGGACACCACGGTCGTGCGCCCGAGCGCGGACCACAGGTCGGTGCCGAAGGTCGAGGGCGACCCGTCCGGCATGGTCGGCGCGACGATCGCCTTCGCCACGAGGTGCGGGTACGGCACGAGGAACGCGAGCCCGCGGACGTGGTCGTAGTAGGCGGCAGCGGCGTACCAGACGCCGACGAGCACGGCGAGGACGACGACGGGCTGCCACCACGCGACCGATCGGCGGGGGTGCGGGGCGGAACGGCGTGCGGCGGCCCGGACCGCGCGGGTCTCGGCGACCTCCTGCAGGGTGGCCATCAGCGGTGTCCTTCCCGGAGCGCGTGCGAGACCTCGCCGACCAGCTCGGCGAACTCGGGGGTGAAGCGGATGTCGGGGTCGCGGGGCATCGGGAACGGCACCTCGAACCGGCCGACGATGCTGCCCGGGCGGCCCGACATGACGACGACCTCGGTGGACAGGTACACGGCCTCGGACACCGAGTGTGTGATGAAGAGGCCGGCGAACCGCTGCTCGACGAAGAGCCGCAGGAGTTCGTCGTTGAGGCGCTCGCGGGTGATCTCGTCGAGTGCGCCGAACGGCTCGTCGAACAGGAACAGCTCGGGGTCGAGCGTCAGCGACCGGGCGAGCGAGACGCGCATCCGCATGCCGCCCGACAGCTGCTTCGGCAGGTTCGTCTCGAAGCCGTTCAGCCCGACCAGGTCGATGGCGTGCGCGGCCTTGGCAGCCCGGTCGGCCTTCGACACGTGACCGAGCTCGGCGAGCAGCTCGACGTTGCCCTGCACGGTGCGCCAGGGCAGGAGCGTGGCGTCCTGGAAGACGTACCCGATGCGGTCGGCCGCGACGTCCGCCGATCCGTCGGACGCCGATTCGAGGCCGGAGGCGATGCGCAGCAGGGTCGACTTGCCGCAGCCGGAGGGGCCGACGACCGAGACGAACTGGCCGCGGTCGACGGTGAGGTCGACGCCCTGCAGGGCGATGGTGCCGTTGGGGAACGTCATCTCGACGTTCCGGAAGTCGAGCAGCGTGTCCGTCGTGGTGACGGGCGGCGGAGCGGTGGTGGTCACGATCACCTCGGGTTCTCGGTGGTGGGCGAGGGGGTCAGGCGGGGACGGGAGCGGTCGCACGGGCAGCGGACGGCGCGGCGGGCGCGGTGACGGCGGGCGCGGCGACGGTCGTGCGGACCTCGGTGCGGGCGACGAGCCGCCCGCGGGACAGGACGATCCGGTCGGCGGGGGCGTTCGCCACCGCGTCGGTGACGCTCGACGCGGCGATCGCGAGCAGGTCCGCTCGCCGTCCGGGGACGGGACCGGCTGCCGGGAGGCCCATCACGCTCCGCGCGGTGTCGCTCACCATCGCGTACGCCTGGTCGGGTGTCACGTGGCCGGCCGCGACGAGCAGGGACGCCGTCTCGAGGGCGTCGCTCCGGCCGACCGGGTTGAAGGGGTCGCGCACGTTGTCCGCGCCTGCGGCGACGCGCACGCCGGCGTCGGTCAGGGCCCGGATCGCGGTCAACCCGCGGGGCGTGGAGACCGGGTGCTGCCAGCCCTGCAGGTACAGGTTCGTGATCGGCAGCGTGATGATCCCGAGGTCCGCGGCCGCCACGTCCGCCACGACCTCGGCGAGACGCTCGGGGCCGAGCGTGCCGAGCCGGACGCAGTGCCCGGCGGAGTACTCGACGCCGCGCGGCATGCGGCGGACGGCACGGGCGTAGTGGTCGAGGGTGACGGGGCCGTCGAGGCTCTCGTCGGTGTGCAGGTCGACGCCGACGCCGTGCCGCTCGGCGAGGACGAGCAACCGGTCGACGTCGGCCAGCGGGTCCTCGGCGAGGTGCGGGGCGCCGCCGACCAGGTCGACGCCGCAGTCGAGCACGGCCTCGACGTGGTGGTCCGGCGCGAGCGGTCCGGCGAGGGCGACGAGCTCGATGTCCATGAGTCCGGCGAGCTCGTCCCGTACCTGCACGAGGGCACGTGCCCCCCGGGTCGCCGACTCGACGGAGGCGGGTGGGTCGGCGACGGTGCGGCGACCGCTCAGGACGTCGACGTGGCTGCGGACCGACGTGGTGCCGGCGGCGAGGAGCGCCAGCGCGGCGGTCCGCGCACGTGTGGCGATGTCCTCGACGGTCATGGTGGTGGCGTGCGCGGCCCACGACGCGATCGCGGCACCGAGGTCGCCGAGCGGCGGTCGGATGGCGTCGGCGCTCAGGGCCTTGTCGAGGTGGGCGTGCGGCTCGGCCGGGGCGGTGAGGAGCAGGCGCCCGCCGAGGTCGAGCACGGCGTCGGCCTGCGCGGTGAGCGTGCCGGCGGGTGCGACCGCGGTGACGGTCGCACCGTCGATCGCGACGTCGACGAGGCGACCGTCCGGCAGCAGCGCGGACCGCAGGAGCCCGATCGGGCGGGGCGGTGTCGAGTCCATCCGGAGCCTCTCGATCGTGTGTGAGAATGTTGATCGCATCAACATCTCCGATGCTAGGGCGGCAGTGTTTCCCTCTCGTTTCGAGGCGGTTGCCGTGTGTGACACCCGTCCCGGTCCGACCGGGTCGCCGGAACGACGGTTCCGGCCGGGCCGCGTCCGACCCGCCCTCCACGGCACCGGAGCGCCGTCACCAGGCCGAGAGGAGTGCGCGTGAGCACCGGCACCACCACCGCGACCGACCGCGTCGTCGACGACCAGACCCAGCGGATCGGCGAGCACATCCGCGCCAGACGCCGCGCCGCGCGGCTCACCCTGGTGCAGGTCGCCGAGCTGACCGGGCTGTCGCACCCGTTCCTCAGCCAGGTCGAACGCGGGCACTCCCGCGCCAGCATGGTCTCGCTCGAGAAGATCGCCGCCGCGCTCGGCACGACCCAGGTCGAGCTGCTCGCTGCCGGGGCACCGGAGCGACCGGACCACGACGACCGGTCACCCGAGGTCATCCGCGCGGGCGAGGGTGCCCGCGGACCGTTCTCGAGCGGCGAGGCTCGACTGCTCGTCCACGCCGGCCCGCACGCCTTCGAGCCGCTCGAGTGGACGGGTGAGAACACCGACCTGGGCGAGTACTTCGAGCACCGCGAGGACGAGTTCCTCACCGTGCTCGCCGGCGACGTCCTGCTCGACCTGCGCGGCCAGGAGCCCCTGCGACTGGGACCGGGCGACTCCGCGTACTACCGAGGCGGGACCGGACACCGCTGGTGCAGCGCGGACGGCAGCCGCTTCCACATGATCGTGGTCAAGGAGACCCCTCGTGTCGGAGTGGTCGCGTGACCGCCGTGCCGGAGCGTCGCCGCGTGCGGGTCGCCGCCCGCCGGGTCGTCGCCACCGACGTCGTCGCGCTCGACCTCGCCCCGGTCGACGGTGCACCACTGCCCGAGTGGGAGCCCGGGGCGCACGTCGACCTCGAGGTCGCGCCGGGCTCTGAGCGGCAGTACTCGCTCGTCACGACCACGCCGGAGGGACACTGGCGCATCGCCGTGCTCCGGGAGCCGGGCGGCCGCGGGGGATCGCTCGCCGTGCACGACCGGTTCACCGTGGGCGACGAGGTCGTGGTGGCCGGACCGCGGAACCACTTCGGCTTCGACCCCAGCAGGCCCGCGGTGTTCGTCGCGGGCGGCATCGGGATCACGCCCCTCCTGGCGATGATCGCAGCCGCGGAACGCGCGGGCACACCATGGGAGCTCCACTACGCCGGTCGCAGCCGCAGCCGGATGGCCTTCGTCGACGACCTCGTGGCGGCGCACCCCGAGCGGGTCGCCGTCGCCGCGGCGGACGAGCACCCGCGGTTGGACGTGGTCGGTCTGCTGGCCGGACCGCGGGACGCCGTCGTGTACTGCTGCGGACCGCGCGGGCTGATGGACGCGGTCGAAGCGGCTGCGGTGCACTGGCCCGCCGGGAGCGTGCGGGTCGAGCGGTTCGAACCGGCCGCCGACGTCGACGCCCCCGGGGAACCGTTCGAGGTCGAGCTCGCGGTCACCGGTGTCACCGTCACGGTGCCCGCCGACCGGACGCTCCTCGAGGTGGCCGAGGAGGCCGGCGCCTTCGTGCTGTCCTCGTGCCGCGAGGGCACGTGCGGCACCTGCGAGACGCCGGTCCTCGAGGGCGCTGTGGAGCACCGCGACACCGTGCTCAGCCCCGAGGAGCAGGCCGACGACCGCACGATGATGGTCTGCGTCTCGCGCGCCCGGCGCGGCTGCCCGCGACTGGTGCTCGAGCTCTGACCGACCGAGCTGCGCCGGACGGGAGGCGGTGCGCGCGACGTGCGCACCGCCTCCCGTCCGGCTCGTCCCCGATCCGTCCCGTGTGCTCCGCTACGGACGCTCGGTGTCGTCGAGCAGCCCGCCGGTCAGCGCCGACAGGCGCTCCAGACCAGCCTCGGCGACCAGCTGCCGGGCGAGCGGCCGGGCCCGCGCCACGGCCTCGTGCACGTCGACCCTCGTGACGTCGCCGTCCGCGACGCTCAGCTCGCCGTCCACCCAGACGTCGCGGACCTCGCGGCTGCCCGCCACGAACACGACCGCCTGGTACGGGTCGTGCACGTTCGCCAGCGTGGGGGAGTCGCCGTCGAACACGACCAGGTCAGCGCGCTTGCCGGGCTCGAGCGACCCGATCTCCTGTTCCATCCGCAGGGCACGGGCGCCGCCGATCGTGCCCATCTCGAAGGCCTCACGCGCGCTCATCGCCGTGGCCTGCAGGTCCCGGACGCGGGCGAGCAGCGCCGCGGTCTTCATCGCCTGCAGGAAGTCCTGCGAGTCGTTCGAGGCCGGCCCGTCGACGCCGATGCCGACCGGCACGCCGAGGGCTCGGAGCTCCGCGACCGGGGCGATGCCGCTGGCGAGGATGCCGTTCGCGACCGGGTTGTGGGCGACGCCGACGCCGTTCGCGGCGTAGCGCTCCCGGTCCTCGCGGTCGACCCAGACGCTGTGCGCGGCGATCACCGGGACCTGGAACATGCCCGTCGCCTCCGCGTGGCCGATCGCCGTCCGGCCCGTCCGCTGCCGGGCTGCCGTCACCTCCTCGCGCACCTCGTGGAAGTGCACGTGCACGCCGTGGCCGCCCGCGACCGCGTAGTCGACGTGCTCCTGCCAGGTGTCGTCGGTGTAGCGCCCGATCGACGAGACGCCGACGCGGAACGTGCTGTACCGGCTGGCGTCGGCGGCCTCGCGCAGCGCCTCGAACTCCTCGAGGATCGGGGTCGCACCGAAGTCGCGGTCGACGTCGCCCGAGCCGAAGGACACGACGCCGCGCAGGCCGAGATCCTCGAGCGCCTGCACCACGCCGGGGGTCGCCGGCTCGTCGGGCATCGGGTCGGCGCAGAACATGTCGTTCGCGGTCGTGACCCCGCTCCGCAGCAGCTGGATGCCCTGCAGCACCGTGCCGGCGTACGCTTTCTCGCGCGTCATCACCGGGTTGACCCGGCCGATCAGCGCCGTGAGCCACTCCCACAACGTGTACTGCGAGCCGATGCCGGTGATGAGCCCCTCGCTGAAGTGCCCGTGCGTGTTGACGAAGCCCGGGGTCACGATGTCGTACGCACCCCCGCGGACCGGGGCGTCGGGGTGCGCGGCGGACAGCGCGGCGAAGGTGCCGACGGCGGTGATCCGGTCCCCGTCGAGCAGGACCGCGCCGTCCCGGATCGCGGCGGGCGTCGGGGCGTGGTCCGGCGCGGCGGTGAGCACCCAGCCGGCACGGATCAGGGTCTGCGTCATGGGGCGAACCTAGGGTGCGCGTGTTTCGCCGGTGTGACCGGGCAGTTTCCTGCGGCGTCGGTGGTCGCAGGTCGGAACGGAGGCGCTCGTGGCCGCTTCGTCGTCGCGGCACCGTCGCCCGACGCGCAGACATCGCACCTTGGTCAGTGCGGATGCGCGGGTCGGGTCACGGCGTCGGCGTGCTCGTGGCCAGGTCGCCGTAGTCGCCGTCCGCGCACTGAGACTGCCCGTCGATGGTGTACGCCCCCAGCGACGACGCAGTGAACACGATCGAAGTGACGGGGCCACCGCGGCCACGGAGTCCGAGGTCGGGGTCGTCCCCTCCGCTGCGGAACCGCTCGGTGGAGATGCCGAGTCCCTGCCACAGGCGCTCGACCGCCCTGAGGTCGTCTCGGGGGTCACCGGTCGTCTGGTGCTCCTTCACGTACACCCAGGTGACCCCGCCCGGATCGTCGGCGGTTCCGGAACCGTCCGAACCTGGACAGAGACCGAGTCTCGGGCCGCTCACGACCTGCCGGTCTCCCGCGACGGTGGAAGTTGTCTCGTCGACGACGTCGACGATCGCATGCCGTGCTGCATCCGGCGCCGCGGAGCGGTGTGACGTCTGCTGCGGTTCCATCGGTTCCTCTCTCGCACATCCCGCGAGCAAGGACGTCGAGGCGAGGAGGGCGACGGCCACTCCCAGGAGACGGATGCTGCCCCGTCGTCCGGCTCGGGTCTTGGTCTCGGATCGTGTCATGCTCTGGTCACCAGGCCTCCTCGCCAGCGACCGGACGGGTCACCTTGTCGCCTTGGCCGGTCGACGTGCCCGCGTCCGCCGCAGCGATCAGCCGTTCCGCGGCGCCGTCGTCGAACTCGATGTCGGTCATGTCCCCCCGGACTGCTCCCCGTGCAGAGAGTACGCACAGCCGAACCGGAGTGCCAGGGATCGACATCTCGTGAAGCCGATGAAGGGTGCGCAGCGGGCCGGGCGCTCCGCCGTCACGCCCCGGAAACAGTCGGCTGCTAGAACCGTCGCATGCTGACCGTCACCGGTGCCCGCCGCGTCCTCGTCGATCCCCGGACCGAACGGGAGGGCGACGTCGTCCTCGACGACGGCAGCGACCTCGCGACCACGCTCGACGCGTCGGGCTGCGTCGTCACGCCTGGCCTCGTGAACGCGCACCACCACCTGCTGCAGACCGCGTTCCGCACCCTGCCGGGCACGCGAGGCGTGCCCATGGCTGCGTGGTTGCCGACGATGGCGTCGGCGTACGGCCGCGCGGGGCACGATCCCGAGCTCTACGGACTCGCGGCGGCTGCCGGGGCCGCGGAGGGCCTCCTGTCCGGCGTCACGACGATCGCCGACCACCACCTGAACTGGCCGTCCGACGCGAGCACGGACGACACCGTGGCGCTCGCCGCGGCGACGGTCGACGCGGTGCGTGGTCTCGGTGGACGGCTCGTCTTCGTCCGCGGGTCGGCGCGGGACGATCCGGACCGTGCCGCGGCCTCCGCGGACGCGATCGCCACCAGGCTGATGCACGAGCGGGCGGTCGGCGGGGTGGACCCGGACGGCGGCCTCCAGCTGGCGGTGGGGCCGGCGGGTGTCCACTCCGACGGCGAGGCGACCTTCCGCGCGCTCGGCGAGGTCGCGGCGCAGCACGGGCTCCGACGGCGGACGCAGGCGAACGAGCAGGTGGACACCGCGATCGCGCTCGAACGGTACGGGCGTCGGCCGCTGGACCTGCTGGAGGAGTGGGGATGGCTCGCGCCGGACGTCACGATCGCCCACCTGTGCGACGTCACCGACGACGAGATCGCCCGGCTCGCGGCGGCCGGGGTGACCGCGACCCACGCTCCGGGTTGCGACGTGCCGATGGGGTGGGGGATCGCCCCGGTCGCGGAGCTCACGGCGGCGGGCATCCCGGTCGGGCTCGGGACGAGTGGCGGGGGCAGCAACGACGCCGGGCACCTGCTCGCGGACGGACGGCTGGCGATGCAGGTGTCGGCGCTCGTCGGGCCGCAGCTCCCGGCGCGCCAGGTGCTCGGCACGATGACGGAGGGATCGGCGGCAGGCCTCGGTCGCCCGGAGCTCGGGCACCTCGGCGAGGGCACCGCCGGTGACCTGTGCGTCTGGGACGTGTCCGGGGTGGCCGATGCGGGCGTGGCCGACCCCGTCGCGGGGCTGCTCTGGGCATCGCCCGGGCGACGGCCCCGGCACGTGGTCGTCGGCGGACGCGTGGTCGTCCGGGACTTCCGGCTCGTCACCGGCGACGAGCGCGAGATCGCGGCCCGGCTGACGGAGCGTCTCGAACGCACCCCTGTGTGACGGGGTTCGGCGCGCGATGCGGACGGCGCGCGGTGTCCGCGTGAGACACCGGCGTCCAGGTGAGACGCCGCGGTGCGGTCGAGACGCCGCGGGGAACGGAGGCGTCTCGATGCCCTGGCGGCGTCTCGGCGCGACGCCGGCGTCTCGACCAGTCAGCCGGGTCAGCGCGCGGCCGCGGTGCTCCGGTGGATCGGGCCCGCCCCGCCGGTCAACGCACCGCCTGCGGTACCCGTCCGCACGGCGACGACCTCGGCCATGACCGCGACGGCCAGCTCCGCGGGGGTCCGCGCCCCGATGTCGAGCCCGATGGGGGAGCGGAGTCGGTCGAGGTCCGGCGTGCCCAGCGCCCGCAACGTCTCCGACCGCCGCTCGTGCGTCGCCCGCGACCCCATCGCCCCGACGTACCCGGCCCCGCGACGCAGTGCCAGGTCGATGACGTCGGCGTCGAACCGGTCGTCGTGGGAGAGCACCACCACGACGGTCGTTCCGTCGATCGGCAGCTCCCGGAGCACCCGGTTCGGCCACCCGACGATCCGCTCCTGGGCCGCGGGGAACCGCTCGTCCGTCAGGAACACCGGCCGCGGGTCGACCACCGTCACCGCGTACCCGAGCACCGCCGCGGCGTTGGTCACGGCGACCGCGGTCTCCACCGCACCGACGACGATGCAGCGCGGCCGGTGGTCCGCCCGCTCGACGAACACGCGGCCGCGGCAGCCGTCCGGCGCGGTCACGACCGCCCCGAGGGTCGCCGCCTCGAGGGAGAGCGTCACCGAGGCCGGAACGCCGCGCGCTGCGTCGCGCAGGGCTCCGACGAGCAGGGTGTCGTCGGGACCGATCCGCCGGACCAGCACCTCGACCCGACCGCCGCACCGGAGCGCCGGTGCCCACACGGCGTCGGGGTCGTCCGGGTCCTCGTCGAACCCGAACCGCTCGAGGACCGCTCCGCCGGTCTCGAGCACCTGCTCCGCCGTCACGAACAACGAGCCCTCGACACAACCACCCGAGATCGTCCCGACGACCTGCCCGCCGGGGAGCACCGCCATCGACGTCCCGACGCCGCTCGGTGCGCTCCCGGTCATCGACACGGCCGTCGCGACGACGACGGGGTCTCCGCGGTCGAGCACGGCCAGGAGGCGCGGTGCCAGTTCGAACATCACGCACCCCCGTCGTCGGTCGGGTCAACGGCCGCGTCCTGCAGCAGCGCCCACACCCGGTCGCGCGTCATCGGCAGCCGGTAGGGCCGGACCCCGATCGCGTCGCGGACGGCGTTCGCCACGGCGGGCGCGACCGGGTTGTACGGGGCCTCGCTCATCGACTTCGCGCCGAGGGGGCCGAGCGGGTCGTGGGTCTCGGCGAACCGGACCTCGGTGCGCGGCACGTCGGAGATCTTCGGCACGCGGTACGACCGGAACGCGTCGGTCGTCACGCGGCCGGCGTCGTCGAGCACGACCTCCTCGTAGAGCGTCGACCCCATCGCCTGTGCGGCGCCGCCCTCGACCTGGCCGCGCAGCTGCTCGGGGTTCAGGACCGTCCCGGCGTCGACCGCCTGCACGCTGTGGAGCACCCGGACCTCCCCGGTGGGGCGGTGGACGGCGACGCGGGCACCGTGCACCGTGAACGCGAGGGAGCGCGGGGTGCCGTCGTGGCTCGCGTGCGCGACGAGCGGTCCGTCGGACAGGAGCTCGGCGTGCCCGACGACCTCGTCCCCGATGCGCACGCCGTCCGGCAGGACCTCGACCGCGGGACCGAGCACCCCGGACGCGGTGCGCGGTGTCCGGGCCGCGACGAGGGTCAGCGCCCGCGCGGTGAGCTGCTCGCGGAGGTCCTGCGCCGCGGCGTACAGGGCCTTGCCCGCGACCACGACGCCGGCCGAGCCGAACGCGCCCGTGTCGTGCCGGGCGGCGTCCGTGTCCGACTGGTGCACGTCGACGCGGTCCGGGGTGGTGCCGAGCGCCGTCGCGACGAGCTGGGTGTGCACGGTGGTCGTCCCGTTGCCGAACTCGGCCGTCCCGACGCCGATGCGGTAGCGGCCGTGCGCGGTCGCCTCGACCGACACGTGCGCGTGGTGTCCGCGCGGGGGCATGGTCGCGATGGCCGCCAGGGCGATCCCGGTGCCGTGGGCCCAGTCGCCCGTCCCGTCCGGAGCCGGGTCGTCGAGGGCGGGGCCGTCCATCGCCGGGACCTCGGGCAGGGGTGCGCGCAGGGCGTCCTCCACCAGGTCGAGGCACTGGTCGAGTCCGTAGCTGCCCTCCCACCGCAGGTCGTCCTGCTCGTCGGGGTCGGTCACGACGAGCGGGTCGCCGGGCACGACGACGTTCCGGCGCCGGAGCTCGAACGGGTCGATGTCGAGCCGCCGGGCGAGCTCGTCCATCGCCGACTCGATCGCGAACACCACCTGCCCGAGGCCGTACCCGCGGAACGCCCCGGAGGGCAGGTTGTTCGTGTAGACCGACTCTGCGTCGACCCGCTTCGACGGGCAGCGGTACACCGCGACGGACTCGCTGACCGAGTGGAACATGACGCCGACGCCGTGGTTGCCGTACGCACCGGTGTCCATCGTCTGGTCGACGTGCAGCGCGGTGAGGCGTCCCTCGACATCGGCGCCCAACCGGACCCGCACGCGCATCGGGTGCCGCGTGGGGGCGATGGTGAACTCGTCGCGGCGGCTGTACTCGTACTGGACGGTCCTGCCGGTCCGGAGCACGGCCAGGGTGACGAGGTCCTCGGTGAGCAGCTCCTGCTTGCCGCCGAACCCGCCGCCCACGCGCTTCGCCACCACGCGCACGCGTGACGGGTCGAGGCCGAAGACGTGGGCGATCTCGTCGCGGACCAGGAACGGGACCTGCGTGGCGGTCCGCAGCACGAGCCTCCCGTCCCGGTCCAGCGACCCGCGGGTCGCGTGTGTCTCGAGGGCGGCGTGCGAGACCCGGCCCGTCGACCAGGTGCCCTCGACGGTCGCGGCGGCCGCTGCCAGCGCCGATTCGACGTCCCCGGTCTCGCCGTGCAGCGCCGCGACGACGTTGCGGGCCGGCTCGGCGATGCGGTGCTCCGCGGTGGTCTTGTCACCGTGCAGCAGCGGGGCACCGGGGCGTCGTGCCGCGTCGACGTCGTGCACGCTCGGCAGGACCTCGTAGTCGACCCGCAGGAGCGCACACGCCTGCTGGGCGATCCGGACACTGTCCGCGACGACCGCAGCGACGCGCTGCCCGCGGAACCGGAGCACACGGTCGAACACCCGGGTGTCGTCGGGGTCGTCGAGCCGGGACTCGTGCCGGCCCGTGGAGAAGAGCACGCCGGGGTCGTCGTGGTGGGTGAGCACCGCGTGCACGCCGGGGAGCGCCTCGGCAGCACTCGCGTCGATCGTCGTGATCCGGGCGTGCGGGTGCGGGCTGCCCAGGACGGCGACGTGCAGCAGGGCCTCGGTCGGCCGGACGTCGAGCGTGTACTCCTCCCCGCCGGTGACGATCCGCATCGCGGCGGGGGCGGCGACCGACGTCCCGACGGCGGCGCCGGCGCTCGCGCACGCGGTGTTGCGCACGCCGTCGAGCGCGTCCTCGATCGCGCGGTACCCGGTGCAGCGGCAGAGGTTCCCCTTGAGCGCACGGTGCCGGTCGGCGAGCTGGTCGTCGTCGAGCGCGGACGCCGTGACCACGTACCCGGCCGTGCAGAAGCCGCACTGGAACCCGGGTGCCTCGGCGAAGGCGCGCTGGACGGGGTGCGGGTCCTCGGGGGTTCCGAGCCCGGCGGCGGTGGTCACGGACCGCCCGTCCATGCGGTGCGCCGGCGTGATGCACGAGTGCACGGGCACGCCGTCGACCAGGACCGAGCACGCGCCGCAGTCACCGGCGTCGCAGCCCTTCTTGACGCTGGTCACGCCGTGCTCGCGGAGCAGGGTGCGGAGGACCTGTCCGGGCTGCGGGTCGGCGTCCACCGTCGTGCCGTCGACCTCGAACCTCATGCCGCACCTCCTGCGCGCAGGGCGGCGGACCGCTCGGCCAGCAGTTCGGCCGCGAACCGGCGGCTCACCGCGCGGCGCCAGGCGGGCGAGCCGTGCGGGTCGTCGTACCAGTCGTCGTGGGCGGCCAGCCGGGCGTCGACCTCGGCCGGGTCGGGGACGGCCGGCACCCGGAGGACGAGCGGCCGCGGGGTCGCCCCGGTCACGACGAGCACCGACCCCGTGTCGGACCACCGCGCGGTGACGAGCGCGCCGGTGCGGCCGTGCGGGCTGAGCGACACACGGCGGTACCCGGTGGGGGCGGCGAGCGCGGACTCCGCGACGTCGAAGGCCCGGATGACCTCGCCCGGGGCGAGCGCCGTCTCGCGGGGGCCGGTGACGAGGTCCGCGACCGGCAGCCGGCGCTCCCCGCCGTCCGGCATCCAGACGAGGGCCGAGGCGTCGAGGGTCACGAGCAGCGCGGTGATCGCACCGGCCGGCAGTGCGGTCGCGACGTTGCCGCCGACCGTGGCCGCGTTCCACACCTTGAACGACGCGAGCAGGGCGTTCGCGCACCGGTCGACGAGTGGCCAGGCGCGCCACCCGGGGTCCGGCGTGGTGCCCAGCAGCGCGGCGATCGTGCACGTCGCCGCGATGCGCAGCGCACCCGGCAGCCGTTCGGTGTCCGGCCACCCGAGCGCCGTCAGGTCGACGAGGCCGGTGAGGCCGGGCTGCTCCTCGGAGTACAGCCAGGTGCCGCCGGCGAGCGGCTGCTCACCGGGTGCGAGGGCGAGGTCGTCGCGGTGCGACGGTGTCCGCACGGTGCGGACGGTGACGAGGTCCATGCAGGGGTCCGATCGGGGTGGCGGGACGGGTGACGGGGGTGCCGTCGGACCGTCGGCCGTGCGCGATCATCCCGCGGTTCCACGCCGAGGCCCGGTGGGGTGCGGTGGGGTGCGCCACGGGGACCTCCTTCGTGCCGGTGCGGTGGGTCGGCGCGACGGGAGCGCCGTGGGCGCAACGCTAGGGAACGGGTGTTTCCGCGTCGTTACGGGCGTTCGACGGCCGCGTCACGACCAGGACGGCGCTCCGGACGCAGCTCGTGACCTGTTCGACCCACCGCCGAAACACTCGGCTGTCATCGTCGGCCCATGGAGATCACCGAGGCCACGCCCACCCCCACCACCACGACCGTCCGCCTCGGAGCGAACCAGTACGGCAAGGCCGAGGTCCGGCTCGTCCGTGTCACCCGCGACACCGACCGGCACGAGGTCGAGGACCTGACGATCACGACGCAGCTGCGTGGCGCGGCGCTCGCCGAGTCCTACACCGAGGGCGACAACGCCAAGGTGGTCGCGACGGACACGCAGAAGAACACCGTCTACGCGTTCGCGAAGGAGCACGGCGTCGGCACCTCCGAGGAGTTCCTGCTGCGGCTCGGCCGCCACTTCGCCACGGCGTTCGACTGGTACGACGGGTCGACGCTGTCGGCCGAGCAGCACGCGTGGGAGCGCATCACCGTCGACGGGCGCGAGCACGACCACTCGTTCGTCCGGGCCGGACGCGGCACGCGGACGGCGGTCGTCCAGGTCGACGGCGACGACGTGCACGTGCTCGCGGGCGTGACCGACCTGACCGTGCTGAAGTCCACCGGGAGCGAGTTCCACGGGTTCCCGCGCGACGGGTACACGACGCTCGCCGAGACCGACGACCGGATCCTCGCGACCTCGGTGACGGCGCGGTGGCGCTACACGCCCGAGGCGGTCGCGGACGGGATCGACTACGACGCGGTGTACGCCGGGGTGCTCGAACGGATGCTCGCGACGTTCGCCGACCTGCACTCGCTGGCGCTGCAGCAGACCCTGTTCGCGATGGGTCGTACCGCGATCGAGGCGTTCCCCGAGATCGCCGAGGTCCGCTTCTCGATGCCGAACAAGCACCACTTCCTGGTCGACCTGGCGCCGTTCGGCCTCGAGAACCCGGGCGAGGTGTTCTTCGCCGCCGATCGTCCCTACGGGCTGATCTCCGGCACGGTCGTCCGCGACGGCGTCGCCGAGGCCCCGGCGGCGTGGACCGCGGTGCCGGCGTTCGTCTGACCGGGACGCCCCCGGTGTCGTCGCTCCCGGTGACCGGTGTCCTGCTCGCAGCCGGTGCGGGCACCCGGATGGGACGCCCGAAGGCGCTCGTGCGTTCCGCGGACGGGACCCCCTGGCTGCACCGCGCGACGACCGCGCTCCTCGACGGCGGGTGCGGGTCGGTCGTCGTGGTCCTGGGCGCGGCGGCCGAGGACGCCCGACGGCTCGTGCCGGACCTGCCGGGTGCGCGCACCGTCGTCGCCGAGGGTTGGGCCGGCGGCCCGGGTGCTTCGCTCGCGGCCGGGGTGCGGGCGCTCGCGGACGGCGTCGCCGCCTGTGTCACCCTCGTCGACCTGCCGACCATGCCCGCGGCGGCCGTGCGTCGCGTCATCGGGGCAGCCGAGTCCCCGGACGTCCTGCGCCGCGCCGTCTTCGGCGGGCGTCCCGGGCACCCGGTGCTCGTCGGGCCGGCGCACCGCACCGCGCTCCTCGCGGCCGTGACGGCGGACCCGGGGGACCGGAGCGCGGGCGCGTGGCTCCGCCGAGCCGGTGCCGAGTGGGTCGCCTGCGGTGACCTGTGGGACGGCGAGGACCGGGACCGGCCGCCGGTCGGAGGGTGCGACCGGGCCTCGGCCGCGTCGTCGTGCGGGTGACGACTCAGTCGCCCCAGTCGCCGAGCGCGAACCGGTACGACTGGTAGGTCGCGTCGACCACCCCGACGCCGAGCACCACCCAGAACACCCAGCGTGAGCGCCGACGCCCGGCGAGCGTCGATGCCACGAGCACCATGAGCGGGAACTGCACCGAGCTCTCCCGGGCCATCGAGGTCCACGCGTGGCTCGTGCCCATCGACAGCACCATGAGGCCGGTGTAGACCAGTTCGGGCCACCAGCGCTTCGCGATCAGGAACCCGATCGCGACCAGGTAGAGCGCGACCATCACGATGTCCGACCACTCCTGGAACTGCCCCGAACCGGTCGTCTCGGTGGCGATCCGGAGCGTGGTGCGGAAGGTCTCCCACGGCCACTGTGTCTCGCGGTGCCACCCGAGCCGCTGGACGAGGAACCAGTGCGTCGGGTTGCCCGTCTGGTGCCACAGCCAGGCCAGGTAGTACCCCAGACCGAGCGACGACACCGCGCCGAACACGACCGCTCGCCACAGACGCGACCGGAACGGCGGGACCCGCGGGCCGAGCAGCTGGGCGACGATGAGCGCCGACACCAGGTAGACCGTCTCGACGCGGATCAGGCCGGCGGGGATGCAGAGGAGCGCACCCGTGATCCAGCGGCCACGTTGGACGAGCAGCCACGCGCCGATCGCGAAGGCCAGGTAGGGCGCGCCGGCGTACGGCACGACCATGAAGTGCGCGTAGGGTCCGGCGACCAGGATCACCACGGCACCGGCCGCGACGGGGGCGCCGAAGCGGTCCCGGACGACCTTCCAGAGCAGCACGGCGGCGACGGCGGCGGAGACGCCGGTCACGAGCCACATCGCCGCGGCGATCTGCGTGGGGTTCGGGGCGACGGTGAAGAAGACGCCCTCGGCCACGAAGCGGGAGAGGAACGGGTAGCCGGGCAGGAACGCCTCGTCGAACGGCACGACGCCGAAGGAGCGGTACCCGTACTGCGCCACGTGCAGGTAGTTCTCGGCGTCCCAGTGGTTCAGGACCGTCGGCAGCGTCCGCAGACCGAGTTGCCCGGGCCGCTCGACCAGCCAGGCGACGAGGGCGGCTCCCTCGAGCAGCACCCGGGCCGCCGCCCAGAGCGCCAGGGCGACGAGGGTCCCGCGGAGCGCCCGCCGGCGGCGCTCGCCGGACGCCGCCGCGCGGTCGGCTGCCGTCCCCTCGTCGAGGTCGTCCCGTCGGTCGAGGGACGACGGCGGTGCGGTGGCGGTGCTCACCGGAAGATCCTAGGTGCGCGGGGGCGCCGGACCGGCACCGACGACGGACGGGAGGGGCGGTGCCAGCCGGCACCGCCCCTCCCGTCCGTCGGTGGTCGCGTCGACTACGCGACGCGCTGGCGGACCTCGTCCAGCGTCGGGTAGTCGGTGTAGCCCTCGGCGCCCGCGCCGTAGAAGAGCTCCGGCCGCGGCTCGTTGAGCTCCGCGTCCTGCTCCCAGCGCTCGGCGAGGTCCGGGTTCGCGATCGCGGCGCGACCCACGGCGACGGCGTCTGCGAGACCGCCGTCGAGGAGCGTGATCGCCTCGTCACGGGTGGTCATCGACGAGAAGCCCGAGTTCGCGATGAACGGTGCACCGGCGGTGCGACGGATGTGCTGCACGAGCTCGCTGGCGGGTTCGGCGTTGAGGACGTCGACGAAGGCGATGCCGAGCGGTGCGATCCCGGCGGCGAGGGCCGTGTACGTCGCACGCACGTCGGCGTCGTCCTCCTCGAGCACGCCCTGGATGTCGTGCTGCGGCGACAGGCGGATGCCGACGCGGTCGGCGCCGATCGCCTCGGCGACCGCGGTGGTGACCTCGACGGCGAAGCGGGCGCGGTTCTCGGGGGAGCCGCCGTACGCGTCGGTGCGGGTGTTCGACACGGGGGAGAGGAACTCGTGCACGAGGTACCCGTTCGCGCCGTGCACCTCGACGCCGTCGAGGCCTGCGGCGATCGCGTTGCGCGCGGCCTGCGCGAAGCCCTGCACCGCCTGACGGACCTCGTCCGTGGTGAGCTCGTGCGGTACCGGCATGTCCGCCTTGCTGCCGTCGGCGAGGTGCGTCTGGCCCGGTGCGGCGATCGCCGACGGGGCGACGATGCGCGGGGTCTGCGAGATGTCGGTGTGCGAGACGCGACCGCCGTGCATGATCTGCATCACGATGGTGCCGCCGCGCTCGTGCACGGCGTCCGTCACACGACGCCAGCCGGCGATCTGCTCGTCGGTCTCGATGCCGGGCTGCCCCGGGTACGAGCGGCCCTCCTGCACGGGCCAGGTGCCCTCGGTGATGATCATGCCGAGGCCGGCGCGCTGTGCGTAGTGCTCGACGAGCAGGTCGTTCGGGATGCCCTGTTCACCGGCGCGCGTCCGCGTGAGCGGAGCCATGACGATGCGGTTGCGGAGGTGGAGTGCGCCGAGGTCGGCGGGTTCGAAGAGCTTCACGCCCGGGGTGAACCACGTGTTGTCCGGGGCAATTCCGACCTCGGAGCGGATGCTCAGCGTGCGGGGCACACCAGGGTGCTCGACCGGACCTGGCCCTCCGGGCGGATCACGGTGTGCCGCGAGAGCGGTCGTCCGCAGATCGGGCAGGGGCGGTCGATGGTGCGGTCGTCGACGTCCTCGGCGTGCCCGGCGCCGATCTGTGACGGGCCCATCTTCTCGATGAGCGTGCGGTTCCAGCGGTCGTACCAGCTGCCGAAGCGACCCACGGCCCGTCCTTTCGTTCGTCCACGAATCATTGTGCCACGAAGGACATGTTCACTCCAGGTTGTCGACCCGGACGAGCAGTTCCGTCAGCTCGTCCTTGAGCCGCTCGAGGCGGTCGAGCGGCCAGCCGAGCCGGTCTGCCACGGCGAGGGGGACCGCGCGTGCCTGCTCGCGCAGCGCCCGACCGGCGGTGGTCAGGGACACCTCGAGCTGGCGCTCGTCGGCGGTGCTGCGCTGCCGGCGGACGTAGCCGGATGCCTCGAGGCGCTTGAGCAGCGGGCTCAGGGTGGCGGAGTCGAGCCGGAGCTCCCGCGCGATCTCGCGGACCGAGCGCGGGTCGTGCTCCCACAGCGCGAGCATGACGAGGTACTGCGGGTGGGTCAGTCCCATCGGGTCGAGCAGGTCCCGGTAGAGCCCGATGACGCTGCGGCTCGTCGCGGCCAGGGCGAAGCAGAGCTGCCGGTCGAGGGCCAGGGGGTCGACGTCGGTCGCGGTCATGCGGTCACGATACCTTCGTGCACGAACGGTCGCCAGCGCAGGTGTCCACCCCGAACGCGGACGGGCGTGTGCGTGCGTGCCGGTGCTCACAGCGTCGCCCGTTCCTTCCCATGACGACTGCGGTACCGACCAGGAACGGGCGTACCCGGTGTTCCTGGCCGACCAGGTACGCCCGTTCCGACCAGGTACGCCCGGTCCGACCAGGTACGCCCGTTCCGACCAGGTACGCCCGGTTTTGCCCACCGGAACGGCCTGGAGGCCCGGTGCCGGTCTCGTGGACCGGCACCGGGCCTCCAGGCGGTGCTGTGGAGCTGCGACCTACGCGCGGTGCGTCGGCGTGTGCCCCTCGTGCGGGTTCGCGTCGGGCTCGACGTCCGCGGCGTGCGACCCGCGGTGCGCGCCTGCACCGGCGCCGTGGTCGTCGCCGTGGCCGCCGTCCGTCGGGTGCGACCGCTCGAGCTTGGCGCCCTCGACGTCGACGTCCGGCAGGATCCGGTCGAGCCACTTCGGGATCCACCACGCGCTCTTCCCGAGCAGGTGCATGACCGCCGGGATGAGCAGCATCCGGACCACGAAGGCGTCGACGAGGACACCGAACGCCAGGCCGAAGCCGATCGGCTTGATGGTCGACGACTCCGAGAAGATGAAGCCCGCGAACACCGAGATCATGATGATCGCGGCCGCCGTGACCACCGCACGACCGGCGTGCAGACCACGCTGGACCGCCACCTTCGCCGAGGCGCCGTGGGCGTACGCCTCGCGCATGCCCGACACCAGGAACAGCTGGTAGTCCATCGCCAGGCCGAACAGGATGCCGATCTCGATGATGGGCAGGAAGCTCAGGATCGGTGCCGGGTCGTGCACACCGAAGACCGAGCCGAGCCAGCCGAACTGGTAGATCGCGGTCAGACCGCCGAACGACGCGAGCACGGACAGGATGAAGCCCGCCGTGGCCGTGATCGGGACGAGGAACGACCGGAACACGACGATGAGGATGATCAGCGACAGGCCGACGACCACCACCAGGTAGAGCGGCAGCACGTTCGCGAGCTTCTCGGACACGTCGATGTTCGCGCTCGCGTTGCCCGCGACGCCGAGCGTGACCGTCCCGTCGTCGGTCTTGACGGTCTGCTCGCGGAGGTCCTTGACGAGGGTCTCGGTCGAGACGCTGTCCGGGCCGCCGGCGGGCTTGACCTGGAACGCGATGATGTCGCGGTCCTCCGACGCGCCGATCGGCAGCACGGCCTCGACGTCGTCGTTCTTCGCCAGGGCCTGGCCGATGGTGACCTCGGTCGCGGTGACGTCGTCCTCCGCGATCGCCTCCGGCAGGTCGGCGACGACGAGCAGCGGGCCGTTCTGGCCGGCACCGAACTCGTCCTCGAGCGCCTTGTACGCCTTGTACTGCGACGATTCGGTGGCCTCGGACGCGCCGGTCGGCAGGCCGAGGCGCATCTGCGTGGCGGGGAGGGCGATGGTGCCGAGGACGGCGACGCCGGCGACGAGCGTGATCACCGCGCGCCAGGTCGACATCGGCTTGTCCGGCACCCGCACCGAACCGGTGTGGCCGATCTGCTGGCGCTCCTTCCGCCGCAGGATCCGCATGCCGAGCAGCGACAGCAGTGCGGGCGTGAACGACGTCGCGATGAGGATCGCGAACAGCACGGCGACGGCGCCGACCGTGCCCATCAGACCGAGGAAGGGGATGCCGGTGATGTTCAGTGCGAGCAGCGCGACGATGACCGTCGTGCCCGCGAAGACCACGGCGTTGCCGGACGTGCCGTTCGCGAGGCCGATCGACTCGTGCACGCCCATGCCGGCCTTCAGCTGCGTGCGGTGCCGGTTCAGGATGAAGAGCGAGTAGTCGATGCCGACCGCCAGGCCGAGCATCACCCCCAGCACCGGCGTGACCGAGATGAACTCGACCAGGCTTGAGAACGACAGCGCTGCGAGGGACGCGACGCCGACGCCGAGCACGGCGGAGACGAGCGGGATCGCGGCGCCGATGACCGTCCGGAGCATGAGGAGGAGCACCAGGGCGGCGATGATGACGCCGACGACCTCGCCGGGGCCGAGGATCGACGGGACGCCCTGGGCGATGTCGTTCGACACGTACACCTCGACACCGTCGATGTCGGCGTCCTCGGCTCGGTCGGAGATCGCCTGCTTCGTCTCCTGCGGCACCTCGAACGTGGACTCCGTGAACTGCACGGTGCCGATCGCCGCCGAGTCGTTCGACGACACGAAGCGGATGCCCTCCGACAGGTCGAGCAGGTCCGAACCCTGTTCGAGCTCCCGCTCGTTGTCCTCGAGCTTCGCCGTGTTGTCGTCGATCTCCTGCTGGGCGGCTTCGAGCTGCTGCTCGCCGGACTCGATCTGCTGCCGCTGCGCGTCGATCTGCGCCTGCGCCTGCTCGAGCTGCTGCTGGCCCGCCTGCGCCTGCGCGCTCGAGGCCGCCTCCGGCCCGGCGGCCTGGGCCTGCTCCTGGGCCTGGGCCTTCTGCTGGTCGAGCTGTGCCTGGGCGTCGGCGATCTGTTCCTTGCCGGACTCGAGCTCCGTCTTCTGCTGGTCGATCTGCGCCTGGCCGTCCTCGATCTGCTTCCGGCCGTCCTCGAGCTGCTCCCGGCCGTCGACGATCTTCTGGCGCTGCTCGTCGAGCTGGGCCTGCGTGGTGAACCCGTCGTTGACCTCCTTGACCCCGTCGAGGTCGGTGAGGCCGTCGAGGAAGTCCTTGACGTCGTCCTTCTGCGCCGTGGTGAACGCGGTGCCGTCGGTCGTCTCGAACACCAGGGTGCCGTTGCCGCCGTTCGCCGACGGGAACTTGTCCGCCAGCTCGTCCTGCACCTGGCTCGTCTTGGTGCCGGGGATCGTGATCGACGACGAGATGGTGCCGGCGAACAGGCTGTAGGTGAGGCCCGCGACGCCCATGATGACGACCCAGGCGATGATCACCAGCCAGTGGCGTCGTGCGGAGAACCGTCCGAGACGGTAGAGGAGACCGGCCATGCGGTTGCCCCGTCCTTTCGTGTCAGGTGCTGTGGAGGTGCGGGGTGCGCCGGTGGACCCCGGGAGGTGTGGTCAGGAGGTCGGCATGTAGCCGGACCGGACGCTGTGCACGAGTCTGCTCAGCAGCGCGTCCCAGGCTGCCAGGGCGTCCGGGGTGAGCTCGGGGCCGTCGTGGGTGAGCCAGTGGTCGGCGATGACGACGATGCCGCTCATCAGCGAGTCGACGAGCAGGGCGGTGTCGAGCGGGTCCGCGCCCGGGTGGCGGCGGGCGACCTCGTCGCGCAGTCGCTCGGTGACCCGCGAGAACGCCGTCTGGGTGAGGACCGCCGCCTTCGGGTCCTCCTTGCCCGGCTCGCCGATGATCCGGTACATGCCCGAGATGGCCGGTGCCAGGTCCGCCCCGCGCGCTGCCGACTCCAGCTCGTCGAACATCGACGCTCGGCTGCCGTCACCGATCGGGGTCCGGGCCATGTCGGCCAGGAACCGGTCGATGATCACCGACAGCTCCTGCTCGCAGACCGCGAGCAGGACCTCGTCGAGCGAGGCGAAGTGGTTGAAGACGGTCCGCCGTGCGACGTCCGCTCGCGACGCCAGGTCGTCGACGCCGAAGTCGCGTCCACCGCGCTCGTCGACCAGGTCGCGCGCGGCCTGCAGGATCGCCGCACGGTGCCTCGCCTTGAGGGCGGCCCGGCGATCGGTCGTGGTGGTCACGTCTGACAACACTAGGTGCATCGATGCACTCGGTGCACCATCTCTGGGCGATCGCCCAGGATCGTCCCCGCAGGGCCGGGCAGCGGGGAGCGGCTGTTCTGCAGACTGGCCCCGCACGATCGTCCCTCCTGGGAGACTGGGGGCTCGAGACCGCCGTACGAAGGAGTACCGATGCCCGTCCGACTGACCCCGGAGAACCTCGACGAGATCGCCGCCACCGGCATCGCCGTCCCGACCTACGACCGCGACGGGATCACCACGGGCATCGTGCACTTCGGTGTCGGCGGCTTCCACCGCGCGCACCAGGCGATGGTGGTGGACCGGCTCCTGCAGCAGGGCGAGGCGCGCGACTTCGGCATCTGCGGCGTCGGCGTGCTCGAGCAGGACCGCCGGATGGCCGCCGCGATGGACGAGCAAGGGGGGCTCTACACGCTCGTGCTCAAGCACCCGGACGGCACGCGAGAGTCGCGGGTCGTCGGCAGCATCGTCGAGTACCTGCTCGCGGTGGACGACCCGGACGCCGTCGTCGAGAAGATGGCGCACCCGGACACCCGGATCGTCAGTCTGACCATCACCGAGGGCGGCTACAACTTCGACCACGTCACGGGGGAGTTCGTCGCGGACGAGCCGGGTGTGGCCTCCGACCTGCGCGGGGACGCTCCGCCCAGGACGGTCTTCGGGCTCGTGGTCGAGGCGCTCCGTCGTCGTCGTGACCGCGGACTCGCCCCGTTCACGGTGATGTCGTGCGACAACATCCAGGGCAACGGGCACGTCGCTCGGCAGATGTTCACGTCGTACGCGCGCCTGCAGGACCCGTCGTTCGCCCACTGGATGGACGAGCACGTGTCGTTCCCGAACTCCATGGTCGACCGCATCACGCCCGTGACCGCCGACGAGGACCGTGCCTGGGTGCGGGACGAGCTCGGCATCGAGGACGCCTGGCCCGTCGTCGCCGAGCCGTTCTTCCAGTGGGTGCTCGAGGACGACCACCCCGCCGGACGTCCGCGCTACGAGGACGCCGACGTGCAGCTCGTCGACGACGTCGAGCCGTACGAGCTCATGAAGCTCCGGCTGCTCAACGCGAGCCACCAGGGGCTCTGCTACTTCGGGTACCTGTCCGGCTACCGGTACGCCCACGAGGCGACGCAGGACGAGGCGATCGCCACCTTCCTGCGGCGCTACATGGACGAGGAGGCGTCGCCCACGCTGCACCCCGTGCCCGGCATCGACCTCGATGACTACCAGGCGACGCTCATCGAGCGGTTCCGGAACCCCGAGGTGCGCGACACCCTCGCCCGGCTCTGCGCCGAGTCGAGCGACCGCATCCCGAAGTGGCTCCTGCCGGTCGTGCGCGAGAACCTCGTCTCCGGCGGGCCGGTGACGCTCTCCGCGGGCATCGTCGCCTCGTGGGCGCGCTACGCCGAGGGGGCCGACGAGGACGGGCAGCCGATCCAGGTCGTCGACCGGCTCGCCGACCGCCTGACGGCGACGGCGCGACGGCAGCGCGAGGACCGGCTCGCCTTCCTGCAGGACCGGCAGGTCTTCGGTGACCTGATCGACGACGAGCGGTTCGTCGCCGCGTACCGCGACGCGCTCGACGGACTGCTCGACGAGGGCGCGCACGCGACGGTGACGCGCCTGTCGCGGTCCTGACGCACCGACCACCGGTCGGGAGGCGCACGTGTCGTCCCGCCGCGTGACCCGGCCCCGCCACCACCGGACGGGAGGCGCGTGGCGGTGTCGCGCCGTGCCTCCCGTCCGGTGGCGGCCGGGTCGTGCAGGCGGGATGCGGGCGCATCCGGCAAGCTCGTCGGCGTGCGGACGACGAGGACGGCCCTGGCCACGATGGCGGCGGTGGCCGCGCTGACGCTCACCGGGTGCAGCGGCACCGGCTCGTCGGCGGAGGTCACGGCGCGGGCGAGCAGGACCGCGGCACCGACCCCGAGCGCGACCTCGTCGCCGGGATCGATGCCGTCGGCCGACGCCGCCACGGCGCGGGAGTACGCGGCCCTCGAGCAGCGGTACGACGCCCGCGTCGGCGTCGTCGCGATCGACACCGCTGACGGTCGTGCCGTCGGGTACCGCTCCGAGGAGCGGTTCGCCTTCGCGTCGACGAACAAGGCGTTCATCGCCGCGGCGGTCCTCGACGCGTCGAGTGCCGACGACCTGGACGAGGTCGTGCGCTACGACCGGGGCGACCTGCTCGAGTACGCCCCCGTGACGCGCCGGCACGTCGACGAGGGCATGACGCTCCGTGCGCTCGTCGACGCTGCGGTGCGGGAGAGCGACAACACCGCGGCGAACCTGCTCGTGGAGCGGCTCGGCGGGGTGGACGGTGTGACGCGGTGGTTGCGGGGGATCGGGGACGACGTGACCCGGGTGGACCGCGTCGAGCCCGACCTCAACACGGCGACGCCGGGGGACCCGCGGGACACGACGACCCCGGCGCAGTCGTCGGCCGACCTGCGCGCGGTGCTCCTCGGCGACGCACTCGACCCGGACGACCGCGCGCTGCTCCGGTCCGCGATGACGGGGACGACGACCGGCGACGGCACGATCCGGGCCGGGGTCCCCGGTGGCTGGTCGGTCGCGGACAAGACCGGCACGGCCTCGTACGGGGTACGCAACGACATCGCCGTCCTCCGGCAGCCGGGGCGGGACCCGGTCGTGCTCGTCGTGTTCACCGCGCAGGACCGGGAGGACGCCGAGCCCTCGGACGCGCTCGTGGCGGCGGCCACCAGGGTGGCGCTGCGGGCGATGGGCTGAGGTCGACCGCCCGCTCGGCGTTCGGCGTTCCTCAGCGCAGTGCTCCGCGATCAGCGTTCCTCGGTCAGCGCAGGAGCGTCGCGGCCCAGCGCCCGAGCGCGTCGTAGGCCTGTCCGCGGACCTCCGGGGCGGAGAGCACGACGTCGTGCAGCGCGCCGTGGAGCCGTCGGACGGTCACCTCGGCGCCGAGCGACAGCGCGCGGTGCGCGACGACGTCGACGTTGAGCGCCACGTCCGCCCGGGCCATCCCGTCGTCCCACCGCGGCTGCAGCATGCTCTTGTCGCTGAGCATCACGAGCGTCGGCACCGTGATGCCGAGGCCCTGCGCGACCCGCTCCTGCCCGGCGAACACCGCCGCGAGCCACCCGGGGTGCAGCGGGAAGCCGCGGTCCGGTCGCCATCGTTGGTCGTACGTCCACGAGCCCTCGCCCGCAGCAGAGACGGTGCGGGTGTAGAAGCCCGGGTCGACCGCCGGCATCGGCGCGAGGGGGTTCCGCTTCGCCCCGAGCTTGATCACCGGGGCGACGATCGCCCGACCGATCGCGCTCGCCTGGAACTCGAGCCACGGACTGTTGAGCACCAGGCCGTCGACGAGTTCCGGGTGCCGCGCGGCCCAGAGCGACAGGGTGAGCCCACCCGTCGAGTGGCCCATGGGGACGAGGCGTCGTCGGGGTCCGCCGCGGTGCTCGGCCGCGATCGCGTCGAGCGCGGCGCCGATGTCCTCGTCGTAGACGGTCAGGTCGTCGACGAACCCGGGCGTCTGGTGCGGTCGGAGGCTGCGGCCGTACTTCCGCAGGTCGAGGGCGTGGAAACGGGCTCCGAGACGTTCGACCCGCTCGGCGAGCTCCACCTGGAAGAAGTAGTCGGACCAGCCGTGCACGTAGAGCACGTCGACGCCGTGCAGCGGCCCGCGGCTGTGCAGCAGCAGGTCGTTCGGCGATCGCTTCCGCCGGACGAGCGTCGCGACCACCGCACCCTCGCGATCCTCGCCGAGCGGGAGCTCGAGGCGCTCGAACGGAGCCCCGAGCACGTCCTCGTGCCACTGTCCTGCGCCCATCACCCGAGCGTATCCGCGCCGTCCGGGTCACGGCCCGGTCACGCTGCGGTCACGGGACGGTGACGGCGAGGCCCCCTCCGGTAACGATCCGTACCGACTCGGTCCTTTCCCAGTGCACGTCCCGGTTCCGCCCCGGGAACCCGGGGCGGACGTCCGAGGAGCGCTGGGAGGGTCGCCCGGACGCCGTCGGACCACGAGGGCGGGACCACGAGGGGGAGACATGACGGTGCGACGTGTGACCGGGGCCGTGCTGGGCTTCGTCGGCGGCAGCGTGTTGGCGGGGCTGCTGGTCGGGGTCGGGGTGACGCCGGTGCTCGCCGTGGCCGGGGTGGGGACGACGTCGGCGATCGACCTGTTCGACTCGATGCCGGAGTACATCGAGATCGGGGACCTGCCCGAACGGAACGAGATCTGGGCGTACCAGGGCGGGCAGCCGGTGCACCTGGTGGACGTGTGGGACCAGAACCGGCAGGAGCTCGCGCTCGACCAGATCAGCGACACGCTCCAGCACGCCGCGATCGACGGCGAGGACAAGCGCTTCCGCGAGACCGGCGGCGTCGACCTGACGAGCCTGGTCCGATCGGTCGCGAGCGTGATCGCCTCGGGCGGCAAGGGCGGTTCCGGCGGCTCCACCATCACGATGCAGCTGGTCCGGAACATCAAGATCCAGCAGGCGAGCGAGCTGCCGACCGCCGAGGAGCGCGAGGCCGGGTACCGGGAGGCCACGCGGAAGAGCCCGGAGCGCAAGCTCGCCGAGGTGAAGCTCGCGATCGGGCTCGCCAAGGAGTACTCGAAGGACGAGATCCTCGCGGCCTACCTGAACATCGCCTACTTCGGCGACCAGACCTACGGCGTGCAGGCGGCGTCGCAGCGGTACTACGGCAAGGACGCCACCGACCTGACCCCGGCTGAGTCGGCGTCCCTCATCGCCATCGTGCAGTGGCCGGAGCGGCGCGACCTGTCGACGCCGGCACACCACGCCGACAACCAGGCGCGGCGGGACGTCATCCTGCGCTCGATGCACGAGCAGGGGCACCTCACTGACGCCGACCTCGCGACGGCGCTCGCCTCGCGTCCGGCCGACTACGTCCGGCTGACCGCGCCGCAGCAGGGCTGCGAGTCGGCCGTCCGCGGTGCGGAGTTCTTCTGCGCGTACGCCGAGCGGGTGGCGAAGGACCTGCCGCAGCTCGGCGCCGACGCCGACGCCCGCGCTGCCGCGTGGCGGACGGGCGGGTACCGGGTGCAGACCACGCTCGACCTCGACCTCAACACGCAGCAGAAGGACCTGCTCGCCCTGCACGACCCCGCGACCGAGAGCCGGCTCGCCCTCGGCGCGACGCTCGACACCGTCGAGGCGGGCACCGGCCGCGTGCTGACGATGGCGCAGAACAAGGACTTCGACCGGTCGTCGGACGCCCCGGCGACGGCGACGTCGCTCAACTACGCCACCGATGAGTCGAACGGTGGATCGACGGGGTTCCAGGTCGGTTCGACCTACAAGATGTTCACGCTGCTGCGGTGGCTCGAGTCCGGACGGAGCCCCGACACCGTGGTGGACGGCACGCGGAAGGCGCGTGCGACGTGGACGCAGTGTGGGCAGCAGGTCACGCTCGACGTGCCCTACGACCCGAAGAACGACGCACCTGGTCAGACCGGGCCGTACTCCGTCCGCGCGGCGACGGCGCAGTCGGTCAACGCTGCCTACGCGGACATGGCCTCGCAGCTCGACCTGTGCGACATCCGGGACACCGCCGCCCGGCTCGGCGTGCACCCGGCAACCGGCGGCGAGCTGCCGGCCAACCCGGCAGCGATCCTGGGCACGACGAGCATCGCGCCGCTGACGATGGCGGCCGCCTACGCCGGGGTCGCGAACGGCGGCGTGTACTGCGCGCCGGTCGTCGTCGACCAGGTGACCGGGCCGGACGGCACCGACCTCGGCGGGCAGCCGCGTTCGTGCACCCGTGCGGTGTCCGAGGCGGTGGCGGCGCAGGCCTTCGACGTCATGCAGGGCGCGTTCCGTGGCGGCACCGCGACCGGCGGGCAGACGCTCGACGGCGCGACGTTGTTCGGCAAGACGGGCACCACGGACGCGGCGGACCAGATCTGGCTGGTCGGCGGGTCCTCACGGGCGGTGACGGCGTACTGGCAGGGCAACACCGACGGGGCGACGACGAACCTGCGGACCGTCGGCGGCGGGCAGGGCGGCACCTACGCGGGTTCGCGCGCGGACGTGTGGCGCCAGGCGCAGACCGCGGTGAACGCGGCACTGCCGGTGGGCTGACCGGTCCGCCCGGACGACGGACCGGAGGCTCCCCACCGGGCACGGCCCGGCAGCCGCTGGCGCGTCTGCCGGGAACGGGCCGGCGTGGGCCCAGGTGCCAGCCGGCACCGCGCCTCCAGTCCGTCGTGTGGTGGGACTACGCGACCTTCTTGCTGTCCTCGAGCCAGCCCGCGAGCTTCGTCATGTAGTCGGCCTGCGACGCGTAGTCGAGCGCCGGGAAGGTCCAGCTGTGGACCTGGCCCGCCTCGAGCGCGGCGTTGTCGGCGAAGGTCGGCTGCTTCTCGAGGTCGGCGACCTGGTAACCCTGCTGCGACAGCAGCAGCACGTCACCGGTGATCTGCCCCGCGTTCTCCCACGAGTAGACGCCCCAGTAGAAGCCCTTCGGCTTCGGGTCGACGAAGTCGACGCCGAACGAGCTGTACATCTGCAGGGTCGGCTCGTCGCTCGGGCGGGTGACGTACGCGCCGTCGCCGTCGGCGTACATCGAGACGACGGAGAGGCCGCTCGACTCCGCAGCCTGCTCGAGGGTGTCCGCGGCCTCGTCGAAGCGCTGCTCGGCGGCGTCGATCTCCGCCTCGGGCGCTCCGAGGGACTCGGCCAGGTCGGCGATCGTCTCGATGACGTCCTCGCCCTTCCCGCCCCACTCGACGGTGGCGACCGGGGCGATCGCCTCGACCTGCTCCTGCTGTTCCTTGTCCTTGAACCCGTAGGACGGCTGGGTGGTGTCGAGGGTGCCCTTCGCGTCGGTCGGGTAGATCGAGGTGACGACGAGGTCGGGCTGGAGCGCGGCGAGCTCTTCGAGGTCGATGTCGCCGTAGCCGGTGCCGAGTTGGGTGATGCCGTCGGTGTCGAGGCCCTCGAACCGGGCGTCCTTCGCCATGGTCAGCTGACCGAAGGTGCCGACCGGCTCGAGCCCGTACTCGATGAACGAGATCGCGATGTCGTTGAGGACCACGACGCGCTTCGGGGTGCTGTCGGTCTTCACGGTCTTGCCGGTGGCGTCCTCGTACGACCAGGGGCCGGAGGCGGCCGAGCCGGCGCCGGCGGTGTCGTCGGGGTCGGCGGACCCGTTCGCACCGGAGCAGCCGGTGAGGAGGAGGGCCGACACGGCCACGGAGGTCACGAGGGCGGCACGCAGGGAGCCGCGGCGGGGGATCTTCACGTTAGGAGAGGCTAACCTAACTCGGCGCGATCCGCCAGCCTGTGACGCGATCCCGCGGCCGGGAACCGCCCGTCAGGCGTGCTCGTCCGCTTCCGGCACGATCATCGGTGCGCCGGTCACGGGGTCCGGCACGACCCGGGCGTGCAGCCCGAAGGCGGTCTCGAGCACGGCGGGCGTCAGGACGTCGTGCGGCGTCCCGTCGGCGACGACACCGCCGTCGTGCAGGACGACGAGGCGGTCCGAGTACCGCGCGGCGAGCGACAGGTCGTGCAGCACCATCACGACGGTCGACCCCTGCTCGCGGTTCAGCCGCCGCACGAGCCGGAGCACGTCGAGCTGGTGCGCGAGGTCGAGGTACGTCGTCGGCTCGTCGAGGAGCAGGGTCTCCGCCTGCTGCGCCACCACGAGCGCGATCCAGGCGCGCTGTCGCTGGCCGCCCGACAGGCTCGCGACGTCGCGGTGGGCGACGTCGGTCAGTCCGGTCGCGGCGATGGCCTGCTCGGCGACGTCGGCGTCCTCGGCGGTCCACGGCTTCGCCCACGACTGGTGCGGGTTCCGCCCGCGCATGACCAGGTCGAGGACGCTCGTGCCGGCCGGGGCGACCGGGGTCTGGGGCAGGATCGCGAGCCGTCGCGCCACGGCCCGGTTCGGCTCCTTGCGGATCGGGGCACCGTCGAGCAGGACCTCGCCGGCCTGCGGCTTCAGCACGCGCCCGAAGGCCTTCAGGAGCGTCGACTTGCCGCACCCGTTCGCCCCGAGGAACGTCGTCACCGTGCCGCGCTCGATGCGCAGGTCCAGGTCGCGGAGGACCGGCTCGCGGTCGTAGCCGACGGAGAGCGCGCGGGCCTGCAGGACGGGAGGCACGGTGCCGGTCCCCGCGCCACCCGCGCTCCGGTGGGTGGTCGCGTCCGGCGCACCCGCGGTCCGGGTGCCGGTCGTGGTGGCGGTCATCGGGACATCTCCTTGCGGTGGCGGACGAGGAGCCAGATCAGGTACGGGGCGCCGACCACGGTGGTCACGATGCCGACGGGCACCTGCCACGGGAAGGCGGAGCGGGCGAGCAGGTCGGCGCCGAGCACGAGGACGGTGCCGAGCGCGCCCGCGAGCAGCAGCGGTGGTCGGTTCGTGCCGGCCAGGCGGACGGCGACCTGCGGCACGACGAAGGCGACGAACCCGATCGGGCCGGCGGCGGCGACCGCGGCGGCGGTGAGCACGACGGCCAGGGCGATCACGAGGAGTCGGTGCCGCTGGATGCCGAGGCCGACGCCGGTCGCGACCTCGTCGCCGAGCTGGCCGATGCCGAGCGCGGCGCTCGTCGCCAGGGCGATCGGCACGCAGACCGCGGCGACGACGAGCAGCGGCCAGACGGTGGACCACGAGGTGCTCGACAGGCTGCCGACCAGCCACTGCGAGGCTGCCGTGGCGACGGTGATCTTCGCGCGGACGAGCAGGTAGCTGGTCACCGCCTCGAGTGTGGCGCTCACCCCGATGCCGACGAGGACGAGCCGGTAGCTCTGCACGCCGCCCCGCCAGCCGAGTCCGTACACGGCGGCGGCGGCGACGAGGGCCCCGATCGTGGCGGCCACCGGGATGCCGCCGCTCAGCACGGCCGCCGACACGGAGTAGCTGCCGCCGCCGAGCACGATCGCCGCGACCGCACCGACGCTCGCGCCGGAGGTCACACCGATGATGTCCGGCGTGCCGAGGGGGTTCCGCGTGACCGTCTGGGTCAGGGCGCCGGCGACGCCGAGCACCAGGCCGACCAGGGCGCCGGTGACGATCCGCGGGAGCCGCAGGGTCGTGACGATGAAGCCCTCCGGGCCGTCCTCCGCCCCGAGGAGCGCGCGGACGACCGTGCTCGGGGCGATCCAGGTGCTGCCGACGGCGACGCCGAGGACCAGGAGGGCGAGGGCGACGACGATCGCCGCCACCGAGTACCCGAGGACCCGGGGCCGCCAGGCCAAGCCGATCGGACCGAACCGGACGCCGCGACGGCCGACGGTCGTGCGGTCGGCCCGCGCCCGGTCGGCGTCGGGGCGGTGCGTGCCCTGCGGGTCGGTCCCGTTCCGGGTGTCGGTCGCGGTGCTCACAGGGACACCAGCGATCGACGACGGGCCACGGCGACGAACACCGGGCCGCCGAGCACGGCGAGCACGATGCCGACCTCGACCTCGGAGAAGCCGCCGACGAGCCGTCCGACCACGTCGGCGACGAGCACGAGCGCGGCGCCGACGAGCGCCGAGACGGGCAGGGTCCAGCGGTGCCCGGTGCCGACCAGGGCACGTGCGACGTGGGGCACGGTCAGGCCGACGAAGCCGATCGGCCCGGCTGCCGCGGTCGCACCGGCGGCCAGGAGTGTGATGCCGCCGA
The DNA here is from genome assembly GCF_003234185.1 of Curtobacterium sp. MCSS17_008. Taxonomy (GTDB): domain Bacteria; phylum Actinomycetota; class Actinomycetes; order Actinomycetales; family Microbacteriaceae; genus Curtobacterium. The sequence continues at coordinate 253,887 of NZ_QKSM01000003.1, forward strand.
GTCCGACGAGCCGGGCGACGAGCACGTTCTCGCCGAGGCCGCGCGCGAGCTCCGCGCCGAGTCCGAGGGCGTCGAGCGCGCGGGTGTTCCACACCGCGAGCACGGCGCCGACGAGCAGGAACGGTGCCGCGGCCGCGAGCACGTCGAGCTGCCGGGCGGCGAGCGACCCGACGACCCAGAGCCGGTAGGCGTCGAGGGAGTCCTGGTCGGTCAGCACGATGAAGGACGTGATCGCGCCGAGCAGGGCCGACACGGCGGCACCGGCGAGTGCGAGGGGCACGGGGCTCGCGGTCCCGCTGCCGGCGACGGTCACCGCGAACACGACGACGCTCGCCACGACCGCGCCGACCAGGGCGAACCACACCGTGGCACCGGTGCTCGTGACGCCGAAGACGTACACCCCGAGCACCACGGCGAGTCCCGCGCCGGAGGAGACCCCGAACAGCCCGGGGTCGGCGAGCGGGTTCCGGGTGTGCCCCTGCATGAGGAGTCCGGCCATGCCGAGGGCCGCTCCGACGGCGGCGCCGATGAGGGTGCGCGGGATGCGCGAGCCCCACACGACGGCCTCGGCGGTGCTCGACCCGGACCGCGTCAGCCCCGCGAGCACCTGGTCGACGCCGAGCCGGTTGCTCCCGAGGAGCATGCTGGCCACCGCGGCCGCGAGCAGCACGACGACCAGGGCGACGACCACGAGCAGGTGTCGGCGGACCGCCGTGCGGTGCACGCTGCCGGCACGCGGGGAGCCGTCGGTCCGGGCAGCCCGGGCGGGCGTCAGGACGGTTTCGGGGGATGGCACGGGGACCAGCTTAGGGTAGCCTTCCCTTCATGGCGAAGATCCCGCGGCTCATGCCCGAGGCACCCCGGCTCTTCCGTGCCCGGGTGCTCCGCTCCGTCCGGTACTCCCCGTCGGTGCAACGGGTCACGATCACCGGGGACGACCTGCACGAGTTCCCCTTCGCCGGGTACGACCACTGGTTCCGCCTGTTCCTGCAGCTGCCGCACCAGGAGACGTTCACCCTGCCGGAGATCGACGGCACCCGCTGGTACCCGCAGTACCTCGCCATCCCGCAGGACGAGCGCCCGCACCTGGCGAACTACACGGTCGCCGGCTACCGGCACCTGCCCGACGGCTCGGCCGAGATGGACGTCGACTTCGTCGTGCACACCGACGCGGACGGCGTCCTCGAGGGCGGCGCGGCGATCTGGGCGTGCGCCGCGCAGCCCGGCGACCGGTTGGCCGTGCTCGACCAGGGACGGATCTTCGACTGCCCGGACGACGTCAGCGAGGTGGTCGTGGCCGCCGAGGAGACCGGCCTGCCCGCGGTCGTCGGCATCGCCGCGTCGCTGCCGCGGGACGCCGTGGGCCGCATCATCCAGGAGGTCCCCACCGCCGCCGACGTCCGCGTCCTCGACGCCCCCGTCGGGGTCGAGGTCACCTGGATCGTCCGCGAGCACCTCGACCCGCACGAGGTCCCCGGGCGTGCGGCGCTCGCCGAGCTCGAACGCCACGTGCCGTGCGACGACCGTGTGTACGCCTTCGTCGTGGGGGAGTCGACGCTCGCCACCGCAGGCCGTCGCCACCTGCACCGTGCGGGTGTCCCGAAGTCGCGCATCACGTTCTCGGGCTTCTGGAAGCACGAGGTGCGTCAGGCCGTCCCCGCCTGAGCCGTCCCGGGTAGCGTGCGGGCATGAGCGTCCGACTGAGCGAACTCGTCCTGAACTGCCGCGACCCCGAGGAGCTGTCGCGCTTCTGGTGCGCGGTGCTGGACTACGTCGAACTCGGCAAGGACGACGACGGCATCGAGATCGGTCCGGCGTCGGGCTTCGGCGGCGCGACGCCGACGATCATCCTCAACCGCGTCGAGCACGCGCAGAGCCAGCCCCTCCGCCTGCACGTCGACGTGTCGCCGGTCGACCAGGACCAGGAGGCCGAGCTCGAGCGGCTGCTCGCCCTGGGCGCCCGTCCCGCCGACGTCGGGCAGACCGGCGAGGAGTCCTGGCACGTCCTGCAGGACCCCGAGGGCAACGAGTTCTGCCTGCTGCGGACGCGTCTCGACCCGCTCTGACGCGCGCCCTCGCGTCGCCCGTTCCTTCCCATTGCGGGCGCGATACCTGGCGGTTCCGGGCGTACCTCGTCGTTCGGGCTCATCAGGTACGCCCGGTTCGACGAGGTACGCCCGCTTCGATGCGGTACCCCGCTTCGACCGGGTGCGAGCGGACAGGCGCGGGACGCGAGGCGACCGCAGACGGACGGGAGGCTCCCCACCAGCTGGTGGGGAGCCTCCCGTCCGTCGAGTGGCCGCGTCAGCCCTTGAGGCCCGAGCCCGTCACGCCCTCCACGATCTGCCGCTGGAAGACCAGGTACAGGATGATCAGCGGCAGTGCCGCGAGGATCGCACCGGCCTGGATGTCGGCGTAGCGCTGGCCGAAGCTGCCCTGCACCGTGGCGAGCCCGACCGGGATCGTCATGAGGTCCGGGTTCGACAGCACGAACAGCGGCAGGAGCAGGTTGTTCCAGACGCCGACGAAGGTCAGGATCGTCACCGCCGCGATCACGGGACGCGACAGCGGCAGGATGACCGACCAGTAGATCTTCCACATGCCCGCGCCGTCGATGCGCGCGGCCTCCTCGAGCTCCTTCGGGATCCCGTCGAAGAACTGCTTGAAGATGAACACCGCGATCACGGCGGGCACCTGCGGGAAGATCACCGACCAGTAGGTGTTGAGCAGCCCGACGGCGTTGAGCTCCTGGAAGATCGGGATGATCAGGACCTGCGTCGGGATCATGATGCCGAGGATGATGAGCAGGAACGCGACGTTCCGCCCGCGGAACACGAGCCGGGACAGCGCGAACGCCGCCATCGACGCGAACAGCACCGTCAGCACGGCGGTCACGACACTGGTGATGCCGCTGGCCAGGTACCAGTTCCAGATGTCGCCCGACCGGAACAGGGTCGAGTAGGAGTGCAGCGTCGGGTTCCAGTCCGACAGGATCGCGTTCGCGCCGAGCGCCGCGACGCCGTTGTCGGACAACGACGTCTTCAGGGCGAACAGGCTCGGGATGAGCCAGATGATCGCGAACACGGTCAGGACGACCGCGGCGACGATGTTGAAGCCCCTGCCGGAGACGCCGATCTTCGCGGCGTTGGCGGGCGCCGCCGCCGAGACGCCGGAGCGCAGCTTGCGGGGACGGGAGGTCGTGATGCTCTCGGTGGCGGTCATGTCAGGCCCCGATCTCTCGCTTGGCGGCAGCGCGCTCGACGAGCTGCCGGATGACCGCGATCGCGACGATCACGATGAACAGGAGCACCGACGCGGCGGACGCGGCGCCCAGGCGGTTGTCGGTGAAGCCGACGCCCGTGATGAGCTGCAGCGAGACCTGGGTCGAGATGCCCGGTCCGCCGTTCGTCATCAGGTAGACCTGGTCGAAGATCTTCAGGGACGCGATGATCTGCAGCAGGATCACCAGGGTCGTGGTGCGGCCGAGCAGCGGCAGTGTGATCGACTTGATCTGCTGCCAGTTCGACGCGCCGTCGACGGCGGCGGCCTCGTACAGCTCGCGGGGGATCTCCTGCAGACCGGCCAGGTAGAGCACGAAGTTGAAGCCGAGCGTCCACCAGACCGTGGCGATCGCGACGCCGATCATGGCGGTGTTCGGGCTCGAGAGCATGCCCGAACCCGGCGTCATGCCGAGCGCGGACTGCAGGCTCGCCCAGAGACCGGTCGACGGCGTGAAGATGAAGACCCAGATGAGCGAGATCGTCGCCGACGGCAGGATGAACGGCAGGAAGAACGCCAGGCGGAAGAACCACTGGCCGCGGTTCATGCGGTTCGTGAGCACGGCGAACACGAAGGCGAGGACGACGAGCGGCGGCGTCGTGTACAGCGTGAACTGCAGGGTGTGCCACAGGGACGACCAGAAGTCGCTCCGTCCGAGCATCTCGGCGTAGTTCGCGAAGCCCGCGAAGCTGCCGAGCCCGGTGCGGACGGTCGAGGTGTTGAAGAAGCTCGTGACGAGCATCCACACCGTGGGCCCGAGCAGGAAGGCCACGTAGAACAGGCCGAACGGCGCGAGGAAGAGCCAGCCGGAGCGGCCCTGCCCCCGGTTGGTCGGGTGGACACGGGGACGCGCGCGCCGGCTGACGGTGGCGGCGTCCGTGGGGCGGGTGAGAACTGGTGCAGCGGTCACGTCATCGTGCCTTTCGCGCGGTGTCCACTTCGGACGAGGGGATCACGTGCCCGGTCACAGCGGGCTCGGGGTGTTGAGGTAGGTCGCGAGCTGGCCCTTGATCGCCGAGAGCGCCTGCGCGGGGGAGCTGCTGCCCTGCTGGACGAGCGCGAGCTGCGCGCCGACGATGCCCTCGAACGTGGAGCCGGACCCGCCGTACCAGGCGGGGTCGTCGAAGACCGCGGACTCGGCGGCCGACGCGTAGTTCGACTGCGGCGTGAGCTCCCGGTACTGCTGGCTGTCGAACGTGGGCATGTACGCCGGCACGTGCCCGCCCTCGGCCCAGGTCAGGCTCTGCTCGAGCATCTGCTTGATGAAGAGCATGTGGGCCTTGCGCTGTTCGGGCGTGCGGTCCTTCTTCGGCAGGATGAAGACGTGGGAGTCGGCCTGCGTGGCCGGCTTGTCGAAGAGCTGCGGGATCGGCACCATGCCGAACTCCAGGCCCTTGATCGACTGGGCGGTGCTGATCTCCCACTCGCCCTGCATGAAGAAGCCGGCCTTGCCGTCGAACATGAGCGACTGCGCGGTCGCGTAGTCGAGGGCCTTGTTCAGCCAGCCCTCCTGCACCCACTTCTGGGTCGTCTCGGTGACCGTGTTGTAGGCGTCCTCGTTGACGGTGAGCTCCGCGCCGCCGTCGCTGATGAACGGCGTCGCGCCGTCGATCTGGTTGTACATCGTCCAGAAGAAGCGCCACGGCGTCGCGGTCTCGGGGACGACGTTCGCGACGTTGAGGGCGGTCCCGCCGGTGACCTTCGACACCGCGGCGAGTGCGGCCTCGAAGTTCTCCAGGCCGTCCAGGTCCTTGAGCTTCCCGTCCGGGCCGATGAGTCCCGCCTTCCTGCAGACCTCGACGTTGTAGAAGAGCACGAAGGGGTGGGTGTCGAGCGGGATGCAGATGTTCTTGCCGTCGGTCTTCTGCGCGGTCCACGCCTTCTGGTTGAAGTCGCTGGCGCTCAGGCCGACGCTCGCCAGGTCGTCCTCGGTGATCGGGTCGAGCAGGTCGCCGTCCCACAGCGGCTTCGCCCGGGTGAGGTGGGCGATGGCGACGTCCGGCGGCTTGTTGCCGACGGTGGCCAGTGTGACCTTCGAGTAGTAGGGGTTGCCCCAGGCGAACGTCGTCGCCTGCAGCGCGGACGAACCGCCGTGCTGCTTCGCGTACCCGTCCTCCATGGTCTGCATGCGGACGCCGTCACCGCCGCCGAACAGGTTCCAGAAGACGAGCGTCTCCGGGTTGAGCGGGGCGCCGGCGACGCCGGCAGCGAGGGGGCTCGAGCAGGCCGCGAGCGGGAGCACCGCGGCACCCGCGGCGGCTCCGGCGAGCAGGCTCCGCCGGGTGAACGCACCACCCCGGGACTGCGGGGTCGGTACGGCTGGTCGGATCGGCATGGCATCACTCCATCGGGACGGGGCCGAGCGGAGCGGTCGTTGCTCCGTGAGCGCTCACATTAGCGGCAGGGTCCGGGGTCCGCCACCCCTTTCGTGAACGTCACGACGAGGACGCGGACCGGCTTCCCCATGCTGCCGAAACCCGCTAGCGTTCTCGAAGACGTGAGCGCTCACTTTCGTTCCGGGCCGATCACGTCGCCGCACGAGCCCCCAGCAGATCGAAGGAGATCCATGCCTCGCACACACCTCGTCCTCGACGCCGCGTTCACCGTGGGGCCGGTGCGCCGTCGCCTCTTCGGCGGGTTCGTCGAACACCTCGGACGCCACGTCTACGACGGCATCCACGAGCCCGCGCACGAGACCGCCGACGAGCACGGCTTCCGGAAGGACGTCGTCGAGCTCGTCAAGGAGCTCGGCGTGTCGGCCATCCGCTACCCGGGCGGCAACTTCGTCTCCGGGTACAAGTGGGAGGACGGCGTCGGCCCCGTCGAGCAGCGCCCCCGCCGCCTCGACCTCGCCTGGCACTCGACCGAGACCAACGAGGTCGGCCTGCACGAGTTCCAGCACTGGCTCGACCAGGTCGGCTCCGAGCTCATGCTCGCCGTCAACCTCGGTACCCGTGGCACGCAGGAGGCGATCGAACTCCTCGAGTACGCGAACATCGACGCCGGCACCGCGCTGAGCGAGTACCGCCGCTCGAACGGCCGCCAGGAGCCCTTCGCCATCAAGATGTGGTGCCTCGGCAACGAGATGGACGGCCCGTGGCAGCTCGGCCACAAGAACGCCGAGGACTACGGCAAGCTCGCCGCGATGACGGCGAAGGCCATGCGCCAGATCCAGCCCGACCTCGAGCTCGTCGCCTGCGGTTCGTCCGGCGCCTCGATGCCGACGTTCGGCGAGTGGGAGCGCACCGTCCTCGAGCACACCTACGACGACGTCGACTACATCTCGGCGCACGCGTACTACGAGGAGGACGACGACATGCCGTCCTTCCTCGCCTCGGGCGTCAACATGGACCACTTCATCGACACCGTCACGACCGCCGCCGACCACGTCAAGGCGCACAAGAAGTCGGACAAGCGCATCGACATCTCGTTCGACGAGTGGAACGTCTGGTCGATCAAGCGCTGGGAGGCGCAGGCCAAGACCTTCACGCTCGACGAGTGGCCGGTCGCGCCCCGTCTGCTCGAGGACGTCTACACGGTCGCCGACGCGGTCGTCGTCGGCGGGCTGCTCATCTCGCTGCTCCGGCACGCCGACCGCGTGGCGTCCGCGAGCCTCGCGCAGCTCGTCAACGTCATCGGCCCGATCATGACCGAGCCGGGCGGCCCGGCCTGGCGCCAGACGACGTTCTTCCCGTTCTCCGTCACGTCGCGGCTGGCGAACGGCACCTCGCTCCAGGTCAAGGCCTCGGGCGACACCGTCGACGGCGGCAAGTACGGCGAGGTCCCCGTGGTCGACTCGGCCGCCACGGTCGAGGACGGCACGGCGGCGGTGTTCCTCGTGAACCGCCACCAGACCGAGTCCACCACCGTGACGATCGACCTCGCCGGTCTGTCGGTCGACGGCGACGTGCACGCCGAGGGCGTGTGGGACGACGACGTGCACGCCGTGAACGACCTCGGGAACCGGGAGCGCGTGGGCCTCCGCACGAACGAGACCGTCCGCCGCGAGGGCGACACGATCACGATCGAGCTGCCGCCCGTGTCCTGGACCGCGGTGTCGATCGGCTGAGCCGACCGCCGATCCCGGTCGGCGCACGAACGCCTCGGCGAGCGCTCCGGTGAGCGTCGAGTGAGCACGGAGGGCGTCGGCCCGCGCAAGCGGGTCGGCGCCCTCCGCTCTGCGTGCCACACCGCGTTCCGGCGATCGTGATCGGGACCCCGCGTCGCATCGGACGTCGGCAGCGGACGGACGGGAGGCGTGGGACGGGCCCCAGCCGTGCCTCCCGTCCGACGGGTGGTCGCTCGAGCGTCAGGCCTCCGCAGGACGCATGTCGTACGTGACCCAGGGCGTCGCAGTGGCGACGCGGTCGTAGACCGCCCGAGCCCCCGCGTTGTCCGCTGCCGTGATCCACCGGACGACGCTGGCTCCCTCCGCCGCCGCGATCGCGGCTGCTTCCCGGAGGAGCGCCGTGGCGACACCCCGGTGCCTGGCGTCCGGTGCCGTGAAGAGGTCGTCCAGGTACAGGCCGGTCGTCGCCGACGACGGGCGGGCGAAGCGGCGCAGGTCCGCGAGCCCGACGAGGCGGCCGTCGGCGTCCTCGGCGACCAGGCCGAGGAGGCCGTGCGCGCCCTCGGACACCCATCCCCACGTGGTCCGGACGGACGCCGGGTCGTCCGGCAGCCGGTAGAAGGCGCGGTACCCGGCGTACAGGTGCTGCCACTGGGCGGCGTCGGCGGGGGAGACGGGGCGGACGGAGACGGTCACGGCCGCAGCCTACGACGAACGATGGCCCGTCCCCGCGCAGCGCCCGGTCACCGGGGTCCCGATGTGTGCGGGACGCCGCTGCCGGGGAACCGATCGGCCGGACCCGCGTCGGGGTCAGCGTCGCAGCGTCTGCCGCGGGTACTCGCCGTAGGCCTGTGCGTAGGTCCCGGAGAACCGTCCGAGGTGGGCGAAGCCCCAGCGGCGGGCCACGTCCTGCACCGTGGTCGTGCCGGGGTCCGCGCGGAGCAGCTCGATGCGGACACGCGCGAGCCGCACCCGGAGCAGGTACGTCATCGGCGAGCAGTCCAGGTGGCGTTGGAACGTCTCCTGCACCGAGCGGACACTGAGGTCAGCGGCGCGCGCGATGTCCCCGACAGTGAGGGGCTCGTGGACGTGCTCGTGCACGAACTCGACGGCCGCCCGGAGCCGGGACAACCGCGGCAGGAGCACCACCTCGGGGATCTCGGGGAGCGCCGGCGGGTAGAGCGCGAGGAAGGCCGCCGCGGCGTCCCGGGTGAGCGTCTGCCACAGCAGGGTCCCCACACCGTTCCGCAGTTCCCGTGCGAGGAGGGTCACCTGGCCGCGCCACCGAGCGACGGCAGCCGGGTCGAGCGTCCGCAGGTGGTCGAGTGCCAGGTCGTCCACCGGGCCGGTGCGGTACCGCTCCTCGGCGACGTCGTGGACGAGGGACCGGGACAGGTGCACGATGCGCTGGTCGTAGTCCTGGTACTCGAAGACGAACTCGCGGTCGGTGGGGAACAGCATCGGGACGCCGGTGGTGAGCGGTACCCGGTCGTGCCGGACGTCGGGGACGCCCACCCCCTCGGTGAGCCACTGCACGATGTAGTCGTCGGTGTGGGGGATCGCCCCGCGGATGGCTCCGGTGATCCTGGACCGCCGGAGCGTGACCGCGTCGTCGCCGACGGCCGTGTACCGGTAGGAGAACGGCCGTCCCGTGCTGTGCGCAGCCCACCCGCGGCCGTCGTAGAGCCCACCGACCTCCTCGACCACGCCGTCCGGGCTCGTGCCGATGGCCTCGAGCCGGACGGCGTGCCGGGTCGCGGTCGGAGCGGCGGCCTCGTGGCGCTCGACCTCCTCCGCCGCCCGCGACGCACGGGGCCGGGCGATCGTCGCGGTGCTCACGGGCGGGAGGAGGCGTCGGAGGACACGTTGCTGCAGACGCTCGCGGTCCGGAGACGCGCCTGCGCGGTGGAGGTCGTCCTCGCGCGTGGCCCGCTGGGCGACGTCGCGGAAGTACTGCTGATCATCTTGCACCCCTGAACGGCTCGACGAAACGTCGGGAACGGCCGGGGTCTGGGGCAACTCCTTCAACGGTAGGACACCCGCGTCGCCATGGGAAGCACGAGCGGTGGACGATCCGGAGAGCGCGGCGGTCCGGCTCGGGTGTCAGGACGGTGACGCCGACCGCCGGGACGCCGCGCGTGCCCGGGCCTTGATGTCCTCGATCACCGCGGTCTTCGCGTCGGCGTACGCGTTCGAGTCGTCCCAGGACCGCTCCATCAGCGCGCGCTTCGTGTCCTCGTAGCGTCGCCGGTCGGCATCGTCGCGGTGCAGGCGGTCGCGGAGGAGCACGTAGTCGTCGAGCGCCTGCGCGCCGTGCTCGTAGACGTGCACGTGCGCGTCGCGCTCCGGCGTCCGCACGAGCCGGTGCCCGGGTTCGCGGACGCGGAGCACGTACCCGGCGGCGAGCAGGGGCCCGAGGTACGCGGCCTCGTCGGTGACGTCCGGCACGGCGACCGCGACGTCGACGATCGGCTTCGCGGCCAGACCCGGCACCGACGTCGATCCGATGTGCTCGATGCCGACGTGCTGCCCGTCGAGGGCGTCGGCGATGCGCGAGCGGTGCTCCTCGTAGCGCGCGGCCCAGGCGGGGTCGTACTCGTGCAGGCCCACCGAGAGCGGTTCGGGGCCACCGACGATGTCCACGTCCGTGACGTCGGGCAGCGCGTGTGCGCCCGTGCGGACCCAGTGGTGCAGCAGCGTGTGCCCGTCCGGGTCGACCACACTGCGCTCGTACCGGCCGCCGACGTGCTCGATGACGCGGCGGGACGCGGGGTTCGTCGCGTCGCAGGTCAGCATGACCTCGGGCAGCCCACGCTGGCCGGCCAGGTGGACCACCCTGCTGAGCGCCTCGGACGCCAGGCCCCTGCCCCGCGCCGACGGGCGGACGCCGTACCCCACGTGGCCGCCGTACGACCGGAGGAAGTCGTTGAGCTCGTGCCGGAGCGCGATGCTCCCGAGGTACTCGTCACCCTCGACGATCCAGCGGTAGGTGCACGTCACGTGGTCGGGGCTGGCGGGGACCGTCTCCTCGGCGAGGAGCTGGTCGACCCACCGCTCGAAGCCGACCCGGTCGGCGATCGCCGCGGCGTCGCGGACGCCCGCCCCGTCCTGGTGGGTGCCGTCCCACTCCTGCAGGGCGCGCGCGAACGACGGGAAGTAGTGGTGGGCGGGCGCGACGAGTTCCATCCGGTGAGCCTAGGACGGACGCCAGGCGCGTGGCGGGGTCGCCACGCGCCTGGCGTCCGGCCAGCTCGGTGCCCCGGGCTGGGGTGCGGCGTCAGCGGTAGCGGTAGAAGCCCTCGCCGGACTCGACGCCGTACTTGCCCTGGTCGAGGTACTCGGTGCGCAGGTACTCCGCCCACGCCTGCGCACCCGGCTCGGGGGACGCACTCGCGATCGCGTGCGCCGTGCGGAGCCCGACGACGTCGTAGATCTGGAACGGGCCGACCGGGGCGCCGGTGCCGATGCGCCACGTGGTGTCGACCGTCTCCGGGTCGGCGACCCCGCGGAGCACCAGGCCCGCGGCGGCGTCGAGGAACGGCACGAGCAGCGAGTTGAGCACGTAGCCCGGCTGCTCCTTGCGCAGGCGGATCGGCACCATGCCGATCTCCTCGGCGAACGACGCGACCCGGTCGAACACGGCCGGGTCCGTCTGCTCGGTGCCCATCACCTCGGCGGTGTTCTGGCGCCACACGTGGTTCGCGAAGTGCAGGGCGAGGAAGCGGTCCGGGCGCCCGGTCGCGTCGGCGATCGCGCTCGGCAGCAGCGTCGAGGAGTTCGTCGCGAAGACGGTGCCCGCCGGCGCCACACCGGCGAGGCGGGCGTACACCTCGCGCTTCAGCTCGAGTCGTTCCGGGACGGCCTCGATGACGAGGTCCGCACCGGCGACGGCCCGCGCGAGGTCGGCGTCGAAGGTGATCCGTGCGACGGCGGCCTCGGCGTCCTGCCGGGCGTCCTGCCCGACGTCACCGAGGTACTGCTCGACGATCCCGGCGAGCCGCTCACGGCCGGCGGCGATCGCGTCGTCGCTGATGTCGTGGACGACGACGGGGATGCCGTGTCGCGCGGTCTGGAGGGCGATCTGGGTGCCGAGGACGCCGGCGCCGAGCACCGCCACGGAGCTGAAGGTGGTCATGGGGCCAGTCTGCTCCGGTCGTGCACGGGGACGGCCGTGCACCGTCCGGCGTCGACGAGCGCCGGGTCCCGGTCCGTGCTGAGGGCCGCGGTGCGGACGGTGCTCCGATCGGGGCCCGCCGACGTCACGGTCGGAAGAACTGCTCGTAGATCGCGTCGGCGTCGAGTCCGGCCGTGCGGAGCCGGACGTGTGCAGCGAGCACACTCGGGTCGGTGAGTCCGGCCACCCGGCGCCATGCCGAGCGGGAGACGGGGACGTCCTCCGGCGCCACCGGGGGCGCGTAGGTCGTCCGGACGACGGGACGACCCGTCGACGCGCTGGACCGGGAACTGCTGCTCATCGTGACACCCCTGACTGTCTCGGAGACTCGAACGGAATCCGCGGCCGGGGTCTGGGGCTGCCCGTCAACGGTAGGACAAGCGCGAGGTGTGGATCAACCGCACACTCGACCGTCCGCGCAGACGGTGCGGTCTGCGCACCTCCGGCGGCTGGACGGGGTCAGGAACTGCGTAGTCTGGACATCGGCACCGGTACCCGACCGGGCTCAAGCTCCGGAAGGACCGCGACATGGTGCAGGACCGTGAGCGTCGACTCATCGACGCGTTCCTGGTCGCGACGCGGACGCTCGTCGGGGACTACGACGTCGTGGAGATGCTCCAGACCCTCGTCGACGAGGTCGTGGAGACGTTCGGACTGGACGCGGCGGGCATCACGCTGGCCAACCGGGAGCGGGAGCTCGAGGTGGTCGCTGCGACGAGCACCCAGACGACCCTGCTGGAGCTCCTGCAGCTGGAGTCGGGGGAGGGCCCCTGCGTCGAGGCGTACGCGTCCGGTTCGGTCCGGAAGGCCGGGTCCCTCGAGGAGATGCGCCGGAACTGGCCCGGCTTCGCGGCAGCGGCGGAGGCTGCAGGCTTCGCCTCGGTGCTCTCGATCCCGCTCCGGGCCCGGGACACGGTCCTCGGGTCGATGAACCTCTTCCGGTCCTCGCCGGGCGACCTGGACGAGCGCGACCTCGCCGCGGTCCGCGCGCTCACCGACGTGGCCACCATCACCATCCTGCAGCAGCGGAGCGCCGACCAGGCCGCACGAGCGCAGGAACAGCTGCAACAGGCCCTGGACAGCCGCGTCGCGATCGAGCAGGCGAAGGGGTTCCTGGCGAACACCCACCGGGTCGACCCCGACGAGGCGTTCGCACTGCTCCGGCGGTGGGCCCGGTCGCACAACGTCCTGCTGCAGGATGCCGCCCGCGGGGTGACCGAGCGTCGCTTCGTCATCCCGCCGATCGACTCGGTCCTGCCGTCGGCGCCGCGGACGCCGCGCTGACGCCGCTCGCGCCGTCCGACCGCAGGAGGCCGGTGCGCACACGGCCTCAGGCCGACGGCGGGGCGGTGCTCGCGCGCTCGACCAGGCGCACCGGGACGAGGTCCGTGGTGGCGCGGACCGGGGCGCCCTCGATCTGGTCGAGCAGGTTCGCCACCGCGCGGCGGCCGACCTCGTCGAAGGACTGGTGCACGGTGGTGAGCGGCGGCCAGAACGAGTCGGACTCGGGGGAGTCGTCGAACCCCACCACGCTGAGCGACGACGGCACGGGCCTGCCCGACTCGTGCGCGGCCCGGAGGACCCCGAGCGCCGTCTGGTCGTTCGCGGCGAACACCGCCGTGATCTCCGGACGGGCGGCGATCTCGAGCCCGGCCGCGTAGCCGTGCTCCGTCGTCCACCCGCCGTGGAACACCGGTGGGACGACCCGGCCGGCCCGCTCCAGGGTGTCCTGCCACGCGGCGAGTCGTCGGGCCGCGGAGTACGACGACCCGGGCCCCGCGACGTGCCACACGGTCTCGTGGCCGAGGTCGAGGAGGTGCTGTGTGGCCCGGCGGGCGCCGTCGGCCTGGTCGGTGTCGATCGCCGGGTGCTCGGTGGTGCCGGTCGAGTCCACGACGACCATCGGGACGCCGTCGGGCAGGGCGACCTCGGCCGTGTCGATGATGTGCGACTCGATGATGATCACCACGCCGTCGACGGCCTGCTCGTGGAGGCGGGAGAACGCCGAGCGGACCCCTTCCTCGGTGCGTGAGGCCATCGGCAGGAGGGTGATCGTGAAGTCGGCCGCGCCCGCGGCGTCGGCGATCGCCTCGAGCGTGCGCATGTTGCCGAACGACGCGAGCGTGAACATGATCACGCCGATCGTGCGGAACCGGCCGGAGCGCAGGGCGCGGGCGGCGCGGTTCGGTCGGTAGCCGAGTGCGTCCATCGCCCGCTGCACGCGGTCGCGGGTCTCCGGGCTGACGTTGTCGAACCCGCGTGCGACGCGTGAGACCGTCTGCATCGACACGCCGGCGGCCTCGGCCACGGCGGCCATCGACGGCGCCCGGCGGCTGGCGGTCAGATCGGTCGACAACGTGGTTCCCTCCCGTTCGACTTCCCCGAACGCTAGTGCATGTTGACGTTGCCATGCTACGGTGGCGTCGTTCGATGTTGACGTCAACATCAACGTCCTCCGGATCGGTGCCAGCGCAGGCAGGGCTCGTCCCGAACGCACCTGCGGGTGCGGGGTCCGGAACACGAACGCAGCAGACAAGGGAGTCACATGAGCACGCTCGCAGCGCGTCCGGCCGAGGCGGCACCGCCGGCGCGGCCGACCGCTCGCCGTCCGAAGCCCCGGGGGCGGTACACCGGCTGGCTGTTCGTCGGTCCCTTCGTCGTCGTCCTCGTGGCGATGCTCATCGTGCCGATCGGCTACGCACTCTGGCTCAGCCTGTTCCGCGACCAGCTCATCGGTGGCAACCAGTTCGTCTGGTTCGCCAACTACGTCCAGCTGTTCCAGGACGCCGCGTTCTGGGAGGGCCTCGGCCGCGTCGCGCTGTTCCTCGTGGTGCAGGTGCCGATCATGCTCGGCCTCGCCCTCGTCGCCGCCCTCGCGCTCGACAGCGCCCGACTCTGGGGCACCGGGTTCTTCCGCATCGCGGTGTTCCTGCCCTACGCGGTCCCCGGCGTGGTCGCCGCGCTCATCTGGGGCTTCATCTACGGCAACCAGTTCGGCCTGACCGGAGCCGCGAACGACGCGCTCGGCATCGACCTGCTCCAGCCGTTCAGCCCGACCTGGGTGCTCACCTCCATCGGCAACGTCGTCACGTGGGAGTTCCTCGGCTACAACATGCTGATCTTCTACGCGGCCCTCCGCGTCGTGCCGGGCGAGCTCTACGAGGCCGCCGAGCTCGACGGCGCCGGCCCGCTGCGCACCGTCTTCTCGATCAAGCTGCCCGCCCTCCGCGGCCCGATGGTGATCGCCACGATCTTCTCGATCATCGGCAGCTTCCAGCTCTTCAACGAGCCGAACCTGCTGAAGACCCTCGCCCCGAACGTCATCGGCAGCGCCTTCACCCCGAACATGTACGCCTACTCGCTGTCCTTCAGCGGCCAGCAGTTCAACTACTCCGCCACGGTCGCCATCGTCATGGGTGTCATCACCGCCGTGATCGCCTACGTCGTCCAGGTCCGCGGAACCCGCCAGGAGAACCGATGAGCACCCTGCAGCAGCCCGCCGCCGGCGCGACCACCCCGGCCACGGTCACCGAGGCGACCACGACCCAGCGCGACCCGCGCGACGGGGCGACACGCGCCTCCCGGCTGGGCCGATCGCGCAACCGCCGGCCCGTCGACGGACGCAAGGTCAAGCGCTCCGGTCTGCTGACCGCGGTGATGGTCGTCTTCGTCGTCTACTCGTTCGCGCCGCTGTTCTACCTGCTGGTGAACAGCACGAAGACCCAGGCGTCGCTCCTGTCGACGTTCGGCCTCTGGTTCGGCGGCGACTTCAACCTCTGGCAGAACATCGTCGACACCGTCACGTACAACGACGGCATCTTCGTGCAGTGGCTCGGCAACACGCTGCTGTACGTGGTCGTCGGCGCCGGCGGTGCGACGCTGCTCGCCACCGTGGCGGGCTACGGCATGGCGAAGTTCCAGTTCCCCGGCCGACGCGCGGTGTTCGCCGTCGTCCTCGGCGCGATCGCGGTCCCCGGCACCGCCCTCGCCGTCCCGACGTTCCTGCTCTTCTCGCAGGTCGGCCTGACGAACACCCCGTGGGCGATCATCCTGCCGTCGCTCATCAGCCCCTTCGGCATGTACCTCATCTGGACCTACGCGATCGACGCGATCCCGACCGAGCTCATCGAGGCCGCCCGCATGGACGGCGCCGGCGAGTTCCGGATCTTCTTCACCATCGCGCTGAAGCTCCTCACCCCCGGCGTCGTGACGGTCCTGCTCTTCGCGGTCGTCGCCACCTGGAACAACTACTTCCTGCCGCTCATCATGCTGAGCGACCCGAAGTGGTACCCCCTGACGGTCGGCCTCAACCAGTGGAACGCGCAGGCCACCGGCTCCGGCGCGCAGCCGATCTACAACCTCGTCGTCACCGGATCGCTCCTCACGATCATCCCGATCGTGGTCGCGTTCCTCTTCCTCCAGCGCTTCTGGCAGTCCGGCCTCGCGGCCGGTTCCGTCAAGGCCTGAACCGACGGACGGGAGGCACGCAGGCCGTCCGCCACGCGCCTCCCGACCGACACGCAGCAGCACCACCGCACGTCCCGAATCACGAAGAAGTGGAAGGCAACCCCATGAACAAGCGTCTCCGGCGCGGGCTGAGCGCCCTCGCCATCGGCGTCACCGCCGCCATCGCCATGACGGCCTGCGCCTCCGGCAGCTCCGCCGGCGGCTCGTCGGACGACATCGAGAAGGCCCTGGAGGAGGGCGGCACGCTGACCTACTGGTCCTGGACCCCGTCGGCGAAGGACCAGGTCGCCGCGTTCGAGGAGCAGTACCCGAAGGTCAGGGTCAAGCTCGTCAACGCCGGCACCGGTGCCGACCAGTACACGAAGCTGCAGAACACGATCAAGGCCGGCTCGGGCGCACCCGACGTCGCCCAGGTCGAGTACTACGCCCTCCCGCAGTTCGCCCTGTCGGACTCGCTCGTCGACCTGTCGTCGTACGGCTTCGACGACCTCGAGAGCAAGTTCTCGGCGGGCACCTGGAGCAACGTCTCGATGGACGGCAAGGTCTACGGGCTCCCGCAGGACTCGGGCCCCATGGCGCTGTTCTACAACAAGAAGGTCTTCGACGAGTACGGCATCGAGGTGCCGGCGACGTGGGACGAGTACGTCGCCGCGGCGAAGAAGCTGCACGAGGCCGACCCGTCGAAGTACATCGCCGCGGACTCCGGCGACGCCGGCTTCACCACGAGCATGATCGCTCAGGCCGGCGGCACCCCCTTCACGACGGACGGCGACAAGGTCACGATCGACCTCGCCGACGAGGGCACGAAGAAGTGGACCGAGACCTGGGACCAGCTCGTCGAGCAGGGCCTGCTGGCGAAGACCACCGGCTGGACCGACGACTGGTACAAGCAGCTCGGCAACGGTCAGATCGCCACGATGGTGACGGGTGCCTGGATGCCCGGCAACCTGATGGCGAGCGTGCCGGACGCCGCGGGTGACTGGCGCGTCGCTCCGATGCCGACCTACGACGGCGGTCAGGCACAGACCGCCAGCAACGGCGGCAGCGCCGAGGCGGTTATGCAGCAGACGAAGAACCCGGCCCTCGCCGCCGGCTTCCTCAAGTGGCTCAACTCGTCGGAGGAGTCGACCAAGGTCTTCATGGAGTCCGGCGGCTTCCCGTCGACCACCGCGGACCTCGAGTCCAGCGCCTTCCTGCAGGAGAAGCCGGACTACTTCGGCGGCCAGGAGATCAACAAGGTGCTCGTCGACGCCTCGAAGACGTCCGCCAACGACTTCACCTACCTGCCGTACCAGGTGTACGCGAACAGCGTCTACGCCGACACCGTCGGGCAGTCCTACCAGAACGGCACCTCGCTCGAGAGCGGTCTCGAAGCGTGGCAGAAGGCCCTCGTCAAGTACGGCAAGGACCAGGGCTTCACGGTCGAGAGCAAGTAACACCCGCGTTCCCCACACCCCGGGGCCGTGCGGACGCGACGTCCGCACGGCCCCGTCGTACGAGAGAGACACACCATGCGCTTCGCCATCGGCGACACCGACTTCCTGCTCGACGGCGAGCCGCACCGGATCCTGTCCGGCGCGATCCACTACTTCCGCGTCCACCCGGACCTCTGGCAGGACCGGATCCGCAAGGCCAGGCTGATGGGCCTCAACACCATCGAGACCTACGTCGCGTGGAACGCGCACGCGCCCCGGCCCGGCGTCTTCGACCTGACCGGCGGCCTCGACCTCGGCAGGTTCCTCGACCTCGTCGCTGAGGAGGGCATGCACGCCATCGTCCGCCCCGGCCCCTACATCTGTGCCGAGTGGACCAACGGCGGCCTGCCGTACTGGCTCTTCGCCGACGGGACCGTCGGGGTCCGGCGGAACGAGCCGGGCTTCCTCGCGGCCGTGCGGGAGTACCTCGAGCAGCTCGCGCCGGTCCTCGTGCCGCGGCAGATCGACCAGGGCGGCCCGATCATGCTCGTGCAGGTCGAGAACGAGTACGGCGCGTACGGGTCGGACGCGTCGTACCTGCGCGCGCTCGAGGAGATGCACCGGGACATCGGGCTGACCGTGCCCTTCACGAGCGTGGACCAGCCGATGGGCACCATGCTCGAGGACGGATCGCTGCCGTCCCTGCACAGGACCGGCTCGTTCGGCTCCCGGTCCACGGAGCGCCTGGCCCGGCTCCGCCAGGCGCAGCCGACCGGTCCGCTCATGTGCTCGGAGTTCTGGGACGGCTGGTTCGACAGCTGGGGCGAGCACCACCACACCACGCCGGCCTCGGAATCGGCGTCGGACCTCGACGACCTGCTCGCCGCCGGCGGCTCCGTGAACATCTACATGTTCCACGGGGGCACGAACTTCGGCTTCACGAACGGCGCGAACGACAAGGGCGTGTACCGGCCGATCGCGACGTCGTACGACTACGACGCCCCACTCGACGAGGCCGGTCGGCCCACCGAGAAGTTCCACGCGTTCCGGTCGGTCATCGAGCGCTACGCGCCCGTCCCGCCGCTGCCGGCGTCGATGCAGCCCGGTGGGTCGGGCGTGCTGTCCGTCGCGTCCGGCGCCGGACCGGAGGCTCGTCCCACGCCCGCCGCGGACGTCGACGTCCGCCTCGACCGAGTCGCACCCCTGCGCGCACTGCTGCCGGCGCTCACCGACTGGTCGACGCACGACGAGCCGCCGACCCTCGACGCGCTCGGCGCCGCCAGCGGCTTCGTGCTCTACCGGACCGAGGTCGACCTGCCGTCGGGCGGCGTCCTCACGATCGGCACCGAGGTCCGCGACCGGGCCGTCGTCTCGGTCGACGGGGTCGTCGTCGGGGTCCTGGAGCGTGAGCACCACGACCGGGCGATCGCGCTCCCGCCGGTCACCGGCACGCTGGAGCTCCTCGTCGAGGACCAGGGGCGCGTCGACTACGGGCCACGCATCGGCGAGCCGAAGGGCCTGATCGGCACGGTCGCCGTCGACGGCGTGCCGCTCGCCCGGTGGACCGCATCGCCCCTCGCGCTCGACCCGATCGCGCCCGCGGTCCTGGACGTCCTCGCGGCGCTCGAGCCGACCGAGGGCGACGTGCTCGCCGGGCCGGTCGTCGCCGCGGGGTCGTTCGACCTGACGTCCACCGAGGACCGGTACCTGTCGCTCGACGGCTTCCGCAAGGGCGTCGCGTGGGTGAACGGGTTCTGCCTCGGGCGGTACTGGTCGCGGGGCCCGCAGCAGACCCTGGCCGTGCCGGGGCCGGTGCTCCGTTCCGGTCGGAACGAGGTCGTGGTGTTCGAGCTGCACGCCTCGGCGTCCCGCACGGTGTGCATGCTCCTCGAGCCGGAACTCGGCCACACCGAGGCCTGACGCCC
Organism: Curtobacterium sp. MCSS17_008; assembly: GCF_003234185.1. Classification (GTDB taxonomy): domain Bacteria; phylum Actinomycetota; class Actinomycetes; order Actinomycetales; family Microbacteriaceae; genus Curtobacterium. The sequence goes on from NZ_QKSM01000003.1 coordinate 273,216, forward strand.
GCCTGCCCCTCGCGGGTGCCTGGCGCTTCCGGGCGTCCCTGGCGGGATCGGGCGTACCTGGTGAGAACGGGCGTACCTGGTCGGGACTTCCGACCAGGTACGCCCGTTCTCGCTTTCCATCGCAGATGTCCTGGGAAGGATCAGACGGCGCGGGCGTCGGCCCAGGCGCGGATCAGCAGGAGCCCCTCGCGTCGCCAGCGCCAGAGCGGGGCGAACTTCGTGCCGTCGTCCTCCCACACCTGGGTCAGGAGCCAGACCTGCCGACGGTGCTCGACGCCCCGTTCGTCCCGCCACTCGACGAAGGCGTCGTCGAGCACCGCCGTGATCTGCCGCCGCGGCGCGCTCCACGACAGCAGGAACCCGCGGTAGCGGAACGTCTCGTCGGACAGGGACACGCCGACACGGCGCGCGCGGACGGTGATCCACGTCCCCGGGACGACGAGGGCCGATCCGAGGACGACCACGAAGCCCGACGCGGCGGTCCCCGGGTCGAACGCCACCGCGGCGACGACCGCGCCGGTCGCGATCGTCAGTGGACCGAGCACGACGACGGTGAGGATGCGCTCCCACCGGGGCGCGCGGATGAGCGTCACTGCGCCCCGTCGAGGGCGTCGAGGTCGACCAGGGCACGCTCGGCGTCGGCGATCCGGTCGGCCTCGGGGCGGGTCCACCACTCGGGGCCGCGCTCGCCGAGCCCGTGCTTCGCCAGGCCGTTCCGGCGTCGGGCGGCGGCGAGGGCCTCCTCGTCACCGGCACGCTTCGCCCGCTGCACGGCGTTGCGCCCGCGGCCGAGGTGTGACCGGAGCGCGGCGGCCAGGTGCTCGGGCAGCGCGGGGTCGGTGCGGCGCCACCGGCGGCCGTCGACGACGAAGAAGTGGTCGTCGGGTTCGGCGGGCATGCTCCCGAGTCTGCACCGTCGGTGGTCGGCGGTAGACAGGTGACGATGACGGAACCACGCGTGCGACCCATGCTCGACGTCAGGCGGATCTACGCCGAGGACGCCGCCCTCGAGCTCCCGCGTGGGCAGGAGGTGGTCGGGCGCTGGCCCGACGCCGAGATCGTCCCCGTCGCCTCGCACTGGAACATCCCCGAGGTGCACGGCGACGAGCGCAACGTGCAGCGCTGGGTCCGGATCAAGACCGAGGCGCTCGTGCTCGGCGTGAAGAAGTCGCTCGTCACCCGGCCGAACGGCCGCTCGGCCGACTTCATCGCCCCGTCGACCGCGAACGGGTGCGCGATGGCGTGCGCGTACTGCTACGTCCCGCGCCGCAAGGGGTACTCGAACCCGGTCACGGTCTTCGCGAACATCGAGCAGATCACGAAGCACGTCGCGCGCAACATCGCGAAGCAGGGCCCGAAGACCGAGCCGAACCAGTGCGACCCGGAGGCGTGGGTCTACGACATCGGCGAGAACAGCGACTGCTCGGTCGACGCGATGATCAGCGACAACGTGCGCGACCTCTGTGACCTCTTCCGGATGACGCCGACCGCCAAGGCGTCGTTCGCGACGAAGTACGTCAACCGCGACCTGCTGGACTGGGACCCGATGGGGCGGACACGCATCCGCTTCTCGCTCATGCCGCACGAGACCGCGAAGGTCACCGACATCCGCACGAGCCCGGTCGCGGAGCGCATCGCCGCGGTCAACGACTTCGTCGACGCCGGGTACGAGGTCCACCTCAACTTCTCGCCCGTCATCCTCACGCCGACGTGGGAGGCCGACTGGGCCGAGCTGCTGCGCCAGGTCGACGACGTGCTCTCGCCGGCGGCGAAGGCCCAGCTCGCGGCCGAGGTCATCTTCCTCACGCACAACCAGCCCCTGCACGAGGTCAACCTCGGTTGGCACCCGAAGGCCGAGGACCTCCTCTGGCGCCCGGAGCTGCAGGAGCAGAAGGTGTCGCAGAACGGTGCGGTCAACGTCCGCTACCGGTCGGGCATGAAGGGGCAGCTCGTCGAGCGGTTCCGCGAGCTGGTGGCCGAGCACCTGCCGTCCTGCCGCATCCGCTACGCGTTCTGACGCTCCGTACCCGGGTCCTTCCCCCAGGAGTCCAGCGAGGGGATGAGCCGCTCGGCGCGGTAGCGGTCGAACAGGTCCGTGAAGGCCCGCTCGGTGCGGCGGAACGCGGTGAAGCCCGCCTCGCGGCTCTTGCCCATGTCGGTGACGACCTCCATCGCCCGGCCGAGGTCGGCGTCGGTGTGCCACCACGACGCCAGGCGAGCGATGTCCGGTTCGACGAGTCCGTGCCGCTCCGCGATGCCGGCCCACGACGCCTCGTGCGGAGCCATCTGCTCCTCGAGCGGCCGGGGGCGGTCCCGGTACCCGACGACCCGCGACGGGTCGACCCCGAGGTGCGCGGCGAGCCGGGGCCACATCCACCGCCACCGGAACACGTCGCCGTTCACGACGTTGAACGCTTCGTCCGCGCCCGCGGGGCTGGTGGCCGCCCACACCATGTGCTCGGCGAGGACGCCGGCGTCGGTCATGTCCGTCAGCCCGTTCCACTGCGCCTCGCTGCCCGGGAAGACGAAGTCCAGGCCGAGCTCCCTCGCGAGCGTGGCCTGCACGGCGATGGTGAGTCCCATGTTCATCGCGTTGCCGACCGCGTACCCGATGACCGTGTGCGAGCGGTGCACCGACCACGTGAAGCCCTGGCGCTCGGCGGCGGCGAAGAGCTCGTCCTCCTGCGCGTAGTAGAAGTTCGGGGTGTCCAGGCGCGGCTCCTCCTCGTGGAAGGGCGTGTCGGGCATCTCGCCCGCGGCGTACGCCTCGAACGGGCCGAGGTAGTGCTTCAGCCCGGTCACGAGCGCGACGTGGGCGAGCGGCGCGTGGGTCAGGGCGGCGAGCAGGTCGCGGACCATCCCGCCGTTCACGCGGATGTTCTCGGCCTCGGTGTCCTGTCGCTGCCAGGCGGTGAAGAACACGTGCGTGGGCCGTTCGCCCGCAAGCGCCGCGGCGAGCGAGTCCGGGTCGCGGAGGTCCGCGGCGACGGTGCGGACGCCGTCCCGGGCGACCGGGCGGCGGGACAGCGCGGTGACGTCCCAACCGAGGTCGAGCAGGTGGTCGACGAGCGCGGATCCCGTGATGCCGCTGGCGCCCACGACGAGGGCCTCAGGACGGGGACGGGTGGAGTCGGTGGTGATCGTCATCGTCGGGGTGCAACGCGGCACGACGACAGGTGTTCCCTACCGAGGGCGCCGGATGCGGATCGGGCCCTTCGCGGTCGACGGGTCGACGACGGAACCGCCCTGGGTGATCTCCACCTCGCCGCGGGCGACCATGCGACGAGCAGCGCGCCGAGCCGGTTCCATGAGCGGGCGCCAGTCGTCCGGTTCGAGGCTCCTGGCGACCTCCGACGGACAGATGCTCGACGTCCGCGCCCGCGCGGCGAGCAGCTCGTCGATCCGCTGTTCGAGCGCACGGTCGGTGTCGTCGACGCCGTGCTTCCGGCATGCGGCCGAGCACCACTTCGCGTCGGGGGAGGCCGATGACCGCATGCGCCGGCCGCACGACGCGCAGGTCCGATCGGCGTGTGCCGCCTCCGACGCCGAGGCGTCCGCTGCGGTCCTGATCGCTCGTCCCATGCCCTCCATCCTGGTCCCGCTGTCCGCTCCCGCGCACAGCCCAGGCACGGCTGGCAGCATCGGACCGGTGAACCACGACCCGAACAGCACCACCCGCCCGCCCGAGCCCGCCTGGGTCGAGCACGCGATGTGGTGGCACGTCTACCCGCTCGGCGCGGTCGGTGCCGACGTCCGGCCGACGGCGCCGGTCGACGAGCGCCCTGTGGAGCACCGGCTCGGACGCCTCGTGCCCTGGCTCGACCACGTGGTCGACCTCGGGCTCAACGGGCTGCTGCTCGGTCCGGTCTTCGCGAGTTCGACGCACGGCTACGACACCGTCGACCACTTCCGCGTCGATCCGCGCCTCGGCGACGAGTCCGACCTCGACGCGCTCGTCGCGGCCGCGCACGAACGCGGTGTGCGTGTGGTGCTCGACGGCGTCTTCAACCACGTGGGGCGGGAACACCCGGCGTTCCGCCTGCTCGAGGAACAGGGCCCGGACGCCCCGACCGCCGAGCTGTTCGCCCTCGACCGGTCGGGCTGGCAGCAGGGGGACCCCGTGCCGGTCGGGAACTTCGAGGGGCACGACATGCTCGTCGCCCTCGACCACGGGGGCCGAGCCGCCGAGGACCTGGTGGTCGAGGTCATGACCTACTGGCTCGAGCGTGGTGTGGACGGGTGGCGGCTCGACGCGGCCTACGCGGTGCCGCCGGCGTTCTGGGCGCGGGTGCTGCCACGGGTGCGGGAGCGCTTCCCGGACGCCTGGTTCAGCGGCGAGGTCATCCACGGCGACGCGGCCGCGATCATCGAGTCGTCGACGATGGACTCGACGACGCAGTACGAGTTGTGGCAGGCGGTCTGGCACGGCATCGCGGACCGCAACTGCTTCGAGCTGGCGCACGCGGTCGAGCGCCACGACGTGTTGCTGGAGACCTTCGTCCCGACGACGTTCGTCGGCAACCACGACGTCACCCGGATCGCGAGCGCGGTGGGGGAGCGGTTCGCCGGACACGCGGCCGCCGTGCTGTTCACCGTGGCCGGGACGCCCGTGGTCTACGCCGGCGACGAGTACGGCTGGACCGGGGTGAAGGAGGAGCGCGAGGGCGGCGACGACGCCGTCCGCCCGGAGCTCCCCGCGTCGCTCCCGGAACCGACGGAGCTGACCCACGCGGTCGAGGCGCTCGTCGCCCTGCGTCGTCGGAACCCCTGGCTGCACCGCGCCCACACCGATGTCGTGCACCTGACGAACACCGCGGTCGTGCTGCGGACGGCGACGGCGGACGCGGCGGTGGTGACCGCCCTGAACCTGGCGGACGACCCGGTGCAGGTACCCGCAGCCGACGCGACGCGTGTGGAAGCGGGCGGGGGCGAGCTGCGGGACGGGACCGTGCGCCTCCCGGCCGCCGGATGGGCCGTCCTGTCGGCCTGACCCGGTCCCGGGACCCGGCCCGCACGCGACGAGACCCGGGCTGGGCGACATCACCCGCGCGGCGGACCGCGAGATGTGTCGTCCAGCCCGGGTCTCGGGGCCGGGAGGCGAGCGCTACTTGCGCGCGGACGCCGCCCGGCGCTTGTTGAACACGTCGAACGCGACGGCGGCGAGCAGCACCAGGCCCTTGATGAGGGACTGGAACTCGGTGCCGACACCGAGGATCGACATGCCGTTGTTCAGGATGCCGATGATGAGACCACCGACGATGGCGCCCGGGACGGTGCCGATGCCGCCGGTGACCGCAGCGCCACCGATGAACACGGCCGCGATCGCGTCGAGCTCGAAGCCGTTGCCGGCGCTCGGCGAGGCGAGGTTGAGCTGACCGGTGAACACCACGCCGGCCAGGGCCGAGATGACGCCCATGTTCACGAAGAGCAGGAACGTCACGCGCTTCGTCTTCACGCCGGACAGCTGCGCGGCGAGGGCGTTGCCGCCGATCGCGTAGATGTGCCGCCCGAAGACCGCGCTCCGCATGACCACCGAGTACACCACGACGAGCAGACCGAGGATGACGAGCACGATCGGGGTGCCGTTGTAGCTGGCGAGCAGCATCGCGACGTAGATGACGAGCGCGACGCCGAAGGCGAGCTTGACGATGAACCAGGCGAACGGCTCGCTCTCGAGCTGGTACTTCCGCCGGGTCGCACGCCCGCGGAAGGCCACGACCACCATGATCGCCGCCGCGGCGATGCCGAGGATCATCGTGAGCGGCTCGTAGCCCGAGGTGCCGAAGGAGGGCAGGAAGCCGGAGCCGAGCGAGCGGAAGCCGTCCGGGAAGGGCGAGATCTGCTGGTTCTGCAGGGCGATCTGGGCGGCACCGCGGAAGGCGAGCATGCCGGCCAGCGTCACGATGAACGCCGGGATCCCGAAGTAGGCGATCCAGAAGCCCTGCCAGGCACCCACCAGGGCGCCGATGACCAGGCACAGGACGACGGCGACGGGCCAGGGGAGGCCCCACTGCGTGATCATGACGCCCGCCATCGCGCCGGTGAAGGCGACGACCGAACCGACCGACAGGTCGATGTGACCGGCGATGATGACCATCACCATGCCGATGGCGAGGATGAGGATGTAGCTGTTCTGGACGATCAGGTTGGTGACGTTGATCGGGGCCAGCGTGATGCCGCTCGTCGTCACCTGGAAGAAGATGACGATGACGATCAGCGCGATGAACAGGCCGATCTGTCGGAGCTGCCCGGTGAGGTAGCTGGCGGCGGACTTAAGCGCGTTCATTGACAGGGGTCTCCCGTTCCTGGGTCATGTACTGCATGAGGACCTCGGGCGTGGCCTCGGAGCGGGGCACGTCGGCGGTGATCGTGCCCTCGGAGAGCGTGTAGATGCGGTCGCAGATGCCGAGCAGCTCGGGCAGCTCGGAGGAGATCACGATGACCCCCTTGCCCTGGTCCGCCAGGCTGTTGATGATCGTGTAGATCTCGTACTTCGCGCCGACGTCGATGCCGCGGGTGGGCTCGTCGAGGATGAGCACGTCGGGGTCGGCGTACATCCACTTCGACAGGACGACCTTCTGCTGGTTGCCGCCGGAGAGCTTGCCCGTGATGGCGTTGACCGTCGGGGCCTTGATGTTCATGTTCTTGAGGAACTGACCGGCGATCGTCGTCTCCTGCGAGCCGTTCACGAAGCCCCAGTTGGCGAGCTTCCCGAGCGCCGACCCGGAGATGTTCCGCTTGATGTCGTCGATGAGGTTGAGGCCGTACCGCTTGCGGTCCTCGGTCGCGTACGCGATGCCGTTGTCGATCGCCGCGGTGACGGTGTTGGTCCTGATCGGGACGCCACGCTTGTAGACGGTGCCGGAGATGCCCATGCCGTAGGAGTGTCCGAAGACGCTCATCGCGAGCTCGGTGCGTCCGGCGCCCATGAGGCCCGCGATGCCGACGATCTCGCCCGCGCGGACGGTCAGGTTGGCCTGGTGGATGATCTCGCGGCCGGCGTCGAGCGGGTGGTGGACGGTCCAGTCCTCGATGCGCAGGAGCTCCTCGCCGATCGTCGGCTCGTGCTCCGGGTAGCGGTTCGACAGGTCGCGACCGACCATGCCGCGGATGATGCGGTCCTCGGAGACGTCGTCAGCGTGCATGTCGAGCGTCTCGATGGTCTTGCCGTCGCGGATGATCGTGACCTTGTCCGCGATCGCCTTGATCTCGTTGAGCTTGTGGCTGATGATGATCGCCGTCATGCCCTCGGCCTGCAGCGACCGGATCAGTTCGAGCAGGTGCGCGGAGTCGTCGTCGTTCAGTGCCGCGGTCGGCTCGTCGAGGATGAGGAGCTTGACCTCCTTCGAGAGCGCCTTCGCGATCTCGACCAGCTGCTGCTTGCCGACGCCGATGTCCACGATCTTCGTGACCGGGTTGTCCTTGAGCCCAACCCGCTTGAGCAGCGCCGCGGCCTCGAGGTTCGTCTTGTTCCAGTCGATGAGCCCACCGGTGGCACGCTCGTTGCCGAGGAAGATGTTCTCGGCGATCGACAGGAACGGGCTGAGGGCGAGCTCCTGGTGGATGATCACCACGCCCGCCGCTTCCGAGTCGTTGATGTCGTCGAACTTCACCGGCTTGCCGTCGAGCAGGATCTCGCCGTCGAAGGAGCCGTGCGGGTACACGCCCGACAGCACCTTCATCAGGGTGGACTTGCCCGCGCCGTTCTCGCCGCAGATCGCGTGGACCTGCCCACGCTCGACCTCGATGGAGACGCCCTGCAGGGCCTTCACACCGGGGAAGGTCTTGGTGATGTCCCGCATCTCGAGGATGGTGTCCGCCATCTGGGACCGCCTTTCCGTCGTCCGCGCGTGTGCGCGGGTGCAGACGGACCGGAGGCGCGGTGCGGGGTGCACCGCGCCTCCCGTCCTGTGGGTGGTTGCGACCGAGTCGCTCCTGCGGCCGACGTGCGTCGGCCGCAGGTGGGGTCGTTACTTGAGGTCGGCCTCGGTGTAGTAGCCCGAGTCGATGAGGACCTTCTCGTAGTTGTCCTTCGTCACGACGGTCGGCTGGAACAGGTAGGTCGGGACGACCTTGACCTTGTTGTCGTAGGTCTTCGTGTCGTTGACCTCGGGCTCCTTGCCCGCGAGCAGGTCCTCAGCCATCTGCGCGGACTTCTCGGCCAGCTGGCGCGTGTCCTTGTAGATGGTGGAGTACTGCTGGTCGTTCACGATCGACTTGACCGACGCGGCCTCGGCGTCCTGCCCGGTGATCACCGGGAGCGGACGGTCGGACGAGCCGTAGCCCGCGCCCTGCAGAGCCGAGATGATGCCGATCGACATGCCGTCGTAGGGCGAGAGCACGCCGTCGAGCTTCGTGCCGCCGGAGTACGACTTGGCGACGAGGTTCTGCATGCGGGCCTTGGCGGTCGCCGGGTCCCACTGCTGCGTGGCGGCCTGCGTGAAGCCGTCCTGGCCGGAGCCGATCGTCAGCGTGCCGTCCTCGATGTACGGCTTGAGGGTCTTCATCGCGCCGTTGAAGAAGAACGTGGCGTTGTTGTCGTCGGGCGAGCCGGCGAACACCTCGATGTTGAACGGACCCTTCTCGTCGGTCTCCTCGCCGTTCTCGTCGAGGACGCCGAGCCCGGTGAGCAGGGAGTTCGCCTGGTCGACGCCGACCTTCTCGTTGTCGAACGACACGTAGTAGTCGACGTTCTCGTTCCCGGTGAGCAGACGGTCGTACGAGATCACCTTGATGCCGGCCTTGGCGGCGGCGTCGAGCTGGTCGGAGAGCGAGCCGCCGTCGATCGACGCGACGATGAGGACCTTCGCGCCCTTCGTGATCATGTTGCTGACCTGCTGGACCTGCTGCGGGATCTTGTTGTCCGCGTACTCGAGGTCGACCTTGTAACCGGCCTCCTCGAGGTCGCTCTTGACGGCGTCGCCGTCCTTGATCCACCGCTCGGAGACCTTGGTCGGCATGGCCACGCCGACCAGGGCGCCCTTGTTCGCGTCGCCGCCGTCGCCGCCGCCCTCGGTGGACGCACGGCCACCGGCCGAGCACGCTGCCAGGGAGAACGCGATGCCGAGGGCCGCGACCCCCGCGATGATCCTGCGCTTCATCATCGAAGTACCTCTGTTCCTCTCGCGTCGTCCTCGACGCGCTCGGGTGCTGGGGCTGCTGTGCCCCGTGGGATGTGCTCGTGTGAGCGCTCACATACTGAGGGTTCCGTACCGGGGTGTCAACTCGTCGTGACCGTTTCGGGATCTTCCCTCGCCGACCCGCCCGGACGGTACGCTCGGCGACGTGACGACCACGACCGCGCTCGGAGACACCGGCGGCAGACGCCGGAAGGCCCCGACGATCTTCGACGTCGCCGAGCGCGCCGGGGTCTCCCACCAGACCGTCTCCCGCGTGATCAACGGCGACCCGACCGTGCGCGAGGCCTACCGCTCGCAGGTCGTCGACGCCGTGGCGGAGCTCGGGTACCGCCCCCGTGCCGCCGCCCGGGCGCTCGCCGGAGGACGCAGCCGCGCGCTCGGCATCATCACCGCGGGCGACGCGCTCTACGGACCGTCGAGCACCGCGGTCGGGTTCGAACGGGCAGCGCGCTCCGCGGGGTACCACGTGCTGCTCTCGACGCTGCCGGACGACCCGCGCCCGGTCGACCTGTCCGGCGCGCTCACGACGCTGCTCGCGCAGGACGTCGCAGCCATCGTCCTGGTCGCCGCGGACAACCGGGTGCTCGACGCACTGGCGTCGCTGACCATCCCGGTCACCGTGCCGGTCGTCGTCGCGAACGCGGTCCAGCGCGACGCCGCTCGGACGCCGTCTGCTCGGACCGTCGCGGCCGTCGCCATCGACCAGGCAGCCGGCACGACGCTCGTCATGGACCACCTGTTCGCGCGCGGGCACCGCCGGATCGTGCACATCGCGGGGCCGGCGGTGTCGCAGGAGTCCGAGGTCCGCCGCGAGACGTACGCGCGGACGATGCGCGAGGCTGGGCTCGACCCCGTGGTGCTCGACGGCGACTGGACCCCGGCGAGCGGGTTCGCGGCGGCCCGGTCGATCGACGTGCACGCTGTCGACGCGGTCTTCGCCGGGAACGACCAGATGGCGCTCGGGGTGCTGCACGCCTTCGCGGAGGAGGGGTTGCGGGTGCCGGACGACATCGCGGTCGTCGGGTTCGACGACATCCCCGAGGCGGCGCACTTCACGCCGCCGCTCACCACCGTGCGGCAGGACTTCATGGCGATGGGGCAGCGGGTGCTCGAGGCCGTGCGCGCCCTGGTCGAGGGGGAGCCGCGCGACGAGACGCTGCTGCTGCCCGAGCTCGTGGTGCGCCGCTCGGCCTGAGGCAGGGCGCGGGTGGTGCCGGCCGCTCTGGTCGCCGGGCCGCCCGGTCGCCCTGGTCGCCCGGGCCGCCGGGGCGCACGGGTCGTTCTCGTCGCACGACGTGCCGCGTGCGGTCGCTCCGGGCGCACGACATGCCGTCCGTCCCGCGTACAGACGGCGTGTCGTGCGACCAGGGCGGTGCGTGCCGGCCGCCCGGGCCGCCGGGGCGCACGGGTCGTTCTCGTCGCACGACGTGCCGCGTGCGGTCGCTCCGGGCGCACGACATGCCGTCCGTCGCGGGTACGGACGGCGTGTCGTGCGACCAGGGCGGTGCAGATCTCAGCGCGCGAGCGGCAGCCAGACGCGCATCGGCGCGGGGCCGCGGTTGGCCCACGCGTAGTACGGCACGGCGGTCGCGGTGACGGTCTGCACGTGGTCGTCGCCGGACGGGAGGCCCGTGGCCACGTCTGCCGGACCGGTGGCGGTTGCCGGGCCTGGGGCGTCTGCCGGACCGGTGGCGGTTACCGGACCGGTGGTGTCGGTGACGCTGGTCGCGTCGGTGACGTGGGACGCGCCTCCCGGCCGGTGCAGTCGGCGGTACGGCCACGCTGCCTGCTCGTGCTGCGCCGGGGCGTACCCCTGCACGCGCAGGGTGACGACACCGTCGAGCAGGTCGTCGCGACGCTCCTCGGCGATCGGCGCATCCGGGTCGACGGTGAGGTCGTCGACGGTGAAGCCCTGCTGGTCGGCCTGCTCGACGGCGTACACGAGCGGGCCGCGCTCGATCGCGACCTGGCCTCGGGCGGCGTCGATGCGGGGGTCGGCGACGTACCGGTGCGCGGTCGTGTCGAAGGCCAGTTCGACGGTGTCGCCCGCGGCCCACTCCCGCTCGATGACGTGCAGCGTGCCGGGGGCGGGGCTCGCCTCACCGCCGGCACCGGTGACGGTCGTCGTGTCGGACCAGGCGGGGATGCGCAGGCCGAGGGCGAGCGGACCGTCCTGCGTGACCGTGACGATCACGTGCCCGTCGTGCGGGTAGCCGGTCTCGACGCGGACCGGGCCGAGGTCGGCGGTGGCGTACTGGTGGACCTGCAGTCCGCCGTCGGTCGCGGTCGCCAGGTACCCGTCCAGGCTCGCGAACGTCCGCATGATGTTCGGCGGGCAGCACGCGCAGTCGAACCAGCCTCGGCGGCCGTGGGCGGGGGACCGGTTCTCGTCGCGGTGCGCGCCGTCGCGGTGCTGCAGCGGGTTGACGTAGAAGTACTCCGTGCCCGCCAGGCTCACGCCCGCGAGGAACGCGTTGACCAGCAGGCGCTCGATCGCGTCCGCGTAGACGGGCTTGCCGGTCGCGAGCAGCAGCCGCCAGGCCCACTGGATGCCGCCGATCGCCGCGCAGGTCTCCGCGTAGCCGCGGTCGGTGGGGAGCTCGTACGGGTCGCCGAACGCCTCCCAGTCCCAGCGGGCGCCGAGGCCGCCGGTGATGAACGCCTTCGTGGCCGTCATGTCGGCGAACTGACGCTCGCTCGCGGCGAGGAGCTCGGCGTCGCCGGTCTCGATCGCCACGTCGACCGCACCCGCGGCGAGGTACACGGCGCGGACCGCGTGGCCCTCGACGGTCGTCGCCGCACGCACCGGCACGCGGTCGGAGAAGTACGTCGGCTCGCCGCCGGCGCGCTCGATGATGCCGTGCCCGCGGGCGTCGACGAACCAGTGCGCGAGGTCCAGGTACGCCCGGTTCCCCGTCTCGCGGTACAGCTCCACGAGCCCCATCTCGACGACGGGGTGGCCGTCGACGTCCTGGACGTGGTCGTCGCCGGGGCCGAAGGTGGCGACGAGGTGGTCGGCGTTCTTCGTGGCGACGTCGAGCAGGCCGGTGTCGCCCGTCGCCCGGTGCTGCGCGACCGCGGCCTGGTACAGGTGCCCGGCGCAGTACAGCTCGTGGCTCCACTTCAGGTTGACGTAGCGTTCGCCGTGCCCGCGCACCTGCTGCACGGAGTCGACGTAGCCGTCCGCCGCCTGGGCCCGGGCGTACAGGTCGGTGACCTCGCGCTGCAGGGTCAGCAGGTCGTCCGCCGGGGCACGGCCGTACTCCCACGCCACCGCCTCGAGCCACTTCGTGACGTCGGAGTCCATGAAGACCGGGCCGACGGCCTCGCCGGCCTCGTCGCCGGCGGCGATGCGCAGGTTCCGGAAGTTCCCGGCGTCCCGGAGCCGCTCGTACCCGCTGCGGACGGCGTCGCGCCCGTTGCGGTCCTGGCGCAGCGCCCAGAAGCCACCCGTGATCCGGGCGTCCCCGCTCGGCAGCGGCCGGAGAACGAGGTGCGCGTCGGCGGTCGGGAGGACCGGGGTCGCGGTGCGTGCGCCGCGGTCGGTCGCGGGCGTGGTGGTCATGTCGCCTCCTTGCGATGTGACCGACGGTGCGGTCTGACTGGCCGCCGTCCGTTCGGAAAGCGCTTTCTGTGGCAGACGCTACGACAGTGCACGTCCCCTGCACAAGCCCCGCGTTTGTATGCTCGAGTCGTCGCCCACTGCCGGAAAGGACGTTGCCGTGCCGCTCGACCGGAGCAGTCGCCCCGTGCGCATCACCGACGTCGCGGCACTCGCCGGGGTGTCCATCGGCACCGCCTCGAAGGCGCTCAACGACACGGGGCAGCTGCGTGACGAGACCCGCCTGCGGGTGAAGGCCGCCGCCGAGCAGCTCGGGTTCGTCGGCGACGCACGGGCGCGGGCGTTGTCGTCCGGCCGCACCTGGACCGTCGGCATGATCACGACCGACTCGTTCGGGCGCTTCACGATGCCGGTGCTGCTCGGTGCCGAGGACGCCCTGTCCGCCGGCGAGATGATGGTCCTGGTCTGCGACACCCGCGACGACCACGTGCGAGAGGCCCACTACCTGCGGTCACTCGTCGCCCGCGGCGTCGACGGCATCGTCGTCACCGGCCGGTCCGCCGACGCACGGCCGCCCATCGACGTGCCGGTGCCGGTCCCCGTCGTGTACGCGTTGACCCCGTCCACGGATCCGTCCGACGTGTCGATCACCCTCGACGACCCCGCGGGCGCTGCGGCCGCGGCATCGCACCTGCTCGGGCTCGGGCGCCGACGGGTCGCCGTGGTGACGGGCCCCGCGGATGCCCGCTCCGCGGTGGACCGGGCGCGCGGTGCCGCGGCGGTGCTCGGGGACCGGATGGTGTGTGGTCCGGTGCACGGGGAGTGGTCCGAGCGGTGGGGACGGCAGGCCGTCGACCTGCTCGACCGGGGTGCCGTCGCGGTGGACGCGGTCCTGTGCGGCAACGACCAGATCGCCCGCGGGGTGTGCGATCGGCTGCGTGAGAGCGGTCGGTCGGTCCCGGACGAGGTCGCGGTGACCGGGTACGACGACTGGGACGTGCTGGCGCTCGCGAGTCGGCCGCCGCTGACCACGGTCGACATGCGGCTCGACGAGCTCGGTCGCATCGCCGGGCGGGCCCTGCTCGAGCTCGTGGCCGGGAACCGTCCGGCATCGACCGCCGTGACCCCGTCGCTCGTCGTCCGCGAGAGCACGCTCGGCGCGTAGCCCTGGCGGCGCGTAGCCCCGGCGGCGCAGCTGGTGCGGCGGCGTCGCGACGGCAGCCGCTCGCGGGCGTTCCGGTCGCACGACCCGCCGCTCGCGAGCGTTCTGGTCGCACGACCCGCCGCTCGCGGGGAAGTCGAGCGGCATGTCCTGCGACCGGGGCGCCCCCCTGAGCGGCCCACCCAGCACGGCGCCGGAGGCCCCGGGACGAGCGGCGCGCCGTCGCGTTGCGCGCGTGAGCGCTCACGTGCCAGGATGTGAGCGCTCACGCAGGACGACGAGGTCTCGGGAGGACACATGAGCGACGACCGCCGGCAGCAGGTCGAGGACGGCCGCACGACGCTCGGCATCGAGCTCGGCTCCACCCGCATCAAGGCCGTGCTCGTCGACGAGCAGCTCCGGCCCCTCGCGAGCGGCTCGCACGAGTGGGAGAACGAGTACGTCGACGGCCGCTGGACCTACCCGCTGATCGCCGTCGAGACCGGGGTCCGAGCGGCCTACGCCGACCTGGTCGCCGACGTCGAGCGGCAGTACGGCGTCCGTCCGACCAGCTTCCGCGCGGCCGGTGTCTCCGCGATGATGCACGGCTACCTGGCGTTCGACGCGGACGGCGAACTGCTCGTGCCGTTCCGCACCTGGCGCAACACCTCGACCGGCCCCGCTGCCGAGCGCCTCAGCGCCGCGCTCGACTTCAACGTGCCGCAGCGCTGGTCGGTCGCGCACCTGTACCAGGCGGTCCTCGACGACGAGCCCCACGTCGCCCAGCTCGCCGGCATCACCACCCTCGCCGGCTACGTGCACCGGATGCTCACCGGCCGCGACGTCCTCGGCGTCGGCGACGCGAGCGGCATGTTCCCGATCGAGTCCGGCCCGGTCGAGAGCGCCCCGGGCGAGCCCGGTCGCCGCGATTACGACGCCGCCATGCTCGCCACCGCGCAGGAGCTGCTCGGCGAGCACGTCCCCGACCTCCGCGCCCTGCTGCCCGAGGTGCTCGTCGCGGGTGAGGACGCCGGCGCGCTCACCGCCGAGGGTGCCGCGTGGCTCGACCCGACCGGCACGCTGCGCCCCGGCGTGGCGTTCTGCCCGCCCGAGGGCGACGCCGGCACCGGCATGGTCGCCACCAACGCCGTCGCCCCGCGCACCGGCAACGTCAGCGTCGGCACGAGCATCTTCGCGATGGTCGTGCTCGAGCGGGCACTGTCCAGCGCGCACGAGGAGCTCGACGTCGTCACCACCCCGAGCGGCGACGCCGTGGCGATGGTGCACTGCAACAACGGCGCGAGCGAGATCGCCGCGTGGGCCCGGGTGTTCGGCCGGTTCGCCGACGCGACGAGCGAACGGACCGGCGGCGCCGCCGTGGGCATCGACGACGTCTACGCCACGCTCCTGACCGAGGCCGCCGATGCCGACCCGGACGCGGGCGGGCTCCTTTCCTTCAACTACCTCGCCGGCGAACCCGTCACGGGCGTCGAGGACGGCCGCCCCCTGCTGCTCCGCACGCCCGGGGCCCGCTTCACGCTCGGCAACCTGGTCCGCTCGGAGGTGCACGGCGCCTTCGCGACGCTCGCCATCGGCATGGACGTCCTGCACGGCGAGCACGTCGCGGTCGACCGGATGACCGCGCACGGCGGGCTGTTCCGGACACCGGGCGCCCCGCAGCGCCTGCTGGCAGCCGCGCTCCGTGTCCCGGTCGCCCTCGAGGAGACCGCGGGCGAGGGCGGCGCCTGGGGGATCGCGGTCCTCGCGGCGTACCTGGAGCACACCGACCGGCCGCTCGAGGACTTCCTCGCCGACACCGTCTTCCGCGGCGACGCGGTGCACGTGGCCGAGCCCGAGCAGCGCGACGTCGACGGCTTTCAGGACTACCTCGCCCGCTACCGCGCCGCCCTGCCCGTGCAGGACGTGGCGGCAGCGGCGACGCGTACCGGCGCGACGGCGGACCAGGACGCACCGACCGACCAGGGCGAGCCGACCGACGTGGTCGAGGCGCGCCTCCAGACCGAGCAGGAGCCGATCCGATGACCGACCCGAGCCAGCAGCCCGACCAGGCGATCCAGGAGGCGGTGGCCGCCGCGCGCGAGCGCGTCGCGCGCCTGCACGGCGAGCTCGTCCGCTACGGGCTCGTCATCTGGACCGGCGGCAACGTGTCCGAGCGGGTCCCCGGCACCGACCTGTTCGTCATCAAGCCGTCCGGCGTGGCCAGCGACGACCTGACGCCGGAGAACCAGGTGGTCTGCACCCTCGACGGTGTGCCCGCCGACGGGTGGGGCAACGCGCACGGACCGTCGTCCGACACCGCGGCGCACGCCTTCGTCTACCGGAACATGCCCGAGGTCGGCGGCGTCGTGCACACGCACTCGACGTACGCCACGGCGTGGGCCGCCCGCGCCGAGGAGATCCCGTGCGTCATCACGGCGATGGCGGACGAGTTCGGCGGCCCGATCCCGGTCGGTCCGTTCGCGATCATCGGCGACGACTCGATCGGCCGCGGCATCGTCGACACCCTCGCCGGTCACCGGAGCCGCGCCGTGCTCATGCAGAACCACGGCGTCTTCACGATCGGCAAGGACGCGAAGGACGCCGTCAAGGCGGCGGTGATGTGCGAGGACGTCGCACGCACCGTGCACATCGCGAAGCAGGGCGGCGAGCTCGTGCCGATCGCCCCCGACGACATCGACCGACTCTTCGACCGCTACCAGAACGTCTACGGACAGAACCCCGAAGGAGCCATGCGATGACGCAGGTGAACCCCCAGGCCACCCTCGACAGCTACGAGGTGTGGTTCCTCACCGGGTCGCAGGGCCTGTACGGCGAGGAGACGCTGCGCCAGGTCGAGGAGCAGTCGCGTGCCGTGCACGAGTCGCTCGCCGGCGCGCTCCCCGTGAAGCTCGTCTGGAAGCCGGTGCTCAAGGACGCCGACGGCATCCGCCGCGCGCTCATCGAGGCCAGCGCCGACGACAAGGTCATCGGGGTAACGACGTGGATGCACACGTTCAGCCCCGCGAAGATGTGGATCGGCGGGCTGCAGGCGCTGACGAAGCCGCTGCTGCACCTGCACACCCAGGCGAACGTCGCGCTGCCGTGGGGCGACATCGACTTCGACTTCATGAACCTCAACCAGGCCGCGCACGGCGACCGCGAGTTCGGGTACGCCCTGGCGCGCCTCGGTGTCCGGCACGCGACCGCCGTCGGGCACGTCTCCGACCCGCGCGTGCAGCAGCGGGTGTCCGACTGGACCCGTGCCGCCGCCGGTGCGGCCGCCGTGCGTGAGCTCAAGCTGACGCGCTTCGGCGACAACATGCGCTACGTCGCCGTCACCGAGGGCGACAAGACCGAGGCGGAGATCGAGCTCGGCGTGCAGGTGAACACCTGGGCGGTCAACGAGCTCGCCGCCGCGGTGGAGTCGGCCGAAGCCGACACGGCAGCGATCGACGCGCTCGTCGCCGAGTACGACCGGTCCTACGACCTGGTGCCGGAGCTGCAGGACGGCGGCGACCGTCGCCAGGCGCTCCGCGACGGTGCCGCGATCGAGCTCGGCCTCCGCGCGCTCCTGTCGCAGAACGGTTCGGCCGCGTTCACGACGAACTTCGAGGACCTCGGCACGCTCAAGCAGCTGCCCGGCCTCGCGGTGCAGCGGCTCATGGCCGACGGGTACGGCTTCGGCGCCGAGGGCGACTGGAAGACCGCCGTCCTCGTCCGCGCGATGAACGTCGCGGGCGCGGGCCTGCCCGGTGGTGCCTCGCTCATGGAGGACTACACGTACGACCTCACCCCGGGCGCCGAGAAGATCCTCGGCGCGCACATGCTCGAGGTCTCGCCGACGCTCACCACGACGAAGCCGACGCTGGAGATCCACCCGCTCGGCATCGGCGGCAAGGACGACCCGGTCCGCCTGGTGTTCACCGCCGACGCGGGCGAGGCCGTCGTCGTCGCCCTGTCGGACACCCGCGACGGCTTCCGCCTCACCGCGAACGTCGTCGACGTCGTGCCGCCCACCGAGGCCCTGCCGAAGCTCCCCGTCGGCCGCGCCGTCTGGGAGCCGCGGCCGTCCTTCCCCGTCGCAGCGGAGGCCTGGCTCACCGCCGGCGCCGCCCACCACACCGTCATGACGACCGCCGTCGGCCTGCAGGTCGTCGAGGACCTCGCGACCATGGTCGGCACCGAGTTCCTCGTCATCGACGAGCACACCACGGCCCGCGGCTTCCGCGACGAGCTGCGCCTGCAGCAGGCGTGGCACCGTCTCGACCGCGGGTTCTAGGGCCGTGACCGTGGCCGCGACGACCCGCACCAACTGGGCGGGGAACGTCACCTACCGCGCCTCCGCGCTGGCCCGCCCCACCTCGGTGGCGGACCTGCAGCAGCTCGTCGCGGCCACGCCGCGCCTGACGGCGCTCGGCTCGACGCACTCGTTCAACGAGATCGCCGACACCGACGCCGTCCAGGTCACGCTCACCGACATGCCGCCGGTGGTCGACGTCGACACCGACCGCCGCGTGGTCCGGGTCGCCGCCGGCATGACGCACGCGCGGGTGGCGTCCGGACTGGAGGCCCGTGGCTGGGCACTCGCGAACCTCGCCTCCCTGCCGCACATCTCGGTCGCCGGAGCCGTCGCCACCGGCACGCACGGCTCCGGCGTCCGCAACCCGTCGCTCGCGCAGGCGGTGGTCGGCCTCGAGGTCGTGCGCGCCTCCGGGTCGCTCGACCGGGTCGACGCGTCGACCCCGGACGGTGCCCTCGACGCGCACCGGGTGGCGCTGGGCGCGCTCGGGGTCGTCACGGCCGTCGAGCTCGCGATCGAGCCGACGTTCCGGGTCGCCACGACCGTGCACCTCGACCTGCCGTGGGACGCCGTGCTCGCGCACTTCGACGCGGTGATGTCCGACGCGTACTCGGTGTCGCTGTTCACCTCGTTCGACGACCGCGGCGCCCGTCAGGTCTGGACGAAGCACCGCGTGGACGATCCCGCACCGGCGGTCGACCTCGTCGCGCTCGGCGCCCGCCGTGCCGACGGTCCGGTGCACCCGGGGGAGAACGACCCCGCGGGCGTCACCGAGCAGGGCGGCGTGCCCGGGCCGTGGGCCGAGCGGTTGCCGCACTTCCGGTCCTCGTTCACGCCGTCCACCGGCGCGGAGATCCAGGCGGAGTACCTGATCCCCGCGGCGCACGCCGGGGCCGCGCTCGAGGCGCTCCGACCGCTGGAGCCGCTGTTCCGGCCGATCCTCATCGCGGCCGAGGTCCGGACGATCGCCGCCGACACCGCGTGGCTCGCGCCGTCGTCGGAGCGGCAGTCGGTGGGGGTGCACTTCACCTTCCGTCGGGACGCCGCGGCCGTCGCAGCGGCGGTGGAGCGGATCGAGGAGGTCCTCGCACCCTTCGACCCCCGCCCGCACTGGGGCAAGGTGTCGGCGGCCGGGGTCGACCGGCTCCACGAGGCCTACCCGCGGCTCGACGACTTCGCTGCGCTCGCGCGGGACCTCGACCCGGCCGGGCGGTTCCGCAACGCGTTCCTGGCGCGCGTGCTCTCCTGACCGCGGATCCGGCGTCGGTTCCCAGCGCTCTCGCACCGGTTCGACGGGTGGCGCACTGCTCCGTCGCTGAGTGCTCACATGTGTGATCACAAAGGTTGGACCATGGCGAACCTCAACCGGATCCTCGGCATGGCCTCGAAGGTCATCGACAAGCAGATGCAGAAGCAGCGCGCGCAGGGGAACGCCGCCGCTGGGAACCAGCAGTCGTCGGGTGGGACGGACTGGCGCGACATCGTCCGCACCGCTGCGGACAAGCTCACGGGCGACGACCGTTCGCGGCAGCAGCCGAATCAGCAGCAGTACGGCCAGCAGCAGGACGGCCAGCAGCAGTACGGCCAGCCGTCGTACGGCCAGTCGCAGCAGCACTCGCAGCAGTACGGCCAGCCGCAGCCGGCGCAGCAGCACCGCGGTCAGGCCGACCCGGACAAGGTCGCGCTCGCCAAGTACGACTACCTGCTCCGGACGTCGAGCCCCGACCAGCTCGAGCAGGTCCACCACGACGCCTTCGCCCGCCTCACGCCGGCGCAGCGCCAGCAGGTCCGCGACCGGCTGAACTCCGAGCTCCCGCCGCACGAGCACCTGCGTGACGACTCGTCGGGCAGCATGGCCCGGGCGATGACCCGCGGGGAGATGTCGCGCCCCGGTCTCATCCGCCGCGTCCTCGGCGGAACCCGTCGGTCCGACGGTGGTCGGGGCGGGGCCTTCGCCGGTGGTGCTGCGGTCGGTGCCGGCGCGATGGCCCTCGGCGGCCTGGCGGTGGCGGTCGCCGGTGGTGCGGTCGTCAGCGCGGCGGCCGCTCCGGTCCTCGCCGGGGCAGCGGACCTCGGTGTCGACTTCGAGGGCATCGCGTCGGGCATGGGCGACCTCGGCCTGGCGGACCTCGGCGGCGGTGTCGAGGGCTTCGCGGCCGAGGGCGAGCAGTTCCTCGGCGGGCTTGGCGAGCAGGCGAGCGGGCTGGGCGAGCAGGCGAGCGGGCTCGGCGAGCAGGCGTCGAACCTCGGCAACGACTTCCTCGGCGGCCTGTTCGACCGCTGACGACGCCCGGCGGCGCGTTCACTCCCGGCGAGCGAGCGCGTCGCCGACGGTACTGCGGTAGTACAGCACCGCCCGGCCGTACCGCGTGCGGTTGAGCAGGCCGCCACGCTCCATCACCCGCAGGTGCTGGTTCACCGCCGACGTCGAGACGCCGAACCGCATCGCGAGGTCGGTCGACGACGTCGGCTCGCCGAGTGCGTCGAGGAGCGCGGCGCGCGTCCGGCCGAGCAGGTCCCGCACCGCACCCGCATCGGGTTGCGACGCGGTCGACCACATCGCGCCCTGACCCCGCGCCGGGTACATCACCGTCGGCGGCAGGTCGTCGTCGATCGGGGTGGACGCCCGCACCACGAAGACCGACGGCACGAGCGTGAGCCCCTCGCCCTGCACGGGGCGGTCCCGGGCGATCGGGCTGTTCAGCCGGACGTCCAGGTGTCGTCCGTCGAACCGGACGGACTCCGACAGCCCGGAGAGCACGGCTCCGATGCCCTCGTGCGCGGCGGTGCGCCCGCGGTGGGTGACGTCGGCCTGCAGCACGCGCCGCATGCGGGGCCAGTACGGGGCGAAGCAGATCTCCCAGGTCGTGGCGAGCGCGCGCTGCAACCGCTCGACCACGTCGGCGTGCCTCCCGACGAAGGCGTCCGGCACCGTCCCGTGCACCCGTTCGAGGTCGGTGCGCAGCCGGGCGGGTGTGATCCGTCCCAACGTCCGGAGCTCGTCGTCGAACGAGGTCAGCGGTGACTCCGGCCGCGGGTTGACGAAGTCCGCGACCCACCGGCGCTCGTCGACCAGGCCCGCCAGGACCGCGCGGTCGAGGACCGGCAGGGCTCCCGCGATGCGGTCGAGCCACGGCTGCTGCAGCGGGTAGCGCTCGGGAGCCCGGAACGCGCGGAGCCCGAGCCCGAGCTCCGACAACGGGGAGATGCCGAAGCGCACGGCCGAGACGTCACCCGGTTCCAGGCGGTAGCGGATCATGAAGCCAGAACCTACATCTGTTCGTCCTGGTCCGCGGCGCTGCCAGAACTGCATCGTGAGCACCACCGAGCAGCAGGTCACGATCCGCACCCTCGTCCGCCGGGACACCACGCTGCGACGGCTCCTCACGGTCACGCTCGTCGACACCCTCGGCCGCGGCGCGTTCTTCACCCTGACGTCCCTCTACCTCATCACGATCGTGGGCATCCCCGCCGTCGCGGTCGGCCTCGGCCTGACGGTGGCCGGCGCGGTCGGGGTCGTGTCCTCGCTGACGTTCGGGCACCTCGCCGACCGGTTCAGCGCGCGGCGCATGCTCGTCTGGCTGCACGTCGTCCAGGGGCTCGCCCTCGTCGCCTACGTGCTCGTCCAGGACCTCACGACCCTGATCGTCACCGCATCGGTCGTCACGCTCGCACAGCAGGGCGGCGGGTCGGTCCGGAGCGCCGCCATCGGTCGGGCGTTCCCGGGGTCCGAGCGCGTCCGCGTGCGCGCGACGATGCGGACCGTCACGAACGTCGGCATCGGCATCGGGACGGCGCTCGCCGCGATCCCGCTGGCGATCGGCACCGGTGAGGCGTACCGGGTGACGATGGTGGTGTCCGGGTTGCTCTTCGTCTCCTCGGCGTTCCTCGTCGCCGGGCTCTCGCCGTCCCGCATCGACCCCGCGCCGGCCGACCGGACCGACACCGGCACGATCCTGCGTCGCGAGCTCACCGGCCGGAGCCCGTACCGGGACGTCCGGTTCCTCACGGTCGCCGCGCTGACGGGTGTGTTCGGCATGCAGTTCGGCGTGTTCGAGATCGCGGTCCCGCTCTGGGTGGTGCAGCACACGGTCGCGCCGGACGTCCTGGTCTCGCCGCTCCTGCTCGTGAACACCGTGGTGGTCGTCCTGCTCCAGGTCCGGATGAGCCGGGGGACCGACACCGTCGCCGGCGCCGCCCGGGTGATGCGGCGCGCCGGGTGGGTGATGGCGCTCGCGTGCGGGCTGTGGGCAGCCGCGGGCTGGATCCGTGGCGACGACTGGGTCCCGGCGGCGATCGCGACCGCGGTGCTCGTCGGGGCGGCGATCGCGCACACGCTCGCCGAGATCACCTCGAGTGCCGCCGGGTGGGCGCTGAGCTTCGAGCTGGCACCGGCGGATCGCATCGGCGCCTACCAGGGGGTGTACGGCACCGGGTACGCCGTCGCGGCGATGGTCGCCCCCGCCGTGGTGACGCTCACGGCGATCGACCTCGGCACCCCGGGCTGGGCGGTCCTCGCGGTCGTGTTCCTGGCCGCGGCCCTCGGCGTCTCGGCGATCGCCGGGCGCGTGGCGCGCACGTCGGCACCGGCCTGACCGAGGCGCGCACGCGCCTCCCGGCCGCCTACCGCCCGAAGGGGTGGGAGGCGCCGTCGTCCATCCGCTCCAGGACGGCGACCGCCCGGCGGGCCCGCCGCACCGAGTCGGCGAGCCCGTCGTCGGACATCAGAAGTACGTGATGCCGTGCGGCGTGCGGGCCGGGGTGAGCATCGCGCGGAACAGCGCCGGCGCTGCCGGGTCCACCGCGCGCACGAGGCCGGCAGCCGCGAGGGTGACCGGTGACACCGAGCCGATGAGCACCGCACCGAGGTCCGCCACGTCCAGCCGCAGGTCGGCCTCGCCGGAGTCGTCCCCCGACGTGCGCGTCACCGTGCCCTGCCCGTCGACCACGTCCAGGCGGTAGGTGCCCGCGGCGAAGCCCATCGCGTCGGTGACCGCGAGCACGATCGACCCGTCGACCGCGTACGGCCGCGAGGTCAGCACCGCCGGTACGTCGAGCACCCGCAGCCAGACGTGGTCCTCCTCGTGCTCGACGTCGTACGCGCGGTTGTCACCGAGCGCCGCGACGATCGGGTCGTCGAGGCGCGAGCGGTTGTACGCGACCACGTCGTTCAGGTCGATCGAGAGCAGGAACTCCCACAGCGACAGGTAGGCCGCGTCGGTGGCGTACACGAGGTCGACGACCTCGAGCACGGTCTCGCCCTTGCCCTCCTTCACCCGCCAGGTCACGTAGCCGTCGACCTCGTCGGAGTCCTCGGGGCGGTGCACGGCGGCGCGGACGTCCTTCGCCGGCTGGCCGTCGCCGTTCCGCAGCCCGAACACGATCGGCCAGGTGCCGGTGTTCCGCACCATCGACCCGGGGGTCCGGGCGTCGAACCGGTCGAACACCGCGCGGCCGGTACCGGCGGCGAGCCACTCGGGTGTGACGACGGCGACCGTGCCCGTGGTCGGTGCGAGCAGGGGCAGCGCCCGCTCGCGACGGACCCGCACCGCACGCTCACGGATGGCGCAGCCGAAGCCGAAGCGACGGTAGATCGTGCCCTCGGAGGCGGTGAGCGACGCGACGGCGTACCCCTCGGCGACGCCGCGCTCGAGCGCGTGGGTCATCATCCGGCGCAGGATCCCGCGCCGGCGCTCGGTCGGACGCACGGTCACGGCGGAGATCGCCTGCGTGTCGATGGCTGCGCCGTCACCCCAGGTCAGCCGCTTGCGGAACCAGGTGAAGGTGCCGGCCGGCCAGGTCTCGTCCACGGAGCCCGGGAACGGGTCACGCAGGTACACGCCGAGGAACGTCTCCTGGTCCGCGACGAAGTGCGACGCCATGCGCGCCACACCTTCGGCGTCGGGGTGGGGCTCGTGGAACCCGAGCCCGACGGCGCGCATCCACGCCTCGGTCTCCGGCGTCGGTGCCCCCTGGTCGTCGGTCGTCGGAGCGAACTCGCGGAGGTCGTACCGGTCGTCGAACGCATCGTTGCTGGCCACGAGCCGACCCTACCGGTGCGTCGCGCGCGGGCGCCTCCCTCCTGCGACGGAGCAGGGACCGTCGGGTGGACGGTGCCGACCCGACCCCGTCGGCCCGGCCGACACTGACCGGCCGCCCCGCCGTCCTGCCGTCCCGCCCCGCCCGCCCCGCCGTCCTGCCGTCCCGCCCGCGGTCGCCGAGGTCGCACGACACGCCGCCCCTCGCAGAGTCGAGC
>NZ_QKSM01000030.1 GCF_003234185.1 Curtobacterium sp. MCSS17_008
ACTCCGACCGCGAACCGCGGACATCATCAGAGGGGCTGGAAGTTGGTTGCCCAGGCGAGACTCGGAGGCGACCGAACCGGCCGTTCCGTTCTCCGCCTCAGCGGCAACGAGGTACAAGCTTACGCGCAGGTGAACGCGCTGCCAAGCGGGGCTGCATCCCGGGCGTGTCGGTCGTCGGGCCGCCGGCGGTCGCCGACCTGCTCGCCGTCCTGGTCGACTCGCGCGCCCTACTCAATGGTGACCGGAGGCCGGGGACCTCGACCGACGACAGTCGTACGGCGTGAGGGACCGGGGTGCAACTTCGACGCCCACACCCGCCACTCGGTTCCGATGACGCAGGAGCCGCTGGACGGCACTCGGGGCCCGAACGCGGGTGCCCGAGTGCAGGCACCCGCACCCTTGAGGACGCAGGCTCCTACGACGCCGAGGCCCCCAGGCGCCAAGGCCCCATGGCCCCATGGCCCTATGGCCCTATGGCCCTATGGCCCCATGATCCGAGGACTCAAGGACCCAAGGGCCCAAGAGCCTCAGGGCCGGAGGACCCGGGGACCCAAGGCCCCAAGGCCCCAAGGCCCCAAGGCCCCAAGGCCCCAGGGACCCAAGGACCCAAGGACCCAAGGACCCAGGGACCCAGGACCCAAAGCCCTAAGGACCCAGACCGGCTGCTGTCACCGCGTGGTCGAGGTGACACCGGCGGCTCGGTGCTCTGGGCGCCGGGGTCAACACGTCTCGCGGATCGCGCAGGCGGCGCGACCGCAATCGCGCGTCGCTGGCCCCTCTGGCGGGACCCCTGTCGCGCGGAGAACCGCTGAACGCGCTGCCCCGCAGATCCAGCGCCTCCACCCACCGTCGCATCAGCGACGTCCGGCAACCAGCCCGGACGAGGTTCTCCCGACACGGACACCACCGGCAACGCCGTCCTTTGACCTCTCGCGCTGGGCACGACCACGACACGGGTCAGGAGCGAGCTCGAGCGGGTGCCGGACTCCCCCTGCACCGACGCGATGCCGAGCCGCGAGCCGCCGCCCACGCGAAGACGCTCGCCATGTCGTTCCCGTCACCGCGCGCGCAGGGAGCCGCCGGCCGCCCTCGCTCATCGCCTTCGCGGTGACCAGATCCACACCGGTGGCAGCCGCGCTGCCGAGCGCGTTCGCCAGCCGACTCCTCAGCCATGACACCGAGCAGACCGCCACGTGCCGGCAGCAGGAGAAACACCCGGCCTCCGCGGCCCGAGCGCCGGCCCAGCGCAGCGACCGCCCGAGCGCCCGAGCGCCCGAGCGGAGTGCGAGCGCAGCTCCGCCTCGAACTCGCCTCGCAGCGCCGCCATTGAAGATGCCAGGGAGCGACCGCGGGTCTTGCACCACAGCTCCGGATCACCGGGCAACCCGGCTGCTCGGGCTCCACGTCGAACAGATCCCCCACGATCCACGCCTCGCGACGACCCTGTCGCAGCGCGCAGCACGCAGCGCGCAGCACGACGCCCGTCCACGAAGCCCTGCCTGCAAGCGACCCCGAACGCAGAAAACCCCTGACCGGTGATGGTCAGGGGTTTCCTGGTGTTGCGAACGTTGAGTCCGGCGGCGTCCTACTCTCCCACAAGGTCCCCCTTGCAGTACCATCGGCGCTGAGAGGCTTAGCTTCCGGGTTCGGAATGTGACCGGGCGTTTCCCTCTCGCTA
>NZ_QKSM01000031.1 GCF_003234185.1 Curtobacterium sp. MCSS17_008
GTCCGCTGGACGGAGACCCAGTGCAACCGGGTCAGCTCGTCGATGATCCAGTCGCCGCGGAACCTGCCGAGGCCGGAGTTCTTCTCCCCGCCGAAGGGAGCGTTCGCCTCGTCCTCGTCACTGGTGTCGTTGACGTGCGTCATGCCCGCGTCGATGCGCCGCGCGAACTCCGCGCCCCGGTCGAGGTCGGCGGTGAACACGGCGCTGGAGAGCCCGTACTCGGTGTCGTTCGCGATCCGGAGGGCGTCCTCCTCGTCCGCCGCCCGGATGATCGGCACGATCGGGCCGAACGACTCCTCACGCGCCAGGGACATGTCCTGGGTGACGTCGACGAAGACGTGTGGAGGCAGCACCCGTCCCTCCGGATCGCCGCCGACGACCTGCCGGGCGCCCTCCTCGTGTGCCTTCGCGATCTTCTCCTGCAGCGACTCGAGCTGCCGGTCGTTGATGATCGGGCCGATGAACGTCGCCGGGTCGTCCACGTCGCCGACCTTCAGGTCCCGCACCCGCCGGACGAACGACTCGACGAACGCGTCGTACACGGTCGTGTCGACGACGATCCGGTTCGTGCTCATGCACACCTGGCCCTGGTGCAGGAAGCGACTGAACACCGCCGACCGCGCGGCCTGCTCGACGTCGGCGTCGTCGAGCACGACGAACGGCGCGTTGCCGCCCAGTTCGAGCGCGACGCGCTTGATGTGCTCCCCGCCCGTCGCGAGCTCGCCGATGTGCCGTCCGACCGCCGTCGAGCCGGTGAAGGAGACGAGCTTCGGCACCTCGTGCTCGACCACGTAGTCCCCGATCTCGCTGCCGGCACCCACCACGACGTTGAGCAGGCCAGCCGGCAGCCCCGCCTCCTCGAACACCTTCGCCAGGAGCAGCCCGCCGGTGACCGGGGTGTCGCTCGCCGGCTTCAGCACGACCGCGTTCCCGAGGGCGAGCGCGGGCGCGACGGAGCGCTGCGACAGTTGCAGGGGGAAGTTCCAGGGGCTGATCACGCAGACCACACCGAGGGGCTCCCGGTAGGCGCGGTTCTCCTTGCCGGGGATGTCCGACCCGCGGATCTCCCCGTGCGCCCGGTACGGGTACGACGCCGCCTCCTGCGTGACCGCGCGCGCCGTCTCCCACTCGAACTCGGCCTTGAACCGCGTGCCGCCCGACTCGTGGACGAGCCAGTCGACGATCTCGTCCTTGCGGTCGTCGAACACCTGCACGGCGCGGGTGATCACCGCCGCCCGCTCGGCCGTGGTCGTCCGCGCCCAGTCGACCTGCGCGCGTCGGGCCGCCTCGTAGGCCGCGTCGACGTCGTCCTGCGACGCCAGCTGGATCTCGACGAGGGACGCACCCGTCCACGGGTCGATGTCCTCCGCGGTGCGGTCCGACGAACCCC
>NZ_QKSM01000032.1 GCF_003234185.1 Curtobacterium sp. MCSS17_008
CTGGGGGACCGCGTGGACGAAGGGCCTGTCCTTCGGCACCGGCCAGTGCCCCGTCAAGCGGTACAACGAGCACCTGCGGGACCTCATCATCCGCGGCGTCGCGAACCCGGGCGACATCGTCTCGCACGAGGTCTCCCTCGACGAGGCCCCGGACGCGTACGACCACTTCGACAAGCGTGAGGACGGCTGGACGAAGGTCCTCCTCCACCCGCAGGGCGCATGACGCGGACGGCGCCACCAGCACCCCGGAGCGGTGGCCTGGACCGACCTCGGCGGGCCGTCGTGGTCGGCCAGGTCGCCCGGGACCTCGTGCTCGACGTCGGGCGCGTGCCCGAGCCGGGCGGGAGCACGCGCATCGGGCGGCGCATCGAGCGGCTCGGTGGGAAGGGCGCCAACCAGGCGCTCGGACTGCACCAGCTCGGGCTCGCCGTGGCGATCGTCGGCGTGGTCGGCACCGACCACGCGGGGCAGGACGTGCTGCACGAGGCAGAAGCCGAGGGCTTGGACGTGTCGGGTGTCGCGCGTCGCGGCAAGACCGCGCTGCTGGTGGACGTCACGGGCGAGGACGGGCGGCGTCTCCTGGAGGACGTGCCCACGGATGCGCTCCTCGACCCTACGGACGTCGAACGCGCCGCGCCGCTGTTCGCGGGAGCCGCGGTGGTGTCCCTGCAGCTGCAACAGCCTGCGGACGCCCTGTCGGTGGCGGCGCGGTCCGCTGCCGACGCCGGGGCCCGGATCGTGCTCGACGGGGCTGCGGACACCGACGGCGACGCCCTGCTGGCCTCGGCCGACCTCGTCCGCGCCGACGCCGTCGAGGCGGCCGCGTGGACCGGGTCCGTGGTGCGCGACCGGGGTGACGCCGCCCACACGACGCGGTACCTCCTCAGCCGTGGACCGTCGATCGCCGCCGTCACCGTGCCGGGCGAGGGGGATCTCGTCGACTGGGGCACGGGGACGGTGTTCCTGCCCTACGGGGACACTCCCGTCGTCGATCGGACGGGTGGGGGCGACGCCTTCCTGGCGGGGCTCGTCGCCGCACTCGCCCACGGGGCGGCGCCTGACGACGCTGCCCAGGCGGCCGCACGCGCCGCTGCGAGCACGGTGGCGCGCCTCGGGGGCCGGCCGGCGCTCGACCGACGGACGACGTGACGGACCAGCCACCACCGATCACCGACCACCCACGAAGGGAACGACATGAGCAACCACAGTGACGAGCGGTACACCGGCTTCGACCGGCTGGCGATCGGTGGCGAGTGGCGGCGGGGTTCGTCGGACCGCACCGCGGAGGACATCGACCCGTGGACGGGTGCGTCCCTCGTCGAGATCCAGCTGGCGTCGCAGGACGACGTCGACGCGGCCTACGAGGCGGCCC
>NZ_QKSM01000033.1 GCF_003234185.1 Curtobacterium sp. MCSS17_008
AGGCCGCGAGTGCGACCTGTGGGTTGATGATCGTCTCGTACTCGACCGGGGTCAACTTCCCCAGACCGCGTTGCCGTCGTTTCCGGTGATAGGTCGCCTCGATCCAGGTGATGATCGCGAGCCTGAGCTCTTCCCGGGTTGCCCAACGTTTCCGGTTCAAGACGTTCTTCTGCAGGAGCGCGAAGAACGATTCCATCGCCGCGTTGTCCGCGCACGCGCCGACGCGGCCCATCGACCCGAGGAGCCCGGCGTCACTGAGCGCGCGGACGAACTTCTTCGACCGGAACTGGCTGCCCCGGTCCGAGTGCACAACAGTCCCGGCCGGGTTCCGGCGGTCCACCGCCATATGCAGGGCCGCGACAGCGAGCGAGGACCGCATCCGGTCACTGATCGAGTAGCCGACGATGCGCCGCGAGCAGGCGTCCTTGACCGCGCAGAGGTAGAGCTTGCCCTCACCGGTCGGGTGTTCGGTGATGTCTGTCAGCCACAGCCGGTCCAGGTCTGGCGCCGTGAATGCTCGTCGGACCCGGTCGTCGTGCACCGGCGGCCCGGCCTTGCGATTCAGGCCGCGCTTCTTCGCATGCAACGACCAGAGCCGCTGCTGTGAGCACAGCCGCCACACCCGCCGTTCCGAAACCCGGAGGCCGGCCGCGTGGAGGTCGTCGGCGATGAACCGATACCCGAACGTCGGGTCGTCGCGGTGCGCGTCGATCGCGGCGTTGGTGAGGTGCGCGTCCGCCCAGTCGCGATCGGTTACCGGACTGGCACGCCACCGATAGAACGCCTGCTTCGAGAAGCCCAGCACCCGGCAGGCCACCGCGACCGGGATCCGGTCGGCGGCGAGTTCGAGGACCAGCGGGTACATCATTTTGGGAGATGCGCCTGCGACAGATAGGCGGTCGCCCGACGGAGGATCTCGTTCTCCTGCTCGAGGAGCCGAATCCGTTTCTGCGCGTCCCGCAGCTCCGCCTGCTCAACGGCTTTCGCCGACGGCGCCGCTGCAACACTGATGCCGTCGTCACGGTCCGCGAGCCGCAACCAGCGGGCCAGGCAGGACTCGGAGACACCGAAGTCCCTCGCGACCTGCCGCACCGACGACTCACCCTTCCGGGCGACCGCAATCACATCACGGCGGAACTCTTCCGGATACGCCTTCACCATGGCGCACATCCTTCCAGCAGGAGCCAACGCTCCTACCTGTCAGGAGTCAACCGAACCTGCAGCAGTCCC
>NZ_QKSM01000034.1 GCF_003234185.1 Curtobacterium sp. MCSS17_008
GACCTGCACCCCTACGAGGGGCGGGTCGACTTCGAGTCGGGCATGGTCCTCGGCCACGAGAACATGGGCGTCGTCGTCGAGGTCGGCAGCGGCATCAACCGCATCAGCGTCGGCGACCGGGTCTCGGTGCCGTTCAACCTCGCCTGCGGTACCTGCCGCAACTGCAACGCGGGCTTCACGTCGGCCTGTCTCCGCGCCAACCCGTCCGGCACGCCGGGAGCCGGGTTCGGCTACCCGATGATGGGCCCGTACTGGGGCGGTCAGGCCGAGTACCTGCGTGTGCCGTGGGGCGACTTCAACCTGCTCAAGCTCCCGGAGGGCAACGAGCACGAGAAGGACTTCACGATGCTGTCGGACATCTTCCCCACCGGGTACCACGGCACCGAGCTCGCCGGCGTGCAGCCCGGCAACACGGTCGCGATCTACGGAGCGGGGCCGGTCGGGCTGATGGCAGCGTTGAGCGCCCGGATCCGCGGCGCCTCGCAGGTCTTCGTCGTCGACAGCCAGCCGGACCGGCTCGAGCTGGCCGAGCACTACGGTGCCACCGCGATCAACTCGAGCACGACCGACCCGGTGCAGGCGATCACCGACGGCACGGACGGCTTCGGCGTGGACTGCGGCGTCGAGGCGGTCGGTTACCAGGCGCACGACCACACCGGAGAGGAGGACCCGGCGATGACGCTCGACGGCCTCGTGCAGGTCGTCCGCGCCACGGGCCGGATCGGCGTCGTCGGCGTGTTCGAGCCCGAGGACCCGAAGGGCCCGACGGAGGACGCGAAGCAGGGCCGCCCCGCGTTCGACTGGGGGACCGCGTGGACGAAGGGCCTGTCCTTCGGCACCGGCCAGTGCCCCGTCAAGCGGTACAACGAGCACCTGCGGGACCTCATCATCCGCGGCGTCGCGAACCCGGG
>NZ_QKSM01000035.1 GCF_003234185.1 Curtobacterium sp. MCSS17_008
GACCGAAGCCCGCTCACTGTCCTAGGGCTTGGCGCCCTCGGCGGCGAGGTGGATGGCCTGTTGCATCCGCACGGAGACCTTCGCTGACATCGCCGTGGTGGGGTGCACGCCGTCGGTCGTGCGCTTCCACGACCAGCCACCGTTGAGCATGCGGTCAGCGGCCCACGGGTCGACGAACATCCATCCCTTCGTGAGCGCGTGGTTCTGGAGGTCGCGGTTGAGGATCTCGCCCTGCTTGCGCCGGTCGATCCGCTTGCTCCCGTACTTGGTGATGTTCGACGGCGCGATCGCTGCGATGAGGACGTGATCCGCTCCGACGGTACGGGCGATCCCGTCGATGTTCTTGAGGATCGACTTGGAGCTGTAGCCGTACCGCAGGTCGTTCGTACCTGCCATCACGACGAGCACGTCGGCGTCGCGCTTCGTCGCGCCGTGCAGGATGCGGGTCGAGGTCGCCCCGTTGATGGCGACTCCTCCGATGGTCGAGATCGACGGGTCCTTCATCTGCTTCATCCACGACTGCGGCATCGCTGTGAGGGAATCCCCGGCGTACGTCACGGCGAGGGCTGTCGGAGTCGGTTCAGGTGTCGGCTCCACGCTCGGCGCGGGAGCCGGCGCAGCGGTCGGGGCTGTGGTCGGGATCGGGGTCGGCGCGTTGGGTTGGGGAGCCGGGGCTGACGCGGACGCCGTTGCCGTGGGCTGCGGCTCGACCGGGGCGGAGGTCACCGCGGTCGGCGCAGGTTCGCCCTCGACGGCAGAGGCGGCGTGCGGAAGGGTTGCGATGCCGAGTCCGCCGAGGGCGACGGCGAGCGAGGCGGCGACGAC
>NZ_QKSM01000036.1 GCF_003234185.1 Curtobacterium sp. MCSS17_008
CCAAACCGTTCGGTGGTGGGTGTCGAATCCCTTGCATCGACCGGGAGACACCCGGAAGCGCTCACCAGCCGCAGGTTGCTGGTTCTCCACCCCTTTCCGGGGTGTGTTCGGCGCGCACGCAGCACATCGCGCCGAGCGCGACGACGAAAGGAACGCATCTCATGCGCAAGTCCATGAAGACCTCGATCACCCTCGCCACCACGGGCGCCCTCGTCCTGACCGGTGCTGCGTTCGGTGTGACCTCCGCGAACGCGTCGACGCCGAACGTGCAGACGGTGTCGTCGTCGTCGGAGGCGTCGGAGATCCCCGCGCCGGTCGCGAGTGTGCCGGAGGTCCTCGGTGGTGACACCTCCGTCGCCCTGGACAGCAGCTTCACGGACGCGTTGGCGTCGCTGAAGCTGACCCCGGGTGTGTCCGGTGACGCCACGCTCGAGGACGGTGCGGTGTCGTTCCCGATCAGCGCCGGTTCGGTGACGTACTGGTCGCCGGATGGTGACTACCGTCCGTACGTGCAGGGTCTGCTGAACCACGACGACTCGGGTCTGACCCTGCAGGCCGGTGACACGACGGTGACGTTGGAGAACTTCGTGGTGAACCCGGGCTCGTCGAAGCTCTACGGTGACGTGCTGGTCAACGGCAAGGTCGCCGCGTCGGACGCGTACCTGTTCGAGCTGTGGGGTGGGTCGCTGAAGCCGCTGCAGCTCGAGGGTGACAACGCGGTCCTGACCGGCACCACGGTCCACGTGTCCGAGGACGCTGCCGG